>NZ_CP012358.1:1115000-1817500 GCF_001267175.1 Thiopseudomonas alkaliphila | reverse complement strand
ATATATGTAATGCGATTGGGTCTACACCCAAGTGATAATTGGGTCTGTAGCTCAGTTGGTTAGAGCGCACCCCTGATAAGGGTGAGGTCGGCAGTTCAACTCTGCCCAGACCCACCAATTTTATCTTACCCTGCGTTATTTAAAGCCTCGTTTAGTTTGACTAAACTTCGCCTTTAAATGCCTTGGTTAACATAAAATTCAGTGTATAAACACTGTCAGTTATCAGATGGGGTAACGGTTCTTCAATACGTTGTATTGGGGCCATAGCTCAGCTGGGAGAGCGCCTGCCTTGCACGCAGGAGGTCTGCGGTTCGATCCCGCATGGCTCCACCAATACATTACATGTAACTGTGACGAGAGATCAGAAATGAGTATTTCTTTGCTTGATTGAAATATTGATTTCTGATTTTTTAATCAGAACTGTTCTTTAAAAATTTAGGTATGTGATAGAAGTAAAAAAGACTAATTCATTACTTTCACTGGTAATGATTAGGCTAAGGTAAAATTTGCGAGTTCAAGCGAATTTTCGGCGAAAGTATCAAACCATTCACGACTGACTTTGAATAATCGCTGTGAAGCAGATTGTTTGGGGTTATATGGTCAAGTGAATAAGCGCATACGGCGGATGCCTTGGCAGTCAGAGGCGATGAAAGACGTGATAGCCTGCGATAAGCTTCGGGGAGGTGGCAAATAACCTTTGATCCGGAGATCTCTGAATGGGGAAACCCACCTAACATAAGTTAGGTATCTTGTACTGAATACATAGGTGCAAGAGGCGAACCCGGGGAACTGAAACATCTAAGTACCCGGAGGAAAAGAAATCAATTGAGATTCCCTTAGTAGTGGCGAGCGAACGGGGACCAGCCCTTAAGCTTCTTTAACGTTAGTAAAACACGGTGGGAAACGTGACCATAGTAGGTGATAGTCCTGTATACGAAAACGTTATAGAAGTGAAATCGAGTAGGACGGAGCACGAGAAACTTTGTCTGAATATGGGGGGACCATCCTCCAAGGCTAAATACTACTGACTGACCGATAGTGAACCAGTACCGTGAGGGAAAGGCGAAAAGAACCCCGGAGAGGGGAGTGAAATAGAACCTGAAACCGTATGCGTACAAGCAGTAGGAGCAGACTTTGTTCTGTGACTGCGTACCTTTTGTATAATGGGTCAGCGACTTATATTCAGTGGCAAGCTTAACCGAATAGGGAAGGCGTAGCGAAAGCGAGTCTTAATAGGGCGAATAGTCGCTGGGTATAGACCCGAAACCGGACGATCTATCCATGGGCAGGTTGAAGGTTGGGTAACACTAACTGGAGGACCGAACCCACTAATGTTGAAAAATTAGGGGATGACCTGTGGATCGGAGTGAAAGGCTAATCAAGTCCGGAGATAGCTGGTTCTCCTCGAAAGCTATTTAGGTAGCGCCTCATGTATCACTGCTGGGGGTAGAGCACTGTTTCGGCTAGGGGGTCATCTCGACTTACCAACCCGATGCAAACTCCGAATACCAGCAAGTGCGAGCATGGGAGACACACGGCGGGTGCTAACGTCCGTCGTGGAAAGGGAAACAACCCAGACCGTCAGCTAAGGTCCCAAAGTTATGGTTAAGTGGGAAACGATGTGGGAAGGCTTAGACAGCTAGGAGGTTGGCTTAGAAGCAGCCACCCTTTAAAGAAAGCGTAATAGCTCACTAGTCGAGTCGGCCTGCGCGGAAGATGTAACGGGGCTCAAACCATACACCGAAGCTACGGGTGCACTCTTTTGAGTGTGCGGTAGAGGAGCGTTCTGTAAGCCTGTGAAGGTGAGTTGAGAAGCTTGCTGGAGGTATCAGAAGTGCGAATGCTGACATGAGTAACGATAATGGGAGTGAAAAACTTCCACGCCGAAAGACCAAGGTTTCCTGCGCCACGTTAATCGACGCAGGGTGAGTCGGCCCCTAAGGTGAGACTGAGAAGTGTAATCGATGGGAAACAGGTTAATATTCCTGTACTTCTAACTATTGCGATGGAGAGACGGAGAAGGCTAGGCCAGCGCGGCGTTGGTTGTCCGTGTTTAAGGCAGTAGGCTGAGATCTTAGGCAAATCCGGGATCTTAAGGCCGAGAGCTGATGACGAGTCCTCTTATGAGGATGAAGTGGTTGATGCCATGCTTCCAAGAAAATCTTCTAAGCTTCAGATAGTTAGGAACCGTACCCCAAACCGACACAGGTGGTCGGGTAGAGAATACCAAGGCGCTTGAGAGAACTCGGGTGAAGGAACTAGGCAAAATGGCACCGTAACTTCGGGAGAAGGTGCGCCGGCTAGGGTGAAGGACTTGCTCCGTAAGCTCTGGCTGGTCGAAGATACCAGGCCGCTGCGACTGTTTATTAAAAACACAGGACTCTGCAAACACGAAAGTGGACGTATAGGGTCTGACGCCTGCCCGGTGCCGGAAGGTTAATTGATGGGGTTAGCGCAAGCGAAGCTCTTGATCGAAGCCCCGGTAAACGGCGGCCGTAACTATAACGGTCCTAAGGTAGCGAAATTCCTTGTCGGGTAAGTTCCGACCTGCACGAATGGCGTAACGATGGCGGCGCTGTCTCCACCCGAGACTCAGTGAAATTGAAATCGCTGTGAAGATGCAGTGTATCCGCGGCAAGACGGAAAGACCCCGTGAACCTTTACTATAGCTTTGCACTGGACTTTGAAGTTGTTTGTGTAGGATAGGTGGGAGGCTTTGAAACTGTGACGCCAGTTGCAGTGGAGCCAACCTTGAAATACCACCCTGGCAACTTTGAGGTTCTAACTCAGGTCCGTAAGCCGGATCGAAGACAGTGTATGGTGGGTAGTTTGACTGGGGCGGTCTCCTCCTAAAGAGTAACGGAGGAGTACGAAGGTGCGCTCGGGCCGGTCGGAAATCGGTCTAAGAGTATAAAGGCAAAAGCGCGCTTAACTGCGAGACCAACAAGTCGAGCAGGTACGAAAGTAGGTCTTAGTGATCCGGTGGTTCTGTATGGAAGGGCCATCGCTCAACGGATAAAAGGTACTCCGGGGATAACAGGCTGATACCGCCCAAGAGTTCATATCGACGGCGGTGTTTGGCACCTCGATGTCGGCTCATCACATCCTGGGGCTGAAGCCGGTCCCAAGGGTATGGCTGTTCGCCATTTAAAGTGGTACGCGAGCTGGGTTTAGAACGTCGTGAGACAGTTCGGTCCCTATCTGCCGTGGACGTTTGAGATTTGAGAGGGGCTGCTCCTAGTACGAGAGGACCGGAGTGGACGAACCTCTGGTGTTCCGGTTGTCACGCCAGTGGCATTGCCGGGTAGCTATGTTCGGAAACGATAACCGCTGAAAGCATCTAAGCGGGAAGCGTGCCTCAAGATGAGATCTCACTGGGATCTTGAATCCCCTAAAGGGCCGTCGAAGACTACGACGTTGATAGGTTGGGTGTGTAAGCGCTGTGAGGCGTTGAGCTAACCAATACTAATTGCCCGTGAGGCTTGACCATATAACACCCAAACAATTTGGGTCTGGTTGATACCAAACAAACGAAAATTTAGTTGAACTCAAAACACCGAATCAACTACTATTACATACCTAATTCGAAGGCACGACAAAGCCGAGGCACACCTGCCCAGCCCACAACGGACCTTCTAAAGAATTGCTTGACGACCATAGAGCGTTGGAACCACCTGATCCCTTCCCGAACTCAGTAGTGAAACGATGTATCGCCGATGGTAGTGTGGGGTTTCCCCATGTGAGAGTAGGTCATCGTCAAGCGCCAAACAAAAATCCCCTGTACGCACATCGCGACAGGGGATTTTTTTTGCCTGTTTTTCCTTCTTTAACCACTAAACGCTAGTTGCTGTGATAGTCGTTGCTTCTTATCTAAGCTGTATTGGTTTGTAGTGACATCAAGCTGTCATCTGAATTTGCCTTAATAGCTGCAGTTCTATTAACTATCGACTATTAGGTGAAACGATGCTTGAGATTTACATGGTTGTAGGCTTCATGCTGGCGGCCTATTCAATTATTGCCAACGATGCGATTCAAACCCTAGGAACCTTTATTTCTTCTAATAGCAATAGGCCCTGGTGGATTCTTTGGTTGTTTGTGTAGTGGTCAAATAATTCCAGACACTTTGTTAAGAATTTCTTCCGCTGCTAGCGGAGTCAAGCCACGATTAAATGTATGTGGTCGTTGCTGATTATAATATTTCATCAGGTAACCACTGATATCTTTTTGAGCAGCCATAAAACTGTTATACCCAAACATTGGTACCCACTCTGTTTTTAAGCTACGAAATAGTCGCTCCACCGGTGCATTATCCCAGCAGTTACCTCGGCGACTCATACTTTGAACCATGCGATATTGCCATAGACGCTGACGAAACTGATAGCTAGCGTACTGTGAGCCTTGATCTGAGTGAAATAACACACCTTGCGGACGACCGCGCTGCTCCCATGCATGCTCTAACGATTTTACGATTAAGCTGGCATCAGCTGTTTCAGACATAGACCAACCAACTACCCGTCGAGCATAAAGATCCAAAACAACTGCTAGGTAACTCCAGCGCTGACCTGTCCAGATGTAAGTAATATCCCCGCACCAAACTTGATTAGGTCGTGTTACAGCAAACTTCCTGTCTAAACGGTTCGGTATATCAAGTCGTTCAAGCGTGGCTTGTTTGTACACGTGCGAGCCTGGCTGCTTACATGATAGACCGAGTTCGTTCATCATCTTACGCACCTTAAAACGACCTATAGTGACACCTTGTTTACTCAGCATACATTGCAAAGTGCGACTGCCCGCTGAGTAGCGACTCTTGTTAAATAATTGACTTACCAGCGCTCTTAGCTTGATGTGCTCGACATCTACTCGTCGCGATCTTTTTCGATACTCATAGTAACAAGAGCGATTAACCTCAAAGGTCGCACACACGATTTCAACAGGGGCATACTCTCTTAACTTCTCAATTAGCGTGTATGTTTCCAATCGTCCGACATTAAGAGAGCTGTAGCCTTTTTTAATATGGATTTCTCCATCTCAAGCCGTCTGCAGCGCTCTTCAAGCTCTTGAATGCGCTGTTGTTCTTGGGTTATTGCTTTACCTTTTGGAGTGATACCTTGACGCTCTTCTGAGAGCTGTTTAACCCATCGGTGCAAGGCCGACTTACTCACACCTAATGATGTGCAGGCTTGGGCAAGACTGTAGCCTTGATCAAGCACCAAGCTAGCGGCTTCTTGTTTGAATTCTGGAGTAAAAGTACGTTGTTTGTTTATCATAGAGCACCTCTTTATGGCGAACATTATCGCCTAAGTAGATGTCTGGTTTCATTAGACCACTACATTGCCAGTTCAGTGCTGGTGGTAGTACTGCTCTACGGTTGGTATAGCTCAACTACGGGTGATGCTTCCTATGGACGTTTAGAGAAAATTCCTTTTCCAGAAGAAGGATTAACCTGGCTGTACATCGTCCCACCGATCGTTATTTTGATTCTGACTCGTTTTTCAATTCCAGTGAGTACCACTTTTTTAGTACTCACCATTTTTGCACCAAGTAATCTAGGTTCAATGTTAGTTAAGTCATTAATGGGCTATGCGGTTGCTTTTGTAGTGGCTATTTTGTTATTTCGTTTTGTTATTCGAGGCTTAACTGAGCACTTTGATCGTACCGCAGGACAACCTGCTCCTGGTTATTGGATCATTTTACAGTGGCTTGCTACCGCTTTTTTATGGAGCCAGTGGTTAATTCAAGACTTAGCCAATATTTTTGTTTATGCACCTCGCCAAGTGACTGCTGATTGGATGATTTTTGCTGTGGTGACCTTTGTCGCTCTGTTAGGAGTGATTTTTTATCATAGCGGGGGAGCGATTCAAAGAATTGTTACTAGTAAAACCGGTACCCGTGATATCCGTGCAGCGACTATTATCGACTTTATCTATGCCTTAGTTTTATTGGTATTTAAAGAGTGGAGCAATATGCCAATGAGTACTACTTGGGTATTCCTAGGCTTGCTGGCAGGTCGAGAGTTTGCGATTGCTATGCACATGTTTAATCCTTCAGTGCATGACACGGCTAAAATTGTACGTAGTGATGCGGCTAAGGCAGGGTTAGGACTGGCGATTAGTGTATTGCTAGCCTTAGGTTTACCTTGGTTCTATAGCGTGATTAACTAAGTGCAAGGCAAACGCCCAGCGTAATCATTGCGCTGGGCGTTTTGCTTTAAGCGCTGAGCATAAATAGGCTAATTAATAGGCCTAATCCTGCTAGCCAAATTAATGAGCGAAGGCTTGCCCAGTCAGCAATATAGGCAATTAAATATAAAACTCGGCTAATCACAAAACTAATAGCAAGCACATCAATTGTGCTTTGCGCTATCTGGCCAATTTGCTGCGCAATAATGATGGCCGCTGCAAAAAAGGGCGCAATTTCATGGCTATTTAGCTGCGCATTATTGGCACGTTTGGCTTTACCCGTAACTTGATCTAAAAAAGCACGAGGATCGTGATTATCACTTGCGGGCATTTTACCTAGAAGTTTAGCTGAGGTTGCTGCAACTAAGGGCAACAGCATAACGATTAGCACACACCAGTAAGCAAGGGTCATAAATACCTCCATTGAAGGGCAGTAAAAGCATGGTTCGGCTATATGTAACCATAAGCAGATTAACAAAGCGCTTTGATGAGGTATAATCTCTTACAGCTATTAGCTATTTTCCTATTACGAGGGGCGCTGCAGCAGAAGTTTCTGTCAGGCTCGTAATGGCACGCTGTAACGCTACAGCCTCGTTCAAACGGCGCCCATTCGCGAAGATTAATTAAATGACGAATGGAGACTCTCCTATGAGCGCTGTTGCTCCTAATGGTTTTACCGATTTTAAAGTGGCCGATATTTCCCTTGCTGAGTGGGGCCGTAAAGAAATTATTATTGCTGAGTCAGAGATGCCAGCTTTAATGGGCTTACGTAATAAATATGCTACTTCTCAGCCACTAAAAGGTGCAAAAATTCTTGGCTGTATCCATATGACCATCCAAACGGCAGTGTTAATCGAAACGCTGGTAGCCTTAGGTGCTGAAGTACGTTGGTCCAGCTGCAATATTTTCTCTACTCAAGATCAAGCAGCGGCTGCTATTGCAGCGGCAGGCATTCCGGTCTTTGCCTGGAAAGGTGAAACTGAAGAAGAGTACGTTTGGTGCATTGAGCAAACCATTAATAAAGCTGGGCAGCCTTGGGATGCCAATATGGTGTTGGATGATGGTGGTGATTTAACCGCGATTTTGCATGAAAAATACCCAGAAGTGCTGGCTAACGTTCATGGTATTACAGAGGAAACCACCACTGGCGTGCATCGTTTATTAGAGATGCTGAAAAAAGGTACGTTAAAAGTTCCAGCCATTAACGTTAATGATGCGGTGACTAAAAGTAAGAACGACAACAAATATGGTTGCCGTCATAGCTTAAATGATGCGATCAAGCGCGGTACCGACCATTTATTATCAGGTAAACAAGCCTTAGTTATTGGTTATGGTGATGTGGGTAAAGGCTCGGCGCAATCTTTACGCCAAGAAGGCATGATTGTTAAAGTCACTGAAGTTGATCCTATTTGTGCAATGCAAGCCTGTATGGATGGTTTTGAGTTGGTTTCTCCGTACCTAGATGGCATTAATGATGGCACTGATGCTTCAATTGATCAGGCTCTGCTGGGCAAAATTGATTTAATCGTAACTACTACCGGTAACGTCAATGTATGTGATGCCGGTATGTTAAAAGCACTAAAAAAACGTGCAATCGTTTGTAATATTGGTCACTTTGACAACGAAATTGACACTGCTTTCATGCGTGCAAACTGGGCTTGGGAAGAAGTTAAACCGCAGGTACACAAAATTCACCGTACCGGTAAAGATGGCTTTGATCCACAGAACGATGATTATCTAATCCTCTTAGCTGAAGGCCGCTTAGTTAACTTGGGTAATGCCACTGGTCACCCAAGCCGGATTATGGATGGTTCATTTGCTAACCAGGTGCTGGGACAAATTCACTTATTTGAGCAAAAGTACGCTGATTTAAGTGCAGAGCAACAAGCCGCTTTGTTGACCGTTGAAGTGTTACCGAAAAAACTCGACGAAGAGGTAGCGCTAGAAATGGTTAAAGGTTTTGGTGGAGTGATTACACAATTGACCAAAACCCAAGCCGATTATATTGGGGTACCGGTGGCGGGACCCTTTAAACCTGATACTTATCGTTATTAAGTGCCACAAAACGCCATTACCTAGTAATGGCGTTTTACTTTCTATATTCCTAAATTTTTAAAATTGATAGCGTAAAGGCATAAGCCTTCTATAAGGATATCCAATGAATACAACGCCAAGATGCAGCTTTGAATTTTTTCCAACTAAAACTGAAGCGGGGCACTTAAAATTAATGGCTGCTGCAGAGCAATTGGCTAGCCGTAATCCGCATTTTTTCTCTTGTACTTATGGAGCCGGTGGTTCTACACGTGATCGCACCATTGAAACTGTGTTAGGGCTCAAGCAAACCACCCAGGTTTCGACGGCTCCGCACTTATCTTGTGTAGGTGATACGAAAGCCGAGCTTAAAGAGCTATTAGCCTTCTATCAAACCCAAGGCATTGAGCGAATTGTTGCCTTACGTGGTGACTTACCTTCAGGGATGGGGATGGCTAGTGGTGAATTACGTTATGCCAATGAGCTGATTGAATTTATTCGCCAAGAAACCGGTGAGCAGTTTATTTTAGAAGTGGCTGCCTATCCTGAAATGCATCCACAGGCACGTAATTTTGAAGAAGATTTACAGAACTTTGTGCGAAAAGTAGAGGCCGGAGCGAACAGCGCCATCACTCAATATTTCTTTAACGCGGATTGCTACTTTTATTTTGTTGAGCGAGTGCGTAAACTGGGGGTCGAAATTCCTATTATCCCCGGCATCATGCCTATTACTAACTATAGTAAGCTTGCGCGATTCTCTGATGCTTGTGGTGCAGAGTTACCACGTTGGATTCGTAAGCAACTCGAAGCTTACGGGGATGATTCTCAAAGTATCCAAGCATTCGGTACTGAAGTCATTACTTCAATGTGTGAGCAATTGTTAGCCGGTGGGGCGCCTAGCCTACACTTCTATACGCTTAACCAAGCCGAGCCAAGTTTGGCAATTTGGGATAATTTAAATCTTTCAACTAAGTCATAACTTAGTATTTATTTGTAAAACATCGTCACTCAGAACAGTGCCTAGCGCAGGGCACTGTTGGTGAGAAAACTTTAGTTTATGTTTTACCTTAGAACTTCGCGCCCCAAAGTCGGCGGGTCGCCGACCACAGGAAGACTCCATGTCATTTGCAACCCTCGGATTATCTGAGGCGCTGGTTAAGGCTGTGCATGCAGCCGGTTATAGCCAGCCAACTCCCGTACAGCAAAAAGCAATTCCCGCTGTACTTAATGGCCGCGATTTAATGGTAGCTGCACAGACTGGTACCGGGAAAACGGGTGGCTTTGCTTTGCCAGTATTAGAGCAGCTGTTCCCTAACGGTCAACCTGATCGTGAGCAGCGCCATGTGCGTAAACAGCCACGGGTCTTAGTGTTAGCTCCTACTCGTGAGTTAGCTGCTCAGGTGCATGATAGTTTTAAACTGTATGCCACCGAATTACCCTTTGTTAGCGCCTGTATTTTTGGTGGAGTCGGTATGGCTCCGCAGATTAAAGCAGTAGCACGTGGGGTCGATGTATTAGTGGCGTGCCCTGGCCGCTTATTGGATTTGGAAAATCAGCAGAAAATTGATTTATCCGCTGTTGAAATCTTAGTCTTAGATGAAGCTGACAGAATGTTGGATATGGGCTTTATCCATGATGTGAAAAAGGTTTTAGCCAAGTTACCCAAGCAGCGGCAAAATCTGCTATTTTCTGCGACCTTCTCGAAAGATATTACTGATCTAGCATCTCGCTTATTACATAACCCAGAGCGCATTGAGGTCACACCACCCAATACCACGGTGGAGCGGATTGAGCAGTTTGTTTATCGCATTCCTGCGCAACAAAAACGTGCGTTGCTGGCCCATTTAATTACCTTAGGCGCGTGGGAGCAAGTATTAGTATTTACTCGTACTAAACACGGGGCTAACCGTTTAGCTGAATACTTAAGCAAAAATGGTTTACCCGCCGCCGCCATTCACGGTAATAAAAGTCAAAATGCCCGAACCCGTGCCTTGGCCGACTTTAAAGACAATAATCTACGCGTATTAGTGGCTACCGATATTGCTGCCCGTGGTTTAGATATTGATCAGCTTCCTTATGTGGTTAACTTTGAGTTACCCAACGTTGAAGAAGACTATGTTCATCGAATTGGGCGTACTGGTCGTGCGGGTCGAGCAGGGCATGCCGTATCTTTAGTGGCGCCCAATGAGGTGCGGTTACTGAAAAACATTGAGCGGATCACTGCGCAAACGATTGCTGAGGGCGATTTAATGGGCTTTAGTCCTGAGCAGTTACCAGCAGAAGAAGTGGCCGAAAGCAACGATGACGAGCGTAAAGCCCGTGGTCGGCGTTCTAACCATCCAACGGCACGTGGACGCAGGCAGCAAAATGAGCGTAATGAAAAAACAGCAACTGGAGCAGCGCGCCGTGGTCGACCTAAAGCTTCTGCGATTGCCGAAGCCAAAGGCTTAGCCGATACGCAAAAAGCCGTACCTGCCACCACTGAATCAGCCAGTGAAGTGAATACTCCACGTAAATCGGCACGTACTTCGAATGAGCGCCAAGCACCACGTACCGCACGTGGCTCACAGCCGCGTAATAATCGCCGCACTGCTGCGCCACAAGTACCGGCAAATCGTGATCCAGAAGTATTTCTCGATGATGAGATTGATAACTTTGGTAACCGTGTCGATTACGTCAGTCCTTATCAAGGCCGAACGACAGCCAGTCAGCGCAATACACGTGGATACCAAGCAGCGACTGCCGGTGGACGCGGTGAGGCTGGTAAAAAAACGCCGGCTAAGCGTAACTCTAAAGGACGTAATACGCCGGCGGCAGTAAAAACCACGGTAGGCGGTACCCCAATTGCCGCCCCTCGCGCCCAAAAGCCCAGAGCTACTGGTTATAAAGGCCGTAATGCGCAGCGTGGGTTACATACGCCAAGCTATCCGGCTAGCGGTTATTCCCGCTCAGAGCCACGTAATTACCCAGCGGCAGAGCCGGTGACGCCAAAACCTTTAATTATTCGTAAAGGCGAGCGCTTACCGAGTTTAGAACAACTAGAGCAACTGGATCGACGTAATCGTCGTGAAAAGCCTGCGATTTTTAAGCGCGATGAATAAGGGCTAAAGCCAGCCAGACTAAAAGCAGGTTTAACCACCTGCTTTTTTTATGCTTAAAATTCACTTGATAGCAGTCAATCTACGCAAAAGTGTGATTTATTGAATCAAATCGGCCTATGCTAGAATCGATTTTTTCAGCAAACTCTGGAGCATTTATGGACAGTTCTCAGCGAGCTAAATCCACGATTAATCCACCGGTATTTTTTGGCTCAGCCTTATTAATTGCCTTGTTAGTGGTATTTGCCAGCGTATTGCCAGAACAGGCCAAAGCCTTTTTTGGGGTGGTGCAAACGTGGATTATGGATAACGCCAGCTGGTTTTATGTATTAGCCGTGGCGATTATTTTGATTGGTACCGTATTTTTGGCCGTGAGTCGCTATGGCGATTTAAAACTGGGCCCAGATCATAGTCAGCCGGAATACAAAAACACTACATGGTTCGCCATGCTGTTTTCCGCTGGTATGGGGATTGGTTTGATGTTCTTTGGGGTTGCTGAGCCGGTGATGCACTTTATTGCGCCCCCTGTCGGTGATCCGCAAACCGTTGAAGCAGCGAAAGAAGCGCTGAAGTTAACGTTTTTCCACTGGGGTTTACATGCCTGGGGAATTTACGCAATTGTGGCGTTAATTTTGGCATTTTTCTGTTATCGCCATAATTTACCCCTCACTTTACGCTCAGCGTTGTATCCATTGATTGGTGATCGTATTTATGGCCCGATTGGGCATGCAGTGGATATCTTTGCCATCTTAGGAACCGTATTTGGGGTCGCTACCTCTTTAGGCTACGGTGTTTTGCAAATTAATACTGGGTTTAACTACCTGTTTGGTTTACCAGTTGGCGTGACCACCCAAGTGATTTTGATTATCTCAATTACTGCGCTGGCGACTTTATCAGTTGCTACGGGATTGGATAAAGGAATTCGTCGCCTGTCTGAGCTAAACCTTTCCTTGGCGGTGATTTTGCTGTTACTGATATTGGTGTTAGGGCCCACAGTCTTTTTGCTAAAGACCTTTGTGCAAAATACCGGTGCTTATTTATCCGATATTGTGAATAAAACCTTTAACCTATTTGCCTACGAGCCGACCGACTGGATTGGTGGTTGGACATTGTTGTACTGGGGCTGGTGGTTATCTTGGTCACCTTTTGTCGGCATGTTTATTGCCCGTGTATCTCGTGGTCGAACCATTCGTGAGTTTGTAACAGGGGTTTTATTTGTACCGACGGGCTTTACTTTATTGTGGATGACCGTTTTCGGTGACACTGCAATTCATATGATTATGCAAGATGGATTGCGTAGCTTGGCTGATGCCGTTAATCAAGACACCTCAATTGCGCTCTTTGCCTTTTTAGAGCATTTCCCATTTTCTACTCTATTGTCCTTAATTGCGGTACTGATGGTGGTGCTATTCTTTGTCACTTCAGCGGACTCGGGTTCGTTAGTGATTGATATGTTGGCCTCGGGCGGCAAAAGTATTACTCCTCTGTGGCAGCGTATCTTCTGGGCATCTTCCACAGGGGTAGTGGCGATTACTCTGCTAATGAGTGGAGGATTAGAGGCACTTCAAACGGCCACAATTGCCAGTGCTTTACCCTTTTCGGTGATTTTGCTGGTTTCGATGTGGGGTTTGTTTAAAGCTGTGCGATTGGACTCCACTAAGCGTGAATTGCGTCATCAAAGTGGTTCTTCCCGCCAAGTAAAACATGCCGGTGATTGGCAGCGACGGATTCGTAGTATGGCCATGTTTCCACGACGGGCCCATGTGAATCGCTTTATTGATGAAGTGGTGGTGCCGGCGTGTGAAGAAGTGGCCGTGGAACTACGCAAACAAGGGTTAGAAGTATCGGTGGAGTGCCGAGAGGATAAAAAAGTCCTGTTTGAAGTACAGCACGGCGGTGAAGTGAACTTTGTGTATATTGTACGTCCGCGGGCGTACTTACAGCCAAGCTTTGTGGTAGAAACCGATGAGGAGCAGGAAGAGAAAAAATACTTCCGGGCTGAGGTGCATCTACGTGAAGGTGGACAAGACTATGATGTGATGGGGTGGTCGAAAGATGAAGTGATTGACGACATCATTGATCAGTACGAACAGCATATGCACTTCTTACATGTGGTTCGATAACCTATAATCGCTTGTTAATATTAAGCGCTCTACGGAGCGCTTAATTATTTCTAGTTGAGTCAGTGCTTACAGAGAGTGTTTAGACCTATGGCCAAACTTAATCCCCGTCAGCAAGAGGCGGTGCATTACATTGGTGGCCCGTTATTAGTATTGGCTGGCGCCGGATCAGGTAAAACCAGTGTAATCACCCGAAAAATTGCTTATTTAATTCAGCAGTGCGGCTATTCGGCACGCCATATTGTAGCTGTCACCTTTACCAATAAAGCTGCCCGTGAAATGAAAGAGCGGGTCAGCAGTTTATTGCGTGGACGAGAAGGTGCGGGCTTAACGGTATCGACCTTTCATAATCTAGGCTTAAACATTATTCGACGTGAGCATCAGGTGCTCGGCTATAAATCGGGCTTCTCGATTTTTGATGATGCTGATGTGAAAGGGTTGTTAACTGACATCATGCACAAAGAGTACTCAGGCGATGATGGCGTAGATACGGTAAAGGCACAGATTAGCCAGTGGAAAAATGATCTTGTTCTGCCAGATCAGGCATTATTGAATGCGTGTAACCCTCAAGAAATGACGGCAGCCACGATCTATACGCATTACCAGCGGACTTTAAAAGCCTATAACGCGGTAGATTTTGATGACTTAATTTTACAGCCAGTTAAGTTATTTCAGCAGCATCCAGAAATTTTAGAAAAATGGCGCGCTAGGGTGCGTTATATGCTGGTGGATGAATACCAAGACACCAACGCCAGTCAGTATTTACTGGTTAAATTACTGGTGCAAGAACGGGGACAGTTTACGGTTGTAGGCGATGATGACCAGTCGATCTATGCCTGGCGTGGAGCCCGACCAGAAAACTTAATGTTGTTAAAGGAAGATTTTCCAGCGCTTAAAGTTATTATGTTGGAGCAAAATTATCGCTCGACAGGGCGCATTCTTAAAGCCGCCAACCAGATTATTAGCAATAATCCCCATGTGTTCACTAAGCAACTATGGAGCGACATGGGCTTTGGTGAAAAAATTCGGGTACTCAAGTGCCGTAATGAAGATGCAGAAGCCGAACGGATTGCGATGGAGATTCTGTCGCAACATTTACGCTTTGGCCATGCCTACAATAAGTTTGCCATTTTGTATCGTGGCAATCATCAAGCTAAATTGATGGAGCTAAAGCTTCAAGTCCACAAAATCCCTTATCGTTTATCCGGTGGCACCAGTTTTTTTGCCCGTCAAGAAGTGCGGGATTTGATGTCTTATTTTCGGCTATTAATTAATCCTGATGACGATAACGCATTTTTACGGGTGATTAATGTACCGCGCCGCGAAATTGGCTCTAGCACTTTAGAAAAACTCAGTCATTATGCCGCGCAGCGTGATAAGCCTTTGTACAGTGTCTGCGATGAAATGGGCTTAGAGGCGCATTTAGCCCCTCGTTATGTCGAGCGTTTAAGTCGCTTTAAGCAGTACATGGATCGGGTGCGGGAGCGTTGTTATGCTGAAGATCCGATCACTGCTTTAAAAGAGTTAGTAGCTGATATTGATTACGAAGGCTGGATTAACCAAAACAGCTCCAGTGAAAAAGCTGCCGCCTATCGTATGAGTAATGTGTGGTTTTTAATTGACTCGATTCAAACCACTTTAGAGCGTGATGAAGAAGGACAAACCACCTTTGAAGAGGCGATTGCAAAACTAGTCTTAAGAGACATGTTAGAACGCCAAGAAGAAGAGCAAGATGGCGCAGATGGTGTACAAATGATGACTTTACATGCTTCGAAAGGGTTAGAATTCCCCTTTGTTTATATTATGGGCATGGAAGAAGAGTTACTGCCCCATAAAAACAGTATCGAGGCCGATACTATTGAGGAAGAAAGACGTTTAGCATACGTCGGAATTACTCGGGCAAGGGAGCAGCTAAGTTTCACTTACGCCAGTAAGCGCAAGCAGTATGGTGAGGTGGTTGAGTGCCAACCTAGCCGTTTTTTATATGAACTACCAGAAGAAGATCTCGACTGGGAAGGAACCAAAGAGATCACAGCAGAAGAAAACACAGCACGTGGAGATGCCGCTATGGCTAATATCTTCGCCCAGCTGAAACGATAATTACTGAGAGCTTTATGTCAAACACACATACATCTTCGACGGCGGCAAAACAGCCCGAATTACGTCGAGACCTTAAATCTCGCCATTTGGCGATGATTGCCATTGGGGGGTCGATTGGAACTGGGTTATTTGTTGCATCGGGCGCGACCATTGCCGAAGCAGGCCCAGGCGGAGCCTTGCTGTCCTACGCCTTAATTGGATTAATGGTGTACTTCTTGATGACCAGCTTAGGCGAGTTAGCGGCGTATATGCCAGTATCGGGCTCCTTCGCCACCTATGGTGCACGCTATGTTGAGCCAGGATTTGGTTTCGCTTTAGGTTGGAACTATTGGTACAACTGGGCAGTAACGGTGGCTGTTGACTTAGTGGCTGCACAGCTGGTGATGAGTTACTGGTTTCCCGATGTGTCTGGTTGGATTTGGAGTGCCATTTTTTTAAGTATTATTTTCTTACTTAACTATGTGTCGGTTAAAGGCTTTGGTGAGGCTGAGTATTGGTTCTCACTAATCAAAGTGGCCACGGTAATTATCTTTATCATTACCGGTACATTGATGATTTTTGGCATTCTCAATGGGGGCGAAGCCTTAGCCCAGTCTAAGGGTTGGGGGAACTGGTTTATTGGTGATGCGCCTTTTGTTGGTGGTTTGCCTGCGATGATTGGGGTTGCGATGTATGTGGGCTTTTCATTTCAGGGAACTGAGCTGATAGGTATTGCTGCAGGTGAGTCAGCGGATCCAGCTAAAAATATTCCAAGCGCAGTGCGCAAAGTGTTTTGGCGAATTTTGCTGTTCTATATCTTTGCAATTTTGGTTATCAGCTTAATTATTCCCTATAACTCGCCCCGCTTATTAAGCAATGAAATCAGTGATATTAGCGTTAGTCCTTTTACCTTAGTATTTGAGAATGCAGGCTTAGCCTTTGCTGCCGCGTTAATGAATGCGGTGATTTTAACAGCGGTGTTATCGGCGGGTAGCTCAGGGATGTATGCATCAACCCGTATGCTATTTGCGCTGGCCAAAGAAGGTAAGGCGCCTAAAATGTTTGCCAAACTTTCGAACTCAGGCGTACCCCGTAATGCCTTGTATGCAACAACGCTGATTGCAGCGCTGTGCTTTTTAAGCTACATCTACGGTGAAAATACCGTGTATTTATGGCTATTGAATGCCTCGGGGATGACTGGCTTTATTGCCTGGTTAGGGATTGCGGTTAGTCATTATCGCTTTCGTAAAGGTTATGTTGCCCAAGGTCGTAATTTAAACGATTTGCCGTATCAGTCGAGCTTTTTCCCTTATGGTCCTATTTTTGCCTTTGGCTTGTGTTTAATTATTACTCTTGGCCAGTATTACGATAACTTTCGTCAAGGCAATATTGTCTGGGGTGAGTTTATTGCGACCTATATTGGCATCATTATTTTCTTAGTGATTTGGGCAGGTTATAAGCTGAGCAAAAAAACCCGCTTTGTAGCCTATCAAGAGATGCAGTTTCCAGAGGCGGTAAAATCACCGCGCTCGTAAAGGTAAATAGGTAGTAGAACAAGGCTCGTAAGAGCCTTTTTCTGTTGGAGCAGGGGCAGGTTATTTGATGAAGGTTTATTGTGCTCAGTGTTTTATCCAATATTAGTTCTTCGGTCTTACCTATTTTGCTGGCCTTAGTGCTTGGTTATGGTTTAGGTAAGTATTTAAACAAAGCCCAGATTACTTGGCTGAGCCAAGGTATTACCCCAGTGGTATGGGGTATTTTATTTGTGATTGGACTTGAGTCGGGCGAAGCTTTTAGTTCGCTCAAAAGCGGCTTAAGTACGTTAAAGCATGCTGCTATTTATGCTTTCACCATTAGTTTGGTAGTGTTTATTTTAATTTGGCCACTCAATCGTAAGCGAGCGGGAGTTGGAGCAATTGATAACACTTGGCAAGCGCTGTGGTATCCGATTAAGGAGTGTTTAATCGCCTTTGGCCTCGTGCTTTGTGGGGCGTTTTTTTATCGTTTACAGTGGCACAGTGGTCCAATCGGACAGCTGGTATTTAATATCAGTTATTGGCTGTACCTATTATTGTTATTGATTGGTATGGATTTAGCCCAAGTCAGCATCAGTCGTGCATGGCTAGCGCCACGCGTGTTAGTCATTCCCTTATTGGTGATTGTTGGCTCATTATTGGCCGGGGTGCTACTGAGTTGGTTAACGGGTGAACGCTTAACCACGGCTCTTGCCTTAAGCACAGGGTTTGGTTGGTTTAGTTTATCGGGCGCTTTAGCTGGGCAGTATTTAGGCGAGGCCTATGGCAGCGTAGCGTTGTTAAATGACTTAATGCGTGAGCTGATTGGGCTAACGGTAGTGTTTTTACTAGGACGTAACTATGCCAACAGCAGTATTGGCGTCTGCGGAGCTACGGCGATGGATACTACTTTGCCTTTTGTACGTAAAGCCTGTGATTACCATTATGTGCCTACAGCGATTATCAGTGGTTTAATTTTAACCGTACTGGCGCCTTTCTTTATGTTGTTCTTCTTAAGTTTAGGTTAGTTGGTGGTTAGACAATAAAAAACGCCCGATGAGTATCGGGCGTTGCTGTATTGGCTTGAACAAAACCTAACGTGCTGTTCAAAACAGCAACGCTTAGGCGGCAATGGCTGCTTTGATTTTGTTCATGGCATTTTTTTCTAGTTGACGAATCCGTTCTGCAGAAACGCCATACTGATCAGCTAGCTGATGCAAAGTGGCTTTTTCTTCGGCTAACCAGCGCTGCTGTACAATGTCACGGCTACGCTCATCTAAGCTTTCTAAAGCATCATAGAGTGCGTTATTGGCATTATCAGTGGCGTCAGACATTTCCAGCTGGCGAGCTGGATCATAGCGATCGTCTTCTAGATAAGTGGCTGGTGCATAGAAAGTGTGATCATCATCTGATTCATCCACTGCAGGATCAAATGACATATCCGCCCCAGTTAAGCGGCTTTCCATTTCGCGTACTTCTCGGGCTTCAACGCCTAAAGACTCAGCGATGCCATTCACTTCATCATTATTTAGCCAAGACAAACGTTTCTTTTGGCTGCGTAAATTAAAAAATAACTTACGTTGCGCTTTAGTGGTGGCTACTTTAACAATGCGCCAGTTACGCAGCACAAACTCATGAATTTCCGCACGAATCCAGTGCACCGCAAATGACACCAGACGCACACCCTTTTCTGGATTAAAGCGTTTGACCGCTTTCATTAAGCCGACGTTACCTTCCTGGATTAAATCGCTTTGAGCTAAGCCATAACCTGAGTAACTACGGGCAATGTGCACCACAAAGCGTAAGTGCGACATAACCAGTTGACGCGCGGCTTCTAAATCTTCGTGGTAATACAGGCGCTCGCCTAAATCACGTTCTTGCTCAAGGGTTAAGAGCGGGATACTGTTTACAGAATGTACGTAAGCCTCTAGGTTGGCGCCTGGGCTTAAAATATTCACCGGTTGTAGTGATGTTGTAGTGTTCATTCAGATCCTCCAGTGATTACTGCAGCACGCAGTTTAGCATAACTTATTAGAAGTTATGCCTGTGGATAAGTTCCGTGTTTTGCAACTTATTTCAGAGTAAATCACTCAAGTATTAATTGTTGATTTACGCCTAGCAATAAGCAGTTTAGCCTGCCTTTATTGCGGGCGTAAGTCACGCAAGTGACGGGCTACAGCTAACCAAGAGCCTAGATAACCAAGCATAATAGCTAGCATCACTAATAAACCTGCATCAGTCCAACCAAGGCCTGGAAAGCTAAAATCGCTGCCATATAGCTGAGCTAATTCAATCACAGGTTGGTTGAGCTTAGAAAAACCTAGGCGCAAAATTAACCACGCCAGTACTCCGCCAAATAAGCCATAAAAAGCTCCCATGTATAAAAATGGGCGGCGCACATAGCCATCAGTACCCCCTACCAGATTGATCACTTCGATCTCAGCACGGCGATTTTCAATATGCAAGCGGATGGTGTTACCAATAATCAGCAGCAAAGCTAATACCAGAAGTAACGCTAAGCCAAAAATAAAGTGCTGACCTAAGCTTAAAATTGCACTTAAGCGTTCTACCCATTCCAGATCTAGCTGGGCAAGTTGCACGTGGGGCATGTTTTGCAACAGTTCAACTAGTTGAGCGAGGGCTTGTTTATCAAGAGCATGGGGCGTAACTAAAATGCTATCGGGTAAAGGGTTGCTTGGTAATTCTTTGAGGGCATCGCCCAGTCCTGCCAAATTTTGCAGTTCTGTTAAGGCTTGTTCACGATTAATAACTAAGGCTTCGGTGACACTAGGTAGTTGCTGGATATCTTGTAGCAATTGTTGGGTTTGTTGGGAGGTAATGTCTAAGTCTAAAAATAAAGAAATTTGCGCGGCTTTCTGCCAAGAGCCGCCTAACTCACTGATACCTTCGAGCAATAAAGCTAAACCGGTAGGCAGGCTAAGTGTAATAGCCATGACTAAACAGGTAAAAAAACTACCAATCGGCTGCTTAATTAAGCGGCTGAAGCTATCGGCAATGCTGGCTTTATGGGTAATTAACCAAGCGCCCAGGCGTTGCCGAAAGCCTTGAGGGCCTTGGGCAGGTTCAAAGTGCTGCGCATGTTTGGCGGTGGCGCCAATCCGTACGCCTGGTTGATCAGGGGGGATTTGGCTGCTCATTATGCCTCTCCATCGCCAATAATACGGCCACGTTGTAAGGTCAGCATGCGATGCCGCATGCGGGCAATTAGAGCTAAGTCATGGCTGGCAATAACCACAGTAGTTCCTAGCTTATTAATATCTTCAAAAACACTCATGATTTCAGCTGCTAAGCGTGGATCAAGGTTTCCGGTTGGTTCATCAGCGAGCAATAATGCCGGTTGATGCACAATAGCCCGGGCAATCCCCACCCGTTGTTGCTGGCCTGTGGATAAGTCTGCTGGTGCTTGCAAGGCCTTCTCTTTTAAGCTAACTCTTTCTAAGGCTAGGCTGACTCGTTGATTAATTTCTGCTTGGCTTAATCCTAGGGTACGAAGCGGCAAGGCCACGTTATCAAACACACTGCGATCAAATAATAATTGGTGATTTTGAAACACCACGCCAATTTGGCGGCGTAAAAAAGGGATTTGAGATCGGGTGATTTGCCCTAAGTTTTGGCCAGCTAGCAATAACTTGCCGCTAGTGGGGCGTTCCATCGCGAGTAATAGGCGCAACATGGTGCTTTTACCTGCGCCTGAGTGCCCTGTCACAAACACGAACTCACCTTTGCGAACGCGAAAGGTCAGCTCATGTAAGCCAATATGTCCATTGGGATACTTTTTCCCCACTTGCTCAAAACGAATCATGACACCTCTTTTTCAGCGAATAGTGCCTGTACAAAGTCATCGGCGACAAAGTCGCGGAGGTCATCAATGCCCTCACCAACACCGATAAAGCGTACGGGAATCTCAAATTGTTTGGCGAGTCCGAAAATTACGCCCCCTTTGGCTGTGCCGTCTAGCTTGGTTAAGGCTAAGCCGGTGAGGGGGACCGCCTCATGGAATTGCTTGGTTTGATTGATGGCATTCTGGCCAGTTCCCGCATCCAGCACCAGTAAAACTTCATGGGGGGCACTGGCATCGAGTTTACCGATCACTCGGTGTACTTTGCGGAGCTCTTCCATTAGGTTGTCTTTGGTGTGTAAACGTCCGGCAGTGTCAGCAATCAGTACATCAGCGCCTCGGGCTTTTGCTGCTTGTACGGCGTCAAAAATAACCGAGGCAGAATCGGCACCAGTGTGCTGTGCAATGACCGGAATTTGGTTACGTTCGCCCCATACTTGTAATTGCTCAACCGCAGCCGCACGGAAGGTATCGCCAGCGGCTAACATCACCTTTTTGCCTTCTTTTTGTAGACGTGAAGCGAGTTTACCAATGGTGGTTGTTTTACCAACGCCATTTACCCCAACCACTAAAATCACATAGGGGTTAGCGGCTTGATTATCGATGACTAAAGGCTTGCTGACGGGCTGCAATAAGCTCGCCAGCTCTTGCTGCAGGGCTTTATATAAGGCTTCGCTGTCTGCGAGCTCTTTACGACTGACCCGTTGGGTTAGGTTTTGCATAATTGTGGTAGTTGCTTCAACCCCCACATCGGCCATCAGTAAACGTGTTTCTAGCTCATCGAGTAAATCATCATCAATAACCTTTTTGCCTAAAAATAGGCTGGCCATACCTTCGCCGATACTGGAGCTGGTTTTGGATAAACCGGCACGCAGGCGAGCAAACCAGCCTGCTTTTTTAACTCCTGGCTTATCTTGGCCGGCCAGATTTTTATCAAGTTCTGGGGTTTCAGGGCTTGACTCAGCCGCGGCCACCGCCGGCACACTGATTGGCTCTGGCTCTGGCTCTGGCTCTGGCTCTGGCTCTGGCTCTGGCTCTGGCTCTGGCTCTGGCTCTGGCTCTGGCTCTCTGGCTCTGGCTCTGGCTCTGGCTCTGGCTCTGGCTCTGGCTCTGGCTCTGGCTCTGGCTCTGGCTCTGGCTCTAGGCGCTGTTCAGCTAAGATAGGTGCTACTTCTGTTGGTGCAGGGTCAGGCACTAACTCTGCTTTGTCTGCAGCAACAGAGTTTTCTTGCGCCTCATTGGATTTGATATGATCGGCTTCAGGAGCAACTTCAGGCTTCTTTTTGGAGAATAAACTTCTAAACCAACCTTTTTTTTCAGGCTTTTTTTCCACGTGAATAAGCTCCTAAATTAAAGCAAAGTAACTGAGCAAGCGGTAAGTAGAGGCTGGAACTAAGCGTAAGTTTACGTTATCTCAAGCTGCTATTGCGTAGTTGGATGAAAAACTGCGTGCTTCAGTCATAATCAATCGTCTGTAAGGCGGCTATGTTAGCATTTTCTAAGGCTTGAACGCTAAAGCAAAACCCTGAACGCATAAGGATTATCCATGAAAAAAGTGTTTCGACAGCTGCAGCTTGCGGTTCTAACGCTCTGTAGTTTTAGTTGGCCATTAATGGTCAGCGCAGCGACTAGTCAACCAACCCATGAGTTTGCCCTAGACAATGGGCTCAAAGTGATAGTGCGCGAGGATCATCGAGCGCCAGTAGTGGTAAGCCAGCTATGGTACAAGGTGGGCTCTAGTTATGAAACTCCCGGCAGCACCGGTTTGGCCCATGCCTTAGAACACATGATGTTTAAGGGCAGTGCTAAGCTTGGGCCGGGTGAGTCATCGCGTATTTTGCGTGAGATCGGAGCTGAAGAAAATGCCTTTACCAGTGATGATTACACAGCTTATTACCAAGTGTTAGCGAGTGATCGTTTAGAGATTGCCCTTGAACTAGAAGCTGATCGTTTAGCCAGTTTAACGTTGCCAGAGGATGAGTTTGTACGCGAGATTGAGGTAGTCAAAGAAGAGCGGCGAATGCGTACTGATGATCGGCCGTTATCCTTAGCTTATGAGCGTTTTAAAGCCTTAGCTTATCCCGCCAGTGGCTACAGTATTCCGACGATTGGTTGGATGCATGACTTAAACCGGATGACCATTGCTGATATGCGCGATTGGCATGACCGTTGGTATGCGCCTAACAATGCCACTTTGGTGATTGTTGGTGATGTGCAGCTAGCAGAGGTTAAGCGTTTAGTGACTAAGCATTTTGCAGCGATTCCGGCACGGGAGATTCCACCGGCTAAATTACCCTTAGAGTTAGATGAGCCTGGCGAGCGCCGTTTGACATTACAGCTTAAAACACAGTTACCCAACTTGCTGATGGGCTTTAACGTGCCCAGTTTAGCCACCGCCAAAGATGCTAAACAAGCCCATGCTCTGCGCTTATTAGCTGCGCTACTAGATGGCGGCAGCAGTGCACGTTTGGCAACAGAGTTAGAGCGTAAACAGCAATTAGTGGCTGGCGCGGCGGCCTGGTATAACCCTTTTACTCGTGGCAGTAGTTTATTTACGCTATCGGGCACACCTAATACCCAGAAGGGGGTTACTTTGGAGCAACTAGAGCAGGGATTCTGGCAACAGCTGCAGCGTCTACAAACAACGCCGCCCAGTGCTGAAGAATTAGCTCGAGTAAGAGCTCAGGTGATTGCCAGTGAAGTATTTGAGCGCGATTCAATTACGAGTCAGGCCACGACCATTGGCCAGCTAGAAACAGTGGGTTTGTCATGGCGTTTGATGGATCAAGATTTGGCTGCGTTAGAGCAAGTCACCCCAGCAGATATTCAGCAAGCAGCTAAACAATTCTTTAAACCCTCACGCATGGTCGTGGCGTATGTTTATCCACAGGAGGCAGCACAGTGAAGGGGAAAATGTTACTTGCAATGCTCAGTATGAGTGTCATGCTCAGCGGCTGTCAGCATACCGCATCAAGCGAAGCTCAGAGTTCGACCATGAGCCGTAATAGCGCGATTAAAAGCTTGGCGTTGTTGGAGCAGCCCGCTGCCCAGCCGCGGGAGTTAGCAATTGAACAATGGACCACTCGTTCAGGCAGTCAGGTGTTGTTTATGGCGGCGCCAGAGTTACCGATGTTTGATTTACGCCTGACATTCGCCGCTGGAAGTAGTAAAGATGGTGCTCAGTATGGATTGGCCGCAATGACCAGTGCCATGCTTGATGAGGGGACACAAAGCAAAAGCGTTGATCAAATTGCTGCCGGCTTTGAGGATTTGGGAGCCAGCTTCAGTAAAGGGGCTTATCGCGATATGGCGGTTTTGAGCTTGCGCAGCTTAAGTCAGCCCAGTATCAGGCAGCCGGCTTTGGATTTGTTTACCGAGGTTTTAAGTAAACCAAGTTTTCCACAGGCTGAGTTGCAGCGTTTAAAGAATCAAATGCAGGCCAACTTTGATTATCAAAAGCAAAATCCTGGGGCTTTAGCCAGTAAGGCACTGTATCAAAAACTCTATGCTGATCATCCCTATGGGCACCCCAGTGAAGGTACTGAGCAAAGTGTGGCCGCTTTGACACGCCAACAGTTACAACAATTTCACCAGCAGTTTTATAGCGCAAAAAACTTACAGATTGCCTTGGTGGGTGATTTAACCCGCGCGGAAGCAGAGACCATTGCCGAGCAAGTATCCAGTGCCTTGCCAGTGGGGCGCGCTGCAGAAAAAACGGCATCTGCGATAAAACCTGTGGCGAGTAAAACAGAAATCACTTATCCATCCAGTCAAACCCATATTTTAATGGCACAACTTGGTATTGAACGCGGACATCCAGATTATGCAGCCTTATATGTGGGGAATCAGATTTTAGGTGGCGGTGGATTTGGTTCTCGGCTAATGGAAGAGGTGCGTGAAAAGCGTGGGCTGACCTATGGCATTTACTCGGGCTTTACTCCGATGCAAGCAGCAGGACCTTTTTTAATTAACGTGCAAACTCGTGCTGAATTAAGTGAGGCGACACAAACGCTAGTACAAAAAATAGTGCAAACGTTTGTTCAGGATGGGCCTACTGAACAAGAACTGGCGGACGCTAAGCAAGAGATTGTAGGCAGTTTTCCCCTAACTGCAGCTAATAATGCAGCCGTCGTAGGGCAGTTGGGAGCCATTGGTTTTTATGATTTACCTCTAACCTGGTTGCAAGACTTTACCCAAGAGGTACAAGCATTGACCGTAGAACAGGTGACCGAGGCAATGCAACGTCATTTACAACCAGAGCAGTGGGTGATTGTTACTGCAGGTCCTAAGGTGGCGCAAAAGCCATTACCACCCGCGGTTGAGCGGGCAATACCAAGCAGCAGTGAGCGTCAGCACTGATGGCGCGGACAATAAAACCAGCTGGCAAAGCCAAAGCTAAGGTCTTTGTGGGGACTGGACAGTTAAGAATTATTGGCGGGCAATGGCGTTCACGGCGTTTAACTTTTCCGGAGGCGCAGGGCTTAAGACCTACCCCTGATCGGGTGCGGGAAACGCTGTATAACTGGCTAGCGCCTTATATTGAAGGTGCACGTTTACTTGATCCTTTTGTGGGCAGTGGCGCGTTATTTCTTGAGGGGCTTTCTCGTGGGGCTGCCAGTGGTCTAGCCTTTGATTTGCATCCGCCAGCGGTGACTAATGTGCAGCAAAACTTACAGGTTTTAGGTTGCACCCAGGCTGCCGTTCGCCTAGGGAATGCATTACAATTGCTGCAGCAGTCACCTGCGCAGCCGTTTGATATTGTGCTGCTAGATCCGCCATTTCATCAAAACCTGTTGGCTGATGCCTGTCATTTACTAGAAGAGCAGCAATGGGTAACGGCTGCTGCTTGGGTGTATACCGAAAGTGAGCAAGCGCCTTCGCAAGCAGGGCTGCCGAGTCACTGGCGCTTACATCGAGAAAAACATACAGGACAAGTTTATTACGCACTTTGGCAACGTCAGCCAATAGATGGGGAGCAATCATGAAGTTAAAGTTAGGGCTATTGGCTCTTAGCGTATCGGCGTTAGTCGCCTGCGATAGTGGCATTGACCCGAACTCGCCGGTTGGTAAGCGTAAAGCGATTTTCAAAGAAATGTTGAATGTCAGTGAAGACTTAGGGGGGATGTTACGCGGCCGAGTTCCCTACGATGAAGCGCTGTTTATTGAGCAAGCTGCGCATTTAGACCAGCTTGGACGCACGCCTTGGCAGTACTTTCCCGAATTGCCTGAAGCGGATAAAAGCTCAGCTAAAGCCGATGTTTGGGAGCAGCAAGAAAAGTTTAAACAGCTGGCGCGTGAAATGGAACAGGCCACTGCGAACTTAGTCGCATCAACCCAAGCCACGCCTATTATCAGCAGTGCGTTAAAGCAACGGATGCAAGCGGTAGAAGATAGCTGCGAATCTTGCCATCAGGCATTCCGCGCTTACTAAGTCGCTATTCAAGGCCAACTTTTACGGCAATTAATGGTCACCTCTACTTCAGAAATCAGTAGGAGTGACCATGCGCAAATCGAGTCTAAGTACCCTAGTTTTAACCTGTAGCTTGTTGTTAAGCGGCCAAAGCTGGGCCCGAGACTATCAATTTACCGATGCTCATTTGCATTATCTCGATTTTTTTCAAGAAACCGAGGGTGTGGCCAAATTATTTAGCGCCATGGATCAAGCCAAGGTGCAGCAAGCCATGTTATCGGGCATTCCAGTTGCTAAAAAGTGGGATGAGGATGAGCCCAAACAGCCGCGTTACTATGCTGGCGATGATGGCGATGTGTATTGGTACAGTGCTACTGATTTTATCCTAGCCGAAGCGATCCAGCAGTTGCCGCCTAAGCAACAACAGCGGTTACATCCTTTTTTATCAGGCTTTAATCCTAGCGATAAAAATGCTGCTCAGCATATTCGTAATTTACTAGATACTCATCCTAAGTTTTGGCAAGGCATTGGCGAGGTATTTTTACGCCATGATGATGTGACTGCACTGACCCTTGGGCGTACCCCACGGGCCAATAATGAGGCCATGTATAAAGTGTATCGAGTGGCTGAAGAGTATGATCTGCCTGTGTTGTTGCACTCCAATATCACCTCTAAGCGAGAGCCAGAACCTATTTATTTAACGGAAATGGAGCAAGTCTTAAAGGATCATCCGCGGGTGCGTTTTATTTGGGCTCATGCAGGTACGAGTTTAGAAATTCATCGACGTCAACAACAGCTAGAGTTTTTGCCTGAAACCTTAAGTAAGCTGTTAGCTAACTACCCAAATCTTACCTTGGATCTGTCGTGGAGCTTGGTTGACCCTTATTTAATTGATCAGTCAACAGGGTTGCCTAATGAACAGTGGGTACAGCTAGTTGAGCAATATCCTGAGCGCTTTGTGCTGGGCAGCGATTTGGTGGGTAAGTTTGGCAGCCTAGAGAAAACCCTTGCGAGTTTTACCCCCTTTCTTGATGCCTTAAGCGAAGAAACTGCGCAGAAAGTAGCGACTGATAACTTTTTAAACTTATTGCCGCAGTGGGTCAGTCAAGCAAAAAAACACTAAAAACAGGGTAATTATTTGCAAATGGCGATTAACTATCGCCATTTATCATCGTTTAAACAGCTAAAAACGCTAAATATAAAAAGCTTGCTAATAATATTAGCAATAACTATTGGGTTTGCTGGGCTAAAATAGTGAGCTTAAGCGAGCTGTTTTCATTCGCTCATCTCTTCTGTTTAGCACACACGTTTGCCTAAGGCTGTTAATAAAGGGGTAACGTGCACAATAATTATTAAATGTTTTGAGGTTTATTACATGAAGTTAAAGAACCTGTTCTTAGCTGGCTTAGCGACTGTGGCAATGGGTGCAGCGACGAGCTTTGCTGAAGTCAAAGAGTATTCAGTATCGACCGTACTCTCAGATGCCTATCCTTGGGGGCAGGCTGCGGTGAAGTGGGCGGAGCTGGTTGAAGAGCGTTCAGAAGGTAAGATCAAACTTAAAATTTACCCCAATGCGCAACTGGTGTCTGGTGACCAAACTCGTGAGTTTTCTGCGATGCGTAGCGGCCTGATTGATATGGCTGTCGGTTCTACCATTAACTGGTCAACTCAGGTGCCTGAACTTAACTTGTTTTCTTTACCTTTTTTAATGCCTGATGATGCAGCGGTTGATGCAATTACCCAAGGTGAAGCGGGTAAACAAGTATTTTCAGCGATTGAAAAGCGTGGCGTGATGCCATTGGCGTGGGGAGAAAATGGTTTTCGGGAAATTTCTAACTCGCGTAAACCCATTACGCAGCCAGAAGACCTCAAAGGTTTAAAGATTCGAGTAGTAGGTTCGCCTTTATTTTTAGATACCTTTAATGCACTAGGCGCTAATCCAACACAAATGAGCTGGACCGATGCTCAGCCAGCATTAACCACTGGTGCCGTTGATGGTCAAGAAAACCCATTATCGGTGTTTGATGCAGCCCGCGCAGATCGTGCCAGTCAGAGCCATTTAACTCTGTGGCACTATATGAATGACCCACTAATTTTTGGTGTTAACCAACGTCTATGGCGTACGTTATCCAAAGAAGATCAGCAGTTACTGACTGAAACTGCGATTGAAGCGGGTCAGTGGGAGGTGAAAAAGTCACGTGCTGAATTGACCGATACCTTGGCTCGCATTCGTGAGCGTGATGTAGAGATTACCGAGCTGAGCGAAGAACAACGGGCAGCTTTTGTTGAGGCGACCCAGAGCGTATACAAAAAATGGACTCCAAAAATTGGTGCTGACCTAGTTGAAAAAGCGCAGTCAGCGATCAAAAACCGTTAATTTATTCTGCCCGTAATACCTAGCCCTATTCTGGGCTAGGTCAGAGAGTGTTATGTCTAAGCCTAAAGCACGTTTTGAGTCTTGGTTGGGGGTTGCCGCCTTAGCTGGAATCTGTTTGATCAGTTTAGGGAACGTCATTGTACGTTATACCACCAATGCCTCTTTTGCCTTTACTGAAGAATTTTCTGTGGTGTTTATGGTAATTTTAGCTTTTTCTGGTGCTGCAGTTGCTGCACGTAGCAATGAGCATATTCGGATTACCTTACTTGAAGAAAAACTCAGCCCACGCTTACGGCCCATTTTATATGTGGCGCAGTGGTTGGGTGGTTTAGTCGTTTTAGGATTGATTATTTGGTATGGCGGAGTGTTGACCTATGAGGAATACGAGTGGGAGTCGACCTCTGCTGGTCTGGGCTATCCCACCTGGATTTATCAGATTTGGTTGCCTCTTTTAAGCCTATTTATTGTTTGGCGCAGCACCCAAAACTTAGTGGAAAGGATTCGTGATAATCGTTTAACCCCTGCTAGCACAACTGAGGAAAAATCAGCATGAGTCCTGATTTGTGGATGCTGATTATCTTCGGCATTTGTTTATTGATTGGTATGCCGGTGGCCTTTGCCTTAGGTTTAGGCGGCGCCGCTGGGATTATTTTAGGGTTATCGCCGGATATGTTGGCGACCTTAGGTAGTAATACCTATAACAGCATTGCTAAATATCCCTTGATCGCGATTCCGCTGTTTATTTTAACCGGCATTATTTTTGAGCGGGCAGGAGTGGCAGCCAGCTTAGTTAAGTTTGCCCAGTCCTTAATTGGACGGCGCCATGGTGGTTTAGCCTTAGTGGCGGTTTTAGTCTGCTTAATTATGGGCGGTATGAGTGGCTCCGGCCCAGCTGATGCGGCCGCGGTAGCGATGGTGATGTTGCCCAGTATGACTAAAGCAGGTTATCCACGACCTTTTTCTGCATCTTTGATAGCTGCTGCTTCATCAACAGCGATTCTGATTCCACCGTCGATTGCGCTGATTTTGTACTCCGTCATGATGCCAGGCGTTGATTTACGGGCATTATTTGCAGCAGGATTATTTCCCGGTATTTTGGCTGGTTGTTCACTCTTAGTGCCAGCATACTTTTTAGCCAAGAAAAATAACTGGGAAAATCCACAAGAGGATGATGAGCAACGTCCCTCGATTCGTAAAAGCTTTATTGAAGCACTGCCGGCGTTATTTGCTCCGGTATTAATTTTGGGTGGCTTACGTTCTGGATTGTTTACTCCAACTGAAGCGGCTGTGGTTGCGGTGACCTATGGTTTGCTGATTGGGAGTTTAGTCTATCGCCAGCTGACCTGGTCTGGGTTAGTGGATATGTTTGTCGAAGCCACCAAAATCTCAGGCATTGTCTTATTAATTATCTCTTTAGCCGGAATTTTTGCTTGGGCAGGCACTACCTTAGGCACTTTCACCAGTCTTGCCGAAGCTATGCTGTCGATTTCAGATAACCCAGTTACCTTGTTGTTATTAGTCATGCTGCTGGTGTTATTGGCCGGCATGTTGTTGGATGCGGTGTCTATCTATCTGATTTTAACTCCAGTATTGGTGCCACTGATTCAACACTTTGGCTGGAATCCTGTGTGGTTTGGGATCTTATTGGCAATGAATATTGCTATTGGTCAGTTTACGCCACCGGTGGCGGTAAACCTGATGGTGACTACTAAGGTGGCTAATATTCGTTTAGAACACACCTTCGGTTGGGCCATGTTATTTATGGTAACTATGTTTAGTGCCTTGCTTTTAGTTATGATTTTCCCGGAAATTGCGCTGTGGTTACCGCGTTATCTTGGCTTTGCGCTGGACTAATACAGGCTGTACTGCCCCTGATTGGCTAGGGGCAGTGATTGGGGAAGCGAGGCTTGCTTGTGCAAGATTGTAAATAGCGTTAAGCCTGGCACCCTCGAAGAGGCAGGAAACTAGACGCTGGCTTGATAACCGGCGGCATCAAGCAGCAGGTCTAGCTCTTTTACGTCTGTAGGCTGTAGTTTGTAAAACCAGCTGTCGTAAGGATGGCTGTTAATGCCTTCTGGGGCCTCGGTGAGGGTATCATTCACCTCGATGACGGTACCGCTGATAGGGGCATAAATATCTGACGCGGCTTTTACTGACTCAACAATGCCGGCTTGTTGACCACGCTCTAAGCGACTATTAAGTGCTGGCAGTTCTAGGTAAACAATGTCTCCTAGAGCTTCTTGGGCATGATCAGTAATCCCGACAGAAACCGTACCGTCTGCATTTAATAGTGCCCATTCATGGCTGGTGGCATAGCGCAGGTGATCAGGGGTGTTATTCATATTATGAGTTCCTCAGCAGCTGGACAGGCTAATCAGTGATGGTCGATAAGCATTCGATGATTAATAACATAGCATCGAATGCTGAGAGTTAAATAAGAATTTCGCCGTGTTTTACAAAGCAGGGTTTAACTACCCGTACCGGGTGCCATTTATTACGAATTTCAACTTCGCCACGCTCATCTGCACAGGCTGCCACCCTAGCTAAGGCAATGGCTTTACCTAAGGTGGGGGAAAAGCTACCACTGGTAATGATGCCATCGGGGTAACCGCTAATTCGCACCGGTTGTTGGGCCCGTAAGACGCCGCGCTCTTCTAAGACCAAGCCCACCATACGATCCAAATTACCAGCCGCTTGTTGGGCTTGTAAGGCGGCCTTGCCAATAAATTGGCGTTGCTGATCAGCAAAGCATACGCGTGAAGCAAGGCCACAAACTAATGGCGTGGTGGTTTCATCCATGTCATTACCTTGTAAGCAAAATCCTGCCTCTAGGCGTAGCGTGTCGCGGGCGCCTAAGCCGATTGGCGCAATGCCAGCACCCACAATTTCATTAAATAACGCGACTGCTTGTTCATGGGGCAGAATAATTTCAATGCCTTCTTCGCCGGTATAACCGGTGCGCGAAAAGAACCACTGCTCTTCAAAAAAACTACAGTTAGCGTCTAATTGCTGCAACTGGGCCATACGGCTAGAGCTAAAAATACGGGCAAGATGTTCAAAGGTCTGCGGGCCTTGGATCGCTAACACACACAGATCGCGGTGAAAATTTAGCTCAACTGCCAGCGACTGGGCGTGGTTTTGCAGCCAATCTTGCACCCGATCTCGAGTAGCGGCATTGGTTAGACAGCGAAAGCCGTTAGCACTTTTAAATACCAGCACTTCATCAATAATTCCGCCTTGTTCATTGAGTAGGGCGCTGTAGTGACCATTGCCGACGGTTGCTAGTTGAGCAACATCATTGCACAGTACAGTGCGTAGTAGGGTGCTGGCATCGGCACCTGTAATATCGGTAACCGCCACATGGGAGATATCGAAAACACCGCAATCATTACGAACTTGATGGTGTTCTTCAACTTGAGAACCGTAATGTAGCGGCATATCCCAACCGCGAAAATCAACCATCTTGGCACCTAAAGCCAGATGTATGTCATACATTGGAGTGCGCAATCCCATAGGATCTCCTCACAGGCTAACGAGCGTTAGCTTGGACTAGGCAGCAAGGACGCAGCTTGCTGAAAAACGTAAACCACCGCAGATAAGTTGTCGGTGATGCTACAAAAACGCTAATAAAATAAACGATTTTTAACTAAAAAGCAGATTAGAACTGTCTCAGGCTGTGAATTATACCTAGCTTAAACAATTAATAAGTCGTTTTGGCGGATCGTCTAATTAGTAAAATAACCGGCAGTAGGCCAACCAATACTAAGGTGAGTGCGGGTAATGAAGCTCGGGCCCATTCGCCTTCACTGGTCATTTCAAAAATACGTACGGCTAAGGTATCCCAGCCAAAGGGACGCATAATTAACGTAGCCGGCATTTCTTTTAGCACATCCACAAATACTAATAAGGCAGCAGTGAGTGTGCCAGGAATCAATAATGGCAGATAAATGCGACGAAATAAGCCACTGCCGCTAACACCTAAGCTGCGCGCTGCTTCTGGCAGCGATGGTTTGATTCGAGCTAAAGCGGTTTCGAGTGGGCCAAAAGCGACCGCCATAAAACGTATCACATAGGCTAATAATAAGGCACCTAAGCTACCGAGCAGCAGTGGTTTACCAGCTCCACCGAGCCACTTGGAAAGTGGTACTACCCACTCATTATCTAGGTAACTAAAAGCCAGCATGATCGCGACCGCTAACACTGAGCCGGGCAGAGCATAGCCGAGATTAGCTAAACCGACAGTGGCGCGGTTAAAGCGATTAGCTGCTAAGCGCTTAGCAAAGGCCAGTAATAAAGCGCCGCTGACTGTGAGTGCTGCGGCAGCTAAGCCTAGGTATAGGGTATGGGTAATTAAGGCAGCGTAGCGCTCATCTAGATCAAAACGTCCTCGCTGCCAGAGCCAAGCCAGTAGCTGTAACACTGGTATCACAAAGGCACAGGCAAAGACTAACAGGCACCAACAGCTGGCTGCCCATGCTTTCCAGCCACGTAAGCGATACAAGGCTGTGCGCCGAGCTCGTTCATTAGCAGGGCGGATCGCGCCTCTGGCTTTGTGCTCGGCAAAAATGAGTAAAGCAACAAATAACAGCAACAAACTAGCGAGTTGGGTTGCGCTGGATAGACTAAAAAAACCATACCAAGTTTTGTAAATTGCAGTGGTAAAGGTATCAAAATTAAATACGGATACCGCGCCAAAATCAGCTAAGGACTCCATTAATGCTAAGGCGACACCGGCGCCAATCGCGGGCCGTGCCACCGGTAGTGCTACCCGCCAAAAAGCTTGCCAAGGAGAGCAGCCGAGTACTCGCGAGGCTTCCATTAAGCCTTTGCCTTGGGCCATAAAGGCTGTACGGGCGAGTAGGTAAACATAGGGATAAAACACTAGGACAAAGACGGTAATCACCCCGCCCGTTGAGCGAATGCGAGGAAAGTTGAGATTTAACTCTAAGGTGTTACGTAAGAAACTTTGTACTGGCCCTGAAAAATCCAATAGTCCTACAAATACAAAGGCCAGCACATAAGCGGGAATTGCAAACGGCAACATTAAAGCCCAGTCTAACCATTTGCGGCCAGGAAATTCACACAAACTGGTCAGCCAAGCCAAGCTCACGCCTAATAGGGTAACGCCTAGTCCCACGCCTAACATCAGGGTGGCGGTATTGCCGAGCAGGCGAAGCATTTGGGTATCCCATAGGTGCGTCCAAATTTCAGTGTCAACCTGATGCCAGCTAAGCAGCAGAACAGTAATCGGCAGTAACACTAAAATGGCAAAAAAACTGGTAATAGGATACCAGCGGCGTTGAGCAGGATGAGCCACAGCAACCTCGGGATCAGGATTCAATAAAGCTGCCAGCGAGAGGTGCGCTAGCACGAGTGACACAGTATAACGGGCAGCGGCTTAGGTTACAGCAGTCAATGTAAATGTTAATCCTTTGCTTTAAGGCAGATCAAAGTAATCACTCCCGCGATTAACCCCCAAAAGGCGGCGCCGATGCCAAATAAGGTGATCCCTGAGGCAGTGAGTAAAAAAGTAACGGCTGCCGCTTCGCGCTCGCTGGTTTGTTGTAGCGCAGTGACTAAGCCGTTAGCAATGGTATTGAGCAGAGCTAAGCCGGCAATTACCATCACCAGTACTTTAGGCAAGGCAGCGAAAAGTCCGGCCACCGTGCCGCCTAAAATGCCTAGCGTTAAATAAAATAAGCCAGCAAATACGCCGGCCATATAACGTTTACTAGGGTCATCGTGGGCTTCTTGGCTGGTGCAAACTGCAGCACTAATAGCGGCTAAGTTAAGAGCATAAGCACCAAAGGGCGCCAGTAATAGATTGCTTAAGCCGGTCCAGCTTACAATCGCTGAAACGGGTGGGCGATAGCCGGCAGACTGTAGCACTGCAACTCCTGGTAAGTTTTGCGAGGCCATAGTGACGATAAATAGTGGCAGTCCTACGCTTAATAAGCTGGCCCAGTGTAGCTCAGGCGTTATCCATTCCGGCTTGCCCCAGGTGAGAGTTAATTGCGCTAGCTGCACTTGTTGTTGCGCGGCAGCTAGTACGATTCCGAGTACTAAACTTAACGCGATGGCGTAGCGCGGTAGGTAGCGTTTACTGATTAAGTAGGTCGCCATCATGGCCAACGGAAGCAGGAGTTGTTGCTCAAGACTGATAAATAAGTTGAGGCCAAATTGCAGTAAAATTCCAGCGAGCATCGCTGCCGCCAGTGACGCCGGAATCTTATGCATTAAGCGTGCAAATAACCCGGTAACGCCGAAAAGGGTAATTAGCAATGCAGAAAACAAAAATGCCCCAATGGCTTGCGACATACTGAGGCCAGGCAGGCTAGTGACCAACAGCGCCGCACCTGGTGTTGACCAAGCGGTGATAATGGGCATCTTGTAACGCAAAGATAAGCCAAGGGTCGTCAGCCCCATGCTAATACCTAAGGCCCACATCCATGAGCTAATTTGACTATTACTCGCGCCCGCTGCTTCCGCCGCCTGAAACACAATCACCGCCGCGCTGCTATAACCGGTTAGCACCGCAATAAACCCAGCCACTAGGCTAGAAAAGCTAAAGTCTTGTTGGAGGCGGCGAAGAGCTTGCATGGCAGGTCACGGGCTAATAAAGAGCAAGAGTTATAACAAATTTAGGCCGTGAGCTATAGCGTTTTTAAAAACTGTAAGAGGTAATCTTTCTCTGCCAAAGTTAGCTCTAACGGTTGCAGTAATGGATCGGTTGTCGGAAAAAAAGGATCAGCAGCTTGACGCGCATTTTTAGGCTGGGGGTGAAACATGCCTGCGTTGTACATATTGATAACACCCTCAAGTTTAGGAAATAAACCGTTATGCATCCAAGGCCCGGTATGACTGACTAAACGCAGCGACGGCGTTTTGAATTTACCGATGTCTTGTGGGTTATTTGTCACATGAAAGCGACCTAAATCTTCATAGTAGCGTTGGTAATAGGTCAAACCTAAGTTGTGAAACTGCTGATCAGAAAGAGCTGGGCCAAAGTGACAATTCATGCAGCGAGCTTTAGTCCTAAAAAGATGTAAGCCATACCGCTCAGAGACTGTTAGAGCGGTGTGATCACCACGCATAAAGCGTTCAAATGGCGTATTGATAGTGGTTAAAAGACTTGCTTGAAAGCTGGCTAATAGATTAGCTAGTTGTTGTTGATTAATAGTTTCTTGTTGGAGGACACGTTTAAATTGTTGAGGATATGTTGGGTGTTGGTTTAAGCGTTGGATTAACTGATTAATTGAAAAACCCATTTCTACTGGGTCTTGAATAGGGTGCAGAGCTTGATCTGTTAGGTTGGGACTACGACCATCCCAAAACAACTGTTGGCTTAATCCACTGGTTAAAATGCTTGGGGAGTTGCGATGACCTTGACGATTCAAATGACCAGTTGAAACTTTTTTCCCATCACTAAATGCGTGTTCAGGCAGATGACAGTTGGCGCATGAAATATCTTTATTTTTGGAAAGTAAGGGGTCAAAAAATAGTTGTTTACCTAGTGCAATTCGTGCTTTTTCTTGCGCCGAAACTTTTGGCAGTGGGGAGTTGAGTGCTGATAGCTCTTGCCATTGCACTGCTGGATCAGTATGGGGAGCAGGCCAGCTATTAATAGACGCAAGATATTGGTCAGCTTGTTGTAATTGTTCAGGCGTTAAAGCTAAGGCCCAGTGGGAAAAGCTCAGCAAGTAGCCACAGAGTAAGAGAATACGCATATTTAAAACTTATACCCTACTTCTAGCCAAAATTGTCTCCCGGCTTCGTAAGTGGGGATGGATTCTCCTAATACGTTACTGGTGGTAGTGGCAATTTTTCGATTTAACACATTAAAAATATCTAGATTAATAAAGGGAGCTTGATTATTAGTTAAGGGTAGCTCCCAACTTAGGCGCATATCCCAAGACCACGCATTGGCATAACGCGTTCTCTCCCAGATATTGACGGTTTTTCCTTGATACTCGGTTTTTTTGCCGCTGTTTTCAGTTTTGCTATAACCGGCACGGTATCTAAAAAAATTGTTAATCGAGAGATGGTAAGGTTCAATCTGAGTTAGCGTATTTAAACGCGCAGTCCATGGGCGGTGATAGTTATCAGCGGGTCGATCAGCATAACGGATAAATTTTCCATCATATTGAATATAAGGATTTTCAATGTAGCTATCAGTAATCCCTGATTCGTTGTAAGCCGGCGCCGAGGATTTGCTTTTACTCCAATCTAATGCCAGTAAAAACTGTGTCTGGGTTGCGCCTAATTGCCAAGCCTGTTCTGGTTGAGCAGTTAAGGTATAGGTTTCAGTGCGACTGTGCCCGCCATTGGTATAGGTGGTGAAGTTATTCGACAAGGTTGGGTCTTGCGCATTAGTTTGTCCTAACGTTTTTCCTTTTACTTCGATGACCTGATCTTTGCCTTCACGATAGACGTAATTAAAAGCCCATTTAATACCTGAGTAGTGGTGAGTTAAACCAAGGGTCAGCTCATCATCATAGGGAATATCGAGCTGATTAAATTGAGTGCTATTAAGTCCTTGAGCGATGGTGGTCCATGGCGTATTAAGATCTTTACGTGTATCAGTAAAACGTAATCGATTCAGGCCGTCACGTAGCCGCCAGCTGGTGATGTTGCGGCCATAATAACGGTTGGCCCCCGTTGAAATAATAGTTTGATTATTACCAAGCAGGTCATAGCTAAGTAACAAGCGTGGAGCAACGGTTGTTTTTTTCATGTAGTTGTCATGATCGAAGCGAATGCCTGCTCGAGCGCTAAATTGTTGGTATTGCATTGTGTTTTCAATAAACGCACCGAGTTCATACTGATTAAAACTAAATTCACCTTCAATAAAGCGAGTGCGCGTGCTGGCGTATTGTCCTTGCCAACCATTAACCGTAGCGCCTAGGGCGCAAGCATGATCCATAGAGCCATCTGTTTTGTGGCAGCTATTGGTTGCTTTAGGAGAAACATAGGTACTATTTTCAGTGAGCCGCTGGTAGTTATTCTTTTTCCAGCTGGTATCAAGACCTAGGCTCAGGCTATGGCTCCATTGCCCTAGATCTAGAGGATGCCAATTGATGGCAAGATTATACTGATAGCTTTCTTGCTGCTGTTTAATGTCACCGAAGCCACCTTCTAGGGACATGGCACTGGCGCTAGAACCGGTACCCCAAAACTTACTGGTGGACTTGCGCCAGTTAAAAAAGTCATCTTGGTCGGAGTCCCGAGATTGCTCTAAGCGACCATAAGCAAAATTTTGTTCAATCTGCGCTGAGTCTGTATCTAACAGAGCTTTAATTGCATGCTGATAACCGCCGGCTTTGGTTTTAACCCCAGAGTGATAGGTATTGGCTGCAAAATAGCTGTTTTCTTCAGGAGCATAGGCGCTGCTAAACTCAAGGCTTAAGTTATCTTGTACTTGCCAAAGACCTTTAAGAAAGTAGTTATCTATTTGCCGACGTTGAGTTTGTTTCTGATAGCCCATGGTTTCGACATGATGTGGTGAGTATAAACCTAACGGAATTTTAGAGTTTTTTTGATTAAAGCTTGCAAGCAACCCAAAGTTATCAGTGAGATGTCCTTCAAGTGTGGCACGTAGAGTGTATTTAACAAACTCAGGCTGATTATCTGCACTACTTGATAGAGCAAAAGACTCTTTCTCAGCAGCGTGAATATGATATTGAGTCCAAGAAGAGCGGCTCATCTGTGCAGAAATTTTTCCTTGAAAGTCTTGGCTAGGAGCCCGAGTTTTTGCCTCGATTACTCCCCCGGTAAAATGACCATAAGAGGCGGGCACGTTAGAGTCATAAACAGTGATTTGCTCAATTAAATCAGTATCTACGGCTAAACCTTGACTACGCCCTGGTGCAGTATTAGCGCGGTTAGAATTTTGCTCAGCAGGATCTAAATCATTATTCATACTGATGCCATCAAGTAAAAATGAGTTTTGATAAAACTGTGCCCCATTAATACTGATATTGGCTGGAGCTATTTCTCCAGGTGTTTTGCTGCTGAGGTGTGCATTATCAAACTGCACATTGGGGTGTAGCTTTAGCACGCTAGTGAGGTCACCGTTGCCTGCGGGTAAGTGCTCTAGCATTTTCCGATCAAAAGTTACAACACCAACTGGCTCGGGCGCAGCAATAACGGTTTCCTTGTTTAAGGTAATAGCCGTGGTGGATTGGTTCGAATCGGTAAGCTGATCAGCTTGTGCATAGAGTGGACTGAGACCAGCAAGTAAACTGAAGGGCAGATAAAAGTATTTCATTATAATTCACAGAGGACTTTGGGCGCGTGAAATATAATGTAAATAATAATTATTCTCAAATAAGAATTTAGTGAAATAAAAACCGGCAGCTGATGAGCTACCGGTTTTTCGGGTGAAAGGAACCCCTTATTAGTTTTACATCAACTCATCTAACAGCTTGGTATCACGCACGGCACCTTTGTCGGCGCTAGTGGCGAGCATGGCGTAGGCTTTGAGCGCTGAGGTGACTTTACGGGTGCGCTGCTCGACCGGTTTCCAGCCTTTTTTATCTTGCTCCACGCGGCGCGCGGCCAACTCTTCATCGCTGATCAGCAGGTTGATGCTGCGGTTAGGGATATCAATCAGGATTTTATCGCCTTCTTGCACTAAACCAATCGCACCGCCTGAAGCTGCTTCAGGTGAGGCGTGGCCAATGGATAAACCTGAAGTACCGCCAGAGAAACGGCCATCGGTTAACAGAGCGCATTCCTTACCTAAGCCTTTAGATTTTAGGTAAGAGGTTGGGTAAAGCATCTCTTGCATGCCCGGGCCACCTTTAGGGCCTTCGTAGCGAATAATCACGATATCGCCGGCTTTTACTTCATCGGCCAAAATGCCTTTTACTGCAGAATCTTGGCTTTCAAAGATTTTCGCGCTGCCCTCAAAGACATGGATTGATTCATCAACTCCAGCGGTTTTAACTACGCAGCCATCTTCGGCGATATTGCCGTATAACACGGCTAAACCGCCTTCACTGGAGTAAGCATGTTCTACGCTACGAATACAGCCTTGCTCGCGGTCATCGTCTAAAGAGTCCCAGCGAGTAGCTTGGCTAAAGGCGGTTTGGGTTGGAATACCCGCAGGGCCTGCCTTAAAGAAGGTGTGCACTGCTGGATCAGTGGTTTGGGTAATATCCCACTGGGCAATCGCATCAGCCATGGTAGGGGCATGTACGGTTGAAACATCGGTATGTAACAAACCACCACGGGCGAGGGAACCTAAAATACTGAAGATACCACCCGCACGGTGCACGTCTTCCATGTGATATTTCTGAATATTCGGCGCTACTTTACACAACTGTGGTACATGGCGTGACAGACGATCAATATCACGCAAATCAAAATCAACGCCTGCTTCTTGGGCTGCAGCTAATAAGTGCAAAATGGTATTAGTAGAACCACCCATGGCAATGTCGAGCGTCATGGCATTTTCGAAGGCTTTAAAGTTAGCAATGCTGCGTGGTAGTACTGCTTCGTTATTGTGCTCGTAATACTGTTTGCACAGTTCCACAATGGTGCGGCCCGCTTGTAAAAATAGCTGCTCGCGGTCAGCGTGGGTGGCGAGCATCGAACCATTGCCCGGTAGTGATAAACCCAAGGCTTCAGTGAGGCAGTTCATTGAGTTAGCGGTAAACATACCCGAGCAAGAGCCGCAGGTTGGGCAGGCGCTACGCTCGTACTCGGCAACTTTCTCATCAGAGAAACTATCATCTGCGGCTGCCACCATGGCATCTACTAGATCTAAGCCGTGATTAGCTAGTTTGGTTTTACCCGCTTCCATGGGGCCGCCTGAAACAAACACCACAGGAATATTCAGGCGCAGGGCAGCCATTAGCATACCGGGGGTGATTTTATCGCAGTTAGAAATACAGACTAAAGCATCGGCGCAGTGGGCATTGACCATGTATTCCACTGAGTCTGCGATGATTTCCCGGCTGGGAAGCGAGTACAGCATGCCATCGTGACCCATGGCAATTCCATCATCCACCGCAATGGTGTTGAATTCTTTAGCAACACCGCCGGCCCGTTCGATTTCACGTGCGACTAATTGGCCCATATCTTTTAGGTGCACGTGTCCTGGTACAAACTGGGTAAAGGAGTTGGCAACAGCAATAATTGGTTTTTGAAAGTCTTCATCTTTCATTCCGGTGGCGCGCCACAGAGCACGGGCACCGGCCATATTGCGGCCGAACGTAGAAGTTTTAGAGCGATAATTAGGCATGACGGTTTCCAGCAAAAATAATTCAAACAGGATTAAGCACAGTTATGGCTGTGGGCGGGATGTCCGCGACAGCATAAAGCTGCTAAGGCCGCCTTGGGTAGTGGCGAATAATGCCTTGATCATACGCCAGCTTAGCAGTCACGGCAAAGGCTGCCGGGCTTCGGGCACAGAGTTTGCCGTTATCTAATTTTTTTACATTTTTTTTGAACTGAAAAAGCGAAATTTCACTCTTTTACCGCATAATTATGCGGCGCAAATCGCGTATCGAATCAATACCTAATGGGGCCAATATGTGTGGAATTGTTGGAGCTATTGCACAGCGTCCAGTTGCTGCAATTTTAATTGAAGGTTTAAAACGACTAGAGTACCGCGGCTATGACAGTGCAGGTGTGGCGCTGATAACAGAGCGCGGGCTTGAACGTTGTCGGCGTGTGGGCAAGGTGGCGGAATTAGCCCATGCCCTAGATACCGAGCCTTTAATTGGCCAGCTGGGCATTGCCCACACACGTTGGGCCACGCACGGGATTCCTAGTGAAGCTAATGCTCATCCCCACACTTCAAGAGCCTCCTCGCAGCCCAGTATTGCGGTGGTACATAACGGGATTATTGAAAATCATGCTCAGTTGCGCTCCGAGCTAGAAGCTTTGGGCTATGTTTTTAGTTCTGAGACCGATACTGAAACCATCGCTCATTTATTGCACTATTTAAGCCAGTCCACCCCTGATTTACGTAGTGCACTGCAACAGGCCTTGCCACGTTTGCATGGCGCCTATGGTTTAGCTGTGATTAGTAGTGATCAACCGGATCGAATTTTAGCCACCCGCAGCGGCAGTCCGTTGGTGATTGGGGTGGGAATTGGCGAGCACTTTATTGCCTCTGATCCGCTGGCGCTGCGCCAAGTCACTGATCGCTTTGTTTACTTGGCAGAAGGCGATATCGCCGAAATTAGGCAAGAGTCCTATCAAATTTGGGATGAAAGTTTTAGCTCAGTACAGCGCCCAATTGAGCAGGCACAAGAGACGGCGGAAGCAGCAGAAAAGGGCAGTTATCGGCACTTTATGCTAAAAGAAATAGATGAGCAGCCCAAGGTGGTGCAGCAAGCATTGGCTGAGCGAATCAGCGCAACCCAGGTGCAGACAGGATGCTTTGGCGCAAGGGCGGAGCAGATTTTCTCTAGGGTGAAAAACATTCAAATTGTCGCCTGTGGTACCAGTTACCACGCGGGATTAGTGGCTAAGTATTGGTTAGAAGAATTAACCAATACCCCGTGCCAAGTCGAGGTGGCCAGCGAGTTTAGATATCGTAAGGTAGCGGTACAGCCGGATACCTTATTTGTGAGTATTTCGCAGTCGGGCGAAACGGCGGATACTTTGGCCGCCCTGCGCCATTTAGATTCAGCCCATTATTTGGCTAGCTTAACGATTTGTAACGTCGCGAGCAGCTCCTTAGTGCGTGAGTCAGATTTGGCCTTACTGACAAAAGCCGGTCCGGAAATTGGTGTGGCTTCCACTAAAGCCTTTACCACGCAGTTAGTTGGCTTATTGTTGCTTACCTTAGCCATTGGCCGTGCGCGTGGCAGTTTATTGTCTGAGCAAGAGCAGGAAATCGTCGAAGAGCTGCACCAACTACCCAGTAAGCTGTACGAAGCGTTGGCCTTAAATGGTGAAATTGAGCAATTATCAGCGCTGTTTGCCGATAAACAGCACTGTTTGTTCTTAGGGCGTGGTGAGCAGTTTCCGATTGCTTTAGAGGGAGCGCTGAAATTAAAAGAGATTTCTTATATCCATGCCGAAGCTTATCCAGCGGGTGAGTTAAAGCATGGCCCACTGGCGCTGGTCGATAGCACTATGCCCGTCGTTACGGTAGCGCCCAATAATCAGCTGTTAGAAAAGCTAAAGTCCAACCTGCAAGAAGTTCGCGCTCGGGGCGGTGAGCTGGTGATTTTCGCCGACGCCAGCACCCAACTCGCTAATGAACCCAACACCCTGCAGATCAATATGCCCAGCATTCATCCAGTACTGGCGCCTATTCTCTACACTATTCCTTTGCAATTACTGTCGTACCACGTTGCCGTGATTAAAGGCACTGATGTCGACCAGCCAAGAAACTTGGCCAAAAGTGTCACGGTGGAGTAGGAGATTTTTATGCTGTTTTGTGGTGTTGTGGCGTGACAATAAAGTTGGTAACTTTGCTCCATACATTTAATGCTCAAAATTGAGGTGTGGAGCATGACAAGCAGCACACTTGACTCACGTTCTTTGAAATGGATAAAACAAGGGCGTGGAGCTGGCTCCGGTAAAGACTATCAACCTTGGCTAACGGTCAGAGATTTCCCCTCTTCTGGCCGCTCCCATCGTATCTGGGGATTTCAAACGCAGCGTACCCACCACCTGCTTTCAGATTTAGAGTTAGCAGCTTTCTTTTTGTTTGACTGGAACCCATTCGCTACCGATATACGTGAGCAATATCCTCTCAGGTTAGAAGACCCCCTTGAGCTTGCAGAACAAGCAGGTATTCGTCATCTTGCTTTTATAAACATCCTAATTTACTGAAAAGATGTAGTCCAGTAAGCCTGAGTAGATATGGGTAGCTAATATTATTTACCTTCCTGCCTGTTAGGGAGAGGCCTATTTTAGCGTGTCCACTAATGTTTATTCGAGCAAAGCTGTTGGTTATGAGATGCATCAAACCTGAACTCCGCTAAGGTGTTAAAAAATAAACGTAGCAGTCAACTTCTGATTCAACGCTCTGATCGTGGGGTGTATACTCTAAAGTTTATTATGCATTGTATACAAAATATGGCGTACGATGCCTTATGATTTAAGACTATGATTGTTACCAAAATGCGCTAACTGAGTGGATTAACGGAGTGCTTAAACATGAAAGTCTTATTGGTAAGCCGCATGATCTAGCTCTTAATTAAAATAGTGTAACTCTGTTTTAGTACTAGACACTAATTTAGCTACTGGTTTTTTGAGTAATTAATAAAGAAGTGATCAACCCCCAAAATAACGAGGCAGCACTTAGATTGAAGGCTAATAATAAAGAACCATTATTTTTTAACCAAAGGCTAGTTATCCAAGGACCTACTAGTTGAGTTAGGCTATAAAGAGCCACTAAAGCCGCTGAAAGTCTCGGTGCTTGGTGAGGGTGTAGAGTGCGTGCTAGACGTTGTGTAAGCAGTACTGTCCCAAGAAAAGTATTACCCACTAAAAGAGCACACACTGTTAGGCCTATTGGGAGTGGTAAGTATAAAACTGCGATTACACCCAAAAACTGCACTAAATAGTTTAGGCGTAAAGCTTGTACATCTCCCAAATAGTTGCCAGCTTTATTCCATATCCAAGGGGATGGAAGAGTAGCTAAAGCCAAAATTAGCCAGCTGCCGTTTGTTAATAAACTATGTTCAGACAGTCCTGTTGACGCAAGTGTTGGGAGGTAGGTCATAGGTAAAATATAGCCTAAACCCGCTCCTGCATAGGATAAAAAAAGTGGCGCGCTAGCATAATCGATTAAAGGTGTTTGGCTGGGCTTAATTAGTTTATTGGTATCTCCTTTTTTAATGCTCTGGATATCTATCCTGGATAACTGAATATATCCCCAACTGGCTAATGGTATTGCGATAATGGCTGCTGGCCACCAGCGTTCGGCACCATTTAAAAAACTAGATGTTAAAAAGACTAATAAACTTGAAAGTATTAACCCTATGCTCACGCCTAAGTAAACCAATCCACTTAAATGTGGGCGTTTATGATGACTTAACCATTCTAAAACCAGTGAAGGGGCTTGTACAAAAACCAACCCATTGGTAATGCCATTTATTAAGCGGAGGACTGTAAGTTTTGTTGTGTTATCAGCTTGCGTTTGCAACAAAGTCGAGAGAACACTAATAGTGATAGCCCAAGGTAAAATTCTTTGGATATGACTTAGAGAGCTCCAGTAAATCGCTGCTATAGCACCTAGCAGGTAACCTAAGTAGTTCCATGTGACGATAATTGACCCTTGTTGCAAACTGAATAGATTATCTTTTATCAGCCAAGGCATGAGTGGAGTGTAAATAAATCGTCCCAGTGTATGGACTACAAGTAATAAGGTAGCACAGGCAAAAATTACTCGAAACATTGAAGGTTTAGGCATAATCGATATTCTTCTTGGCAAGAAAAACAGCTAAAGAGAACAGGTTATTAGTCTCTTTAGCTGGGTTATATTAAGATCTGTTTTGTAGTGCTATCAGACGTTCTTGCTCAAGCGTTTTTACTAGTAATGCTGCTGGCATTTCACGAATCAAAGGAACGGCTTGCCCAGCCCAGTGAGCTGAAAAATCAATACAGTCAACCGTATTTGCGGCAGCACCTAAGGCCTTTCCTAAACTATAAGCTATAGGGTAATCAGGTAAATCAGTTGCTAGTTGCTCTGGCAGAGTATAGAACCGATTTGCTAATCCGCGTGCGGGTCTGCCCGAAATATAAGACGTAATTTTTGTGGTGTAGGTTTGATTACTTTTCAAGTTGGCGCGATATGAGGCATTAGTGGCTGATTCTGGGCATAGCAGAAAAGCTGTACCTAATTGTGCTGCACTAGCGCCTAGCAGCATGGTGCTTGCAATAGAAGAACCGTTCATAATGCCACCAGTAGCGACTATAGGTAATTTGCAGTGTTGCTTTAAAATTTGTAGCAAACAGGGTAAGCCAAGTTGCAAATCTTGATTCGCATCAAAAATCCCACGATGTCCGCCAGCCTCATAGCCTTGAGCAATAATTGCATCTAACCCAGCTTGTTCAATCATGAGCGCTTCTTTTAAAGATGTTGCACAGGCTAATAAGTAAATACCAGCTTCTTTTAAGGCATTAATAGTGGTCTTACTGGGTAAACCAAAGTGAAAGCTAACAACGGGTGGGCGTTCTTCGAGTAGCATAGCTAGCATTTTTGAGTTTTCAATAAACGATTGATAATCGCATTCTAAGCGTTGAGGAGGAGTGCTAGAAAAATCGGTGAAGTGGGGAGTAAAGTGCTCAATCCAGCGTTGCTCTTTTGCTGGATTAGCTACCGCAGGTTGATGGCAGAAGAAGTTCACATTAAATTTTTTTTGGGTTGCAGCTTTTATTTGTCTAATTTTTTTTCGAGCAGTATCTACACTTGCGTTACCTAGAGCTAACGAGCCTAAACCACCCGCTTCAGATACAGCTACTGCTAATGCCGTTGTTCCAACCCCAGCCATTGGTGCTTGGATAATAGGCAGTTCAATAGCTAATGCTTTGATTAACGGGTTAGTACTCATGATTTATCTCCAATATTGAGTAATTGATTAAAAAATCAGTATGATCATCTTGATTAAAGATTTTTTAATCAAGAGTATTCTGTTTTTGAGATGGGGGGTTCTGAGGTATGGATTTACTAAATCTTGAAATATTTTGTACTGTTGCTTATGAGTTAAGTATTACTGGGGCTGCTAAGCGGTTAAATCGTGCTCAGTCAAATGTTAGTACACGCATTCAACAGTTGGAGAGACAGCTAGGTGTTACATTATTACTGCGTGATAGTAAGCAAATACGCTTAACTCGCGAGGGAAAGTCTTTTCTAGGTTACTGTGAACAAATGCTGGCTTTGGCTAAAGAAGCAAAGCAAGCACTTCATCCAGTAGAGCCTTGTGGCGAGTTGCATATAGGCTCAATGGAAGCAACAGCTGCCAGTCGTTTACCTGCATTGTTAGCAGGATTTCAGCGGCGTTGGGATAAGGTATCACTTAGGGTCAGTACTGCACCCAGTCGACGATTGCTGGAGCGTATTTGTGACTATAGCTTGGATTGTGCGTTTATTGCATTAGGGAGTGAGGAGAAATTGCCAAGTAACTTAATGGTTAAACAAGCATTTTCTGAACAGCTTCTGTTGATAGTTCCGGAACGATATAGACATCTGGAAGTACGTGAGTTAACTAAATTGCGTTTAGCATGCTTTGGTGAGGGTTGTAGTTATCGAGACTATGCTCAGACCAAGGTTTTTGCTAACCAGTCCTTAATGGTACAGGAGCTTGGCTCTTACCATGGAATTATTGCTAGTGTTGCAGCTGGTTCTTGTGTAGGAATTTTACCTAAATCGGTACTTGATCTACAGCCGCAGAGGATGGGTCTTAGTGTGATTGATCTAGAAATACTAAATACTGTTTTGGTATGGCGAAAAAACAACAATAGTTACGCATTAAAAGAATTTACTCAGTTGTTTGGTAGCTAGATAACAGTAGATGGAATAGAACATATTGGATGTGCGTATGGCCAGAGTTCGATAGGGGTACAAGCTGTTCAATGACCTAGCAGCTATAATCATCTGAAATATTTAACTTGCGGAACTGACGACCATGAGTCAGTTGAGCCGATACCAAAACCATTGAGCAATGATAAGGCCTGATTTTCTCAGACACTTAACCACTCGCTAGAAAAGTCAGTGTTGTGATGAGCAAAGGCTTAGTAGTGTTACAATCCCCCACCTAGGCGGAAACCGTGGCCTAGTTTTGCCCTGTGTGGGGCGTTGCAAATTAGCCGGGGCGGGCCGGTTCTTGGAACTTATTCTTTGAGCCGAGTGAATGATGATTTATTTACGTCCTGTGACTCGCCGCATAGTGTATGTGGCGTTATTTGAAGCCTTCGCGATTCTGTTATCCACATTGTTACTGATGCTGTTAAGCGGCGGCGATGCCCAAGAGTCATTGCCGGTTGCGGTGGCAGTATCGGTGATAGCAGTGGTGTGGAACTACATTTTTAACAGTTTGTTTGAATGGTGGGAGAGCACCCGTAATTATCCCGAACGCACCGTGGCAATTCGTATTGCCCATGCCAGCTTATTTGAGTTGGGACTGATGCTGCTGACCATTCCGTTGTACATGTGGTGGTATCAGGTAGGGCCGCTGCGTGCGTTAGTTATGGAAGCCACCATTCTAATTTTCTTCTTGTTCTATACTTTTATCTTCACCTGGGGCTTTGATTTAGTATTTGCACTGCCAGAAAGACAAGAGGAGCAAGCGCTAGAAAGCTAGCGCTGCTGAAACTCTTGTAGCTGCTGAAAAATATCCTGCCAAATATGCTGATTGGCCTTTCTAAAGTAGCCAAAATGACCGATTGCCCGTTTGGGGCTGCTGGCTGCATCGTAGTTTTTAAAGCTAATACCGTGTTGACTGTGGATATGTTTCCAGAGGTTTTCGGTGTTTTTCGGGGTGGAGATTTCATCATCCGAAGCGGTAATAACATGCACCGGAAATCCCAGTTGTTGATAAATACTATTAGGCACCGCCTCAGCGTAGTATTTAGGCGAAAAAAACATACTGTCTTCTTTGCACCAGTTGCCCCACTCAATTGCCATCTGGCTGGGCAAATCTTCCATTAACTTGAGTTTTTTCGCCGGAACATAGCCACATAAGCGGACGCTAAGCGGTACGATGACTCTAAAGAATAAGTTGGCTTGCAAGCGATAACCTAAGGGCATATGCGGCATATGACCCGCTGAGACCGCTACCGCAACTAATCCAGCTAATTGTTGGCTGGCTTCGGTAAAGCCAATTTGCTGACCGCCTGCGCTGTGGCCAATGCAATATAGCGGTAGCTCAGGAAATAGAGCCTTCGCCTGATTAATCGCCGCTGGAATATCGTAGTTACCAATATCAGCATAACGATAGGAGCTATGTTTGATGCTGCCGGTGCGTGATTCGCAGCAACCTCGGTAATTCCACAGCAACACATGGTAGCCCTGCTCGGCTAAAAACCGCGCAAAAGGCAGATAAAATGAGGTCTTAGTCGCGGTACCAGGGTTAATGAGGACAACAGCTTTAGCTGCTTTAGCCTCAATCAGCTGCCCAGCTAAAGACACCTGATCGGTTGTTGTAAATTGTATTTTCATGGTGTTTTGCTCAAAAAGTGACTATTCAAATGCATCTAGTCTTACTATGCTAAACCTTGGAGCGTACTCCAAGGTCAAGCGCAAGAGGAATTTTATGCAAATTAAACAAGTTGTTGAAAAAACTGGCTTAAGCCGCGATACCATTCGTTTCTATGAGCAGCAAGGCTTAATTGCTGAGCCTAAACGCACCGAGAATGGCTATCGACAGTATGATGAGTCGGTGATTTTGCATTTAAATATGATCAATCAGGCCAAAGATTTAGGTTTTACTTTAAAAGAGATCAAGCAGTTAGTTCAGCTGTTGTATTCACGTGAACTCACCCAAACGCAGATGCAGCGGCAATTGAAAATAAAACGTGAGGAAATTAATCGTAAACTCAGTGAGCTGGAAAATATTCGTCAGCAAATTGATTTGGCCTTAGCCGGTTTATGTAAGTATCGCGAACAGTTAAAGGCGTAATTGCCTTATAGGATGCCCCATGCAGATCACCGATCGTCAGCAAGGATTAACTATTACCCCTATTTGGCGTTTAGCCTTTCGGCCATTTTTTCTATTTGGCATGGGCTTTGCCGCATTAGCCGTACCTTTATGGGTGTTAGCACTCAATGGTTATTTAGCCGATTTTACACCTGCTAGCGGGTGGCTTAATTGGCATCAGCACGAGCTGATTTTTGGGTTTGCCGTGGCAATTATTAGCGGCTTTTTACTCACCGCAGTGCAAGCGTGGACCGGGCAGCCTAGTTTATCGGGGCAGCCGCTATTAAGCTTATTTGCCATTTGGTTGGTGGCGCGTGGTGCCTGGTTATTGAATGCACCCTTAGTCTGGTTAGTGGCGCTAGATAGTTTGTTTATGTTGGCTTTGCTGTTACAGATGAGCCTGTTACTGATCAGCGCTAAACAACAACGCAATTATCCAGTGTTATTGATCTTATTGCTGTTATTAGCGGCAAATAGCAGCTTTATGTGGGGTATTAGCCACGATCAACCCGCGCTAGTGCAGCAATCAAGTTATGCCGGGCTGTGGCTGATTGCGGCGATGATTACCTTAATTGGTGGGCGAGTGATTCCTTTTTTCACCCAGCGCGGCTTGGCACTGACTCAGGCTTTACCCCGTTCAGCTGGGCTCGATAATGCCTTATTAATACTGACCCTAGGTTTAGGCTTGCTGTATTTATCAGGAATTGCAGCCGTGCTGGGGCGGTATTTGGCACTGATTTGGCTGCTGCTGGCAGTGGGTCATGGCTACCGTTTAGCCCGCTGGTATCGCAGCGCAATTTGGCGCGTGCCATTACTCTGGTCGCTGCAGCTGGCTTATGGCTGGTTGGTGATTGCCTGTGGTTTATTTGCGCTGTGGCAAGTGGGTTGGATGGCCTCGCCCAGCAGTGCGGTGCATGCCTTTACCGTGGGCGCAATGAGCAATATGATTTTGGCGATGGTGGCCCGGGTTAGCTTAGGTCATACCGGACGTCCCTTGCAGCTCGGGCGCTTAACTCTAGTTAGCCTAGTGTTATTTAATCTAGCAGTGATTGCCCGAGTGCTAGTGATTCACTGGGACTACGCCATCGGTCTGTGGCTGGCCAGCGCATTATGGCTGTTGGCATTGGGTCTATGGTTTATCCAGTACTTGCCGATTTTAACCCGTGCCAGAGTTGATGGGCATCCGGGTTAAGCGGCAATATGGCACCGCTGTAATACCAAGCGATAGAGGCCCGCAATTAGATCTGTTTGGCTGAGTATACCCACCAGTTGCTGCTCAGCATCGACAATTGGCAGGCTATGCAGTGGTTGTTCAGTCATCTGTTTTACTAGCTGCAAAATAGGGGTATCAGGCCTAGCAAACAGGACCTCGGTAGTCATAATTTGCTGCACGCTACAGGTCTTCGGCGTTTTACTCAGCCAGCGCTTAGGTGTTTTGGGTTGTTGCAGTAAAGTCTTAAGTAAGTCATAGCGGGTAATAATCCCCACCACCCGCTGTTGCTGCACGACCGGTAAGGCTTGTAGTTGCTGGGGCTGCATCAGTTCCCAGGCCTGATCTAAGCTCGATTCTGCAGTAATACTCAGCACAGGGTAAGACATTAAATCCGCTGCGGTTAATTGTTGGGTCATCCGTTTAAAAGCTTGTTGTTCAGTGAGTTGCAGTAAATTGACTAAATCTTCAATGCGCACATCCACGTAGTGTCCTAGCTGTTGCAGTGCTTGGGTTAAATCTTGCTGTTGTAACTGAGTGCGTTGCCAGCTCGGTAACGAGCGATTGGGATCAGGCGCCGCTGGCGCTGCCAGTTTGGGATAAGGCTGTCCTGTCAGATTATTAAACAGCAGCGCACAGGCCAACAGTAATAGCGAGTTACAGAGCACCACCCAAAGAATGCTGAAGCCCCACTGCGCCACCAGATTAGGGCTGAGGGCTAAGACCAAAGCGACAGCGCAACTAGGTGGATGCAAGCACCGCAAACACAGCATGCCAAGGATGGCTAAGGCAATGCTGAGCCCGGCACGTAAGGCGGGATCTGCAATTAATACAGCGCAAATTAATCCAATGCTACCAGCGATTAAGTTACCGCCAATTAATGACCAAGGATGAGCCAAAGGTGTGTTGGCGGTAACAAACAATAAAACCGATGAGGCGCCAATTGGAGCGGCTAAACGCAGTGCAACGTCGGCGCCAAATAGCCACTGGCTGACTGCAACGACCCAACTAACGCCCAGTAAGGCGCCACAGCTGGCGCGTAGGGCATGTTTGGGGGTTATGGCAAAGTGCAACGGACGAAAGGCTTTCAGCCAGGCAATAAAGGGCACGTGTGATCCTAGAAGATAACCAATAACTTGAAACAGTGCTCAGCTTAGCATGAGCACTAATGCGGGCTACAGCATCGGCTTAGCTTTATTGCTAGGCGCAGTTAAGCGCACACACTAGGTTATAAGCACTGAAGCGATAGGAATTCATCTAGCACTCATACCTGCAGTGTTATAATTTTTGCCAACTAAATAAGCTAGGTGAATTATGGCGTGGTTTGACTGGTTTGAGCGACGGATTAATCCTTATCCACAGGAACCCTTTGGGCTTAAACAAATAACGATTTTCCACTTTATTCAGGCGTGCGCCAAAGGCGCAGGCCCTTGGCTGTTGGTGTTAGTACTATTTAACGCAGGCCTTGGCATCTTTGAAGCGGTGTTGTTTCAGATGATGGGGGTTGTCGTTGATTGGATGAATCAGTACGGCGCTACGCAGTTGTGGGCTGAAAAAAGTGGTCCGCTGATGGCCATGCTATTGCTAATTTGCCTCAGCCCATTTTGGGTATTAATTGCCAGTAATGTGCGTTTTCAAACTTTGCAGGGCGTATTGCCGATGCGCTTGCGCTGGCAATTTCACCAGCTACTGTTAAGCCAGAGTATTCAGTTTTATCAAGAAGAGTTTGCAGGGCGGATCTCGGCCAAGGTGATGCAAACAGCCTTAGCGGTGCGCGATACCATTATGATTTGCGCCGAAATGCTGGTGTATGTGGTGATTTACTTTTTAACCACTGGCGTGATTTTGCTCAGTTTTGATGCTTGGTTATTGGTACCTTTTGTAGCTTGGTTAATTGTATTTGGCATTGTGCTGCGGGTATTTGTGCCGAAAATGGCTGAACTAGCACGCAATCAAGCCGATGCCCGCTCGTTAATGACCGGGCGCATTACCGATGCCTACTCAAATATTGCCACAGTAAAATTGTTTTCCCACGGTGGCCGCGAGGCCAGCTACGCCAAGCAAGCAATGCAAGAGTTTATGGGCACCGTGCATGCCCAAATGCGCTGGGTCAGCTACTTAGAGTTGCTCAATCATAGCCTTAATATGTTGTTAGTGGGTGGTACCGCAGCACTGAGTCTATATCTCTGGCAGCATGATCTAATTGGTGTGGGCGCAGTCGCAGCAGCGATTGCTATGGCCCTGCGTTTAGTGGGTTTATCACACTGGATTATGTGGGAAGCCACCATGCTGTTTGAAAATCTAGGTACCGTGCAAGATGGTATGAACACCATTAGCCAGCCGGTGAAGCTGCAAGATGCGGCGGACGCTAAGCCGCTAAAAGTGACTCAAGGAGCGATCGAGTTTAAGCAGGTCGACTTTCAATACATGGAAGGTAAACCGTTACTAAATAACTTTAATCTGCAAATCAAGCCAGGCGAAAAAATAGGCTTGGTCGGGCGCTCAGGGGCTGGTAAATCGACCTTAGTAAATATTTTGCTGCGCTTTTATGAAGTGAATGCAGGGCAGGTTTTGATTGATGGGCAAGATATTGCCAAGGTTACCCAGCAATCACTGCGACAACAAATTGGCATGGTGACCCAAGATACCTCGCTGCTGCACCGTTCGGTGCGGGACAATATTATTTATGGCCGCCCTGATGCCACTGAGCAACAGCTGCAACAGGCGATTGAGCGAGCCCAAGCGGCAGAATTTATTCCGTCGCTCAGCGATGCCCAAGGACGTAGAGGTTTAGAGGCCCATGTAGGCGATCGCGGCGTTAAGCTATCTGGCGGTCAGCGGCAACGTATTGCGATTGCTCGGGTAATGCTCAAAGATGCGCCAATTTTGCTACTAGACGAAGCCACCAGTGCGCTGGACTCTGAAGTGGAAGTGGCCATTCAAGACAGCTTAAATGAGCTGATGCAAGATAAAACCGTGATCGCCATTGCCCACCGTTTATCTACCATTGCTGAAATGGATCGTTTGGTGGTGATGGATCAGGGGCAAATTGTCGAAGTGGGCAGCCATCAGCAATTATTAGCAGCCAATGGACTTTACGCCCGCCTCTGGAATCGCCAATCGGGTGGGTTTTTAGGTGACGATGAGAGCTAAAACTTAGCCGCAGATGGCGTGAGCCGGGTTTACGCCCATCCTTAGGAGAGTGGGCACTCTTTTGATTGCTACCAGAGCACACAATGAATTATCCCCTGTTATTAAGTTATTTAGCGACTATTTTTTTACTGATAGCTACCCCTGGCCCGATTGTTGCGCTGGTACTGAATAGTGCCGCACGTTATGGCTTTAAACGGGCCGTGGTGACGGTATTGGGGACTAATTTAGCCTCATTAGTATTACTGTCGATTGCGGCACTGATTATTGCTGGGGTGATTCAGTTAGAGCCGCATTACCTAAGCTGGATTAGTCTGCTGGGGTGTGTCTTTATTGGCTGGATGGCGATTGATGGATTACGCCATGAACTTACTGAGCCGGTTGCAAAACCACCTGAATTAAACCCTACTCAGTCAGGAACAGGTTTTGTGCATGGATTTTTGATGGGGATTTCTAACCCCAAAGATATTGTCTTTTTCGTCGCGTTTTTTCCACAGTTTATCGGCATCACTGCAAGCTTTAAGCTGAGTTTAAGTGTGCTGACGCTGTGCTGGATTGCGGTAGATTTTCTAATTCTATTTAGCTATATCACGCTGGTTCGCAATGACTTTTTTCAAAGACAAAAACGTAAAATTTCGCTGTTATCCTCGGGATTTTTACTGCTTATTGCCCTGATTGGTGGGGTTTATTCAGTGCTGGAATTAGTTGGCGGATAAAGCCACTCAATATCAGTGCGCTCTGCAAATGCTTGGGGATGCAGGTATTCACCACGAAAAACGGGCTGATCTATACTCAACCAAGGCAGTGAAAAATCAGGCTGCTGTTCAGTAATGGCGTCGGCAATTAAGGTAGTGCAGTACAAATGCGGGTGCTGGCGCTGACTAAGTACAAAAGGCTGGCTGATTTTAGCGGTTATATGCAGGCTAATACGTTGCTGTTGTTCTGTGGATAAAAACTGTGGACGAGCAATGGCGATACGGCGAGCTAATTGATTAGAACTAAAATCGATTAACCGTGAGTTAATCACTTGATTGGAGTAGTTGGGATCATCATTTGTTGTGGCATGGGTGATAATAACTTCAGGTTCTATTGCCGTCACCACCCCTATATGTGAAAAGCGGCTCTGGCCTATATTGGCAATCAGTTCACTTTCCACTGATGTGCCTTGGCGAAACACCCAATCACCAATTTTTAGAGCGGGGAGTTGGTGTAATTCAACGATTGCACCTGTTGTTATAGCAGCAGCTTGCCGATCCTGTTCAAGGCTCCAGCTAATGGCTAGCCCGATAAGTAAAATGAATAAAGGAAACACGCGCATAAGCATAAAAAGCCCTACCCACTGATTAATGAGTAGGGCTGTGAAGCTATAGTTTTACTTTCCAGCCATCATCGGTTTTGATGGTACGAACATTATCGGTATCAACTTGCTTGTTATTCATAGTGACCTCAACGCGTACTACGGCAGTTGTTTTATTCTCACTATATTCTGTACTCAGTGTTTTAACCGACTTTAAACCTCCTTGCTCCTCAAATTTAGCTGAGCCTTCAGCCACAATCATGGTGACTTTACCCTTAATCATTTGTAGTTCATTTTGGTTGGCGTTGGGGATATCGATTAATTGCATTACCTTTTCCACATCGCCCTTAGCCGCGGCTTTAATAAACGCTTCCGCTACTTTATCTGGGGAACCCGTGGCTGAGCAGGCCATTAAAAATAGTGTGCTCAGAGCAATAAGTATCCAGTTTCTTACTAGCTGCATGGTGTTAATCCTTATATAGGGTAAAGAGTAGTCACGTTAAGTGGATTGATTACGAGGTGCAAGTGATCAGCAAGGCTTAGTTAGCTTTTGTGACCGCAATAAACCACTTTGGCTGCAGTTTAGATAAATCAGTGATGCAGTTTTTTTCAAGATAAGCGGCAGAGTCGAGCACCATACGGTGTCCATCAACTCGTTTAAACACACACCAATGCCAAAACGGCACGCCTTGTTGTTGGTGCCATTTAATGGCGAGTAATGCGGTATCAGGCAGAGCATCCCAGTGGGTAAATGGTGTTTCAGTGGGGGCTGCGCGCCAGTCAAAATGCGTTAATAGGCGCCGTACATAATGGGTGTCTGAAAACAGGGCAGTATCGGTGGCATAAATGCCTATCTGATTGGCAATAGCTTTTACCTCAGCGTAGGAGTGCTGCACGATATTGGCTACTGAGGCAATGCCGCAGCCGGTTGCTTCTTGTTGAATGATGACCTGCATAGCACTCTTCCAGCAATTGAATAAGTAAGACTAGAGCCTAGATTATTAGCCACGTATGCTTAGTGATTTTTCATTAAGAGTCTAGCAACATGTCGTATTTAATTGCCGTTACCTTGTTATGGGCGGTTTCGTTTAGTTTGATTGGCGAGTATTTATCTGGTCAGGTGGATAGCTATTTTGCGGTGCTGACGCGCATTGTATTGGCTGGGCTAATTTTTTTACCCTTGCTGCGACCTCAGCGTTTAGCTAAAGGCTTTATGGCAGGTGTAACCTTAACCGGCGCATTGCAGTTTGGTGTGACCTATATTGGCTTATATTTATCGTTTGAATATTTAACCGTTCCTGAAGTCTTGCTGTTTACCATTTTTACTCCGTTGTACGTGGCGTTAATTGATAATGCCCTATCACGCCGTTTTAGTTGGGCGCCGATTGTTTCTACCTTAATTGCTGTCATGGGTGCAGCTATTATTCGCTATGACGGAGTAAGCCAAGCCTTTATTCAAGGCTTTTTACTGCTGCAGCTTGCTAACTTAGCCTTTGCCGCTGGACAAGTCGGTTATGCGCACTTGGTGCGGCGCTATTATCCTCAGGGTGGAAAACTCACCGAGGGTTTTGGCTTTTTCTTTATTGGCGCGTTTTTAATCGCTTTGCCGGCGTTTTTATTGCTCGGCAACAGCGAACGCTTACCCAGTACCAGTCTGCACTGGGGCGTGCTGGCTTGGCTAGGCTTGGTGGCTTCGGGTTTAGGGTTTTATTTTTGGAATCTGGGCGCCAGTAAAGTAGATGCTGGCACCTTAGGCATTATGAATAATGCGCTGATTCCTGCAGGTTTAATCGTCAATTTAGTGATTTGGAACCGCCAAGCAGACCTAACTCGTTTACTGATCGGAGGCGCGGTGATTTTATTGTCGCTATGGATTAATCAGCGCTGGCCGCACTGGATGAAACGGTTAAAGACCCAGACTGCGCCTTGAGTAATAACTCAAGAATTAACCAAATCCGCGCCTGTTGAGGTGACAAATGCTCCAAGGTGATTAAGCCTAAGGTTTGATAGCAGGCAATCGGTAGCACCACGCCAGCTCCGGTGCGAGAGCTCATCACTACCGGAATATGGTTTGCCCGAGCCTTAGCAATGGCCGCTTCTTCAAGTGGCGAGCAACGTCCTGCGCCAGTGCCGGCAATCACTAAACCATCAAGGGCTGTGTGTGTCAGTAAAGCTTCAATGACTTGCTGATCAGCCCCAGCATGGGAATAAATGATTGGCACAAAAGGTGAGTTATCGGGGGCGGTCAGCTGCCTAAACTCAGGTTTAGCTAAGGGCTGCTGCACGGGTTGCTGCCAAAAGCGTACTTGACGGTCAGCATCAATTGAACCCAAGGGGCCGCCATTGCGTGCTTGAAAGGTTTCTAAGTGATAGCTATGGGTTTTACTAACATCGCTAGCGCTGTAAATTTTATCGTTGGCTACAACTAACACGCCTTTACCTTGTGCACTATCAGCAATCGCCACCCGCACGCTATTAATTAAATTAAAGTCTGCATCGCTGCCTAGCGCAGAAAATGGTCGCTGGGAGCCCGTTAGAATGACGGGTTTATCAGTGGTTAGCGTAAGCTGCAAAAAGTAAGCGGTTTCTTCTAGGGTGTTAGTGCCGTGGGTTATCACCGCCCCTTTAATATGTGGCTTGGCCAATTGTTGCTCAAGCAAGTGCTTGAGGTTAAACCAGTGACAAAGACTGATTGCGGTACTACTAACATTGCTTAGCTGATGGGGATAGATGGTTGCCAGCTCAGTAAGCGCTGGCAGTTTGGCCAAAATATCGGCTAACTCATAATGCCCTGACTGATAATCGCATAGCTCTAAAGGATCAGCATGGTGGGCAGAAATTGTGCCACCAAGGCCGATTAAACAAATAGATGGTGTATAAGACATGGCGGCGTATTGGGACGATTCATCCTGAGCTAGGCCTGCGCTGCCCACAGAGGTACAGCGCTTGGCTAATTACTGGCGGTTAAAGGTTTTTACGCCATCTTTAGTGCCGAGTAATAAAATATCTGCTGGGCGACTGGCAAACAGTCCATTGGTCACGACGCCAACAATGTTATTGAGCTGTTGCTCAAGTAAGACTGGCGTGGTGATTTGCAGGTTATATACATCCAAAATCACATTACCGTTATCGGTCACAACCCCTTGGCGATACACCGGATCACCGCCAAGCTTGAGAATTTCTCGTGCTACATAACTGCGCGCCATTGGAATCACTTCAACTGGTAGCGGGAAGTTACCTAAAATTTTGACTTGCTTACTTTCATCTGCAATACAAATAAAGGTTTTCGCTACTGCGGCTACGATTTTTTCACGGGTTAAGGCTGCGCCACCGCCTTTAATCAGTTCGAGGTGCTCATTAGTTTCATCGGCACCATCCACATAAAATTCCATTTGTCCGACGGAATTTAAATCAAATACTTCAATGCCATGTTGTTTTAAACGCTCTGCGGTAGCTTCAGAGCTGGCCACTGCCCCAGCAAAATCCATGCGCAAATCAGCCAGTAAATCAATAAAGAAATTAGCGGTAGAGCCAGTGCCCACACCGATGATGCTGTTTTTTTCGAGTTGTGGACGAATGATATCAATAGCAGCTTGGGCTACTGCTTGTTTTAACTGATCTTGGGTCATGGCTGGATTTCCAAAAGTGAATATATGGGCGTAATTATACGGTTTTCTAGCGCAGATTGCGGGGCTTCTTGTGGTTGAGTTGCGTCAGCTAGAGTAGACTCACTATTTTTGCACAACTTTCTAGTGAATCCCGCCATGCTTGAACAATACATAAAGAAAATCTTAACCGCCCGCGTTTATGACGTGGCGGAAGAAACACCACTGCAATCTGCCTATCAATTATCTCAGCGCCTTAACAACCGTATTTTACTCAAGCGCGAAGACTTGCAGCCGGTATTTTCTTTTAAGATTCGTGGCGCATATAACAAGATTGCTCAGCTAAGCGAAGCTGAACGTGCCCGTGGTGTGGTCACAGCCTCGGCGGGTAACCATGCGCAAGGCGTTGCCTTGGCGGCGAAATTCTTGGGGATTAAGGCCACTATTGTGATGCCCAAAACCACCCCTGAAATTAAAGTTAAAGCAGTGCGTGCCCGCGGGGCGCGGGTTGTACTGCATGGCGATGCCTTCCCTGAGTCGCTGGCGCACTCGCTGCGTTTAGTGGAAGAGAAGGGCTTGGTGTATATCCATCCTTACGATGATCCCGATGTGATTGCCGGTCAGGGCACGGTGGCGATGGAAATTCTGCGTCAACACCAAGCCCCCATTCATGCCATCTTTGTACCTTGTGGTGGCGGTGGGCTAATTGCCGGCGTTGCGGCTTATATCAAGTACGTGCGTCCAGAAATTAAAGTGATAGGGGTGGAGCCAGAAGATTCTAATTGCTTGCAAGCTGCGTTGGCCGCAGGTGAGCGGGTCGAACTAGCGCAAGTGGGTTTGTTTTCGGATGGGGTAGCGGTGTCGCAAATTGGTGAGCACACCTTTGCTGTTTGTCAGCATTATGTGGATGAAGTCATTACCGTAAGTAATGATGAGGTGTGCGCAGCAATGAAGGATATTTATGATGATACCCGTTCAATTACTGAGCCATCTGGGGCATTAGCGGTGGCTGGGATTAAAAAATATGTGGCGCGTACCGGTGTGCAAGATCAAGCCTTAGTAGCAATTGACTCGGGTGCTAATGTGAACTTTGACCGTTTACGGCATGTGGCTGAGCGGGCTGAATTAGGTGAGCAGCGCGAAGCTATTATTGCGGTAACTATTCCGGAGACGCCAGGTAGCTTCAAGCGCTTTTGTGAGGCGATTGGTAAGCGGCAAATTACTGAATTTAACTATCGTTACCACACCGCCGATGAAGCACATATTTTTGTTGGGGTACAAACTCATCCCGAGTTAGATCCGCGTTCAGAATTAATTGCCACCCTACGTGAGCAAGGGTTTCCGGTACTGGATTTAACTGAAGATGAGCTAGCGAAGCTGCATATTCGTCACATGGTCGGCGGTCATGCGGCGGAAGCGGGTAGTGAATGTGTGTATCGCTTTGAATTCCCCGAACGCCCCGGAGCATTATTTAATTTTTTACATAAGCTTGGCGGACGTTGGAATATCTCGATGTTTCATTACCGTAACCATGGTGCGGCCGAAGGTCGGGTATTAACTGCGTTGCAGGTGCCAGAAAATGAGCGCCATCTACTACCTGAAGCCTTCGATAAAATTGGCTATCCGTATTGGGATGAAACGGATAATCCAGCATTTCAGCTGTTCTTAGGTAATTGCTAACTAAAGGATCAAACGATGAAACCTTTAACACTTACTGGTTTACTACTTGCTGGTGCAGCATTATTAAGCGCATGTGCTGGCACCCCGAGCCAAAAAATTAATGGCCTGACCTATAAAGCCCAAGCCAGTGAACTCTCGGCTAATCGCAGCTTAACCAGGTACCAGAACGCTAAACAGTTGCAGCATAATTTATTTGTTGAGCAGCAGCGTTTACCCAGTAATCAAACGGATACCTTTATTGTGGGTTGGCTTCTCAAGGAGCAGGCCTATCGCCAGCAAGACTGCACTATTCAGGCCAAGCAAGTAGCAGAGATTGAGTACTTTGAGTGCCGCTTTACGAATCAGCAAGCACACGTACTGTATGTCTTAGAAACGACTAAAAATACAGGTATTGCTAAGGTATTTGTGGTCCGTGACGGGGTGCTCGGTACGGAAGATGAACAAGCGGTGGTGAAATCTTTAAGCCAAATTAAGTTGCCAGCTAGCTCTTAAAGCTAAACAATCCGCTGGATCATGGTGGATTCAGCGGATTGTTTAATCTATCAGAGCCTGGGCTTAGAGCCGTATTAATGTAATGCTCGGAAGGATTCCATTAACGCAGGAATGCCAGGGAACATGCCAATCGCAGCCATTACTAAGGATAGAACTGCAAACACAATGGCTGGAATAATCCAGCGATCGGTGCGACTGAGGTGGGTGCAGCGCTCTTTATCGCCGATAATGCCAATGTTATCCAGCAGCACTGTCAGCGACCAGCCAAATACCGGATTCACTAGGGCTGAGGTAAAAATCACGATTGCAGCTGATTGTGAGGTTTTTCCTTCACGAGTCATCTGCATGCCTGCCTCCAAGAGCGGCATAAATACTCCAACGATTAACGCCACGCTTAAAACTGGTGGCCAAATCGCTAGGTCCATGGGATAACCCCAGATTGCTGCGACCACACAGAGTAAGCCGGTTAAGATAGCGCCACCTGGAATCGGACGCTTGGCAATTGATGCTGGCACCATATAGGTACCCCATGAAGAGGCTAAGTTACCGCCACCTAAAGCCGTGCCCACCACTTGTCTTGCGGAGGCAATGCACATGGTGTCATCAATATCCATTAGCACATTTTTAGCGTTTTTGGGATAGTTTAACTGCTGGAAAATCCGGTGGCCTAAAAAGTCGGGCGACCACATGGCTACGGCTAGCACCGCAAAAGGGGCCACCGCAATAAAGTGCTCAAGCTTGGGCAAACCCAGCTGCCAGCCGGTGTCTTCGCCCCACCAGTATGCAGGGTTCATATTGGGAATACCGGGCTCAGTAGTGAACTCAAAGGGCGCACCTAGAACAAAAGCAATGATTGCCGCCAGCGCAGACCCCAAAGGAATCGCCAGCCAGCGCTTACCTAAATGCTCGAGGTAGGCATACATAATAATGGTGGCGAAAATCACCACAAAGGCGATATATCCCATATCAAAGCCATTCGCCCAAGCAAACAGGTTTTTGATTTGTGAAGTCACACCGACAAAGCCTAAAAACAGTAATAAGCCGCCACAGACTCCATCACTGGTGAGTCGTGCCAGTAGACTGCCGCCCCGAAAGATGCCTAAGGTAAAGCCCAGTAAACCCACCATCAAGCCTAAGGCCATGGGATGGCCGCCTGAAGCAACAATCAACGGAATCAAAGGAATTAATGGGCCATGGGTACCTGCCAGGTTAGCCCTTGGGTTAAAAAAGCCAGAAAATAGCACCACAAACAATACCGCGGCGATAATCATTTCAAAACGGGCGTTTTCAATCACAAAGGCATTAGATAAGCCTAAGGGCGCAGCAAAGGCTGCCACAATTGCTGCAACCATCACAATTTTACCAATGGTGGCGGCCATTGCGGGCACCCAATCTTCGTATTCAATACGGTAGTCGCGAAACGGCAGATTAGGCTTCCAGCGTTTGGGCGACATAATGCTCAGTTCATGTTCTAGGTAGTCTGCACGGCTTGCAAAATCAGCACGAGGCTTATGCAGTTGTTGATAACTGCTGGATTGTTGTTGGTTCATTATTCGTTTCTAGTTTTAGTTAAACAGGCAGAGACAGGCCGCATCCTTTGGTGGAGTTCGCAAAGGATGGGCTAAGGGTCTCGGTTAACTTTTTTTATTTTTATGAGGGACGATAGGTTCAAGAATCTATCGTTAAAGAGACAGTGCTAAGCACTTAAGTGGGGTACATGCTGCTTGTGTGACGAGCCTGAAACAATCCATCTTTTGGCTATGAGACTATTAGTTAGTGGCTATTTTGCGCTGTGCGAGTCGTTGAAAAATGAGTTGAATATCAGGATGCTGAATAAACTCAGCGAGTTGTTGGGCTTTTTTCGGACTGAATAACAGCGCTTCCCAGTCGTTTGGCGTATTGTTCGCTAGCTGCTGCCAGCTCAGTGTTTTAGGCAGTTGCGTGGCATGGGGAGCACTTAAGGCCGTCAGCCAAGCTGAGGCTGAAGCTTGCAGCGGTGGCTGAAGTGCTTGATAGAGCTGCTCGGCCTGTTTGGTGGAAAATCCCGCCTGTTTAATTTGTTCAGGGCTTAAGGTGAGCCAATCGCTCCAATGCTGAATGGTCTGACTATTGAGCAACTGTAGCCAACTGGCTTTACCTAAGCCATGCAGAGCAAAGCCTGGAGATTTTTTAGTCCATTCTAAACGTGACAGCAGTTGTGTGCGGCATTGGGGATTATCCGTCCAGCAGGATAAGCGATGATAATCTTTAGGATTGGGCAAAGAAACGGGCTCAGCTTGGGCAGCTTGCCAGGTCACTTCGGTAATTTGTGGAATGCTGTGACCAGATAATTGCAACGCCACTTGAGCATCTTTGGCCAGTTGCAGTGCTTGCAGTTTTTTGAGCGAGCTTACACTCACACGACGTATCGTTTTGCCATCGAGCTCGGTGGGCTCAAGTAAAACAATCGGCGTGATTTTACCAGTGCGACCGATATTAAATTGAATCCCTTGCACCGTGGCGAGTGTGCGTTGATAAGGGTACTTCCACGCCACAGCCCAAAGAGGCGGATAATTGCCGCTAGTGATTACTTGCCGCCGACTTTGTTTAAGCACAATGCCGTCTGAGGCAAAAGTTAAGGGCGAGTGATACCAGTGCTGGCGCCATTTAGATATTTGCGGCCAATCACTAACCGGTTGAGTTAGGGAGGGATCAATGACAAAGCCTAGAGCTGCTAGCTGGGCGTAGCGTTGTTCAATAGTTTCGGGGCCGTCGGGCCATTCCCAAACAAATAATCCAATTTGTTGGCCTTGTGCAGTGGATAACTGGGCGCGATTCAGCAGTGCTGCGACTTGATGGCGAGCTTGACTGTTATTTTGTTTCGCTTGAATAAAGTTATCCACATGCCAATACAACTCCCCTTGAACTGTGAGTGATAGCGGTTGAGTTAATTGTTTAGGGATGGCGACTAATTGTTGTTGATGATGCAGCCAACTGCTGCCAAAAGTACCATCGCCACGGCTTAAAATTTGTACCAGTTGGCCGTTGTGATAATGCAAGCTAACGGCCACTCCATCCACTTTAGGCTGAACCCAGAGATTAGTTTTACCTTGTAGCCATTGTTTAAGTTGGGGCTCTTTTAGCTTAGTTAATCCAGCTTGTGGAAAACTATGTCGCGTAGTGGTCAGTTGCGGCGTAGCTGCTGTTGTGGTTACAGGCTTGGCAGTAATAGATGGAAAACACTGGCTCCAGCGCTGTTCTTTTTCAAGTAGCTGATCATAAAGCTCATCACTGATGAGTGACTGCTGTTGTTGATAACTAGCATCCAGCGCTTGAAGACGTTGCCGTAAGTGCTGGATATTTTCTGCTGCTTGCTGAGGCTGCCAGTTGGGGCAAGAGGCTGTAGCGTAAATTGTTGGTGCCAACAGCAATAGGCCCAGTCGCAGTAGGTAGCTTAATAAGTAGTTCATCATGCCTCCTGGCAGTGGTGAATGACATCTTAAGCTTAGGTGCTGATCGGCTAATTTCTTGGTTTACTGGGTGCGTTACCGATTAGGTATCTGGTGTTTGCCAATCACAAAAACAGCCTACAGCGAGCGTATTGCTGGCAGCCACTGAGCGTCCTTCAAGCAAGGCATTGAGAATCGGCTCAATAAAACTGTTACTGGAGTTACAGACGGCGCCCTCACTGTAGGGGCCAAAATATGCCATCTGGCCGGATTGATCCCAAATGGCTACGGCCGGACTGGCGGGTAACTGCTCGGCTCCAGGTAAACCAGCTAAATGATTCATTTGATTTAAAATAGGTGGGAGTTGGCCTTTGGTGTTGGGTTTTTGTAAGTGATAAAACTCAACTTTGCCTTTAAATTCTTCCATCATTTCGGCTAAGTGCTGCTGATTACCGACGTTACATGGACAGGCAGGCTCCCAAAAATGCACTAAACGAACTGCTCCAGCGCCTGCTAAACTAGGCGGCAATTGCAGCTCTTGCCCACTAAAAATAGCCGTGGATTCACTAAAGGGACGAATAAAGCGCGCTTGGTACCACCAAAGCGCAATTAACATGGCAATAATCCACAGCACAATAATGCTGGCAATAACTAAGGTTTTACGGCGTGGGCGAGTCATAGCAGTATAGGCAACAGTTAGAGAACTAATCAAAGGCGTTAGTGTAGTGGAAAACATCACGTTAAGGGCGAATCGCCATGCTAAATCAAACTGAGTTAGAACGCTTACAACAACAGTTGCGACCTTTTAGCACAGCGGCCAGCCAACTTTCTGCAGAAGAGCAAAAATGGCGCCAGTATTATGGCTTGGTGTTACCTGGCACGGCGCATTTAGGAAGGCTAGAAGTGGGGCAGTTTCAGGTGGCGACGCAGTTGTTATTACCAGAAAATACGCCTAAGGCAACCTTAATTGTGCTGCATGGCTACTATGATCATATGGGGTTGTATGGGCATATTTATCGCTGGGCGTTAGCTAAAGACTTTGCGGTGCTTAGCTGTGATTTGCCGGGACATGGGTTATCCACAGGCCCTCGCGCCAGCATCGATGATTTTTCTGATTACACTGCGGTTTTACTGAGTCTCCTTGAACAAGCTCAGCAGTTGCAGTTACCAGCGCCGATTCACTTACTGGGCCAAAGTACTGGTGGTGCAATTATTACCGATTATCTGTTACGTCGTCGCCCTAAGCACTTGCCTTTGGGCGAGATTATTTTATTAGCACCCTTGGTTCGACCTTGGGCTTGGGCCCAAGGCCAGGCCTTGTATCATTTGTTAAAACCCTTTGTGGCCTCGATTAAGCGCGCCCCTTCGGATAACTCAACCGATGCGGCATTTTTAGAGTTTATTAAGCATGATCCCTTGCAAGCCACTACCTTACCGGTGGCGTGGGTAACTGCGATGCGCAATTGGATCGCTCTCATTCATAAAGCAAAGAAAGCCGGATTTCGGCCAATTGTGATACAGGGGCAGCAAGATAAAACGGTCGACTGGCGCTATAACCTAAGTTTTTTAAGTAAAAAGTTCATCAGTTTACGGGTGTTGTATTTGCCTGAAGCGCGCCACCATTTGGTCAATGAAGCGGTGGATTTACGACAACAGATGTTGAGCTTTATTGATGAGTGTTTAAGCGTATCGGCTTTAGCGCATAACCCATTACTGGATCAGCTACCGCCGCAGTCGACAACGCCGACTGAAGCAGTAAGCTAGTCAGCACTTAAGGTGCTAACCGCGCACTTAAACTGTTATCAATCAGTTGCTGCGCTTGGGCTTGGGTCATGCCTAAATCGTTATGCAAGGCCATAAAGTTTTCTGTCATATAGCCGCCAAAATACGCAGGATCATCGGAGTTAACGGTTACTTTTACCCCTTGTTCAAGCATTTGCAAAATACTGTGCTGGCCCATGTGCTCAAAGACTTTGAGTTTGGTGTTAGAGAGTGGGCACACGGTTAGGGCAATTTGTTCGTCGATTAAACGCTGCATTAAGCGCGGATCTTCAATCGCGCGTACACCGTGGTCAATTCGGCTGACTTTGAGTAAATCTAGAGCTTGCCAAATATATTCAGGTGGGCCTTCTTCACCGGCATGGGCTACGGCTAATAAGCCTTCTGCCCGTGCTTTAGCAAATACTCGCTCAAACTTGCTAGGCGGATGACCAACTTCAGAACTATCTAAACCTACGGCAAAAAATTGATCACGAAATGGCATCGCTTGCTCTAGGGTATCAAAGGCTGCTGCTTCAGATAAATGGCGTAAAAAACACAGAATCAAACCGCCACTGATACCTAACTGAGTTTTGGCATCGCTAAGTGCTTGGCTAATACCAGCAAACGGAATGGCGATAGCTAGACCACGATCAGTATGGGTTTGTGGGTCAAAAAATGGCTCAACGTGGGTGACGCCTTGCTCTTTACATTTCAGTAAATAGGCCCAGGTTAAATCGTAAAAGTCTTGCTCGGTTTGTAAGACATTGGCGCCTTGATAGTAGATATCTAAAAATTCTTGCAGGTTATTAAAGTCATAGGCCTGCTTTAGCGCGTCTACCGAATCCCATGGCAGTTGTACTTTATTGCGCTGGGCTAGCTGAAACAGTAATTCAGGCTCCAGCGAGCCCTCGAGATGCAAGTGCAGCTCGGCCTTAGGTGTGCTGTTTAACCAAGTTTTCATAGGGTCTTTATCCCGCTCAGAGAGTCAATGGATGGCAGATTATAAAGTCTTTACTGCGATAGATAAGCGCAAGAGGCGGTAATTGTTGCTAGCTGCGGGTTAAAACCTCATCGGAGCGCGGTTGATTTCTGTCAACAAGCGGCTTAGCTAAACCTCCTAGATTAATCAGCCGTAACCAGAGCACAGTTAGCTGGCGAGTAGCAATTAGTTGCCCAGCAGTTAGCTGTTTTTGAGGTCGGCAGTGTTGAGTGCAGTTGGCTAAACCTGCTCAAGACCTCTTCTATCCTGAGTGTTCGAGGGAGTCTGTATGCAGTTGGTTTGTCCCGCAGGAAGTTTGCCTGCTCTCAAAGCCGCCGTACGCCAAGGGGCCGATGCGGTGTATGTCGGTTTTAAAGATGATACAAATGCCCGCCACTTTGCCGGCCTTAATTTTAGTGAAAAGCAACTTGAGCAAGGTCTAGCACTGATTCGGCAGCAGCAAAAAAAGCTCTATATCGCGGTTAATACCTATGCTCAATCCAGTGCTTGGTCGCGCTGGCAACGAGCGGTCGATCAAGCGGCCGCACTGGGGGTGGATGCCTTGATTGCAGCTGATCCTGCTGTTTTAGCCTATGCCAGCCAGACCTATCCAGATTTGCCTTTGCACTTATCGGTACAAGGCTCAGCCACTAATGCTGCCGCCTTGGCCTTTTATCAGCAGCGCTACAATATTCAGCGAGCGGTGCTGCCGCGGGTCTTATCGTTGGCGCAAGTAAAGCAAGTGGCGGCCAATAGTAGCGTACCCATTGAAGTTTTTGCCTTTGGTAGTCTGTGCATTATGGCCGAAGGGCGCTGTCATCTATCGTCTTATTTAACGGGTGATTCGCCTAACTTATGTGGCGTTTGCTCACCGGCCAAAGCAGTGCGTTGGAGCACCGAACAAGGGCAGTTAAGTGCCCGGCTAAATGAGGTATTAATTGATCGCTATGAGCAGCAAGAGCCAGCCGGTTATCCAACCTTATGTAAAGGCCGCTTTTTGGTTCAAGGTCATCGCTTTCATGCCTTAGAAGAGCCAACCAGTTTGGATACCATGGATTTAATACCCGCATTAGCCAGCATGGGGGTGAGCGCGGTTAAAATTGAAGGCCGACAGCGGAGCCCTGCGTATACCGAGCAGGTAACACGGGTCTGGCGCGCTGCTTTAGATAGCTATCAACGCAACCCAGAACAGTTTCAGGTGGAGGCCAGTTGGCGACAGACCTTAGCAGGTGTTTCTGAAGGCAGCCAAACTACCTTGGGTGCTTATCATCGCGCGTGGCAATAGGAGAGTAGGTATGAAACTGTCTTTAGGTCCGGTGTTGTTTTTTTGGCCCCGCGAACAGCTGATCAAGTTCTATCAGCAGATGGCTGAGCAGCCATTGGATATTATTTATTTAGGCGAAACAGTGTGCGCTAAACGGCGTGAACTGAATTTTAGTGCGTGGCTTGGGCTCGCCCGTGAACTGCAGCAAAGCACGCAAGCACAGGTGGTGCTTTCTAGTTTAAGTTTAATTGAAGCCAACTCTGAACTTTCAAGCTTAAAGCGCCTGTGTGATAACGGCGAGTTTATGGTGGAAGCCAACGATATGGCGGCCGTGCAATTTTTAGCTGAGCGTAAATTGGGGTTTGTGGGCGGGCCGGCATTAAATATTTACAGTGCCAGGGCGCTGCGTGAATTTATTGACTGCGGTTTGCAGCGCTGGGTACCGCCGGTTGAGTATTCAGCCCAAATGCTACAGCAAACCTTAACTCAGCTAGACAGCTTAGGCAGAGCCCGCCCTGAAGTAGAAGTATTTGCTTATGGGCATTTACCTTTAGCCTATTCTGCCCGGTGTTTTACCGCACGAGCCGAAAATCGGCCGAAAGATCAATGCGAGTTTTGCTGTGTGCAGTATCCCGAAGGTATCAGTTTGGCGAGCCAAGAAGGCCAGCCGTTATTCACTATCAATGGCATTCAAACCCTATCGGCTGAAGTGCACAATTTATTGCCAGATTACTCCAGTTTAGCCAGCCACGGCGTGGATATTGCTCGGCTGAGCCCCCGTGCGCAGCAGATGCCACAGGTGATTGAGGGTTGGCAGCAGGTACGTCAAGGACAGCTGCCGCCTTTGGCGGTGCAAGGCTGTAATGGTTATTGGCATGGCCGTCCGGGCATGTTGAGTGTAAAGGAGGCCGGCTTATGTTGAAGCGTAGTATGCCGTGGCTATTAGCGGCCAGTGAGCGCTTACTGCCTTTGGCTCGCTTGACCCCAGCCTTCGTGCAGCAGCGAGTACTTGAGCGGAGCTTGAATCACTTATTGGCCGAAGCCTTAGCCGATGGGCTATTTGAGGTGTTGACCGATCGCTGGCTGGCGCTAGAGATTCAAGATTTAGGATTACGTTGGTGTATCAGTCAGCACGGGTTAGATCAGCAGTTAGTGATTGCCCAGCAGGCGCCGGTAGAGGTATGCATTAGTGGGCAGTGGCGTGATTTTTTACTGCTGGCTAGCCGCCAAGAAGATCCCGATAGTTTATTTTTTAGACGACGACTACAGATTGATGGCGATACAGAGCTAGGACTCGCAGTTAAAAACTTAATTGATAGCCTCGATCCAGACAGCCTACCCCAATGGTTATGGCAGTTACTAGAGCTGCTTGGCCGCACTGTGGCTGAGCAACAAGCTCAGGTGATGCCCTCTCCAAGTAGCTAATAGGGGTCGTTAAACAGTGCCTTATGGCGGTTGCGTGAAACCGCTATAAGGCAGTTTAAGCTCTTAATTCAAACTGTTTAAACAGCGTAGCTAAGTGTTGCTTGAGCTGGGCTAATTCCGACTGACTAGGTGTAGTCTGAGCCTCTAACGGCAGAGCCGATGTAGTCCGCGCCAGTTGCAGGCAAAAGTTCTGTACCCCTTGGGCCTTGAGCTGCTGCGCCAGTTGCAGCACCGCAGTAGGTGAGAGCTGGCTCCAATGCACTGTGGTGCGGCATTCATAGGCCACTTGGCTGGCCAAGACTAAGGCTAAGCTTTCCCAGTTTGGCTGATCGCTGTGAGCGACACCGGTGATAGCTGCAGCTTGTCCGTAAGGCGCTTTAATATCTAATCCCACCCAGTTACACCAAGGCAGCACTTTAGCCAGCGCCTTGGGTTTAATCCCTGCGGTATGTAAACCCACTTTAAAGCCTAGGGCGGCAACTTGTTGCATGGCTTGGGCTAACTTGGGTTGCAACGTGGCTTCTCCGCCGCTAAACACTACCGCCTGTAATAGCCCTTGGCGCTTTTGTAGAAATGCCAAAATGTCTGACCAAGAAAATTGGCTAGTGGCGCTGGGACTGATTAGTTCAGGGTTATGGCAATAGTCGCAGCGCCAAGCGCAACCTTGGCAAAACACCACGCAGGCTAAATGTTGTGGATAGTCGAGCGTGGTAAAGGGCAGCCAGCCACCAATTTTAAGCATGGGCTGTGGGCTTAGGCTCAGTAAAGGGCTGGCGCTCTCGGTATTCAGCTTGTTTTCCGCGATTAAAGGCATGTACTGGACGGTGATAGCCCATTACTCGGGTCCAGATTTCACAGGGTTGGCGGCGTTCTTGGGGGAGAGTAAGTTTAGTCATGGGTGGGTACCTCAAGCGTATTATTGAACGAAGAAGTTGTCGCAGGGCTTGATTGGCTAAGCTCAGCGGCCAGTAGCGCATCACAGCGTGGGCAAAATTCATGCTCCCCAGCTAGATAACCATGTACTGGGCAAATCGAAAAGGTTGGGGTAATGGTTAAGTAGGGCAATTTAAAGCGGGTCAGCGCAGTTTTTATTAATTGTTTACAGGCTTGAGCGGAGCTGAGTTGTTCACTCATATACAGGTGCAGCACGGTGCCGCCAGTGTATTTGCATTGCAGCTCATCTTGCAGCAACAGAGCCTCAAAGGCGTCATCGGTGTAGCCGACCGGTAGCTGGGAGCTGTTGGTGTAATAAGGCGAGTCGGGAGTGCCGGCCTGTAAGATATCGGCAAAACGTTGTTGGTCTTCTTTGGCAAAACGATAGGTGGTGCCCTCGGCCGGAGTGGCTTCAAGGTTATACAGGTGTCCGGTTTGTTCTTGAAACTGGCGGAGACGCTGGCGAATGTGTTCTAGTACATCCAGCGCCATTTGCCGTCCAGTAGCAGTATGGATGCCTAGCTGATCTTGATTAAAGTTACGCAGCATTTCATGTAGACCGTTAACCCCAATCGTTGAAAAGTGATTGCGTAAGGTGCCGAGGTAACGCCGAGTGTAGGGGTATAACCCTTGATCAAGGTAACCTTGGATTACTTGGCGTTTAATTTCTAGGCTGTCTTTTGCCAGCTCAAGTAGCTGATCTAAGCGCTGGTAGAGCCCCGGCAAATCCTGGGCATATTGGTAACCTAGGCGGGCACAGTTAAGGGTTACCACACCAATGGATCCGGTTTGTTCCGCCGAGCCAAATAAACCGCCACCCCGCTGCAGTAGTTCACGCAAATCCAGTTGCAAGCGGCAGCACATCGAACGCACTTGATTAGGTTCTAGCTCAGAGTTAATAAAATTTTGGAAATACGGCAAGCCATAGCGGGCGGTCATGGCAAACAAGCGCTCGGCATTGGGGCTATCCCAGACAAAGTCTTTGGTGATGTTGTAGGTGGGAATTGGGAAGGTAAATACTCGTCCTAGACCATCGCCAGCTTGCATCACTTCAATATAAGCACGGTTGAGCAGATCCATTTCTGTTTGCAGTTCGCCGTAACTAAAGGGCATTTCCTCACCAGCGATTACCGGAATTTGCTGCCGTAAATCCTCAGGGCAGACCCAATCAAAGGTCAGGTTGGTAAAGGGCGTTTGGGTGCCCCAGCGTGAGGGTACATTGAGGTTGTAAATAAACTCTTGCAGCAGTTGTTTAACTTGGGCATACCTCAATTGATCCTTACGGACAAAGGGCGCCAAATAGGTATCGAACGAACTAAAGGCTTGAGCGCCGGCCCATTCATTTTGCAAGGTGCCTAGAAAGTTAACCATTTGCCCCAGTGCACTGCTGAGGTGCTTGGGTGGGCCGGCTTCAATGCGTCCGGCAATGCCATTAAAGCCTTCATGCAGTAAGTTGCGTAACGACCAGCCAGCGCAATAGCCAGCCAGCATATCCAAGTCATGGATATGTAAATCTGCATTACGGTGCGCTGCACCAATTTCTGGGCTGTAGATTTCATTCAACCAGTAGTTGGCAGTCACTTTGCCGGCCACATTCAAAATCATCCCGCCAAGAGAGTAACCTTGGTTCGCATTGGCTTTCACGCGCCAGTCTTGCTGCTGTAAGTATTCATCAAGGGTGGCAGCTACCGGAATACTCAAAGGAGCTTCAGCAGCTAGGGGTTGAACGGTCATATACGCCTCGATACACAATATATGGTGTTTTTATTTTAAAATTAACTATATGTGGTGTGCATTAGAGCTGAAGGGTAAAAAGTGGGCTTGATCCGTATCAAGAAATTGCAGGGTGAGTAGTGTGCCATAAGGAGGGTGTAAAACTTAAGCTAAGGTACTAGGGCAGTGAATTATTGTGCTAAGGCTACTGATTGGGTGGATTGCAGCAGTTTTTTGCTCACCTAATCAGTTAAGATAAGCTACTTCTCATTCACTTACTCTTATTAAAGGGAATTTCATGAAGTTTAATCTAAAAGATATCTTTTTCTTTAATCAGCTAATTACATTAAAAATCAGTACTTATCTGTATTGGTTTGTTTTATTGGTAGTGACCTTCGCCATGATTGGCGCTAGCTTTGCGGTAATGTTTGCCTCATCATTTTTTTCAGGGTTGATGATGCTGTTGATTGGTTTACCTTTAGCGTTACTCTATGTGCGCTTAGTGTTTGAGCTGATGCTGGTGTTTTTTAAGATTAATCAAAACTTAGAAAAGCTAGTAGAGCAAGGTAAGCGCAACGACTAATTGGCCGTTAAGCTGCATTAAAACAACAATGCCCGACGCTGATCGGGCATTGTTTTGTCTGCAAGGTAATGAGTTAAACCGCTACGGTTGCCTTAATATGTGGATGCGCTTGATAGTTTTGCAGTTCAAAATCTTCAAACTTAAACTCAAAAATATCCGTTACTTCAGGGTTGATTTGCATCTGTGGCAAGGCATAAGGCGCGCGGGTCAGTTGTTCGTCGGCTTGTTCTAAGTGGTTGCTGTAAAGGTGGCAGTCACCGCCAGTCCAAATAAAATCGCCCAGTTGTAGGTTACACACTTGAGCGATCATCATGGTGAGTAGGGCGTAGCTGGCAATATTAAAGGGCACGCCTAAGAAGATATCGGCTGAGCGCTGATACAACTGACAACTTAGCTTGCCATCGGCGACATAGAACTGAAACAGCGCGTGGCAAGGTGGCAAAGCCATTTCATCGACTAGGGCCGGATTCCAAGCGCTGACGATTAAACGGCGTGAGTCGGGGTTAGTTTTGATCATTTCAATCAGTTTACTGATTTGATCAATTGACTCACCATTGGGCGCTGGCCAACTGCGCCATTGATAGCCATACACAGGGCCTAAATTGCCTTGCTCATCGGCCCATTCGTCCCAAATCCGCACGCCATTTTCTTTTAAATAGCGAATGTTGGTATCGCCCTGCAAAAACCATAGCAACTCATGAATGATTGATTTGAGATGGCATTTTTTGGTGGTGACAAGGGGGAAACCTTCAGCCAGGTTAAAGCGCATTTGATAGCCAAACACACTGTAAGTCCCTGTGCCTGTGCGGTCTGCTTTAAAGGTGCCGTGCTCGCGTACATGACGCATTAAATCTAAATATTGTTTCATCGGACTCAGTTAATCTGTGTGTTAGCAAAAGTAGTGGTATTGGGGCGTTTATTATAGGCCCAGGTGATCAGTGCAAGGCCGCCTAGAATCATTGGCAAGCATAGCACTTGGCCCATAGTCAGCCAGTCAAAAGCAAGGTAACCCAGCTGCTCATCGGGCACCCGAACAAACTCCACTGCAAAGCGGAAGATACCGTAAAACAGTAAGAACATGCCAGACACAGCCATGGTTGGCCGAGGTTTACGGGAGAAGATCCATAAAATTAAGAACAGCGCCACGCCCTCTAAGGCAAATTGATACAGCTGCGAAGGATGGCGTGCCAGCTGACTGGGGTCAGTAGGAAAGATCATGCCGTACCAAGCATCGGTTGGCTTGCCCCAGAGTTCGGCGTTAATAAAGTTACCAATCCGTCCTGTACCAAGACCAAGTGGTACCACAGGGGCAATAAAGTCAGTCACTTGGAAAAACGTTTTATGGTGTTTGCGGCTAAACCAAATCACCGCTAAGAGCACACCAATTAATCCGCCATGAAAGGACATGCCGCCTTTCCAGATTTGTAGTACCCGCATTGGCTCATTGATATAACTGGCTAAATCATAAAACAGCACATAGCCTAATCTGCCGCCAAGAATAACCCCCAATGCGCAGGCGAAGACTAAATCGGAGAGTGTTTCTTTAGTCCAGCTAGGTTCAAATTGGTGCAAGCGGCGACCGGCTAAAAACCAGGCAGCGCCAATTCCAATTAAATACATTAAGCCATACCAGTGGATACTTAGGGGGCCAATGGCAATGGCGACTGGGTCAATATTGGGGAAAGTCAGCACAATCATTGCATCCTTTATAAAGTAAAAAAGCTAACGCCAACGCCGAGTAAAAACACTGCGAATAAGCGTTTGAGTAACACCGGCGATAAGCGGTGTGCCAGCTGGGCGCCAACGCGGGCAAAAAACATAGAGGTGGCGGCAATTCCAACTAAAGCAGGTAAATAAATAAAGCCTAAACTCCAGTCAGGCAAGCTGGGATTATGCCAGCCGGTGGCGGCAAACATAAAGGCTCCGGCAGTGGCAGTGGGTAGTCCGCACGCAGCGGAAGTGGCCACCGCTTGTTGCATAGGGACACTGCGCCAAACTAAGTAAGGCACAGTTAAAGAACCTCCGCCAATGCCAAAAATTGCTGAAGCCCAACCAATGACACCACCGGCGGTAGCTAATTCGGGGCTAGTAGGCATACTGCCAGAGGCTTTGGGTTTGAGTTCTAAGGCCATCTGCAGAGCAATAATAATGGCAAATCCACCAATAATCTTCTGTAAAGTTGGGCCTTGAATATAAGCCGCGGTAATCGCACCTAAGGCCGAGCCGCCAATAATACCTAGCGCCAGCCATTTAAATAATTGCCAACGCACGGCGCCTTTTTTATGGTGAGCAATCACTGAATTAATTGAGGTAAAAATAATGCTGGCTAAGGAAGTGCCAACTGCCAAATGAGTCAGTACTTCAGTGGCAATGCCTTGGGCAGTAAAGCTAAATACCAGAGCAGGAACAATAATTAAGCCACCACCGACCCCAAACAAGCCGGCTAATACCCCAGCGGCTGCACCCAGCAGTAGATATAACGCAAACTCCATAGCAGGTTCCTAGTCTTAACGTTGGCAGCGAGGGCAGTACACACTAGCACGTTGGCCCAATTTAATGTCTTTTAATAGGCTACCGCAGACTTTACAGGGTTGATCAGTGCGGCCATAGACAAATAGCTCTTGCTGAAAGTACCCTGGCTTACCATCGCCACCGACAAAGTCGCGTAAGGTGGTGCCACCGCGCTCAATGGCGTAGGCCAGTACCTTTTTAATCTCGTCGGCAAGTTTATCGTAGCGCGCCCTGGAGATAGATTTGGCTTCGCGGCGAGGATCAATCCCTGCTTTAAATAACGCTTCGCTGGCATAAATATTACCCACGCCCACCACTACGGCGTTATCCATAATAAAGGGTTTGACTGCCATACTGCGCTTGCGCGAGCAGTCAAATAAACGTTTACCATCAAACTCCGGTGACAGAGGTTCAGGGCCTAGTTTACTAAGTAACTGATGATTGAGTGGATCATGGGTCCAGAGCATCGCACCAAAACGACGTGGGTCGGTATAACGCAGAGCTTGCCCTGATTCCAGCACAATATCCACATGGTCATGTTTTTCAGCTGAGGTATTTGCCGGCACCAAACGCAAGCTCCCTGACATGCCGAGATGGCATAATAAAGTGCCCACTTCTGCGTGGATCATTAAGTACTTGGCGCGGCGCTCGACCGCTAGGATGCTTTGCCCCGACAAACGAATATCCAAGTCTTCAGGAATCGGCCAGCGCAAGCGAGGATGACGCACAATCACTTGGATTACACGTTGGTTCAGCAGGTGCGGCTCAATGCCACGGCGGGTGGTTTCTACTTCGGGTAATTCAGGCATAAAAGTTGATCAATTCATTGAATAAAAAGTGACTGCAGAGTGAAGGCTCAGTATAGCGCTCGATCCTTCTTTGGTGGACTGATTGCTTGTTGTCTCGGTGACATCTGCTAGGCTGTTCAGGTTTTTTTGTTCCTTTTGGAGTACCGCAGTGAGTTCAAATAATCATTGGATGCAGCGCGATCTAGCCGTAGTTTGGCATCCTTGCACACAAATGAAAGATCACGAAACCTTGCCCTTAGTTCCGATTAAAAAAGCCCAGGGGATTTGGCTTGAGGACTTTGACGGTAACCGTTATCTGGATGCAGTGAGCTCTTGGTGGACGAATATTTTTGGGCATGCCAATCCACGGATTAATCAGCGCATTAAAGATCAGGTTGATCAATTAGAGCATCTGATGTTGGCAGGTTTTACCCATCAACCGGTGATCGAGCTATCAGAGCGTTTAGTGCAGATCACGCCAGCCGGTTTAGACAAAGTATTTTATGCCGATAATGGTTCGGCCAGTATTGAAGTGGCGCTGAAAATGAGCCATCACTACTGGCTAAATCTGGGTAAACCGGAGAAAAAACGTTTTGCTACCATTACCAATGGTTATCATGGCGAAACCTTAGGCACCATGTCGGTCAGTGACGTGGCCTTGTATACCGAGACTTACAAAGCTTTGTTATTTGATGCGATTAAAGTGCCCAGTCCTGATTGTTATCATCGGGCGCCGGGCGTTAGCTGGGAAGAGCACAGTCGCTTTATGTTTGAAGCTATGCGTCAAACCTTGGAGCAGCATCATCATGAACTATCGGCAGTGATTTTAGAGCCGTTAGTGCAAGGTGCTGGCGGCATGCGCATGTACCATCCGATTTATTTGACTCTGTTACGTCAAGCCTGTGATGAGTACGGTGTACATTTAATTGTCGATGAAATTGCCATGGGCTTTGGCCGTACCGGCAGTATGTTTGCCTGTGAGCAAGCAGGTATTACCCCAGACTTTATGGTGTTATCTAAAGCGCTAACCGGTGGTTACTTACCGCTTGCGGCAGTGATGACGACCAATCAAATTTATGATGCGTTTTATGATAATTACGACTCGCTCAAGGCGTTCTTACATTCGCATACTTACACTGGTAACCCTCTGGCCTGTGCTGCAGCGTTAGCTACGTTGGATATTTTTGCGCAAGACAATGTGATTGCTAAGAACCAGCAGCTGGCTCAGCACATGGCACAAGCTACTGCGCACTTACAGGATCATCCCCATGTCGCAGAAGTGCGTCAAACCGGTATGGTGTTGGCGATTGAAATGGTAAAAGATAAAGCCAATAAAACGCCGTTTGCTTGGCAAGAACGCCGTGGCATGAAGGTGTTTGAGTACGCGATGCAGCAAGGGGCGTTATTACGTCCACTGGGTAATGTGGTGTACTTTTTACCTCCCTATATCATTACCCCAGAGCAAATTGACTGGTTGGCTGAAGTGGCTACTGCCGGCATTGAGCTAGCAGTAAAAGACTAAAGCATCACTCAAGTCGATCGCTTGTTACTTTAAGTGCAGTAACAGGCGATCAACAGCGGTTATTTTTGCTCTAACGCCTCAGTTTCTAAGGCTGGGGCGTATTCTTCTTGCTCTTCAGAGTCATACTCCTCAGCGTCTTGCTCATCCTCAGGGTAATCCTCATCTTCAAGCTCCCACTCAGACTCATCGTACTCTATCTCATGCGCTGAGAATTGAGAGCCGAGTAATTGGAATAACAAGGCTAACTCTTCTGGAGCAATGGTTTGACCATTGAGTTGGGTGATGCCCTGTTTAAAACTCAGCGCTAGCTTTACCCGTTCGGCTTCTTGGGTAATAAGTCCTTCAGCACTGGCCTGCTCAATTAATAGGGGAAGTTGCTGCTGAAACTCGGCAAAGTCTTCAGTTTCCATCAAGGTCTCGGCCGCTTGTTGCAACATTGGCAGGGATAAATCCATGCTTAAACCGATGTCTTGTAAAATTTCGCTGGCAGCTTGCTGAGGGTTACCTAGCACATCTAATCCTTGGGGAGTGGCTAGGGTTAAATTAAAGTTTAGGTTTGACTCACCCGCCGCATTGCGCCAGCTAATAGGGGTTAGTTTGAGCTCGGGGTTTTTATTTAGCAGTTCTAGCACTAAAAAGCCAACCTTAGCCTGGGCAGCCATTTGTGCATCAGGTGAGTCTTGTAATCCGACTTTGGCGAGATCTAATAGCTCGCGATAAATTTTTTGGTCAAAGTTTTTACCATTAAAGCCAAGGGTAAACTGGCCAATGGACTGACCATCAATGAGTAACTCATGCAGTTGGTATTGGCCATTAAAGCTCAGCAGATGATCAGTGGCAGCGTCGGATTGCTTTAGGCTAAATTGCTTGAGCTGCACGCTTGACTGATCGCGCTGCACAATATCCGCCCCTTCTAGTAGGTACTCGAAAGCACTCGACTGAGTTGCGCCATTAAAGTCGGATAGATGGCCTTTTAGGCTTTGTTTAGCAAGGCGAAACGCTTGTGTTTCATCTGTCTGTGACTCAATGGTTAAGGGCTGAATTTCGCCACTTAGGGTGAAGTCACGCAGATTATTGCTGCTTTTAAGCTGCAGCTGGGCACCGGCAAAATCAACCTTATCGCCTTTGGCGCTGGTGTGATTCATGGCTATGACATTTAGAGTGCTGTCGGCATTTAAATTAAAGCTAAGCAAGGTGTCTAGCTGAAATGGCGATTGTTGTTGGGTGATCGCAAATAGCTCTTGGTAGTCGTCGGTTTTCGGTAGAGTAATAGAGGAGTGAGCTAAGCCAAATTGTGGTTTGCCCTGTAATAAACCCGGTATTGGCCCATGCTGAATTTGGTCATGTAAGCGTAGCGATTCACCACTGCCTGCTTGCTCAAAGTTAATACTGTAGCTAGCGGTTGAGCTAAAGATGCCGCGTTGATAGTCAGCAATTGCGATCTGTGGTGCTTCAACTCCAAAAAATTGGCGTAAATCCTGATTCGCATTTTGCACAATGGCGTAGGTGTTGTCTTCGTAACTTTTACCGAAGTACCAAGAAGCGCCAGTGTAAGCCAAGCCTACTGCGGCTATTACCGCTACTAATTTTTTACTCATCGTTCTGCCTCATTAAGAATGGCGTGCAGTATAAAACAAATTGATTTAGTCACTGGGAAAAATTGAATCTGGGCATGGATATTTAATCGCGGGCGGCGACTGTGTAAGCTATGCGCTATTTTCTTGGTATTCATGGCGGCGATAGCCGATACATATTTAGGTGAGCGAAATAGCATGGGGCAAGTGTCGGGTTATCGGTTAGTCCAGCTAATATTGCTGGGATTAACGCTGTATCTCACTGGTTGTGCTGGGGTAAAAGTGGCCTCGGTCAGTACCAGTGACTACATGGCAGCGCGCCGGGGAGATATTTTAACCACAGGTACCTTAAGTCCAGCCACAGGCAGTGTGCTACAGGTGGTTGGAATTGATGAAAGTCTGTGTAGTAAAGAAAATGCCCGTTGTCGCGATTCATTAGTGGCAACTGAGGCTTTGCATAGCGAGCAACGGCTAGCGGCTTTGTCAGAGCTGTGGTTACAAACAGCTATCGATCAAGAGAAAAACAAAAATACACAGCTGGCAGAGCGTATTGCGGCTTATATTGAGAGCGCCCGTTATGCCTATGCCTATTTATTTTTTACCCCAAGAAAACCCAGTCAGCGTGCACTCGAGGACCGTCAAGCACAAGTCCGCGATTATTATAATTATGCTACTCAGCAAGCAGTGACCTTGCTCTTTAAGCATCAAGATCAAGCCGATATTGATATTCAAGAAGCAAATGGCGTGTTTGTCATACGCTTGGCCAACTGGGAGATTCAAGGCAATTTAGCGGAGGTACGTTTAGCTTCTGGTGAGCAGGTACCTAATGAAGTCATTCCAGCTGCGGCTTTAACCTTTAAAGGTATTCGCAGCCAATACCGGCGAGATGGGCTGGGGGCAGAGTTGGTAGCGGTTACAGCCAAACGTGTGGTGACTAAAGCTACCGCTGACGAGGTATTTAGTGAAACACCTTTTCCAGCATTGACAGTAATGTTGGATTTTGGCGGTGAAAACTTAGAGCAGGTGCTAAAAACCCAGCGGGTACAGATGTTGGGGTTTGACCCTTACAAAAAGGAAGATTTGCAGTTGGCGGGTGATCAGGTGCCTTTGGCTGCCAACTTTACCTCGGGCTATGGCCTCTGGTTAGCGCGCTCAGGTTTTGCCAGTCAGTCGTTATTAACCTTATTTGGTCGCGGTGAGGTTTTAGAGCGGCCCCACGTGTACTTAATGCAGCCCTATGATCCTAATCGACGGATTGTAATTATGCTGCATGGCTTAGCCAGTAGCCCTGAAGCCTGGATTAACGTGGCCAATGAAGTATTAGGCGATGAGCAGTTGCGGCAAAACTATCAAATTTGGCAGGTGTACTACCCAACCAATGCGCCGATTGCTTACAACAATGCCACTATTGCCGAAGCCCTTAAAACAACGCTAAAACATTTTGACCCTACGGGCACTGCGATTGCCTCTAATGAAGTGGTGTTATTAGGGCACAGCATGGGCGGGGTGTTATCCCGATTAATGGTTTCCAGCTCCGGTGACTTATTTTGGCAGGCCTTTACCGAGCGTTTTAAGATGAGTTCGGCCCGCCAGCGTAAGGTGCGTGAGCAATTAAAACCTTATGCTTGGTTTGAACCGTTACCCGGCGTTAGTCGGGCGATCTTTGTCGCGGCGCCCCATCGCGGCACCCCCTTTGCGGAAAACCGAGTAGCACGTTGGGCAGCTAATATTATTGAGCTGCCAGCTAGTATGTTGGCCCGATTTGGTGAGGTGGCGCAGCTATTGTTAGATCCCAGCTCAGCTTCTGGTGAGGCGTTAACCCGACCGCTGAATAGCATTGCTAATCTAAGTGATCAGGATCCTTTTGTGCGCTTAGCCGCAGACTTACCCATTAGTCCCAAGGTGAAGTATCACTCAATTATGGGCAATGACACGCCCAAAGTTTCTCTTGATGAGTCCAGTGATGGGGTAGTGCCTTATAAGAGTGCCCATCTTCCTGGGGCTGTATCCGAGCTGATTATTCCTTCGTGGCATAGTGTGCAAGAGACTCCCGAGGCAATTGTCGAAATTCGCCGAATTTTACATCAGCATTTAGCAGAAATAAGTCGAGCATCCCATGCAGCAACTCCTTAATAGTATTCATTCAGATCAACGACCGGCACGTTCGGCGTGGGCTAAGCTTGGCCTAAGCATGCTTACCCTGTGCTTATTGGTAGCGACTCTGTGGGGCAATTTAGCGCTGTATTATCAGGCACCGAAACCTGTGTTGTGGATGGCAGTGTGGAGTTTATTAGCCTTAAGCTGCGCGGTGCTGCTTTGGGTTAGAGGGGCAACGCAGGGCGTCATAGCGTATCTCGTCTTACATGGTTGTTTACTGGTGTGGTGGAATACGCTGGAGCCATCAAATGAACATATTTGGGCCGATGATTTGGCCCAGATGACCCACGGTGAGGTGCAGGGTAGTCGGGTTACCCTGCATAACGTGCGTAACTTTAACTGGAAGAGCGAAACCGAGTATGAACCCCGTTGGGAAACGCGGCAGTATGATTTAACCCAACTGCAATCGGTCGATATGATTACCTCGCACTGGGGGATGCAGTCGATAGCTCATGTACTGGTGTCCTTTGGCTTTAGTGATGGTCAATTTGTGACCTTTACTGTGGAGATCCGTAAGAAACAAGGCCAGAGCTTTTCTGAAATTGGTGGTTTTTTTAAAGACTTTGAGCTGAGTATTATGGCTACCGATGAGCGCGATGCAATTGGCGTACGGCCCAATGTGCGAGGCGAGGACAGCTATCTTTATCGCTTAGAAATGCCGCAAGAGCTCATGCAGCAACTGTTTTTAGCCTATATCAAACAGGCTAATGATTTAGTTGAACAGCCTCGTTTTTATAACACCATCACTGCCAACTGCACCACCATCGTCTTTGACATGATGCGCCATATCACCGGTCGTAGTTTGCCGTTAGATCCTCGCTTATTACTTACGGGGTATTTGCCAAGTTATGTGCAAGAGCAAGGCGGCTTAGTACCTGATTATCCCTTACCTGTGCTGACCGAGCGTGGACGCATTACCGAGCGCTCCAAACAAGCTGCAGAGGCAAGTAACTATTCACAGCAAATACGTGATGGCGTGCCAGGATGGAGTCAGCGTTTGTCTCAAGATTAAGTGTTTTGAGGCAATGTAAATTGCTTGGTTGAATTAACAGTAAAGCTCGAGGTGTTACTTAAGTCGTGATTGACACTGCGTTTAGCTATTCGTTACAAGAGTTTTCTAAATGCGATTCTCTTGTAATTACGCAGAAGGAATTTCACTATGAGCGCGATTTATCTAATGTTATTTGGATTAATCGCAATGAGCCTTGGATACTTTGTGTATTCAAAGTTTATTGCTGAGAAAATCTTTAAACTTGATAAAAATTTTCAAACTCCTGCCCACACCATGGAAGATGGTGTGGATTATGTCCCGACCAATAAATACGTGCTGTGGGGTCACCACTTTACTTCAGTAGCAGGAGCAGCGCCGATTGTGGGGCCTGCTATTGCTGTGATTTGGGGCTGGTTGCCGGCGTTTTTATGGGTGGTATTTGGCACCATTTTCTTTGCCGGTGTGCACGATATGGGGGCAATCTGGGCCAGTGTACGTAATCGGGCTAAATCGGTCGGGGCCTTAACCGGGGATGTCGTAGGTAAGCGGGCACGCTTATTGTTTATGGTAGTGATTTTCCTCGTCTTATTAATGGTGAACGGCGTATTTGGCGTAGTTATCGCCAAGCTGCTGATTAATAATCCAGGCTCAGTAGTGCCGGTATGGGGTGCGATTGCGGTAGCCATCGTGATTGGTCAAGCCATTTATCGCTTTAAGTGGAACTTACCCTTAGTTTCGCTGCTTGGAGTGATTGCGCTCTATGGCTTGATCTATATGGGGCCGCAGATGCCAGTTACCCTACCAGATAAGTTTATGGGGCTTTCTGCCAGTGCTAACTGGATTTTGTTATTGTTTGCTTATGCGGCGATTGCTTCATTACTGCCTGTTTGGGTGTTATTACAACCTCGTGATTATATTAACGGTTTACAGTTATTTGTTGGCTTGATCTTATTGTATGCCGCTGTATTGATTGGTAATCCAACCGTTGTGGCGCCTGCGATCAATACCGAACTGCCTATGAGTACGCCATCGCTGGTGCCCCTATTGTTTGTCACCATTGCTTGTGGCGCTATTTCCGGCTTCCATGGATTAGTCGCTTCAGGTACCTCTTCTAAGCAATTAAACAAAGAAACCGATGGCCGCTTTGTTGGCTACTTTGGTGCTGTAGGTGAAGGCGCATTAGCTTTGGCCGCAATCATTGCGGCTTGTGCTGGTTTTGCCAGCTTAGCCGACTGGCAGGCGGTGTATTCAACCTTTGGTCAGGGCGGTATTGAAGCCTTTGTGCAGGGTGGAGCGACTATTTTAGAAAATGGCACAGGAATTAGTGCAGAGGTTTCAGCCACGATGCTTACGGTGATGGCAGCACTCTTTGCCGGCACCACCATGGATACGGGTTTGCGTTTGCAGCGTTATATCTTCCAAGAGTGGGGCGAAATCTATCAAGTAAAATGGATGAGCAAAGCCCTTCCAGCGACTGCTTTATCGGTGGGTTCTTGCTTGGTTTTAGCCTTTGGTGCCGGCGGGGCTGATGGCAGTGGTGGTTTACTGATTTGGCCATTATTTGGTACCACCAACCAATTATTAGCCGGATTAACCTTGCTGATTATTGCGGTAATGCTGGTACGCCGTAAAACTCCGGCAATCTATGTGGTTATTCCGTTGATCTTTATTCTGACTATGGGGCTGTTAGCGCTGTTAATTCAGTTGCGTGGCTTCTATGAGAAGGCCGACTGGTTTTTATTTGGTCTTGATCTAGTGGTATTGGTGGCTGCCGTGCTGGTGACTTTAGAGTGTGTGTCGGCTTTACGTCGAGAAAAGAAACAGGTGCAAGCTTCTTGAAGCAGCCAAATCTTATGCAGCTTAAAGTAGCTGCCTTTAAGCAATGGTATAAAAAAGTCAGCGAGGCAGGAGCGTTGTACTACAACGCTCCGTATCGCGCAGCGATTGCCAGAGCCAAACGCGATGAAGATGACTTGTTTATGCTGCTGGTGTTCTCTGAAATGATGGGTATTCCGAACCCGGCCTCTTGGTACACTTTAGAATTACAGCCTTTATTGCTTGAGCGTTTTCACGACTGGCATGTGCGCATGGGTATGCCACGTTCGCCGTTAGATCAATTTCGTTGCTGTTAATGGATGCTTGATGAAACTACAGCTAATTCCGTTATTAATGACTAAACGCGTTTTAATGTGCGGGGGTAAGGGCGGTGTGGGTAAAACCACATTGTCGTGTGCGCTTGCTATTAAAGCGGCAACCCTTGGCCGCAACACTTTGTTGGTATCAACTGACCCCGCCCACAGTTTAGCTGATGCCTTTGGCTTAACAATTGGAGCTAAGGAAACCTCAGTTCAGCCTAATTTAACGGTATTGGAGTTAGATCCAGATACTGAGGTAAAGGCTTATTTACAGCGAGTGTTGGGGCAAATGCGCCAATACGTAGGCCCTGATAAAGTAGGTGAGCTTGAGCGTCAGCTACGGTTAACTCGGCATTCGCCCGGTGCTCAAGAAGCTGCGTTATTAGAGCGAGTGGCGCAGTTATTAGATGAAGGTTTGCAGCGTTTTGACTTAATTGTGTTTGACACTGCACCTACTGGCCATACCTTACGTTTATTGAGCCTGCCGGAGGTGATGGCAGTATGGACTGAAGGTTTGCTCAAACATAATAAGCGCTCAGAACACCTTAGTTCTGTGCTATCGCATCTAACGCCTGGGCGCAGTGTGGATAATCCTTTGGCTGATCCTAGTCAGCATGCGGTTGAGGGCTTAGATTCTAAGCAGCAACAACTGTTAAGTACTTTACACGCACGGCAGTCATTATTTCAGCGCACCCGTCGCTGTTTATCGGATGCTGAGCAAAGTGCTTTTATATTTGTCTTAACCCCAGAAAAATTGCCATTACTGGAAACCGAGCGTGCCGTCGACTCCCTGCAGCACAGTCATATTCCAGTGGCAGGATTATTGATCAATCGGGTAATGCCAGCGGCTGCAGCGGATAATAGTTTTTGGCGCGCGCGGCTTGAACAGCAAGCCAGTTACTTAGTGGCCATCCAACAGCGTTTAGGAACGTTGCCCCAGCAGCAGATTGCCTTACAGGCACAAGATATTCAGGGGTTAAGCGGACTACAGCAGCTAGCTGAGCAGCTGCTGTAGTGACTTACTGATTGCAGAGTGTGCTATTTAAGATAGTTCTTCGTGCTCTGCCGTGAGCGTCCAGCGTACCGAAGATACGCTTTTTTCAAGGCTAATGCGGCTAACGATTTGTTCCAGTTGCGACTGGTTACCCGAAGGCGCAATCACTTCAGCAATGACCTTTAAGGTATTTGGGCGGTGCTCTAAGTCTTCGCTTAGTAAAGATTGTAAAGCGAATTGAGTGCTGCCTAGGGCATGGAGTAATAAGGTACGCACATGCACTTCATCGTCGGCGTGACAGACAATCGTAATTGCATAATGCTGCTCAACCGCATCGGGCACCAGATTGAGGCGATTGATGCGTTGTGCTGCTTCACGCAATAAAATATTGGCACATAAAATCACTAAGGTGCCGACTGCAGCCTCAACTAATAAACCAATTCCCGATAGTACGCCAATGGCTGCCGAACACCAGAGCGTGGCCGCGGTATTGAGGCCGCGGACATTTAAACCTTCGCGCATAATGACGCCAGCGCCTAAAAAGCCAATGCCTGAAACAACTTGTCCAGAGATACGGCCAGCGCTGCTGATATCGCCAGTATAGGCAGAGACTAAAACAAATAAACAGGCGCCTGAAGCAACGAGTGCGTTAGTGCGTAAACCAGCCATGCGTTGGCGTAACTGACGCTCGGCACCGATAACAGCGCCTAGTACCATGGCCACGGTGACTCGCAACATGAAGTTTTCCCAAACCATGTTGTGCCTCCTTTGAAACTGAGGTCCTAGTGGACAGTAGAATAAGTGGCTTCAATGGGCGGCTGGTGACAGCCGCCTAGAGAACATTGAAGCAAAGAAAAGTGACAGCAAAGCTTACTTTTAATGACGCTTTAATGATTAACCTAAGGTTAAAAATTGTGAGGCAATAAATAGGTAAATTACGACACCTGCGGCATCACACACCGAAGTAATTAAAGGTGCACTGGCACTGGCTGGGTCAAAGCCCATTTTGCTTAAGACAAAGGGTAAGCTCATGCCGATAATACAGCCGATTAAAACAATCGATACCATGCTGAGCGCTAGCACTAAAGCCACTACTTCATCACCACGGATATAACCGAGGATCGATACCGCTAAGGCCATCGTACCGCCAAGGCAGAGCGCAACTAAGGTTTCACGGCCTAGTAATGACATCCAGTCACGCATCACCACTTCACCGGTAGCGAGAGCTCGGACCATCAAGGTGGCTGATTGCGAACCGGCGTTACCGCCACTGTCTACCAGCAAGGGGAGGAAGAACACCAGCACGAGGTTGGCGGCGATAATGTCTTCAAAGTGGGCAATCCCGGCACCAGAGAATAAGTTACCGAACACTAATAGCACCAGCCAGAACACCCGCTTACGATAGAGCAGACCAATGGTGGCGTCTTTTAAATTGCCTACGGTACTGACTACCCCACCTGCGCGGTGGAAGTCTTCAGTGGCTTCATCACTGGCTACATCCATTGCGTCATCGTGGGTGACAATCCCCACCATAGCCCCTTTTTCATCGGTGATAGGTAGGGCAATCAGGTCATAGCGAGCGATTTTTTTCGCTACTTCTTCTTGATCATCGGTGACTTTGCTATGAATTGGGTCACGCACCATGAGGTCTTTAATTAAGGCCTCTGGGTTAGACAGGATGAGCTCACGGAGCGAGACCACACCCAGCAGTTTGCGCTGCTGATCAATCACATAGGCATGATAAATGGTTTCGGCATCGGGCGCTTCCACCCGTAGTGCAGCTAAGGCCTCAGCTACGCTCATATCCTTGCCTAGGGTGGCGTAGTCCGAGGTCATTAGAGCACCGGCGGTACCTTCCACATAAGCTGAGAGCTTGCGAATATCTTCGCGCTCGGCTTGAGCTAAGGCAGGCAGTAAGGCATCACGTTGGCTTTGATCAAAGTGCTTGAACAAGTCAGTACGTTCATCCGCGGGCATTTCACCTACCAGCTTAGCTAAACTGGCACGTGGAAACTCACGGGCTAAGCGCACTTGGGTTTCAGGCTCTAGGTAGGAAAATACCGTAGCGCGATTAGGTAAGCGCTCAAGCAGGCGCCAAGCGAGAGAGGCTTCAATTTGGGATAAAACGTCAGCTAGATCAACGGGACGAATGCCCTTGACCGCAATGAGTGCGTTTTCGAACTGATCATTTTTGATGGCATCGTTTAAAACGAGCGCGAGATTGGAATTGGTGTTGCTCATGCTGATTCTCCAAGCTGCCCAAATCTATACGGCAGCCCGAGTCAGCAGAAAATCAGAAAGAACTGTTTCTAGCTTGCAGGCGGCCGTCAGCAGGGAAGCTGATGTGCTTATTATTTGTAATTGCCCATAAAGGGCTACAACAACAAGGGGTGTCCATTAGTGGTATCTTTCTCATGTAAAAACCGCTTATGCGGCGGGCGCATACTAGGGGAGCTAAAACTGAATAGCAAGCTTAAGTTTAAATAAAAATAAAAAAGCAAGTATAAATTTGGCTATTTAGTCTAAAAAAAACACAGAATATTACAGCGTTATGTGTGGTTTAAAATCGGCTAAATTCGTTTAAAAGACAGGAAGTTGCTGAGATGTTGAGAATGACTAAGAAATCACTCCTAGCCGCTCAGGCTGAGAGCTAGGAGTGATACCGTTAGAGTTGTTGGCGTAGTTTTTCAATTACGGCTTGGGTGTTAGCCGGATAAATGCCACGCCATAGTTTAAATGATTCTGCTGCTTGGCCCACCAGCATACCTAAGCCATCTAAGCTTTTGGCTGCACCTAGCTGCTGCGCCCACTGACTAAAGACGGTGGTTTCAGCGCCATACATCATGTCATAGCTTACTGTGTGGTCGCGGCTGATCAAATTAGCGTGGAGGGGTGGTAACTCGCCAGTAAGGCTGGCTGAAGTCGCATTGATAATAAGATCAACTGGGGCGCTGATCCAATCAAAACCGCAGGCACTGACGGGGCCAAGGTGCGCAAACTCAGTGGCTAGCTGCTCGGCTTTGCTGACCGTTCGGTTAGCAATGGTTAGCTCCGCTGGCTGGTGGGCCAGCAATGGCTCAATAACTCCACGGGCAGCGCCACCGGCACCAACCAGTAAAATCTTTTGCCCTTGTAAAGGGACTTGATTGATTAATAAATCATTAACCAATCCTGCACCATCGGTGTTATCACCCAGTAAGCGACCATCACTAAGTTTTTTTAAGGTATTTACTGCGCCTGCTTGTTGCGCTCGCTCTGTTAGCTGGTCGGCTAGAGCAAAAGCTTGCTCTTTAAAAGGCACCGTAATATTAGCCCCTTGCCCTGTGTTAAAAAACTGTTTCAGTGTCTCGGCAAAATTATCAAGAGGCGCTAATACACGGCTATATTGCATGCTTTGGGCATGAAAAGCAGCAAACTCCTGATGAATAAAGGGCGACTTACTATGGGCAATAGGATTTCCAAAAACTGCGTAGCGATCCATTATTGATAGGCCTCGCCTAACCAGTCACGGTTTTTCAGGTAAAACTTAGTCAGTTGTGCTTCGGCAGAGCCAGGCTCGGCTTGCCAGTCATAACTCCAGCGAACTACCGGTGGTAAAGACATTAAGATTGATTCAGTGCGGCCACCCGACTGCAGGCCAAATAAGGTGCCGCGGTCAAATACTAAGTTAAACTCGACATAACGGCCACGGCGATGGGCTTGGAAGGCGCGTTGTTGTTCAGTGAAGGGAATGTTACGGCGACGTTCAACAATGGGCAGGTAAGCGTGTAAATAGGCCTCGCCCACAGCTTGGGTGAAAGCAAAACAGGTGGCAAAATCCCAGCGATTTAGGTCATCAAAAAATAGCCCACCAATGCCCCGTGGCTCATCGCGATATTTTAGATAAAAATACTCATCACACCATTGCTTAAACTCAGGGTAGATCTCTTCGCCAAAGGGCGCGCAGGCATCGTGAGCAACTTGGTGCCAATGGACGCAATCTTCTTCAACACCATAGTAAGGCGTTAGGTCAAAGCCGCCGCCAAACCACCAAATAGGTTCTTCACCCTCTTTTTCAGCAACAAATAGACGAATATTAGCGTGAGAGGTGGGGATATGTGGATTTTCTGGGTGAATCACTAAGGATACGCCCATTGCTTGAAATGAGCGCCCAGCTAGTTCTGGTCGAATGGCGCTGGCTGAAGCGGGTAGTTGACCACCATACACGTGGGAAAAGTTCACGCCGCCTTTTTCGATCAGGGCGCCATCGGCAATCACTCGAGTACGGCCGCCGCCTCCTGCTTCTCGCTCCCATTTATCTTCAAAAAAGGTTGCTTGTCCATCGGCTTCTTCAAAGGCAGCGCAAATGCGGTCTTGTAGATCAAGCATATAGGCTTTTACAGCCTCAAATGAATTAGTCACGATTAACTCCCAGACCAAGATCGTCAATTAAAAAATAAATAGGCCTGCAAGCATACCATTGCCAGGCTGTAAGCGAGCTATCTAACCCATGCTACATAGGACGGATGACGGCCCCTGTGCTTAGATCACGAATTAAGCTAGGTGAGCGGTAGCCACCTAAGGGGGCATCCAGTATGGCATCGAGTTGTTGATGGAAATATTGCTCGATCCGAAGCCTTGAAGTTGCAGCCGGTAAGCCCGCAGGATTGGCAGAGGTGGAAATAATCGGTCCAGTCAGCGCACATAATTGTTGCACCAGTGGATGATCAGACACTCTTAAGGCTACAGTACGGTGTTCTCCGGTAACCCAGTGGGGCAGGCGCTGTTTATGGGGCACCAGCCAAGTGTTAGGGCCAGGCCAGGAAGCTTGCAGTTGTTGCAGCTGTTCAGGGTTAAGGTCTTGTAACAGTTCGGCAAACTGCTCGATGGCGCCGGCAATTACGATTAAGCCTTTATGCATGGGGCGTTGTTTAATTGCCAGAATCCGGCGCACCGCTTGCTCATTATAAGGGTCACAGCCTAAGCCCCAGACCGCTTCGGTGGGGTAAGCAATAACGCCGCCTTGCTGAATAAGCTGCGCTGCATGTTGAATCTGCCACTGACTGGCCATAGCTACTCTCGCGTTAAAAAGAGCCGTTATATTAAACTGTTTTTTCGTGAGTGATACAGCCAGAGGCCATTCTCATTGCTAATTAAGCCCAAGATTTCTAGGTCAGTCAGTAGGGGTAATAGGTCTGGAATAGTGAGTTGACTAAGGGCTGCCAGCTCTTCGGTTTGATAACGTTCGGCCTGAATCAACTGCAACAGCTGTTGTTGCTGCACGGGCAGTTCGCTATGGCTATCTAGGGCCGCTGCTGATGATTCTGGAAGCGACTTCCAGCTTTGCAGCTCTTCTAAAGTATGCTCAACGGTTTCAACTAAGGTGGCTCCTTCACGAATTAATTGGTGGCAGCCTCGTGCTCCTGGGTAATGAATTGAGCCGGGAATGGCATAGACCTCACGTCCTTGTTCAGCGGCAAGGCGCGCCGTAATTAAAGAGCCGCTATTGGGGCTGGCTTCTACCACTAACACGCCTAACGCGAGGCCACTAATAATTCGATTGCGCCTAGGAAAGTGCGCCGCCAGTGGTTGGCTGTCGAGTGGTAACTCAGACAAAATCAGTCCACCATGTTGCAAAATAGCTTCTTGCAAAGGCCGATGGCGCGCAGGATAGACTTGATTTAAACCAGTACCCACTACGGCGATGGTCGGTTGGTTAACGGCAACGGCGCCTTCATGGGCGGCCGCATCAATGCCTTGGGCTAAGCCACTGGTGACCACAAAGCCGGCACTACTGAGGGCTTTACTAAATTGAAAAGCAGTCTGTTTGCTACTTACGCTGGCATTACGACTGCCAACGATGGCCAGTTGCGGCTGTTCAATAATCGAATGATCACCCATGGCAAACAGCAGATTCGGTGCACCAGCAGTATTTTTTAATAAAAACGGATAATCAGCTTGATCAATAAAAAATACATGATGATTTGGCTGGGCTAACCAGGCTAAGGTTCGATCAGTAAGTTGCAGGTAATCTGAGTGTTTACGCGCGGCGATACTTTTGGCAGGTAAGCGTAGTTGACGCCATTCTTCAGCATCAGCAGTTAAAGCTGCATGGGCGCTGGTAAAGTGTTGGAGTAAGCCTTGGTAACGCTTTACCCCAATCTCAGGCAGAGACTGCAGTAAAATCCGTGCCGCAATTTCAGTTTGGGATAAAGACATAGCAGATCCTTGCTCGTTAGCTGTTTTCTTGTGTTAATTCAGAGTAACAGTAGTTGTACTATAATCAGTCTCGATTGCTGGTCTGAAATATACTTCATTGTGAGCATAAGTTTTTGACTCTCGAAGCTCATGAAAACTTGTTTACAAGCACTGCACCCTAGGGGCGACAGTCAGCTTGCTGTAAATGATGGTTTTCCTAGAAGAAGCCAGCATTTAGAAAATATCGAGTTGAATGAAGTTTTTCTCATATCTCATATAATGAATCCCTTTATCATATGTCAGAAACTAAAACGTCAGGCGGCTAACATAAAGTTTATTATAATAGAGTTTATGTTTTTATTGATGACGTATCCTGTCTCATCGCAACTGTGACTTTAGTTCACATACTATTTATTTGATGTAGGTTTATGGCCATTTTAACAATTTTAGAGTTTCCCGATCCTAGGTTGAGAACTATCGCGCAACCTGTAGATCAGGTGGATGATGAGTTACGTACCCTGATCGACGATATGTTCGAAACCATGTATGAAGCACCGGGTATTGGCTTGGCAGCCACCCAAGTCAACGTGCATAAACGTGTGGTGGTGATGGATTTATCGGAAGATAAGTCCGAGCCGATGGTATTTATTAATCCAGAGCTAGAAGTGCTGTGTGATGAAACTGATAAGTACCAAGAGGGCTGTTTATCAGTGCCTGGTTTTTATGAAGATGTTGATCGTCCGTTAAAAGTTAAGGTAAACGCCTTAGATAGAGAGGGTAAGCCCTTTGAACTGATTGCCGAAGGTTTGTTAGCCGTGTGCATTCAGCATGAGTGTGATCACTTGAATGGCAAGTTATTTGTTGATTATTTGTCGAATCTAAAGCGTGATCGAATCAAGAAAAAACTCGAAAAACAACATCGCGCCCAGTCGCGCTGAGTGGTAGGTGATTAAAAATTAGCCTTTATGTTCGCGCATAAAGGCTAATTTTGTTTAGGCAAGACTGAATCTATTGGTCTTTGCCATTGAATTGTGAGGGTGTTATGTCTAAATCGTTACGCATTGTGTTTGCCGGTACGCCAGAGTTTGCTGCCAGCCATTTACAGGCTATTTTGCAGCAGGGAGTCCATGAGGTGATAGGTGTTTACAGTCAGCCTGATCGCCCAGCAGGTCGTGGGCAGAAATTGGTAGCGAGTCCGGTTAAGCAATTAGCATTGGCGCATAATATCCCCGTTTTTCAACCCTTAACTTTACGTGATGCTGCTGCTCAAGCAGAGTTAGCTGAGCTTAAGCCAGACCTAATGGTAGTGGTGGCCTACGGTTTAATTTTACCGCAAGCAGTGCTGGATATGCCGCGTCTAGGCTGCATTAATAGCCATGCATCGCTATTGCCCCGTTGGCGTGGAGCAGCGCCGATTCAGCGAGCGATTGAAGCCGGTGATGATGTCACAGGCGTGACTGTGATGCAGATGGAAGCGGGGCTAGATACTGGACCGATGTTGCATAAAGTCAGCACGCCGATTACTGCCCAAGATACCGGTGGCAGCTTGCATGATCGTCTTGCTGAGCTGGGTTCGGCCGCCGTGCTTGAGGTGTTACAGCAGCTAGCTGAAGGAACAATGCAGGCAGAAAAGCAGGATGACAGCCTTGCCAATTACGCTCACAAGCTCAGCAAAGCGGAAGCAAAACTAAACTGGCAGCAGTCAGCGACTGAGTTGGATCAGCAAATTCGGGCATTTAACCCTTGGCCAGTGAGCCACTCACAACTTAATGGCCAAGTGATTAAGGTGCATGCTGCGGAACCCGTTTTAGAAAATAATACATCTGCAGCTCCGGGTACTATTCTGGCTGCGGAACGTGAGGGCTTAGTGGTGGCCTGTGGCGAGGGGGCACTGCGTTTAACTCGGATTCAGCTACCCAACGCCAGAGCCATGAGTGTGACTGATGTGCTCAATAGTAAGCAGGAGCTATTTCCCGTAGGCGCGGTGTTTGATTTATGAGTGCGCGTTTAGCAGCGGCCCAAGCATTAGGCGCGGTGATTGCTGGAAAAGCCTCACTGAATGGCAGCTTGCCAGCACAGCTAGATCGGGTTGCCGAGCAGGATCGAGCACTGGTCCAAGAATTGGCCTTAGGTACGGCGCGCTGGTTTCCCCAGTTAGAGGTGTTGGCCAATCAGTGGCTGGAAAAGCCATTTCGCCGTGCCGATAGTGATGTGCAGGCATTATTATTTATTGGTTTGTATCAGTTGCTGTATATGCGCATTCCAGAGCATGCGGCGATTAGCGAAACAGTCAATGCCGCTGCTGGACTGAAGAAAAAATGGGCTAAAGGCTTATTAAATGCGGTGTTGCGTAAAGCGCAAGCTGAAGGGGCAGAGCAGTTACAACAGTTACAAAAAGATCCAGTAGTGGTCACTGCCCATCCTCGCTGGCTACAAAAGCAGCTAAAAGCGGTGTGGCCAGAACACTGGTTGGCAATTTGCGAGCAGGCAAATCAGTATCCGCCGTTTACCTTGCGGGTGAACCAGCAGCGTATCAATCAAGCTGATTACCTAGCCTTATTGGCTGAGCAGGGGATTGCAGCCAAAGCAACTGCGTACAGCGATGTAGGAATTACCTTAGATAAGCCGTGTTCGGTGTATGAGTTGCCGCACTTTGCTGAAGGCTGGGTCAGTGTGCAAGATGAGGCGGCGCAATTATCAGCGGGTTTGCTCGATTTACACGCTGGGCAACGGGTATTAGATGCCTGCTGCGCCCCCGGGGGTAAAACCTGCCATATTCTGGAAACTGAAGCTAATTTGCAGGAACTGATAGCTATTGATCTAGAGCCCCATCGCCTCAAACGGGTAGCAGAAAACCTAGCGCGGTTACAGTTAACTGCTCAACTAAAAGCTGGAGATGCGCGCCAGCTTGAGCAGTGGTGGGACGGCCAGTTATTTGATCGGATTTTATTAGATGCCCCTTGCTCAGCAACTGGGGTGATTCGGCGCAATCCTGATATTAAAATCACCCGTCAGGCGGCTGATATTCCAGCCTTAGCTACGCTGCAAGGGGAATTATTGGATGTGTTATGGCAGACCCTAAAACCAGGCGGTGTGCTGCTGTATGCGACCTGCTCAATTTTGCCTGAAGAAAACACTCAGGTGGTTGAGGCCTTTTTAGCGCGAACCCCAGGGGCCGAGCAGTGGTCGATTAAAGCGGAGTTTGGTCTTGAACAGCCAGCGGGGCGTCAGTTGTTTCCCCAAGCCCAAGGACACGATGGTTTTTATTATGCGCGCTTAGTTAAGGCCGCTGAGTAGAGTAGCAAGGCAATGAAAATTATTATTCTAGGTGCAGGGCAAGTGGGCGGAACCTTAGCAGAATTGCTCGCCAGTGAAGCCAACGATATTACGATTGTCGATACCAACGTTGAGCGTTTGCGCGATCTGGGTGATCGCCTAGATATTGGTACGGTGGTTGGTCACTGTTCTTACCCAACGGTGTTACGCCAAGCCGGCGCCGATGATGCCGATATGCTGGTGGCGGTAACTAGCAGTGATGAAACCAACATGATTGCCTGTCAGGTGGCGCATACTCTGTTTCGTACCCCAACGAAAATTGCGCGTGTACGGGAGTCGGCGTATCTCACCCGTACCGGACTATTTGATAACGATGCGATTCCGATTGATGTACTGATCAGTCCCGAACAAGCAGTCACTAACTACATTAAGCGCTTAATTGAGTACCCGGGTGCTTTACAGGTACTGGACTTTGCTGAAGGTAAAGCGCAGTTAGTCTGCGTCAAAGCCTATTATGGCGGGCCATTAGTGGGGCAAGAGTTACGTCAACTGCACGCCCATATGCCGAATATTAATACCCGAGTGGCAGCCATTTTTCGCCGTGATCGACCGATTTTACCGAAAGGCGATACCGTGATTGAGGTAGATGATGAAGTGTTCTTTATTGCTGCACGGAATCATATTCGCGATGTAATGAGTGAAATGCGGCGCCTTGAAGACAGCTATCGCAAAGTCATTATTGCTGGCGGCGGACACATTGGTGAGCGCTTAGCCGAAGCAATTGAAAGCCGCTATCAGGTAAAAATTATTGAAATTAATCCCTCACGCTGTAGGTATCTGTCAGACAGCTTAGATACCACGGTGGTGTTGCAGGGCAGTGCTTCAGATCGAGACTTACTGGTTGAAGAAAATATTGATGAGGCTGATATCTTTTTGGCCTTAACCAATGATGATGAGGCCAATATTATGGCGTCCTTGCTGGCTAAACGCTTGGGTGCGCGTAAGGTGATGGCGATTATTAATAACCCCGCCTATGCTGATTTGGTCCAAGGTGGTGCGATTGATATTGCAATTAGTCCGCAGTTAGCGACCTTAGGCACCTTATTAACCCATGTGCGGCGGGGCGATATTGTAAGCGTGCACTCATTGCGCCGTGGCGCTGCTGAAGCGATCGAGGCGATTGCCCATGGTGATAAGCGCTCGAGCAAGGTCATTGGGCGTAAAGTGAAAGATATTCGCTTGCCACCGGGGGCAACCATTGGTGCGATTATTCGTGATGAAGAGGTATTAATTAGTGATGATCAGGCGGTGATTCAAGCCGAAGACCATGTGATTATCTTTGTCATGGATAAAAAGTATATTCGTGACGTTGAGCTCTTATTCCAGCCGGGACTCACCTTTTTTTAAGCCACTATTACCGCTAATCAGCTGATTTAACGACGAGTTTTTTATGCACTTTGCTGCCATTTGCCGAATTGTGGGAATCTTGCTCATGACCTTTAGCCTCAGTCATGTGCCGCCCATTATCATGGATATTTATTATGCCGAAGGCACTTGGTTAAGCTTTACCGGCGCGTTTTTAATTACCCTACTGACTGGTTTTTTTGCTTGGTTACCGACCCGTAAAGCCAGAGCCGAAATGCGGGTACGTGACGGGTATTTAATTACAGCGTTATTCTGGGTGGTACTGGGCACCTTCGGGTCGATTCCTTTTTTACTATCGAACAGTCCCTTGATGGGGATTACTGACTCGTTATTTGAAGCTTTTTCGGGTTTAAGCACCACCGGCGCGACTGTGCTAACGGGTATCGATCAATTGCCGCGCGCAATTCTATATTACCGCCAACAATTGCAGTGGTTAGGGGGTATGGGAATTGTGGTATTAGCAGTAGCGATTATGCCGATGTTAGGAGTGGGCGGTATGCAGTTATATCGCACCGAAATGCCTGGCCCATTAAAAGAAAATAAGCTTTCACCACGCATTGCCGATACGGCCAAAACCCTGTGGATGATTTATTGCGGTTTAACGGTGCTCTGTGCTTTGGCTTATTGGGCGGCGGGCATGAGTTTATTTGATGCCGTTGGCCATAGTTTTTCGACGATTGCGATTGGCGGTTTTTCTACCCACGACGCCAGTATTGGCTATTTTGATAGCCCATTAATTGAAGCTATTTGTATTTTCTTTATGGCGTTCTCTGGGATTAACTTTGGCTTGCACTTTGCGGCCTTGCGCAGTGGCTCAATCTTTACTTATTTGAAAGATGCCGAGTGCATGACCTTTTTGAAAATTTTAGCTGGCACTTTTGCTTTAACTTTGGTGGTGCTGTTGCTGTATAGCACCCACGATGACTGGACCCATAGCTTACGTTTTGCAGCCTTTCAGGTGGTTTCGGTGGCTACCACAACTGGCTTTGGTGTCGACGACTTTAGTAGCTGGCCCACATTCTTGCCGTATTTACTGTTATTTACCGCCTTTATTGGCGCTTGTGCTGGCTCAACCGGTGGGGGAATGAAGGTGATGCGCGTTATGTTGGTGTATCGCCAAGGTCAGCGTGAAATTCATCGTCTATTGCATCCCAGTGGGGTCTTTACCGTTAAGCTGGGCAAGCGCAAGGTGCCTGATCGAGTGATTGAGTCGGTCTGGGGGTTTTGCGCAATGTATGTGGTGACCTTTATTGTATTGCTGCTGGTGTTGTTGGCCTTGGGCGTTGACCCAGTTACCGCGTTTTCTAGTTTAGCCTCCAGTATGAACAACTTAGGGCCAGCCTTTGGTGAAGCAGCAGCACACTATGCGTTATTGCCTAGTGGTGCCAAATTGGTCTTAAGTTTGGCCATGGTGCTGGGGCGCTTAGAAATTTTTTCTTTAGTGATTTTGTTATCTCCTGCCTTCTGGCGCTATTAAGTGTGCACAGTGCGCCCTATTGACCCACGGGTCTGCGCTATATCTTAAAAAATATAGCGCATAATTGGCTAAGCAATACATTGATGCCCATCAGTATTGCGTGATTTGGAGTCTTGTATCTTCCTCAGTCATAAGTATGAGAAGAGCCTGAGGAGGCCGACATGGATTTTATACGTCGCTCGCTGTTAGGGCAGTTAGCCCGGCTGACAGCGGGAGCAGCGCTAGTCCCCTTGGCGAGCATAGCTCAAGCGGGTATCAATGATCAGCCACCACGACGTGAGGGTAACCCTGAAAAGCGTTACGGCATGCTGATTGATTTGCGCCGCTGTATAGGCTGCCAAGCCTGTACGGTATCGTGTCATATTGAAAACCAAGCACCGATGGGCAATTTCCGTACCATTGTCTCCCAGTTTGAAGTCGAAGATGCAGTCAGTGGTGACTGCGCTACCTTTATGTTGCCGCGTTTATGTAATCACTGTGATAACCCGCCCTGTGTACCCGTTTGCCCAGTGCAAGCTACCTTTCAGCGTGAGGATGGCATTGTTGTAGTAGATAACGATCGCTGCGTTGGCTGTGCTTATTGCGTTAATGCTTGCCCTTACGATGCGCGCTTTATTAATGAAACCACGCAAACGGCAGATAAATGCACCTTCTGTGCCCACCGCTTAGAAGCTAACTTGTTGCCAGCTTGTGTTGAGTCGTGCGTGGGAGGAGCGCGGATTATTGGCGATATGCGTGATCCGAATAGCCAAATTAGCCGCTTAATTGCCGAACATCGTGAGCAATTAATGGTGCTACAACCTGAAAAAAATACCCTGCCGCAAGTGTTTTACCTCGGCATGGATGAGCAGTTTGTTTCTCGCCCCGTTGCCACGCCAGGTATTTGGGATGTGCGCGACGCAGAAGGTAAGGAGATTGGTTATGAATTCGCTGGTCACTGAGGTTTTAGTTCCACGTTATGGTTTGGCTTGGTATCCCTGGGCGGTGCAGTATTTCTTCTTAATTGCGCTTTCTTATGGCGCACTGTGGTTGAGCGCGCCGGGGTTACTCGGCGCCAAAAACTGGAAAGCCACCACCAAAGTAGGTTTGCTAGCCTGCGTTAGCACCACCTTGGTTGCGCCTGTGGCGTTACTAGCTGACTTACACCAGCCGCTGCGCTTCTGGCATTTTTATGCTCACCCAACGCCGTGGTCGTGGATGAGTGTGGGCAGTTTTATGCTGCCGTTATACGTGGGCGCAGTGGTGTTACTAGGCTGGCTGGTTTGGCGTCCGCAGATGTTTGAACAGCGCACAGAGCCTGGGTTACAGGGCTGGGTAGCACGAATTGTCACCTTGGGTACCTGGCGCGAGCCAGCACTTAGTGTGCCGTTATTGACACTCGGTGCGCTGTTTATGTCTTTGGGCATCATGCTCTATACCGGTGCTGAGGTAGCGGTAGTGAAAGGTCGTCCGTTATGGAATACCGTTTGGCTACCACCGATGTTTGTAGTCACTGGGCTTGTTGGGGCGTGCGGTTTAATTGCGTTGCTGAATCGTATCTCTGGCGTGAATAAATCCAGCGTGTATAAGCAAATGTTCTCGGTGATGTTTATTGCCTGCTTTGCATGCGGTCTGATCGCTATCACTTGGTATTTAGACGGCATGAACGATATTGATAGTTCAGTAGCGGCTGCCATTGCTTCGGTTAAGGTCAGTGCGACCTGGCGCAACATGGCGTTATGGGCTGCAGTTGCTGGTGTTGTGCTCACCGTATTAGCTTGGCTGATTAGTCGTAACTATCGCTTACAAGCTTATGGCTGGTTGGCAGGCTTATTAGCGCTGCACGTGGCCTGGATGTTCCGCTGGTCGGTACTGATGGATGTGCAAACCATTGCCCGTAACAGTGCGGGTTTTAATGATTACACCGTAGCGCTCGGCTCATCAGGCATTTTAGGTATTGTTGGAACCTTTGGTTTATGGCTGGCCGCTATTTTATTGATTGAAATCTTTGTGCCTTGGCGTGGCATTGAACAACGCCAATCTAACCCATCATCCACTGCTGTAGGGGGAGTTGCGAGTCATGGATAAGTCACGTCGAAATTTATTAAAAGGCGCTGCCGCTGGTGCTGGGGTTGCCACGTTTGTTGCTGGTTACTCCGGCCCGCTGGAGAAAATGCTACACGGAATTAAAGGCACTTCAGGTGAAAAAGCCAAGGATCGGATTCACGGCAATTCGTTAGAGCCCGAGTATTCGATTGATAGCGCTACTGGTGAGTTAACCCTGAATCCTAATCAGCGCACCGCATTTACAGTATGTTACGGCTGCACCACCTTATGCGGCGTGCGGGTACGGGTGGATAATCAGACTGATGAAGTGCTGCGTGTGATTGGCAACCCTTATCATCCGCTATCGGGTGATCCCCATTTGCCGCAGGCCACTCCAGTATTAGATGCTTTAAAAAGTGTCAGTGGCTTTGAGGAACAAGGATTAGCGGGTCGCTCTACTGCTTGCGCGCGCGGTAACGCAATGATGGCGCAAATTACTAGCCCCTTTCGCTTGACTCATTGTTTAAAGCGCGTAGGCAAGCGAGGTGAGCGGAAGTGGCAAAAAATTTCCTTTGAGCAGCTGGTACAAGAAGTGTGTGAAGGTGGTGATCTATTTGACGAGGGCCACGTACAAGGCTTGCGTGAACTGCATGATCACGACACGCTGATTGATCCAGACAATCCAGAGTATGGGCCGATCGCTAATCAGTTATTAGTGATGGATGCCACCGACTATGGGCGTACCGCAATTTTACGGCGGTTTGCCTTTAATGCCTTTGGCACGCGTAATTTTGGTGCCCACGGACCTTATTGCGGATTAGCGTTTCGCTTAGGTTCAGGCGCAGCGATGAATGATATGGATAAAAACGCCCACGCCAAGCCCGATTACACCCATACCCGCTTTGGCTTATTTATTGGTACAGCTCCTAGCCAAGCCGGTAACCCCTTTAAGCGTCAGGGGCGTTTATTAGCTGAAGCGCGGGCCCATGGTCAAATGGAGTATATGGTGGTAGATCCCGCACTCAATGCGACTGCTTCACACGCGGCAGCTGAGCGTAATCGTTGGGTGCCAATTTTACCTGGTTCAGATAGTGCATTTGTTATGGGCTTAATTCAGCATATGTTGAACACCCAAGGATATGCCGCTGATTATCTGGCCATTCCGTCACCTAAAGCGGCGCAATTGGCTAATGAACCGGGGCACAGTAACGCTACCCATTTAGTGATTGAGTCTAAAGATCATCCTCGCGTGGGTCACTTCTTGCGTCGCTCTGATTTAGGTTTAACGGAGTTAGAAGCAGACGATAACTCCTTTATGGTGCTTAGCGAGCAAGGAGAGCTGGTCGATTCGATGACGGTGGATCGGGCTCAGTTATTTGTTGATCAAACCATTGCTACGCCTAATGGGCCAGTAGCGGTTAAGAGTAGTTTAACCAAGCTAAAAGAGTCTGCTGATCAGTACAGCATGCAGCACTATGCCAAAGAGTGTGGGATTCCTGCAGATAAAATTATCGAAATAGCAGATAAATTCATCGAACATGGACGAAAATCGGTGGCTGATTGCCATGGCGGTATGATGTCCTCGAATGGCTTTTATGCCTCCTTTGGCGTCACTATGCTTAACGTCTTAGCCGGTAGTTTTAACTTGCGTGGCGGAGCGATTAAAGCGGCTGGCCAGTTTAATGGCGTGGGGCCCGGTCCGCGCTACAACATGGAAGATTTTCCAGGTAAACGAGCGCCTAAAGGCGTATTTTTGTCGCGCTCACGCTTTCCCTATCAAAAATCCTCCGAATTTAAGCGCAAGGTAGCCGCCGGACAATCACCTTATCCTGCCGATGGACCTTGGCGTCCGTTAGCTCCACCGCTGATTACCGAGCATATTACCTCGGGCTTGCATGGTTACCCTTATCCGTTAAAAGCGGTAATTGGACACATGGCTAACCCTATTTATGGTCAGGCGGGGCTAGAAAAGTTGATTGGTGAATCAATTAAAGATCCAAGCAAAATCGGCTTATATATCGGGGTGGATGGCTTTATTAACGAAACCAACCGTTATGCTGATTATCTAGTTCCTGACTCGGTCATGTATGAAGTGTGGGGCTTTACTGGTTCTTGGGGTGGAACCAATACCCGCATGACCACTGCCTGCTGGCCGGTGGTTGAGCCGAAGCAGCAAAAAACGGCAGAAGGTGAACCGGTAAGTATGGATAGCTTTTTAATTGCCGTCTCTAAGCGTTTAGGTTTGCCTGGGTTTGGCGATAACGCCATTCCTGATGCTGAGGGTAATTTGCATCCGCTGAACAAGGCCGAAGACTTTTATCTACGCGCTGCGGCTAACGTTGCCTTTCAAGGCCAGCCATTACCCGATGCCACTGAAAGTGATGTGCTGCATGGCGGCATTGAGCGCTTGGTGCCGATGATTGCTCGCACTCTCAAGCACGATGAACAGTTACCGGTGGCTTATATGTATGCCCGTGGCGGACGTTTTGAAGACTATGACCAAGGCTTTAAAGATGGACAACATCGCCATGCGTGGTTGCGGCCTATGTGTGTGTATAACGAGGACGTAGGGACTGCAATTGATAGCCGTACCGGTGAGCGTTATGTGGGTAACCCACAGTTTCAGCCACCGATTTTCTATGATGGTACGCCAATGCGTGAGATTTATACCTTAGAGGAGTGGCCGCTATTAGCATTTTCCTTTAAGTCCAACGTGATGAACTCTTATTCGGTTGGGTTAGAGCGTTTGCGTATGGTTAAACCTTACAATCCAGTGTTGCTGCATGAGGCCGATGCTAAGCGATTTGGTGTGCAGCATGGCGATACGATTGTGATTGAAAGCCCAGGTGGTCAAGTGATTGGTTTGGCGTTAGTCAGTGCGGGGGTAAAGCAAGGCGCGATCGGTATTGAGCATGGTTTTGGCCATCGCGAGCTAGGTGCCAGCGAGCATCTAATTGATGGAGAAGCTAAGCCATCATTAGATTGGGTGGGAGCTGGGGTTAACTTAAATGATCTAGGCTTTGCCGATCCGACGCGTAAAGTGCCTGCTACATGGTTAGAACACGTTAGCGGAGCCAGTATTCGTCAAGGCTTACCGGTAAAAGTGATGCGTTTAGATAGCTAAGCTCGGTCAGGCTTTGCCGTTACACAAGGTGCTCTATGGGAGGATTGGCTTACATGCAATCAGCTCATAGAGCATTTTTTTATCGCGGCGGATTGTCTCACTAAGGTGTTGCTTACCTAGCGCAATGCTAGGGATTATCAGGTATTGGTTAAGTCGGTAAGGCCTTGCGTCATTATGTCCTGTGGTCAGAATTGTGGCTCCAAACTATTGTTCGACAATTTTTTGGGGCCGAACCCTATGTCTCAGCCTATACTGCCTACACTTTGCATAGCGAGTTTATGCATTAGCACGCATGTGGCGGCGGAGCAGAATACTGGTGAACCAGCCTCTAGTTCTGAGTTTCTTTGGTTTGCTCTGTTGCAGCCTTTTGCTCCGCTTGCCACTGGCGCAATTCATCATAATAAATATCCCAAACACAAGGCTCGCAGGCACTTTCACAGCAATCATAGTCACCGGGTGGAATAGGTTTTTCTAGCATGACCTGCCTCTTAGCAAATTTTTTGCCAGTATACCTGAGCTCTGTGGTCGGGTTAAGTCAAAGCCGAGGGATGAGTTAGTGGTATTGCTCCCGTAGCAGTCGTTTATTGAGCTTGCCAACACTGGTTTTTGGTAGTTCGGCCAGGCTAATAAAACGATCTGGCACACCAAATTTAGACAGTAAACCTTGATCAACAAACTGTTGTAAGTGGGCTTGTAACTGCTCGCTAGCAATGGCCTGTAGCTTGGTGTTGAGTACCACTAGGGCGACAGGACGTTCGCCCCATTTGCTATCGGTTACACCAATCACTGCACACTCTTGAATTGCCGGATGCTGTAACAGAAAGTTTTCAATGGCTAATGACGAAACCCATTCCCCACCGGTTTTAATCACATCTTTAATGCGGTCGGTAATTTTTACTTGGCCTTCTGCGTCTAAAGTGGCGATATCACCTGTATGCAGCCAGCCACCAGCCCATAGCTCGGCTGAACCTGCAGCATCTTTTAGATAACCTTGGGTAAGCCAAGGGGTGCGCACTACAATTTCTCCTTGGGCTTGACCATCATGGGCTACGTCTTGCATGGCTTGGTCGACAATCCGTAATTCAACGAACGGAATGGGTTTACCGGTTTTACAGCGAATCGCTGTTTGTTGCTCGAGCGGTAGTTGCTGTTGCGCTGGGGTTAAATAAGCCAGGGTCAGCACCGGGCAGGTTTCACTCATGCCATAACCAGTAAAGGCATCAATGCCTTGGCGCAGTGCTTGTAGTGCCAAAGGTTCTGGAAAGGCCGCGCCACCAATAATCATTTTTAAAGCATTAAACTGATAATTCGTGCCGGCTTGTTTGAGTAGCATTTGTAAAATAGTAGGCACGCAATGGGTAAAGCTAACTTGATGCTGTTCGATCAGCTGTAATAATTTAGCCGGCTCATAGCGCCCTGGATACACCTGCTTGACTCCCAATAGCGTGGCCAGCAGCGGTACTCCCCAGGCATGCACATGAAACATCGGCGTCATTGGCATATACACATCGTCTTGGTTAAAACGGCCATGGCCAGTGCCAGCCGTGGCACTGCGTAGTGCTAGGGTATGCATCACCAGCTGTTTATGGCTGAAATAGACGCCTTTGGGTAAACCTGTGGTTCCGGTGGTGTAAAAGGTGGTGGCGCGGGTGTTTTCATCTAGCTCAGGAAATGGGCAAGGCCCAGTGGGAGCATTTTTGAGTAATTGCTCATATTCGCCGACATACTGCGCAATTTGCGTCACCGCCTCGGGTAAGGGCGCTTGATCATTGAGCACGATCAGAGTTTTAACCGTTTCTATGCGCTCAGCAATGCTGGCGAGCAAGGGCAAAAACTCGCTATTGATTAGCAGCACATCGTCTTCGGCGTGATTAATGGTATAGAGAATTTGCTCGGCAGATAAACGCACATTAATCGTGTGTAAGACCGCGCCAAGCATAGGGATGGCAAAAAAACATTCCAAGTAGCGATGGCTATCCCAATCCATCACGCCAACGGTTTGTCCCGACTTTAGCCCTACTTGCTGCAAAGCATTGGCTAATTGATGCACCCGTTGCTGTAGGTCTTGGTAACTATACTGCTGATCCTGATACACAATTTGCTGTAAGGGCGCAGTTTGTACGCCACTGTTAAGCAAAGAACCCAGCAATAAAGGGAAATTAAACGCAGGTGCTGCTAGTTGAGTCTGCATAGCTAAGCGCTCCATCAATAGTCCTTGGACTTTGCACGCTAAAACGTCCACTGCTGTGTGGCTACTAGACGTTTAGTCAGTCTACTGGCTAGCTTCTAAGCTTAGTGCCGAATTAGTTGGGGCGGCGAACTAAGGTTTGGCTAACAATCAAAAACTGGGCAGCCATATAGGTCAGCATGATGTAGAAATTGGCTTGGGCGAATGGGTGGGCAAAGCGATCAATTGCTAAAATACTGTCAGATACGGCAAATAAAATTGCGCCAATCAGAACCGTAATAAAAGATAGTTGGCTCACTGCCCGATAACGGCCCATGGCGCTAATCACCATCAAGGCGATCACCAAAATATACAGCGCCACGGGTAATTTGAGTGTACCTAGATCGCTCCACAGGCAGCCATAAATTGCTAAGCCAATGATGGCCATTACCGAGCTTGTTTGTTTGAGCAGGCGTGCGTTGGCATTTTGTTTAAAGTCTGTGTAGCTAAATTGTTGTTGGCGTAAAAAAATCACTACGTACAACAGGTGGCCGATTAGAAAGCTGCCCAAGCCTGCGATAAAGGTGGCTTCCGTATCGGGCAGCATCAGGAAAATATCCCCCAGCATGCCAAAGCCTATGGCAAGTGCTAGCCAGTAACGAAAGGGCGCTTGATTGGCCTGATCAAATAACAGCCAGAGCAGTAAACTAAAGCCAATTAAAGGCTTAGTGCCCAACCGCAGAGCCTCTAAGCCGAAGTGAATTGCGCTTAAGTGGGTAATAAAGATGAGGCTAAAAATGAAATACAGCTGCAGACGATGGCTAGGCATAACAGATCCTTAATTCAGTGATTTGGGGAGACCGACCGAATTGGCAGCTTAGCGCCTTTTATCGGAGTAGACAGTTGGCGCTCAGTCGTAGAGAGCTGAGCATGGTGGGGCGAGAAGAAAAATATCCGACTAAAAAACTTGGTTATGGCGTTTTAATGGCGAAAAAACCATCAAGGACTGATAGAATTGCACCTTTGTTTGACTTTTTCTGAGTGTTGTTATGTCTACCCCGTTTCGTCCTGAGCTGCTATCGCCCGCCGGCACCTTAAAAAATATGCGCTACGCCTTTGCTTATGGCGCTGATGCGGTTTATGCCGGTCAGCCACGTTACAGCTTGCGGGTGCGCAATAACGAATTCGACCATGCCAACTTAGCCTTGGGTATTCAAGAAGCCCATGCGCTGGGTAAGCAGTTTTATGTGGTGGTGAATATTGCCCCACATAACGCCAAGCTCAAAACCTTTGTCAAGGATTTGCAACCGGTGATTGATATGCAGCCCGATGCGCTGATTATGTCGGATCCCGGTTTAATCATGTTGGTGCGTGAGCATTTCCCTGAACAAACTATTCACTTATCAGTGCAAGCTAATGCCGTGAACTGGGCCAGTGTAGAATTTTGGCGCCGTCAGGGTTTAACCCGAGCGATTTTATCGCGCGAGTTGTCGCTCGATGAGATTGAAGAAATTCGCCACCAAGTGCCAGAAATGGAGCTGGAAGTCTTTGTCCATGGTGCCTTGTGTATGGCCTATTCTGGCCGCTGCTTACTGTCGGGTTACATTAATAAGCGCGATCCAAACCAAGGGACTTGCACCAACGCCTGTCGCTGGGAATACAAAACCCACGAAGCCAAAGAAAACGAAGTCGGCGATATTGTGCATAAGTACGAGCCAATTGCCGTCGTGCAGCAGCAAGAACCCACCTTAGGCGTGGGCGCGCCGACCAATGAAGTGTTTTTGTTAGAAGAGGCTAATCGTCCGGGCGAATATATGTCTGCCTATGAAGATGAGCACGGTACTTACATTATGAACTCCAAAGATCTGCGGGCGGTGCAGCACGTAGAGCGTTTGGTTAAGGCCGGGGTGCACTCGCTAAAAATTGAAGGTCGCACTAAGTCGCACTACTATGTGGCGCGTACGGCGCAGGTCTACCGCAAAGCCATTGATGATGCGGTGGCTGGTCGCCCGTTTGATAAGTCGTTGATGGATACGCTGGAGTCACTGGCGCACCGTGGTTACACCGAAGGCTTTTTGCGTCGTCACGTGCATGATGAATACCAGAACTACGAATATGGCTACTCGATTTCTGATCGCCAGCAGTTTGTTGGTGAGTTAACTGGTGAGCGCCGTGGCGAGTTAGCTGAGGTGATTATTAAAAACCGCTTCTTTGTTGGTGATAGCATCGAGCTGATGACGCCCCAAGGTAACCTGACCTTTGATCTGAAGCACTTGGAGAACAAAAAAGGGGCGGCGGTTGATGTTGCGCCAGGTGATGGCCATACTCTTTATCTGCCGGTCCCAGAAAATGTAAACCTAGAGCATGCGTTACTGATGCGCAATTTACCCAGTGGTACAACCCGCGGTTAATCCTTAACTTCGAGTAACAGGCCGCTTTTTAGTGGCCTGTTTGCTTTTATCTCCCCAATGACTGAAGTGATCATGCAAGACGACGATATTTCCTACCTATTGAATGATTTAAATGATGCCCAACGCCAAGCGGTAACTGCACCCTTAGGCACGCAGCGTGTTCTTGCTGGGGCGGGCTCAGGTAAAACACGGGTGTTGGTGCATCGTATTGCTTGGTTAATGAAAGTGGAGCAGGCAGCGCCGCACAGTATTTTAGCGGTAACCTTTACCAATAAAGCGGCAGCCGAAATGCGTGGGCGAATTGAGTCGTTAATGGGCGATCAGCTCAGGGGCATGTGGGTGGGGACTTTCCACGGCTTAGCCCATCGTTTATTGCGTGCGCACTGGCAAGAAGCCAAATTGCCCGAGCAGTTTCAAATTTTAGACAGTGATGATCAGCTGCGCTTAATTAAACGGATTATGCGCGAGCAAGAAATCGATGAAGATCGCTGGCCCGCGCGCCAAGTGCAAGGCTTTATTAATAGCCATAAAGATCAGGGTTTACGCCCGCAACATATTCAAATCAGCGATGACTTCTTTTTAAAGGTCATGGTGCGGCTGTACTTTAGTTACGAGCAAGCCTGTGAGGCCGCAGGCAGCATTGATTTTAATGAAATGCTGCTGCGCTCGCTTGAGCTATTTCGTGATAATCCCAGTTTATTGGAACATTATCAGCGCCGTTTTCAGCATATATTGGTCGATGAATTTCAAGACACCAACGCTGTGCAATATGCGTGGTTACGCTTTTTAACCCAAAATAGCCGTAGCTTTATGGTGGTGGGCGATGATGATCAGTCGATTTACGGCTGGCGCGGCGCGCAGGTGGAAAATATTCAGCAGCTCACCCGCGATTATCCCGACACCCAAACCATTCGTCTGGAGCAAAACTACCGCTCCACTGCCAATATTTTGCAGGCAGCTAACGCTGTGATTGAAAACAACACGGAGCGTTTAGGTAAAAAGCTGTGGACCGATGATGGCGCCGGCGAGCCGATTAGCTTGTTCTCGGCGTATAACGAGCATGACGAAGCGCGTTATATGGTCGAAAGCATTCTGCAAGCGCGTAAGCAGAAGCGCTTAAATTATCAAGATATTGCGGTGCTCTATCGCTCTAACGCCCAGTCTCGGGTGCTGGAAGAAGCCTTATTGCGGGAAAATATTCCCTACCGTATTTACGGTGGTCAGCGTTTCTTCGAGCGTTTAGAAATTAAAAATGCCTTAGCTTATTTACGCCTGACCCAGTATCGCGATGATAACGCTGCTTTAGAGCGGATTGTGAATGTCCCCACGCGCGGTATTGGTGAGAAAACCCTTGAAACGATTCGCGAGTTAGCCCGCGATCAGCAATTGTCACTATGGCAAACCATGCAGCATCTCGTGGCGAATAAAGGGCTACCTGGGCGCGCATTAAATGCAGTGCAGCAGTTTCTACTACTGATTGATGAGCTGGCAAACAAAGTGGATGCTCAAGTGCTGGTATCAGATGCAATGCGGGTGGTGATTGAGCAGTCAGGGTTATTAGAGTATCACCGCGCTGAGCGAGGCGAAAAAGCCCAGGCACGGGTAGAAAACTTAGAAGAGTTGATTAGCGCCGCCAGTGCTTTTGATGAGATAGAAATACAGGTTGAACCGGGCGCCGAAGAAAACTTGGTAGTTGAAAACGAGTTCAGCTATCTTGCTGAGTACGATGAGATTGATCCCTTTAATCAGGACTTGCCGCCATTACAGGCGTTTTTAGATCATGCGGTGCTTGAAGCGGGTGAAAAACAAGCGGAAGAGAATACCGACTGCGTACAGCTAATGACCTTGCACAGTGCCAAGGGGCTAGAGTTTTCTTTAGTGTTTTTGGTGGGTATGGAAGAAGGTCTATTTCCCCATAAAATGAGCTTAGAAGAACCGGGGCGCTTAGAAGAAGAGCGGCGTTTAGCCTATGTTGGCATTACCCGGGCGATGCAAAAACTGGTGATCACCTACGCTGAAACCCGCCGCCTGTATGGCAAAGAAACCTACAATAAAATGTCACGCTTTGTCCGGGAAATTCCCTCAGCCGTGCTGCAAGAAGTACGTATGGGCAACAGTGTGTCACGGCCTACCTTCTTTGATAACGCTAGCCTCAGCAAAAGCAGCAGTGCGGGCTTTGCTAATGCGGAAGTGCCTAACACCCAATACAAACTTGGGCAAATTGTGCGCCACAGTGTGTTTGGTGATGGAGTCATTTTAAACTTTGAAGGCTCAGGTGCTCAGGCACGAGTGCAGGTGCAGTTTGCCAGTGAAGGCAGTAAGTGGCTGATGGCATCCTTTGCTAAGCTTGAAGTGATTGGTTAAGGTTTTCATCCATTGTCGAATAAAAAAATCCCCGAAGATAAGTAATCAACGGGGATTTTTTTCTTAGCTGGTTAACTGAGGCTTAACGCCAGTTATACAGCTCTTTTTCTGATAACTCGTGCATCTTAGTGGTTTTCTTTTGGAAATCCTGCATAGAGTCCCAAATCCGCTGGTTAAGATCACTTTCGGCTGCCAAGGCCGCCAGTACATTGGCTGACTCTTGCTTCATTGCTTCAAGTACAGAATCAGGAAAGCGGCGCAGTTGCGTGCCCGAGCTGATTAACTCTTCTAGGGCGCGGGCGTTGTTCCATACGTAGTCATCTAACATATCTTGGTTAGCAGCACGAATGGCTTCAGTAACAATGGCCTGTAGGTCTTTAGGTAGCTTATCCCAAGCCTTTTGGTTGATGATAATTTCTAAAGTCGCTTGTGGCTCTTGCCAGCCTGGATAGTAGTAGTACTTAGCTGCTTTATGTAAACCAAAGGCTAGGTCATTGTAGGGGTTAACCCAGTCACTGGCATCAATGGCGTTGGTTTGCAGCGCGGTAAATACCTCGCTACCTGGCAAGTTAACGGTAGTGGCACCTAAGCGGTTTAAAACCTCGCCGCCAAGACCCGGCATACGAATTTTTAAGCCCTTAATATCATCTAAGGAATTAATTTCTTTGTTAAACCAGCCGCCCATTTGCATCGCGGTGTTACCCGCTAAGAACGGTTTCACACCAAAGGGCGCGTAGGCTTCTTCCCATAGTTTTAAGCCGTCACCTTTATTGACCCAAGCATTCATTTCAATGGTGGATAAACCAAAAGGAACAGAGGTAAAGAATTGTGAGGTGCTGGTTTTACCTTTCCAGTAGTAAGAAGCGCTGTGACCAATTTCTGCCGTGCCATTGGATACGGCGTCAAATACTTCAAGTGCAGGTACCAGTTCACCAGCAGAGTACACTTTAATTTTTAGCCGACCGTCAGTCATGGCGTTGACTCGCTCAGACAGACGCTCCACTGAGGTACCAAGGCCGGGGTAGTTTTTTGGCCATGAGGTGACCATTTTCCACTCAAATTTTTCTGCTGGGGCTGCCGCTGCGCTTGAAGACGCTGCTTCTTCCTTACAGCCAGCTAAACCGATGGCTGCTAATAAAGCCGCGGTTAATCCAAATAATTGACGACGTTTCATGTCAGCTCCTTTAATAGTTTTCACTATGATACGCAATTTTTAGCCGAAAATAGTGCAGTCAAAAAAAACGCATTAAACACGCACTTTGCACAGTTTTTTCGCGACATTCTGTTAAAAAAGGGCGGCATTGATGGGGGGGATTTTTGTAACCGCAATTGCTTGGCCGAAGGGCTAATTATTCAGGTCAAGCAGACTAAAGCCTGAGAAAAACAAATCGCAGAAAAAACTGCCAATACTGCCTAAGATAGCCACAGGTGTATGACCCAAGTGAAAGATGAGGATGTTCAATTGAACAACAGTAAGCAACTGATGCAGTGGGTAGCCCAAGGTGCATTAAAGCCCGAAGATCTGCCCCAAGCACTAGCATTAACCCAGGCCCTTCCCAGCCCCCAGCAACAAGGCCGGTTTTTTAGTTATTTATTACTGATTAGCGGTGTGTTGTTATTGGTCAGTGGGGTGATTTTTTTCTTTGCCTTTAACTGGGATGTATTACATCGCTACAGCAAATTTGCCGTGGTTCAGGGAGCATTGGCGATGTGTTTATTGCCACTATTTAAATACCCCGTTAGTCATCCCGTGGGGCAACTCTGCTTAGGGGCTGCAGCATTAATGGTGGGCGCTTGTTTAGCGTTGGTTGGGCAAACCTATCAAACCGGTGCCGACAGTTATCAATTGTTTTTAGTGTGGGCGGGATTATTAGTGCCATGGTTGTTGTTAACTCAGCAACTATTTTTAATGGCTTTGATATTAGTTTTAGCCAACCTTGCATTGTGGCTTTACAGCAGTTTATTTAATTGGTTGTTCATCTTGGGTAATGACTACTTTTTATTGAGTGCGGTGGCACTTAATCTAAGCAGCTGGTTGTTGTTGGAGCTGTATCAGCGCGTTAAACCCCAAGCCTTTTTACCTTGGTTGATTACGGCAGTGTTTAGCTGGAGTGTGTTGCTGGCCAGTATATTGGTGCTGAGTAACCTTGGGTTACACAATCGTTTTGAGCTGATCAGTTTAGGGGTTTGGGTGTTGTTAGTGCTGGGAGCGGGTTATTTCTATCGTTACCGTCAGCTACATGTATTGCACTTAGCCTTGCTAGCTTTATCGGTGATTGCCTATCTGACTGCACAAGCGGCGAATGTATTAGGCAATAGCTGGTGGGGTGAGTTGAATTTGCTGTTGCTGGGTGGATTTTTTATGGGGCTAAGTTTGCTCGCAGGTAAGTACTTGCAGCGGTTGTATCAGCAGGCTGAATCAGGAGCAGAGCATGAGTAATGTCTTGTGGCAGCGCTTACACAAGGCGCAGCTAGTCACGGGTACCCAACCGCTTGTTGCAAGCAGCGCTAACCCTTTGTATTTGCGTCTCTTAGCCGGTTTTGCTGGATGGGTGTCGGTATTATTTTCACTAGCGCTAATTTACAGCATCAGTAGCCTAGTATTAGAGCTATTTGCTGCACCCTCATCGTCGTTAGAAGGCAGTGTGAGCTTAGTGATGGCTGCATTATACGGAGGCTTGGCGTTGGGTTTAAGTTTACTGGCGCCTGGGCATTTATTTTTAGTGCATTGGAGCCGTGCCTGTTATTTGGTTTCCCAAGGGCTATTGGTGCTGGGTTTAGTGCTGCTGTTGGACAACAATCAATGGGCGGCGGGTGTGCTGTTATTGGTGAATGCAGTGCTGTTTTGGCTATTTCAAGCGCTGGTATTACGAAGGCTTAGCTGCCATTTGTGGTTGGCCAGTATTTGTTGGTTGGTGTGGGATAGTTATCTGTATTTAGTGTGGCCGGTATGTTTGCTGGTGGCAGCGCTGATTTGGTTAAACTTATTTCGCTGGGCTCGTTGGGGTCGCTGGTTAGAACCGATTGCGCAGTCGGCCAGTTTATTTTTTATCCTCGGCATAGGCTTGTTTTACTACAGCTATGCGGCTAGCAGCACTGGTTGGGGTTTAATCCAGATCAGTGGTGAAAATTTTTGGCGCTGGTTTAATCCTGCAAATATTGCCTGTAGTGTGATTAGTGCAGGTGCTGGGCTGTATTTAGTCCGCAACATGGCTGACTCAGCTCGGTTCAGTGCGCTGCAGGCGGTGATCATTGGTTTGGTGCTATTGCTGAGCGTTGCGAATCAGTGGTTGGTGGGTGTGTCAGGCAGCGTTTTATTACTCGCTTTGGCGGTGCGCATCGGTTATCAGCGCTTAGCGTTGAAATTATTGCTGAGTTTACTGGTGTTGCTGGTGTGGTATTACTATTCGTTGCACTTAAGCTTGTTACAGAAATCCTGGTGGTTAATGGGATCAGGCGTTTGTTTGATTACTGCCTTTATCTTGATTCGTTACTTACAGACTTGCAGCCAAACATCGCAGGAGCTTAACCATGACTAATCTAGCCAAGCCAAAATCTCCTATTACTGGCTGGGTGCTCGTGTTGGCACTGCTACTATTAGGACTGATAAATTACAGCATCTGGCAACATGAGCGCACCCTTAGCCAAGGACAAACAGTCATTTTGGAACTGGCTCCGGTGGATCCACGTTCGCTAATGCAGGGTGATTATATGGCGCTACGTTTTGCCCTAGCCGAGCAGATAGCTGCACAGCAACGTGCTGAGCCTTTAGCGCAACAAGTGGCGTATACGGGTTTGGCCACGTTAGCGCTAGATCAGCAGCAGTTAGCTACGTTGGTCAGCTTAGAGGCTACACAACCATTAGCTGATAATCAGGTGCGTGTGCAGTACCGCCAGCGTCATGGCCAGATTCAGTTTGCAACCAATGCTTTTTTCTTCCAAGAAGGTACGGCCAGTATTTATGAGCAGGCCAAGTATGGCTTATTTAAAGTAAATGCTAAGGGCGAAATGTTGCTCGCGCGTATGTTAGATGCACAGTTACAACCATTAGGGGTTAATCGTTTATTACAGGATTAACCACAAGGCTAACAAGTGGGGTAAACACATGAGCGAGCAGCAACGAGTACTAATGGCGCAAGCTAACTGTGGAAACTATTTTCCTGAATGGATTAAACAGCCGCCCGCGCAATGGGTGATGGATCTGCCGTGGCAGGAGATTTGTGTAGATTATTATTCCACGCTGGTCATCATTGCTGAGCTTGATTTGTTTTATCAGTGCTTTTCCTCAACACCGAGCACTACAGGTTTACCTAACGAGTTACACAGTGCCTTGGTGATTTATCAAGGTGTTGTCGCTGAGCAAGAAGCAGTAGCTAGCGCAGGTTGTGTAGCGTTAATTGAAGCGTTTGCCGAGCAGAATAAGCCGCGGGTGTATTTATCGACAAAGTCTTTGGCTGAGCAACATGCGTTAGCCCTTGGCTGCAGTCATTTACTGCAAGGCGCTGAGATTAAACGGCTGACTTGTTAAAGCCATTTAGCCTCTGCTTGGCAGAGACTAAATGATGCAGTACTACTTATTTGCTTTAGTTAGCTAGTGCCTGCTGTTGTGCAGCAAATAACTCCTGCATACCTTTATTGGCTAAGGCCAACATAGCGCTGAGTTGTTCGGCGCTAAACGGTGCGCCTTCGGCGGTGCCTTGTACTTCGATAAAGCCGCCTTGATCGGTCATGACTACGTTTAAGTCGGTTTCGGCGCTCGAGTCTTCCGGATAATCTAAATCCAGTACCGGCTCACCTTCATATACACCCACAGAAACAGCAGCAATCATTTGTTTAAGAGGGCTGCCTTTTTTCAGTGCGCCACGCTCCTCCATCACGTTTAGCGCATCCACTAAGGCCACCATTGCACCGGTGATCGATGCGGTGCGGGTACCGCCATCGGCTTGAATCACATCGCAGTCAACGTACAGGGTGTTTTCACCCAGCTTGCTCATATCTAATGCTGCACGTAGTGAGCGGCCAATTAAGCGTTGAATTTCTAAGGTACGGCCGCCTTGCTTGCCCCGAGAGGCTTCACGGGCCATGCGATTGCCCGTAGAGCGCGGTAACATGCCGTATTCAGCGGTTAACCAACCCTGACCTTGGCCCTTAAGAAAACGCGGTACTCCGCCTTCCACACTCACCGTACAAATGACTTTGGTATTACCAAACTCAACCAATACTGAGCCTTCAGCATGGCAGGTATATTGACGGGTAATGCGCACTTCACGCAGTTGATCATTAGCACGACCACTTGGACGAATCATCTACAAACACCTAATTAGTCTAAAAATTCGCCCCTAGTATAAAGGCTTGGGGGATAAAGGGCTGAGTCACGGCGGATTTTTTTAAAATTGTCTCTAAGGCAAAGATTAAGCAATAATGCTGGGCATTAATAATGATTTGATCTTAGGTGCAGTGCCTTCATGACTACTTCAAGCCGCGATCCCTTACATGGCGTTACGCTCGAGCAATTATTAACTCAGCTCGTTGAGCACTACGGCTGGCCTGCGTTAGCCGAGCAGGTAGCGATTAATTGCTTTAAACAAGACCCATCGATTAAATCATCGCTCAAGTTTTTGCGTAAAACACCTTGGGCGCGCAGTAAAGTAGAAGCGCTTTATATTCAGTTACAGAGTTAGTTTGCCGCGGATTTTGCTGATTGCATCAGTGGCGCCAGCCCTTTAGGCTATCTGGCAATTATTGATTATTTTATTAAATGGAGACACCACTGTATGGTGCACAGTATGACTGCTTTTGCTCGGGTCGAGCAGGCCGAATCCTTCGGTACATTGAGCTGGGAAATTCGCTCAGTGAATCACCGTTATTTAGAGCCGCATTTGCGTTTGCCAGAAAACTTACGCGAGTTAGAAGGCGGGGTGCGTGAAGCACTGCGCAAGGGTATTTCACGGGGCAAATTAGAATGCACGCTGAAGTTTACCGAAGCCAATAGCGAGCAAAATATCAGCATTGATTATCAGCGAGCCGAGCAGCTGATTCAGGCAGCTGAGCATTTAGCAGAGCTAATGAAAAAGCCAGCTAAGTTAAATCCATTAGAGATTTTAGCTTGGCAGGGCGTGATGGCTGCCGACAAAATTGATACGCAACAACTCACTCAAGCTGCACTGGCGTTGTTTAAGCAGGCGTTGCAGCAGCTAAAAGAACGCCGTGAGCGCGAAGGTAGCGAGTTAGCCAAGTTGATCAGTGAGCGCTTAGATGCAATGCAGGCTGATATTGATACGCTGCGCGAACTGGTACCAGAGATGCTAGACAATCAGCGCGCCAAAATTCTCGCCCGCTTTACTGAGATGAGTGTCGAGTTAGATCCTCAGCGCCTTGAGCAAGAAATGGTGTTACTCGCCCAGCGCTCAGATGTAGCAGAAGAGTTGGATCGTTTAAACACCCATATCATTGAAGTGCGCCGGGTATTAACAGAGGGTGGTGCGATTGGTCGGCGGTTAGATTTTTTAATGCAAGAGCTCAACCGCGAAGCCAATACCTTAGGCTCGAAAGCCTTTGATCCCCGCTCTACCCAAGCAGCGGTGAACTTAAAAGTATTAATCGAGCAAATGCGCGAACAGGTGCAAAATATCGAATAATGTCCATGCCAGTCTATTCCCGTCCTACAAGCCAATAAAATCAAGGCTTAAGAGAAAATCCTAATCTATACAAGTCTACGCTTACCCACCAATATCTACGATTAAGTGGTGGGTACTTTTGGGATGTGTAATGGGCAGTCTTACAAGCAAGTTAGTAAATGAAAAAATTAAGGGGGAGCCGGGACACTTTTCTGATGGTGGTGGGCTTTATCTTGTAGTGCCCAAAGTAGGTCGTGCGCATTGAACGCCGCTTTTATATCTAATAAAAACGCAGAAAAATGACGATTGACCGGGTTGGTAACTTATCTGGCTGTTCGTATTTAATGGTGTAGCTGCAGCGTGGCAAAGTATACACGGCTGAAGCTTAGCAGTAATGGGCGACCCAGTTTGTCGCACTAGGTATAGGCTAGCCTTGTATCGGTTTAACTAAACTTGTCGGTGGCAGTGTTGCCAGAGCGTTATGATAGGCCGTTGTTTTACCACCCAGAGGAGAGCAGTAATGACTACATTTAACGTCAACGATATGACCTGCGGGCATTGTCAGAAAGTGATTAGCCAAGCCTTTGCCACACAGTTACCGCAAGCAGTGGTAACTATTGATTTGGCGAAGCATCAAGTGACGGTTGAGGGCGTCACCGCCGAGCAAGCGCAGGCGGTAATTAAAGAAGAGGGCTACACGCCAGAACTGGCGGTTTAGCCCAGGCTTAGCAAAAGCCGCTGAAGGCAGCGGCTTTTGTTTGCGTGTAGCAAGTAACCAGCAGACAGCGAGGGTTTAGATCCCGTATTCTGCACGGTAGGCTTCTACTGCAGGTAAATGCTGTTTTAGCTCTTCGTTTTCCGCTAAGTACTGCAGCACTTGATCCAATGAGACAATACTGACCACTGGCATCTTAAAGTCGCGCTCTACTTCTTGAATCGCTGATAGCTCGCCTTTACCACGCTCTTGGCGATTTAGGGCAATTAACACGCCTGCAGCGCTTGCACCTTGTTGCTGGATAATTTCCATCACTTCACGAATCGCTGTGCCCGCGGTAATCACATCATCGACGATAACCACATTACCTTGTAGGGCAGAACCGACTAAGGTGCCGCCTTCGCCATGGGTTTTGGCTTCTTTGCGGTTAAAACACCAAGGCATATTAATCTGGTGATGATCCGCTAACGCCACTGCGGTAGACGAGGCGAGTGGAATTCCTTTGTAAGCTGGGCCAAACAGCACATCGCAATTAATTTTACTGTCGAGCAGAGCTTGGGCGTAGAATTGCCCGAGCTTAGCGAGGGCTAACCCATCGTTAAATAATCCCGCATTAAAAAAATACGGGCTGGTACGTCCTGATTTGAGGGTAAAGTTGCCAAAGCGTAAAACACCTTGGTCAATGGCGAATTTAATAAATTCGCGTTGGTAGTCTTGCATAATTCACCTTTTTTGCATCGGGTTTTAGCCAATTTTACTAAGCTTGGGTATCATACACGCAGTTTTTTTCTAGGGGTTACTCATGCGCGTTATTAGTGTCAATGTGAATGGTATTCACACTGCAATTGAACAAGGATTATTTGACTGGCTGAAAGGTCAAAATGCCGATGTTATTTGCTTGCAACACATTGGTATTAGCGCCTACGAGATGGAAGACCCTAGCTTACAGCTTGAGGGCTATTATTGTTATAGCGTTGATGCCATGTTGCCAGAGCAGGGCGGGGTTGCCATTTACTCGCGGCTGCAGCCCAAAGCGGTAATTATGGGCTTAGGTTTTGAAGAGTCCGATCATTATGGGCGCTTTTTACAGGCGGATTTTGACAAAATCAGTATTGCGAGCCTGTTGTTACCTTCTGGCCACGGTGGCGATGAGCAGCTAAATCAGAAGTTTCGCTTTATGGACCAGTTTTCTCGCTACCTAGATAAGCAACGCCGTAAGCGTCGTGATTACATTTATTGCGGTTCGTTATTTGTCGCGCACCAAAAGCTGGATGTTAAACATTGGCGTGATTGCCAGCAGATCCCCGGCTTTTTACCTGCCGAGCGAGCTTGGTTAGATGCCGTTATTGGTGAGATGGGCTATGTCGATGCCTTGCGCGATGTGAGCCGTGAGGGTGAGCAATACAGTTGGTGGGCCGATAGTGAACAAGCCGAGCTACTTAATCTAGGCTGGCGCTTTGATTATCAGCTTTTAACTCCAGGTTTACGCCGCACCGCACGTAATGCCCGTTTGTTCCGCAATCCGCGCTTTTCACAGCATGCGCCCTTGGTAGTGGATTATGACTGGACGTTAAGTGTGTAATGCGCTCAATACTTACCATCAAAAATGCCCGATTAAAATCGGGCATTTTTATTACCAGTTAACAACTTTACTTTGCTATTGAGCTAAATAGATACGCAGTAAAATTTACACATAAATGTTTAAGAAAAATTATTAATTTGATAGTGCCCAGACTTACCGCCAATCTTTTCAATTAATTGTATAGGCCCGATAACCATGGCTTTATCAACCGCTTTACACATATCGTATAACGTCAGTGCCGCTACGCTGGCAGCGGTAAGGGCCTCCATTTCTACCCCGGTTTGTCCAGCCAGTTTACAAGTAGCAGTGATATGCACTTGGTTTGGCTCGACTGCGGTTAAATACACTTTAATACTGGTGAGTAACAAGGGATGGCAAAGCGGGATTAGCTCGTGGGTTTTCTTGGCTGCTTGAATTCCGGCAATCCGCGCCACGGCAAATACATCGCCTTTAGGGTGACCGCCAGCTTGGATCATGTTTAAGGTTTCTGCGGTCATGCTAACCCAGGCTTCGGCGGTGGCTTCACGTTGTGTGGTGGCTTTATCGGTAACATCCACCATGTTGGCATGGCCTTGGGCATCTAAATGAGTCAGCATAAAAAATCTCGTGGGCTAATAAATAAAGTAGTCAATCAGCAGGCATCAAGCCTCTAATAATTCCGGACAATTAAAGTTAACTAAGCGTGGGTCCTGTGCAGGGCAATGCAGCACTTTGGCATTGAGTGTAAGCCACATTTTAATAGGGCTGCTTAGGCCTTGTTGCCAGAGCTGTAACACTCTGGATTTAGCAGTGGCAGGGATTGCTGAAAAGAGTGGTTCAAACTGTTCGCCTTGCTGAATAAATACCGCTTGGGTTAGCCCAGTTTGGTATAAGGGGGCAAGCAGATCAATGGTGATAGCTGGGGAATCACAGGGCACTATTAACAACAGCGGATGTTTAGCGATCTGTAGGGCTTGGCTGATACCTGCCATAGGACCAGAAAAATCTAACGTAGCGTCGCTTATGATTTGATCTGCCAGCGCCGAGTAACGCGACTGATTACGATTGCAGGAGATAATCAAATCATCGGTTAACGGGCGTACTACTTGCTGGATATGCTCAATCATCGGCTTACCACGCCAGTTAACCCAGCCTTTATCTTGCCCGCCCATACGTGAGCCTTTCCCTCCGGCTAAGATTACGATTGAACATTGTGGAAACAGAGGCTTAATTGACATAAGACGCCCAATACAAAAAAATCAGTGGTATATGATTAGGCAAACCCACGGTTGACTCAAGTAGGAAAAGTTATGAGCCATTTAGCTAAGCCAGAATTTGTCGCACTCAATATTGCGGTATTAACCGTGAGTGATACCCGCACACTGGAAACGGATACCTCAGGGCAGGTGTTGGTAGATCGCTTAACTGAGGCCGGGCATCAGTTAGTGGCGCGGGAAATACTGCAAGATAATTTGTACCAAATACGTGCCTTGGTGGCGAATTGGATTGCTGGCCCACAGGTGCAAGTGGTGCTAATTACTGGTGGCACGGGTTTTACCGAGCGTGATAGTACACCTGAGGCGGTTCGTTGTTTGTTTGATAAACAAGTCGAGGGCTTTGGCGAGTTATTTCGGCAGATTTCCTACACTGAAATTGGTACGTCTACGGTGCAGTCGCGGGCATTAGCCGGTATGGCAAACGGTACGCTGATTTGTTGTATGCCTGGCTCCACTAATGCTTGCCGTACTGCATGGGATAAAATTTTGCACCAGCAATTGGATGCACGGCATAAGCCCTGTAATTTTGTGCCGCACCTTAATCGAGCGCCAGCTTGCGAAGGGCGTAATTAATCATGGGCTTATTAGCTGTTGATTCTGCTTTAGAGCAGCTGATTGCTTGGGCCGATCAAGCGCCACGCTTGGCTACTGAGTGGCTGGCGGCAACAGAAGCCCTAGGCCGTGTATTAGCTGAGCCGGTGCTGGCGCCGATGTGTTTACCGCCTTGGCCTAATAGTTCGATGGATGGCTATGCGGTGCGCTCAGCTGAGGTGCAAGCCGGTACGCGTTTACCCATAAGCCAAGTGATTTATGCCGGGCGGATGCCAGAGCCACTTGCTGCGGGAAGCTGTGCCCGAATCTTTACTGGTGCGCCCTTGCCTGAAGGGGCGGATGCAGTAGAGATGCAAGAAAATGTGCAAGCTGATGGGCAGCAGGCCGAGTTTACCAAGGCTGTGCCGCTCCAGCAGTTTGTGCGCCCGCAAGGGCAAGAGTGTCAAACAGGACAAGTGATGTTAGCTGCGGGTGAGCGTTTAACTGCCTTAGCGCTTGGGCAAATTGCTAGCTTAGGGGCGGAGCAAGTGTGCGTGTATCGGCCATTGCAGGTAGCACTGTTATCCACCGGCGATGAATTAGCCGAGCCGGGACAGGCACTGCAACCAGGGCAGATTTACAATAGTAATCGCTATCTATTAAAGCCTTGGCTTGAGCGTTTAGGTTGCTTGGTCCAGGATCTGGGGGTGATCCCCGATGATTTAGTGCGCACGCGGCAACAACTCGAGCAACTTACCAACGTCGATTTAATCTTAACCACAGGCGGCGTATCGGTTGGTGATGCCGACTTTTTAGGCAAGGTGCTGCGTGAAGAAGGCGAGTTGGTCATGTGGAAGCTGGCGCTGAAGCCAGGTAAACCTTTTACCTTTGGCCATTATCGAAAGGTGCCTGTAATTGGGCTGCCAGGTAATCCAACCTCTAGTGCAGTCACCTTTGCGCTGCTAACCCGTCCTTATATTTTGCGTCGCTTAGGCGTGCAGCAGGTCATGCCGCAGGCGTTTTATGTACCAGTAAATTTTTCGATTAAGCAGGCAGGTAATCGCCGTGAATTTTTGCGCGCGCGTTTAGTGAATGGTAAAGCTGAGTTATTTAGCAATCAGTGCTCGGGAGTGCTCAGTAGTATGGTCTGGGCTGAGGGTTTGGTGGTATTACCTGAGCACAGTGTCTGTGAGGTCAATGATCTATTGGCCTTTTATCCGCTCAGTGAGCTATTGGCTTAATAGTCGAGCACACAGCGTGCAGGTGCACGCTGTAATTCGGCTGGGGTCGGGCGGTATTTAACGCATTCTGGCTCGCCATTGGGTTGTAATTGGCGACGTTTGTAGCGGCCATCAATGGTGGCAATGGGCACAGAGCTAATCGGAATCTGAATCTGCGCGATCACTAAACTGTCTTGTAACAGCGGCTCAATCTTAACTACCAAGTGCGGCAAGGTGTACTGGCAAACCAGGCGTTCTAATTGCTGCAAATCGCGATGCTGTGGATGCAAACCACTGATCAGACCATTATCTTCCACGCCCAAATAAATGGCTCCACCCGAACCATTAGCCATGCAGATCACCGCCTCAATCAAAGTATTGAGCGGCAGCAACCAGCGGTCACTTTTAAACTCGCAGGTGAGGGATTCGTGATAGGGAATAATACGCATAGCAAACTCATAGCCAATTAACCGCAATGCAAAATATAGAGCAAATGCGCTGATTAGTCAGTGTAAGTTTGACTATCAGCCTAATCCTCTTAGTAAGCAGCTAATTAAATTGGCGGCAATTGCAAATAGGGAGCAACGGCCGCGGCTGAATAAGGCTGGGTAAAGGGCACTATCCCTAAGCAGGGAGCTGGCATGAGTTGTTTAAGGGTCTCAAGGTTTTGCGTTAAGCGTGAGGTGTGAGGATCAATCACATTGGCCACCCAGCCGGCCAAGGGTAAACTATCGGCCTCGATTGCTTCGGCCGTGAGTAAAGCGTGGCTGATGCAGCCTAAGCGTACACCGACTACTAAGATCACTGGAATCTGTAGTGCTTTCGCTAAATCTGACAACAGTTCTTGCTCAGATAAGGGCACACGCCAGCCGCCTGCACCCTCAACCAGGGTAAAGTCAGCAGAGTGGGCTAATACCTGTTGAATTGGTGGTACTAAAGCGGCTACCGACAACTTTACCCCCGCTTCGACTGCTGCAATATGCGGTGCAATCGCAGGGGCAAAGGCAAAGGGATTAATTGCTGAGTAGGGTAGTTGCAGGCTGGATTCAGCTTGTAAAGCAAGGGCATCACTGTTGCGTAATCCTTCTGCTGTGAGCTCGCAGCCCGAGGCGACCGGTTTAATGGCTAAGGTCGATTTGCCTTGTTGTCGCGCGGCAGCCAGTAGACCTGCAGCGATACTGGTTTTACCGACATCAGTATCGGTGCCGGCAATAAAATAAGCCTGTTGCATGGTTAACCTTCTTTTTCTAAAACGCCGTACACCACTTGCCAAGTAGCAGGTAAGCCTTGGGCTTGACGAAAAGTTTCGTAGGCGTGAATGAGTGTGTGTAGCTGTTTTCGGCCAGTTAGTCCGTTATTGCGTCCGGCATTCAGATTATTAGCCCCAAGGTGCTTAAGCTCGTGGGTCAGTTCCGATAATTTAGCGTAATACTGCACCGTGGGCAGGCACTGCAAACTTTGAATTTTAAAACCACTGTGATTACAAAGTGCTTGGTACTGACTAAAACAACGAAAGTTATTCACATGTACTGCATCATCTACCGCCCGCCAGCTGTGTTTAAGCTCGTGTAGAGTCCCTTCAGCCAAACTGCTAAAGGCGAATAATCCACCCGGTTGCAGTACACGCTTGGCTTCACTGAGCACCTGGGCAAAATCATCGCACCACTGTAGTGCCAAACTACTAAAAATCAGCTGTTGGCTTGCATTGGCCAAAGGCAATTGTTCGGCATCACCCGCAATGTAAAAGTCAGCACTCTGTTGCTGCTTAGCAAAGTGCAGCATGCCTTGGGCCAGATCGACCGCTTGCAGTTGTTGTGGTTGATATTGCTGGCGCAGGAGGCGGGTAAAGTAGCCGGTACCGCAGCCAAGGTCGGTGATTTGGTGAGCAGTTGGGAGTGGATTTGGTAGCAGTTTTAACAGGTATTCACCGACTTGGCGTTGCAAGGTAGCCACGCTGTCGTAGGTGGCCGCCGCATTGGAAAAAGACTCTGCGACTAAGCGCTTATCGGGCCGAGTAGCAGGTTGGCTCAGAGGTAAAGGCTTACTCAGCATCATCTGCCTCCCGTATAAAATGTGCCATGCGTGTGGCTAAGGCTGCTGGCTGCTCCATCACTAAGGCATGGCTGCCATTAAAAGTAGCGATGTGCGCCTGATGAGCGAGTTGTTGCAGAGCGCTACTGCAAGCCAAGGGCACTAGGGCATCCTGTTGGGCCAAGATGTGTAGCTGTGGTACGGCTAATTGCGCCAATAATTGACGGTTATCAAGTTGCTGCAACAGGCCTAAGCCATGGCTGGCTTGCTCGGGGGTTTGCTTAAATGGCAGTAACTGTTTAGCCAGTTGGCGTGGGTTATCAGCGCCTTGGCTGCACAGTAAGCTAAAGCGCTTGAGGGTGCTGGTAAGTTGCGCTGCGCAGCCTTGCTGAAAGGCAGCAAAATCTTCTTGCGCCATCGCCCATGGCCAGTCTGGGCGTTGAGTAAAGCACGCATTACTGGCGATGGTGATTACTCCCGCTATCGGCAGCTGTTGGGTGAGCTGTAACGCCAGCATGCCGCCGAGTGACCATCCAATCAGCCAAGGTGTACTGGGAAGTTGCTCCTGCAACTCGGTCAGTGCGTGAGCGAGATTAGGCTGAGTGAACCGCGGCAACGGTAAAATCTGTAGCTGTGCTTTGGGGAGCCGTTGCTGTAGTGCTTCGGCTAGTGGCTGTAAGCAGTCTGCGCTAATACCCCAGCCTGGCAATAAAACCAGATTAAGCATGCATCACCTCGTGCCAGGCTTTAATTAGCGCATCAGTCACGCGTTGCACCTGTTCTGTGGTGTGGGCAGCGGTCAAGGTAATGCGTAAGCGGGCGCTGCCGGCCGGAACCGTAGGCGGTCGAATTGCTCCAACAATAATTCCTTGTTCGCGTAGTTTTGCCGAGAGTTGCATCGCTTGCGCGCTATCGCCTACCACTACCGGCTGAATTGGCGTGTGGCTGTTCATCAACGGGATATTTGCTGCAATTAAAGTTGCACGAAATTGCGCAATGAGTTGGTTTAAATGCTCGCGCCGCCAGCCTTCGGTTTGAATTAATTCCAAGCTTTTGAGGCTGGCGCAAGCCACCGCCGGTGGCTGACTGGTGGTGTAAATATAGGGCCTAGCAAACTGAATCAGGGTTTCAATTAGTTCTTCGCTGCCGGCAATAAAAGCACCTGAACTACCAAAGGCCTTACCTAGCGTGCCGACTAGCACTGGCACTTGTGTTTGGGTTAAGCCCATTTGCTCTACGCAGCCACCGCCGCTAGCACCGAGTGGGCCAAAGCCGTGGGCATCATCGACCATCACCCAAGCATTATGTTGCTGGGCGAGTTGGCAGATTTCAGGCAGCGGCGCCAGATCACCATCCATACTGAATACGCCATCGGTCACAATCAGTCGATTGCCTGTGGCTTTGCTTAAGCGTTGTTCGAGGCTGGCTAAATCATTATGTAAATAGCGAGTAAAACGAGCGCCCGACAACATACCAGCATCTAACAATGAGGCATGATTGAGGCGATCATGTAATACCGTATCCCCTTGTCCGACTAAGGCGGTGACTGCTGCTAAGTTAGCCATGTAGCCGGTAGACATTAACAGTGCCCGTTCACGGCCAGTAAATTTCGCCAGTGCTAGCTCTAATTGATGGTGGGGTTCACTGTGGCCAATGACTAAATGGGAGGCGCCACCGCCTACGCCCCAGCGCGCCGCACCTTGTTGCATGGCGGCAATCACTTCAGGATGATTGGCCAGCCCCAAGTAATCATTGGAACAAAAGGCTAAGCAGGCTTGGCCATCGACAATGACTTCAGGCGCTTGTGGGCTTTGCAGTAAAGGACGGCTGCGATACAGGTGCTCAGCGCGACGGACAGCGAGGCGCGCGGATAAATTAAAACTCATGGGTGGTTACCGAAACAAGGTGACAACCTGCGGTATGCGAAAAATAAGGCAGGCGGTAGAGCGTACTGGCTACGCTCTACCTTAAAACACTACAGCTAAGGGTTGCTGCTAGTGGGTTTGGGCTGCGTCATAGAAGAACTGTGAGTCTCGCTGCTCGATTAAGGCTTGCTCAATAGCTGCTTGATGGACTTCATCGTCATGCTCTTCACGGGCTTCTGGTTGAATACCTAAGCGCTTAAATAACAGCATGTCTTTATCGGCTTGGGGGTTACCGGTGGTGAGCAGTTTCTCACCATAGAAAATCGAGTTAGCACCGGCAAAAAATGCTAGGGCTTGAGTTTGCTCGTTCATTTGCTCACGGCCAGCTGAAAGACGTACGTGAGATTTTGGCATCATGATTCGGGCGACCGCCAACATACGAATAAAATCAAAAGGATCCACTTCTTTTTCATCCGCTAGAGGTGTGCCTTCTACCTTAACTAACATATTAATCGGCACACTTTCAGGGTGCTCAGGTAAGTTAGCTAGCTGCAACAGTAAGCCAATGCGATCATTGAGGGTTTCACCTAGTCCTAAAATACCGCCAGAACAGATTTTCATTCCCGCATCGCGTACATAACTGAGGGTCTCTAAACGATCAGAGTAAGTGCGGGTGGTAATAATATTGCCGTAAAACTCGGGCGAGGTATCAAGGTTATGGTTGTAATAATCCAACCCTGCTTGGGCCAGCTCGGCAGTTTGCTCTTTGGTTAACTTACCCAGGGTCATACAGGTTTCAAGGCCCATGGCTTTTACGCCTTTGACCATTTCTAGAACATAGGGCATGTCTTTAGCCGATGGATGTTTCCATGCCGCGCCCATGCAAAAGCGGGTTGAGCCTAACTCTTTGGCACGCTTCGCCTCTTCTAGTACCTTCTGTACTTCCATCAGCTTTTCTTTATCGAGACCGGTGTTGTAATGACCTGATTGTGGGCAGTACTTGCAGTCTTCAGGGCAGGCCCCAGTCTTAATCGAAAGCAGGGTAGAAACTTGCACTCGATTGGGATCAAAATGCTGGCGATGCACGCTCTGGGCTTTAAACAGTAAATCATTGAACGGTAGTTCAAATAAGGCTTTAACTTGATCATGTTGCCAGTCGTGGCGAGTCACGGAAGAGTGTACGGCGCTCATGGGCTTTCCTTCTTATTAAGTGGCCCTAGAAAAAGTGGGCGAATGGCTAAATACTCAACTAGAAGCTGAAAGTTGTCAACTATAGGTAATGCTAAAGGTTTACTAGTTGGGTGGTTGGCGGTTGTTAATCCCTGATCTAAGCCGCTAGGAATGGCGGTTACTGGTGATAAAAGGACTTAAACATGCAGTTTAATTCGTGGTTAACCAAGGTTTTGGCTTACTGTGCCGCTCGGCAAACCTGTAGCTTGTGTTTAGCTAGTAGCCACAATAGGTATGCCCTGTGCGAACCCTGTGAAGAAGAGCTGCCATGGAATACCGTAGCGTGCACTGTGTGTGGCTTGCCCTATGTGGCACTTGATGCGGCCTGTCCAGATTGTGTCACCGAAGGTTTTGTATTTCAGCAGGTGGTGGCGCCGCTAGTATTTGATTTTCCAATAGATACCGCTATTGCACGTTTTAAACACCAGCGGGCATGGCCATTGGGGCAATTATTAACCCAGTTATTAGCGAGGGAGTTAGCCTATCGTTATGATTTGGGGTTAACGCCACCGGATCTGTTGCTGGCCATGCCACTGTCTAGAGCACGGTTACGCAAACGAGGATTTAATCAGGCACAGTTAATGGCTCAGTGGTTAGCCGCTAGTTTACAGTTGCCGTTGTATGCGGCGCGTTTTATTCAGCGCACGGATAAAACAGCTCAGCAACAGTTATCTGCAGCGCAACGTAAAATGAATGTGGCGGGTAGCTTTAGTATTATGTCAGCCCGAGCGCCTAGTATTCAGCAGCGGCATATTGCGGTTTTGGATGATGTCATGACAACGGGCGCCAGTGTGCAAAAACTGGCCCGCCTATTATTGGCGGCAGGCGCTACCAGAGTAGATGTTTATTGCTTAGCGCGGACGCCTAAGGCAAGGCCGCTAACTAGCGATTGAGCGACTTTAAATTAAGGTAGCGGCTGGGATAACTGGCGAGAAAACCCGCAGAACGTATTTAGCCATTGCCCAGAAGGGCTGGGTGGGCGAAAATAGGCGCTTTACCGTATTTAGATTCCAGGAGATTCACCGATGCCTAGCCGTCGCGAGCGAGCCAATGCCATTCGTGCACTGAGTATGGATGCCGTGCAAAAAGCCAACAGCGGCCATCCGGGTGCCCCAATGGGCATGGCGGACATTGCCGAGGTGTTATGGCATGGCCAGTTAAAACATAATCCGAACAACCCACACTGGGTCGATCGTGATCGTTTTGTCCTGTCCAATGGACATGGCTCTATGCTGATTTACTCTTTATTGCATCTCACCGGGTACGACGTGACCCTGGATGATTTGAAAAACTTCCGCCAGCTTAACAGCCGCACCCCAGGTCACCCTGAATTGGGTTACACCCCAGGCGTTGAAACCACTACGGGACCGCTGGGGCAAGGAATTGCCAATGCCGTAGGTTTTGCGCTGGCAGAAAAAATTATGGCGGCGCAGTTTAACCGTGACGGCCATGACATCGTTGATCACCAAACCTACGTGTTTTTAGGTGATGGCTGCATGATGGAAGGTATTTCCCATGAAGTGTGTTCACTGGCAGGTACTTTAGGTTTAAACAAACTGACCGCTTTCTATGACGATAACGGCATCTCGATTGATGGCCAGGTGACTGGTTGGTTTAGTGATGATACGCCGCGTCGCTTTGAATCCTACGGCTGGCATGTGATCCGCAATGTGGATGGTCACAACGCCGATGAGCTCGAAGTGGCCTTAGAAGCCGCGCGCGAAAGCGATAAACCGACCTTAATTTGCTGTAAAACCACCATTGGTTTCGGCTCGCCAAATAAAGCGGGCTCAGAAAGCAGCCATGGTGCACCCCTTGGTTTAGAAGAAATTGAGCTGACCAAAAAAGAATTGGGCTGGGAATATGGCCCGTTTGAAGTACCCACTCGCCTTTACGAAGAGTGGGACGCCAAAGCCAAAGGTCAAGCCGCAGAAGATGAGTGGAATCAGCGTTTCGCAGCTTATGCGGTGGAATACCCTGAGTTAGCCGCTGAATTTAAGCGCCGCATGGCTGGTGATCTGCCAGCTGATTTTGCTGATAAAGCCGCCGCTTACATTGCCGAAGTGGTAGCCAAAGGTGAAAGCATTGCTAGCCGTAAAGCCAGCCAAAATAGTTTAAATGCCTATGGCCCGTTATTACCTGAGTTGCTTGGCGGCTCAGCCGACTTAGCGGGTTCTAACCTAACGTTATGGTCTGGCTGTAAAGGGGTTACTGCGGACGATGCTACGGGCAACTACGTGTTCTATGGCGTGCGTGAGTTTGGTATGAGCGCCATTATGAACGGTATTGCCCTACATGGTGGCTTAATTCCTTACGGTGCGACCTTCTTAATGTTTATGGAGTACGCGCGCAATGCGGTGCGTATGTCAGCATTAATGAAGCAGCGGGTGTTGTACGTATTCACCCACGACTCTATCGGTCTAGGTGAGGATGGTCCAACTCACCAGCCAATTGAGCAGTTAGCTAGCTTACGTACGACGCCTAACTTAGACACTTGGCGTCCAGCTGATGCAGTTGAGTCTGCGGTGGCGTGGAAATATGCATTAGAGCGTCAGCATGGCCCAAGTGCACTGATTTTTAGTCGCCAGAACTTAGATCATCAAGCACGTAGCGAGCAGCAAATTGCTGCGATTGAGCAAGGTGGTTATATTCTGCGGGATTGCCAAGGTGAGCCTGAGCTTATTTTAATTGCCACTGGTTCTGAGGTGGGCTTAGCAGTCCAGGCTTATCAAGCTCTGACTGAGCAAGGGCGCAAGGTGCGAGTGGTATCCATGCCGTGCACCAGCGTGTTTGATGCGCAAAGTGCTGAGTACAAGCAGTCGGTATTACCGATTGAAGTGGGCGCACGAATTGCCATTGAAGCCGCTCATGCAGACTACTGGTACAAATATGTGGGCCTTGATGGCCGCGTAATTGGTATGCACTCTTACGGTGAGTCCGCACCGGCAGGGCAGTTATTTGAGGTGTTTGGTTTCACCTTAGATAATGTGCTAAGCACGGCTGCTGAATTGCTGGAAGACTAAATCCGTTTTGTAGACCTAGCCCAGCGCTAGGTCTACTGCTTTAAGTAGAGATCAAATGCACAACAATCTATTCAAAGTTGCCATCAATGGGTACGGTCGAATTGGTCGCTGCACCTTACGTGCGCTCTATGAACAGGCGCAGGGTCGGGCGATTGAGATTGTTGCGATCAATGATCTCGCAGACCAAGCCAGTATTGAGTATCTGACTCGCTTTGATTCAACCCACGGCCGTTTTCCTGGCGAAGTGCGAGTTGAAGGTGATTGCTTGCATATCAATGGGGTCTGCACCCAGGTATTGCGTCAAGCGCAGCCGGAAGCGATTGACTGGGCTGGATTAGGCATTGATTTATTGCTGGAGTGTTCTGGCCAATACACTACCCGCGAGCAAGGCCAGCGTTTTATTACGGCTGGCGCGCCTAAGGTATTGTTTTCACAACCGATGCAAAGCGCCGCCGATGTGGATGCCACCATTGTGTATGGGGTTAATCACCAGCAGTTAACTGGGGCGGAAACCCTGATTTCTAATGCTTCTTGCACCACCAATTGCAGCGTACCTGTATTGCAATTGCTGGAGCAGCAGCTAGGTATCGAGCAGGCAATTATTACCACGATTCATTCGGCGATGAATGATCAGCCGGTTATCGATGCCTATCACCATGAAGATTTACGCCGCACTCGCTCAGCGTTTCAGTCGATTATTCCAGTATCCACCGGATTAGCCCGTGGCATTGAGCGATTGCTCCCAAGTTTAACCGGTCGCGTGCAATGCAAAGCATTGCGTGTGCCCACGGTCAACGTTTCTTGCCTAGATATTACTTTGCAGGTGAAACAGGCCACAAGCGTGCAGCAGCTTAATCAGTTGCTGTTTGCTGCTTCCCAACAAGGCCCGCTGCAAGGGCTGCTGGGTTATACCGAATTACCCCACGCCAGTTGTGATTTTAATCATGACCCCCATTCAGCCATTATTGATGCCAGCCAAACTCAGGTGTCTGGCGGACATTTGGTGAACTTGCTGGTGTGGTTTGATAATGAATGGGGCTTTGCCAACCGTATGCTCGATGTTGCCGAGTATTTATTAGCACTTTCACCCTCTACTTCCAGCCCATACAAGGACTGACTATGACTGTTTTAAAAATGACTGACGTTGATCTAAAAGGTCAGCGAGTATTGATTCGTGAAGACTTAAACGTGCCAGTAAAAGACGGCAAAGTACAAAGTGATGCACGGATTTTAGCTTCATTGCCGACCATTCGTTTAGCCCTTGAGCAGGGTGCTGCGGTTCTGGTCTGCTCACACTTAGGTCGTCCTGAAGAAGGACAGTTTAGTCAAGAAAATAGCTTAGCCCCGGTGGCTGAGTACTTATCCACGGCGTTAGGTCGTGAAGTCCCCTTAGTGCGTGACTATTTAGAGGGTGTGGAAGTTAAGCCCGGCGAAATTGTTTTGCTAGAAAACGTGCGTTTTAACCTCGGTGAAAAGAAAAATACTGATGAGTTGGCTCAGCAATATGCCGCCCTGTGTGATGTTTTTGTGATGGATGCATTTGGCACGGCGCATCGTGCTCAAGGTTCAACCCACGGAGTGGCAAAGTTCGCGAAAGTGGCCTGTGCCGGTCCTTTGTTAGCTGCTGAACTTGAGGCATTAGGTAAGGCTTTAGATCAACCGGCGCAGCCGATGGCAGCGATTGTAGCTGGCTCAAAAGTATCTACTAAGTTAGATGTGCTCAATAGTTTGGCGGAAATCTGTGATCAATTGATTGTGGGTGGTGGTATTGCCAACACTTTCTTAGCGGCTGCGGGTTATCCGGTAGGCAAGTCGTTATATGAAGCTGAGCTAGTAGAAACTGCCAAAGCGATTGCTGCGAAGGTCAGCGTGCCCTTGCCGGTAGACGTAGTGGTAGCGAAAGCTTTTGCTGCAGATGCAGAGGCTACGGTTAAAGCGGTAGCTGATGTGGCAGCTGACGATATGATCTTAGATATTGGTCCAGAAACTGCAGCCAGCTTTGCTGAGCTGCTCAAAAGCTCCGGTACCATTTTATGGAACGGCCCGGTTGGCGTATTTGAGTTTGATCAGTTTGGTAACGGTACTAAGGTGCTAGCAGAAGCCATTGCCCAGAGTTCAGCATTCTCAATTGCTGGTGGCGGTGACACCTTAGCCGCGATTGATAAGTATAATGTCGCACAAAATATTTCGTATATTTCAACCGGTGGTGGCGCGTTCTTAGAATTTGTTGAAGGCAAAGTCTTACCGGCAGTAGAAATTTTAGAACAACGCGCTAAGGCGTAAAACAGATTAACTGCGTCAGTTATACTGACGCAGGATTTAAGAATTAACGACCCAATGGGAGAACATTATGGCTCTTATCAGCATGCGTCAATTGCTGGATCATGCTGCCGAATTTAGTTACGGCCTACCAGCATTCAACGTTAACAACTTAGAGCAGATGCGCGCCATCATGGAAGCGGCTGATAAAACAAACTCACCCGTGATTGTGCAGGCCTCAGCTGGGGCGCGTAAGTATGCGGGTGCTCCGTTTTTACGTCACTTAATTTTGGCTGCCATTGAAGAGTTTCCGCATATTCCGGTATGTATGCACCAAGACCACGGTACCAGTCCTGATGTGTGCCAGCGTTCCATTCAGCTGGGCTTCTCTTCAGTGATGATGGATGGCTCTTTAGGTGAAGACGGTAAAACCCCGACCACCTACGAGTACAACGTTGAAGTTACTCGCCGCACAGTAGAAATGGCGCATGCCTGTGGTGTTTCAGTGGAAGGTGAGCTGGGTTGCTTAGGCAGTTTAGAAACCGGTATGGCCGGTGAAGAAGATGGCATCGGCGCAGAAGGTGTGCTGGATCTTGAGCAAATGCTAACTGACCCTGAAGAAGCCGCTGACTTTGTGCGTAAAACCCAGGTTGATGCCTTGGCTATTGCCATTGGTACGAGCCATGGGGCGTACAAGTTTACTAAACCACCTACCGGCGACACTTTAGCCATCGAGCGGATTAAAGAAATCCATAAGCGTATTCCAGATACTCACTTAGTGATGCACGGTTCGAGCTCAGTGCCACAAGAGTGGTTAGCGATTATCAACGAATACGGTGGCGATATTAAAGAAACCTACGGTGTACCGGTTGAAGAAATCGTTGAAGGAATCAAGCACGGTGTGCGTAAAGTCAATATTGATACGGACTTACGTTTAGCCTCGACCGGGGCGATGCGTCGTTACATGGCGCACAACCCTAGCGAGTTTGACCCACGTAAGTTCTTTGGCGAAACCGTAACGGCCATGCGCGATATCTGTATTGCTCGCTACGAAGCCTTTGGTGCAGCAGGACAGGCGGATAAAATTAAGCCGATCTCTTTAGAAAAAATGTACCAGCGCTACGCCAGTGGTGAGCTTTACGCTAAAACCAAGTAATGCTGCAAACAGCCCGCCATGATGCGGGCTGTTTACTTTTAGCAAGCGGTCAATCAAGCTGAACCGATAGTCAATGCTTGAGTCTAGACAGTGATACAACATGAGAGGGTAGCTATTATGCAAGGACATCCAGAAGTAGTGGCGTGTCTCGTCGAATTATTGCGTGGCGAGCTAGCGGCACGTGATCAGTATTTTATTCATTCACGTTATTACGAAGATTTTGGTTTATCTAAGCTGTATGAGCGGATTAACCATGAAATGGAAGAAGAAACCCAGCACGCAGATGCTATTTTGCGCCGTATTTTATTTTTAGAGGGCACGCCTGATATGCGTCCCCATGCCTTTACTCCTGGGGCTGATGTCCCAGAAATGCTGCGTAAAGATTTGGCATTGGAATATGAAGTGCAAAAAAACCTAACAGCGGCTATGCAACTGTGTGAGCAGCATGGTGATTTTGTGTCACGGGATATGTTGTTAGCACAATTGCGCGATACTGAAGAAGACCACACCTATTGGCTAGAAAAGCAGTTAGGTTTGATTGAAAAAATCGGATTACAGAATTACTTGCAAGCTCAGATCTAAAATGTTTCAAAAGGGTACGGATAAATTTACTGGTTCTAGAGTCTGTTACAATAACGATATGCATTCTTAATTGATGCGCTATCTTTTATATAAAGTACTATACGAGGCAAGGAGATTATTATGATCCGTAAACTAGCTGTGGCAACTGTATTCACTGCTCTAGCTGTGCCTGCATTTGCCGATGACTGTGCAGTAACAATTGAAGCCACTGACGCTATGACTTGGGATACTTCTCATATTGATGTTAAAAAAAGCTGTGAGAAGTTTACTGTTAACCTCAAGCACGTAGGTAAATTACCTGCCTCAACCATGGGCCATAACTGGGTATTATCAAAAACTGCTGATTATCAAGCCGTTGCCCAAGAAGGTATGGCACAGGGTGCTGAGAAAAACTACGTAAATGATGCTGATGAGCGGGTTCTGGCTCACACTGAAGTTGTAGGTGGCGGTGAAGAAACCAGCGTAACCTTTGATGTGAGTAAGTTAGCAGCAGATGAAGAGTACTCTTATTTCTGCTCGTTCCCAGGCCACTTTGCCATGATGAATGGCACCTTAAAACTGGTCGACTAATCGTTTAAAGCGTTAGTCAAAGTGGTTTGTTTGAGCACTGCTAAGCAACCATTGCTCTTAATAAAAAAATCCGAGTCTACGCTCGGATTTTTTATGGCTGTTGATTAACGCTTGAACCCTAATAAAGCACTGAAGGATTAAATATGGCGCATACAAAACAGGCGGCGGGTTACGATAGGTTAACCATTACCTTACATTGGCTGGTCGCGCTGATGGTAATTGGGCTCTTTGCCTTGGGGCTGTGGATGACAGGACTGAGCTATTACGACAGCTGGTATCGCACGGCACCTGATCTTCATAAAAGCTTTGGCAGTTTACTGTTATTACTGATGCTACTGCGGCTGATTTGGCGAGTTCGTCAACCGCGAACCGCCCCGATAGCAACCCACCAACGTTGGGAGTTGATCCTTGCCAAAGCAGTGCAGGGGCTTTTATATCTAGGGCTATTTACGGTGTTAATTTCTGGCTATTTAATTTCGACTGCTGATGGGCGCCCGATTAGTTTTTTTGGGCTCTTTGATTGGCCGGTATTAATCAGCGGTTTGCCTAATCAGGCAGATATTGCCGGAACTGTACATTTATACGCAGCTTGGAGTGTGATTGTATTAGCAGCATTGCACGCACTGGCGGCGATTAAACATCATCTGATTGATCGCGATGCAACGCTTAGCCGCATGCTAGGCAAATCTAACTAAGAGGAACGACCATGCTTAAAAAGCTTTTTGCCACCACTTTGCTTGCGTCTAGTTTGCTGGTTGCACAGCAAGCCAGCGCAGCCGATTATCAAATTGATAAAGAAGGTCAACATGCCTTTATTAATTTTAAAATCAGCCATCTAGGTTATAGCTGGCTTTACGGTACTTTTAAAGATTTTGATGGCAGTTTTAGTTACGATCCGGCACAGCCAGAAGCCAGTCAAGTACAGGTTAAAATCAAAACGGCCAGTATCGACTCTAATCATGCCGAGCGTGATAAGCACTTACGGGCCGCTGATTTTTTAAACACCAGCAAACACCCTGAAGCAAGCTTTGTGTCAACACAAGTGCTGGAAACCGGTGAAGGTACGGCGGATATTGTGGGTGATTTAACTCTCAATGGAGTAACGCAGCCAGTGACGATTAAGGCGCAGTTTATTGGCGCTGGTGATGACCCTTGGGGTGGCTATCGTGCTGGTTTTGAAGGAACTACCGAGTTAAAGCTGGCTGATTTTGGCATCAAGGCGCAATTGGGCCCAGCCGCTGAAACAGTTTATCTGACTTTGTCTGTTGAAGGTGTGCGTCAGTAACAGAGTCATCAACCTTGAGTCAGTGCAAGAGGAGTCACTACTATGGGATTTAAAGCTCAGGGCTTAGCCGCTTTAGGGGCTGAACTGCCCATTATTCAAGCACCTATGGTAGGGACTTCTACCCCACAACTTGCCGCAGCAGTGTGTAATGCCGGTGGTTTGGGCTCTTTGGGCCTAGGCGGTAGTACGGTTGCGCAGGCACGTCAATTAATTCAGGCAACCCGCGAACTAACCACTAAGCCAGTTAACTATAACTTTTTTTGTCATCAGCCAGAGCAACCTGCGGCTGCGCGTGAGCAGCGTTGGTTACAGCGGTTAGCGCCTTACTTTGCTGAGTTTGCTGCACCTGTACCGACTCATATAAGTGCGGGCTATCAAAGTTTTTTTGGTCATCAAGCGATGCTTGAAATGCTGCTAGATGAGCGCCCTGAAGTGGTGAGCTTTCATTTTGGCTTGCCTAGTCAGGCTTTTATTGATGCGCTTAAGCAGCAGGGCACCCAGCTGTTGGCCACAGCAACCTGTGTTGCAGAAGCGCAGCTAATTGAGCGAGCCGGCATTGATTTTATTGTCGCACAAGGCTTTGAAGCCGGTGGGCATCGCGGGGTATTTGAGCCGACCAAGGATCAGCGCTTAGGCACCTTTGCTTTAGTGCAGCGATTAGCCGAGGTGACGCAGTTACCCTTAATTGCAGCCGGTGGCGTGATGAATGCGCAAGGTATCCGAGCCGCTTTGCAGCTGGGTGCAGTAGCGGTACAAATGGGTACCGCCTTTGTTTTATGTCCCGAGTCATCGGCCAGCGCAGCCTATCGTGCCGCGTTAACCAATGCCGCCGAAGTGCCAACTGAGGTCAGTGCGCTAATTTCTGGGCGGCCAGCGCGTGGTTTGGTTAATCGCTGGCATACTGAACTCGCTTTACAGGATGCAACTGATCTGCCTGATTATCCCATTGCCTATAGCGCGGCTAAAGCATTGCAGGCCGCTGCCAGTGCTGCTAGTAACTATGAGTTTTCAGCCTTTTGGGCAGGGCAAGCGGCCAGCTTAGCTCAAGCCTTGCCTGCAGCTGAGTTACTGCAGCAGATTAGACGAGACCTTGGGTGCTAGTTTAAAAAGATAGTTCTACGACTAATCGCTATACCATGCAGGAATAAACCGTAGCAGACTGTGCGCTCGATCTATTTTTCTAAGGAACGCTATGTTCTCCGCTAAATTAACCTTGGGCCGCACATTGCTTGCTGGTGCTTTACTGTTGCTGGTGGTGCACACCTTAGGGCGCTTTATTTATACCCCAATGTTGCCGCGTTTAGTGGATGATGGGCTGCTGACTTTGCAGCAGGGGGCTAATATCGCCACTTGGAATTATGTCGGTTATTTACTGGGCGCCTTAATTGCGATGCGCTGGTATAGCCTAGATAAAATTAAGCTGTTTCTGCCGTGGGCAGTGGGCTTTAGTGTGTTATCTACGTTCGCGCAAACCCAAGCCGAAACAGTGGGTTGGTTAACGCTACTGCGCTTAATTAATGGCATCACCAATGGCATTGTGTTTGTGCAGGTGCCTTCACTGATCCTTGAATGGCTAAACAGCCGCGGCAAGGCGGCGTTAAGCGGCTTAGTGTATTTAGGGGTAGGTGCTGGGCTGATTATTTCGAGCCTTGCAGTAAGCTTGCCAGCACCTTGGTTGCAGGGCGCTGAGCGCTGGTGGCCAGCGGCGTTATTGGCGCTGCCGATGGCGGTTTGGGGCTGGCGGCAGCTGAGCTTAATTGAGGTGCAGGAGATTCCTGTTGCCAGTGCGCCAAAAAATAAGCAAGGTAAGGTGGTGCTGTTTGACCGCGCTAGTATTCCGCTATTTTTATCGTATGCCGGTGCTGGATTAGGTTATATCTTGCCCATGACCTTTTTACCGATGCTGGCGCGCTTATTGTTAGAGCAGAATCACTTACTGATTGATGGCAGCTGGTTATTGGTGGCCTTGTCTACCTTGCCTGCAGCGTGGTTGTGGAACCGTTTAGGAGCAAGTCTTGGCGATGAGCCTGCCTTGCGCTTAAACTACGCTGTGCAGCTGCTAGGGGTGTTAGCGGTGATTTTATTGCCAGGTCCAGTTGGCATTGTGCTTTGTGCGCTACTGGTGGGTAATACATTCTTAGGCACAGTACTCTTAACCCAACGCTTAGCCCGCAGCTTACACCCCCATCAAGGGCCCAAACTATCTGCAGCGTTAGTCGCCCTGTATGGCTTTACTCAGTTGACTGGTCCTTGGTTAACTCGGTTATGGTTGGATGCAGGGGGGACTTTGCAAAGTGCGTTCTGGTTTGGTGCAGCGGCGTTGGCGTGGGGTTTGCTGTGGTCGTTATTAGTGCCTAGACCATGCGCATAGATTTAACCTTATAAAAATAAGGGTCAATTGATATTGAGCAATGCATCGTTAGTTTTGTTCTCGACAATGGATGTGTATTAATTGTTGAGGAAAGGTTAACTATGTTTCGTCTTACATTGCTAGCGATCAGTATTGCTTTTAGTGCTAGTTCCCTAGCATCAGCGCGTAATAATGAGCCAATTCAACCTATTGAGCCGGTAGTTATAGAAAATCCAGATAAAGTAGCTTTAGGTAAGCAGTTGTTTTTTGATCCGCGCTTATCTAAGTCAGGGTTTATCTCCTGTAATTCTTGTCACAATCTTAGTATGGGCGGTAGTGATAATTTACCTTCTTCAATTGGTCATAATTGGCAGCAAGGGCCAATTAACTCCCCCACAGTTTTAAACTCAAGTATGAATGTGGCTCAGTTTTGGGATGGGCGTGCTAAAACTTTGAAAGAGCAAGCTGGCGGACCAATCGCTAACCCTATTGAGATGGGGTTTACACATGAATTAGCCGTTGAGGTATTGCAATCGATTCCACAGTATGTGGCTAACTTTGAAAAGGTGTATCAAGATAAAAAAGTTACAATTGACTATGTGACAGATGCAATTGCTGCTTTTGAAGAGACCTTGGTTACGCCTAATTCACGTTTTGATCTGTGGTTGAAAGGAGACGATCAGGCCATTACAGCGCAAGAGAAAAGTGGCTATGAATTATTCAAAAGTGTTGGTTGTATTGCTTGCCATAGTGGACCTGCTGTAGGGGGGACATCTTTTCAGAAGATGGGCTTAGTAGAGGAATATCAGACTAAGAACCCTGCTGAGGGGGTTGCAGGGCTAACTGGAAATGATTTAGATCGATTCAAGTTTAAAGTACCGACACTGCGTAATGTGGAGTTAACGTATCCTTACTTTCATGATGGGGCTTATTGGACATTAGAGGAAGCAGTGGATGTAATGGCGCGTTTGCAGTTGGGACGTAAACTTGAAGAGCCAGAAATTGCAGATATTACAGCTTTTTTGAAAACCTTAACTGGTGAGCAGCCGCAGTTACAATTACCTATTTTACCACCCTCAAATGCCGATACTCCACGTCCACAGCCCTTTAAGCCGTAGATAAGGTTTATCTTTACCAAGTTAATGGATAGGTAGCCTTTCTAGCATGAAAAGTTAGAGAGGTTACTTTTTTTGACTGGTTGTTCGATCGAGGAGGTTTTATTCAGGTCAAATTTAAGGCAAAAAAAAGCCAGCTAAAATGCTGGCTAAAAATTTAATAATGGCAGGGGCGGCTGGATTCGAACCAACGCATGGCAGGATCAAAACCTGCTGCCTTACCGCTTGGCGACGCCCCTGTGTAAAACTAAAAACCCGCGAAACTAAATGCGGGCTTTGAAATATGGTGCCTTGGGACGGAATCGAACCGCCGACACGAGGATTTTCAATCCTCTGCTCTACCGACTGAGCTACCAAGGCAATGGAGCGGTATTTAATAGTAAAACCTTTTGGCTGTCAACCCTTTATTTAAGAAAATCTTAAATAATTGCAAAATACCGCTGTTTTTAGCTTAAGCAGTAGGTGGAACATAGCCTTCTGCCTGAGCAAACTCTTCACCAGAGAAGAACTTATCCATTTCTGCCATTAAGAATTTTCGGTCTTCGGCATTCATCATGTTCAGGTGGCGCTCGTTAATAATCATGGTTTGATGGGCTTGCCATTCATCCCAAGCTTGCTGAGAAATATTATTGAATAAATCCTCGCCTTTTGCACCTGGAAAAGGCGCTCGGGCTAGACCTGGTAATTGTTTGTGGTGCTTACGGCATTGAACCATGCGAGTCATTGAGTTTCTCCAAGCTGTTTAAAGGTTTGTTTTAACAATTTTTTAACCGGTGCAGCAAAGCCAAGACGAGCTGCTTGCTTGGGGTTATACCAAAGCCAGTCTGCTTCGGCTACTGCTGGATGCTGTTGCACATGAATCAACTGCGGCTGAATTAGCAGCTGAAAATGGCTAAACACATGTTTAATAGGAGGCAAGGCTGTGCCTTGATCTAACAGGGTCAGTTGCTGCCGTTGAGCAAAGCTACTTAGCTGGGATAACTGCTCTAATTCTGGCAGGCTCCATAGCCCGCCCCATAACCCTGTTGAAGGGCGGCGATAAAGCAAGACTTGTTGCTGCGGATTAACAAAGAGCAGCATATGGGTGTGCTTACTGGGATTTTGTTTTTTCGGCTTGGGCTCAGGAAACGCTGTGGGCGTACCCCGTTGGTAAGCTAAACAATGGCTATGTAGTGGGCAGGCTAAGCAATCAGGCTGGCTGCGAGTGCAGAGCGTAGCGCCTAGATCCATCATGGCTTGGGTATAGTGATGCACCCGCTGCTGTGGGGTTAGCTGTTCGGCCAGTGCCCACAGTTGCTTGGCGACGCTGGCTTGGCCAGGATAACCAGATTGTGCACTAAAGCGGGCTAATACCCGTTTTACATTGCCATCTAAAATGGGTGCACGAATTTGCATGCTTAAACTTAAAATAGCGCCAGCGGTGGAGCGGCCAATGCCGGGTAAAGCCTCTAGTTCCGCCAGTGTTTGTGGAAAAACTCCAGCATAGTTAGTAACAATTAATTGAGCGGTTTTGTGTAAGTTGCGCGCGCGCGAGTAGTAACCTAATCCCGTCCACAGGTGTAGCACCTCATCCTCATCGGCTGCTGCCAGCGCTTCTACATTGGGAAACTGCTGCATAAAACGGCTAAAGTAGCCAAGCACTGTACTGACCTGGGTCTGCTGCAGCATGACCTCAGATACCCAGACCCGATAAGGGGTTACCTCTTGCTGCCAAGGTAAATGCTTGCGTCCATGCAGGTCATACCAAGCCAAAACAGCTTGGGCAAAGTCGAAGCCTTTACTCACTTAAATAACCCTTTAAGCGCCTCTTGCAGCTCGGGTGGCGCTTTATCTTTTAATTTTTTATCTAGCTGCTGTTGTAGTTTGTGACTTAGCTCCTGGCTGGCTGATTGTTTCAGCAAATGGCCGAGTCGTTCTTGATCAAAGCGACAGGATTTGGCTGCTAACTCGAGCGGGCCTTGACAATGAAATGGCCACTCAATTGCAGCAATTCGTGGATTAACCTGGCAAGCTGGATCCGGCATAGGGCGTTGATCGCCTAACAGCTTAAGGCCTAGTTGATAGTTCAATGTGAGCTGATTTAAATCCACATCGCCTTTGCCGTTGGCTTTTAAGCCGGGCAGGCTAACGACTACATTTTGGCTATGGGCAATGCCCTGTTTAATTTGCAGGCTACCGCTGATCTGATTAAATGCGGTGTGTTGCTGGGTAGAAGCCAATTTGCTGGGGGTTTTGCGATTAAGCGCGGCAATGCCTAAGCACAGCTGCTGATCGAGGTTGGTATCGCGTAACTGGCCATTATGCAGCTCGAAGCTGTACTGACCTTGTAACTGTTTGATCCACTGTTGCTGGCTACTGCCTTGGGTGCTCAAGGTGGCCGAGTTATCTAAATTACCGGTCAGCGTCACTGGTTTATTGAGGGCAGTTAATACAGGCTCTAACGGCAGGTGAACAATTTTGGATTGCAGCTTAAGTTGTGGGATTTCTGCTTGCTGGTTGAGGCTAGCACTGGCGGTTAAGCTGCCACCAAAAAGTTGCGCATAAAATTGCTCAAGGTTAACAATGTTGTGTTTAGCCGTTGCTTGCAGATTGAGATTTTTCAATGGCAACTGTTGGTAAGTCAGGCTACCCAGTTGCAGATCTGCCTTTAAATCCAATGCCGCTAAACTATGGATGGGCAGTACACTCTGGGAGTCCCAGTGATAAGCCGCGGCAGTCGCAGGTGCCGCTGTTGAATTGATAGCAGCAGCGCTAGGAGTGTTTTCTAGTTGCTGTTGAATTGCTTGTTGGCGCTCGGCATTAGCTGGATTAGTTTGGCTTAGTAAGTACTGATCAAGATTAAGCTGATCGCCTTGGAGTGAGAGAGTTAAGTTGGGCTGCTCGCTACTTGGTAAATAGCTGATACTGCCAGTAAGCTGGGTGTTATCTAGCGCTAAGGTTAAATCCGTGGCGCTAAACTCAGGATAGGTTCCTTGTAGCTTGCCGAACAAACTCACTTGGCTAAAAGCCGTAGGTGCAAGGGTGGTCGGTAAGGGGCGACCAATACTGCGTAAAAAATCTTGGGCATTAAAGGTTGGAATATTTAGCGAGCCATTAAGCGTAGGCGCTGTTTTGAGCTGGGTAAGCGCCAGTTCTCCAGAAACTTTTAGTTGGTTGAGAGTGAGGCGTAGTTGCTCCCAGCTAGCGGCGGCTTGATCAGCCTGATAGCTTAAATTACCTCGGGCCAATACTGTCAGAGGTTTATCTAGTAGCAGCTCACCGGTTAGGTCACTTTCTAGTTGCAGGTTTTCCACTAGGTAGCGCTGATTCGAGCGATCAATAGTAGCATCGGCAGTACCAGCAAAGCGGGTGCGTAAATTAGGCTGCTGGACACTGGTAAAACCAGAAAACTTGACTGGAAATTGAGTGTCTTCGCGAATAGCTCCGGTAGTAATTTGTAGGTTTTCAGTGACAAACTGTTGGCCTGTTTGCTGATCTTGATAGCTAATTCGCGCGCTATTGATAATCAAGCTATCAATATCCAGTCGTAGTGGTTTGAGGCGTGATTCAACGGCAGCTGTTGTATTATCAGAGGCGTGCTCTGGCTGCTGTTTGGCTAGTAAGCGCTGTTTATGCTGGGCTTTATGGGTGGCAATTTCTTCTAGAGTTTTACCAATGTATTCCCAGTTACCAATGCCATCGGCGTCGCGGTAGAGCTCAAGATTGAGTCCATCCAGGCGCACATCGCTCATTTGTACTTCTTTTTTTAGCAGCGGTAATACCCGTACCGAGAGCGCTAACAGTTTAACATCGGCAAAGGGTTTGTCTGGTGTGTCCAATGAGGCAATGCGGGTGTCAGTGAGTTCTAACCCTAACCATGGAAAAAGGCTCCAGCCAATATCACCATTGAGCTCAAGCTCAACTTTGCCCTTATCCCGCGCCAGTTGTTGCAGTTGTGCTTTGTAACTATTGGGGTCGACAAAGTGGGTTAACGCAAAACCCGCTGCGATCAGTAAGAGCAGTAAAAATAATAAAAATGCAGCAATAAACTTACCGATGGATTTCACGTTTTAACCTCAGAGTTAGCCTTAGTTAATCATTCTCAAGGATGTCTAATTGATGGCGCAAGGCATAGTTACGCATAATCTGCTCATCTTTTGGCACTATAAATACCAATTTAACCGCCTGCTGTTCACTTTGTTGTTGTAGAACTTCCAGTAAACGCTTCGCTACGCCACGGCGCCAAGTCAGTTGGCGTACGCACAGGTGTGACACTAACCAGCGCTGCGCTTGCTGTTGCACAATCCCCGCACCTAATAGGCGACCATTAAAACGGCAGACCCTTAGTTGTTGCTGCTGCAGAGCGTGTTCAATTAGCTGCTTAACACTGGTAAAGGGCTGCAGCAGTGTGGTGGCTTGCTCTTGGTACAGATCGGTTAGATCTTGCAGGTCTTGGGCACTGGGTTGGGTTAGGGTTTCAATGTAAACAGGCATGGGTGCTCCTTAAAAACTCAGGCTAGTGTAAACCTCAACGCTGCACAGCGGTAGCCGTAGCATGGATTGCTGCTTATAATGCGAGCTTAATTAAAAACGTTAAGCTTTGAGCGATAACGACGCATTACGCTTAAAAAAAGCGTTTTCAACGAAATGGCTTTAGTTAAAAGCCTTGGTGATGGAGCAAAAAATGACCGAGCGTAAAGTTTCAGTTGAACGTAATACCTTAGAAACTCAGGTTAAGGTAACTATTAACCTTGATGGAACCGGTGAAGGACGTTTTGACATTGGTGTGCCTTTTATGGAGCACATGCTCGATCAGATTGCTCGTCATGGCCTTATCGACTTAGATATTCATTGTAATGGTGACTTACATATTGACGATCACCATACCGTTGAGGATGTGGGGATTACCCTAGGCCAAGCTTTTGCTAAAGCGATTGGTGATAAAAAAGGGATTACCCGTTATGGCCACTCCTATGTGCCCATGGATGAGTCATTATCCCGCGTGGCGCTAGATTTTTCTGGTCGTCCAGGTTTATACATGAATGTACCTTACACCCGTGCGCTAGTGGGTGGTTTTGATGTGGATTTATTCCAAGAGTTCTTTCAAGGTTTCGTCAATCATGCCCAGGTGACTTTGCATATTGATAACCTACGCGGCGCCAACACTCACCACCAGATTGAAACTGTGTTTAAGGCTTTTGGTCGTGCCCTGCGGATGGCAATTGAGTTAGATCCGCGGATGGAAGGTCGTATGCCGTCAACTAAAGGTAGCCTTTGATGCAAACCGTTGCCGTAATTGATTACGGCATGGGCAACTTGCACTCGGTGGCTAAGGCGCTAGAAAACGTTGGCGCCCATCGAGTGCTTGTGAGCAGCGATAGCCAAGTCATCCGTGAGGCGGATCGGGTAGTGTTTCCCGGTGTGGGGGCAATTCGTGACTGCATGGCGGAAATTAAGCGTTTAGGCTTTGATCAATTGATTCATGAAGTGAGCCAAGACCGTCCTTTTTTGGGGATTTGTGTTGGCATGCAGGCGTTGTTCGAGCGCAGTGCAGAGAATCAAGGGGTCGAGGGCTTGGCGCTATTTCAAGGCACAGTTGAACAGTTTCAGCCCATTGAAGAGCTAGGTGAGCGCTTAAAAGTACCACATATGGGCTGGAGCCAAGTTGAGCAAACCCTTGCCCATCCCCTGTGGCATTTAATTCCTGATCAGGCACGTTTTTATTTTGTGCATAGCTTTCATGTGCAAGCCGCACAGCCTAAGCAAGTCGCTGGCCGAACTCACTATGGCGTAGACTTTGCTGCAGCAGTCGCTGCTGGCTCGCGATTTGCGGTGCAGTTTCATCCAGAAAAAAGCCAGCAGCCAGGTTTACAGCTATTACAGAATTTCATCCGTTGGGATGGCCGCTATTAAATTTATTTATTGAGTACTTAAGATGTTAATTATTCCGGCAATTGATTTAAAAGATGGCGCTTGTGTGCGTTTGCGTCAGGGTCGTATGGAAGACTCTACGGTGTTTTCTGATGATCCGGTGAGCATGGCCGCGAAATGGGTTGATGCAGGGTGCCGTCGTCTGCATTTAGTCGACTTAAATGGTGCCTTTGAAGGCGAGCCGGTTAATGGTGAAGTGGTTACTGCGATTGCTCAGCGTTATCCCAACTTGCCGATTCAAATTGGTGGCGGGATTCGTACCCTTGAGACCATTGAGCACTATGTGCGCGCCGGGGTGAGTTATGTGATTATCGGCACTAAAGCGGTGAAAGAGCCAGAATTTGTGGCCGAAGCCTGTAAAGCGTTCCCGGGTAAAGTGATTGTTGGCTTGGATGCTAAAGACGGTTTTGTTGCCACTGATGGCTGGGCGGAGGTCAGTGAATTACAAGTGATTGATCTGGCCAAAAAGTTTGAAAGCGATGGCGTGTCATCCATTGTTTATACTGATATTGCCAAAGATGGCATGATGCAAGGTTGTAATGTTGAGGCCACGGCGGCCTTAGCTAATGCCACCAAAATTCCAGTGATTGCCTCGGGTGGCATTCATAATTTGGGTGATATTCAAGCACTATTAGATGCGCGTGCTCCGGGTATTATGGGCGCGATTACGGGCCGGGCGATCTATGAAGGCACCTTAGATGTTGCCGAAGCACAACAACTGTGCGATCAGTTTAAGTAAAGTAGTTTAAGCCCTCGTTAAGTGAGGGCTTTTTTATCGTTAAAAATTGCCGAGGAGCGCAAGCATGGCGTTGGCTAAACGAATTATTCCGTGTTTAGACGTAGAAAATGGCCGAGTAGTGAAAGGCGTAAAATTTGAGAACATCCGTGATGCGGGTGATCCAGTAGAAATTGCCCGCCGTTATAACGAGCAAGGTGCTGATGAAATCACCTTTTTGGATATTACTGCGACCGTTGAAGGCCGTGACACCATGCTGCAAACCGTTGAGCGCATGGCTAGCCAGGTTTTTATTCCGCTGACTGTAGGCGGTGGCGTGCGCACGGTTGAAGATATTCGTAAGCTGCTGAATGCGGGAGCGGATAAGGTTTCAATTAATTCAGCTGCGGTATTTAATCCAGAGTTTGTCAAAGAAGCTGCTGAACACTTTGGTTCGCAGTCGATTGTGGTGGCGATTGATGCCAAGAAGGTTTCAGCTGAGGGCGAAATCCCACGCTGGGAAATATTCACTCACGGTGGACGTAAACCTACTGGTTTAGATGCCGTGGAGTGGGCGCAAAAGATGGAAAGCTACGGTGCAGGCGAGATCTTACTCACTAGCATGGACCAAGATGGTATGAAAAATGGCTTTGATCTAGGCGTGACCCGTGCTGTTAGCGAAGCCGTCAATATTCCGGTGATTGCTTCAGGTGGCGTAGGTAATCTTGAGCACCTTGCCGAAGGTATTTTGGAAGGCAAAGCCGATGCAGTGTTAGCGGCTAGTATTTTCCACTTTGGTGAGCACACAATTCCTGAAGCCAAAGCTTATTTGAAAAGTCGTGGCATTACCGTACGTGAGAACGATTAGCTCTCAAAGTTAAAACAACAATAAAAAACCGAGGGTAATCCTCGGTTTTTTATTGGATAACTGTGCTGGAGACTCCAGTTAAAGTGAGGCTTTTAGTGAAAGCGAATACTGGTTGGATCTTTTGGATCGACTAACAGTAAAAAACACTCGCCTCTTTTGATCTCAGCTAACGCGGAATGCGGAGTAATTTGTTTGAGCTCGGTTCGATAGTCTTGACCTTTAAAATGATAATCCAGCGTAATTTTTAGCATCGGCATACGGTTGACATAAACCGATGTATCTTGCACGGAGTAAATGCAGCCTTTGGTAGGGATACCGTGTTCGGCTAGGTATTGCTGCTGCTTTGGCAGATCAATAAACAGGGGCTTAGAAATCAAAAAATGGATGGCCAAACTGCCAATAAATAATGTAGGGAGCAGTAAGCTACCCAGTAGCGTGGGTGGCGCTTGGCGCAGCTGTCGCCAAGCAAACCAAGCAATGCCGAGCGCAATCCATAAAAAAGCACGGGTACTCACCCAGACCAATACTAGGCTAATAGTTTCTAACATCACATTACCTTTCTATAGCTGCTATTTAGTAGCGAACGTTGAGTGACTTAGGGCCTTTGGTCTGAGTGCTTAAGTGGTCAATAGTTCGCTAGGTTTCAATAGCAGCAGCCAAGGTGAAGAGCCTTGGCTGAGTAAGACGCTAGTGTTAGCTAAATAGCGTTGTCACTATTTTTTGATGTGTGAGGTTAGATTTAAGCCTTTGAGCAAGTTTAAAGCTTGCGCCAGTTGGTAGTCTTCATCCTGTGGGCGTGCTTCACGAGCTTTAACTGAGCTCGAAGAGCGTTCCTCAGCACCGCTAGCATTGCCTAGGTGACGAGCAAGGTCAGCCTCACGTAAGCCTTGAGGGCTTTGTTCGAGGGTGACTTTAGCGCGCTCAACTTCAATATCTGGAATAATTCCTTGAGCTTGGATCGAGCGCCCGTTCGGAGTGTAGTAGAGGGCGGTAGTGAGCTTTAAACCGCGCTCATTATTGAGTGGCAGCACCGTCTGCACCGAACCCTTACCAAAGCTGTCGGTTCCCATCACCACTGCTCGTTTATGATCTTGTAAAGCACCTGCCACAATTTCTGATGCAGAAGCACTGCCACCGTTAATTAACACCACAATTGGTACTCGGTGGCTGTATTGCTTTTGCGTAGCGCTAAAGCTCAGGTCACTGTTAGGGAAGCGCCCCTTGGTGTACACAATAAGACCACTATCAATAAATAAGTCAGTTACCTCAACCGCCGCTTGTAACACCCCGCCCGGGTTATTGCGGAGATCTAATACTAAACCTTTTAATGCCTGGGCTTTGTTTTCGCTGCGTAGTTGCATTAAGGCTTTTTCTACTTCTTTACCGGTATTAACCTGGAACTGGCTAATACGAATTAAGCCGTAGCCTTGATCCAGTAACTGATGGCGTACACTGCGTGTTTTGATTACTGCCCGCTCAAGGGTGAGATCAAAAGGAGTGCCGCCTTCACGAACAATGGTCAGGGTGATTTTGCTGTTAGGTTTGCCGCGCATTTTATTGACGGCATCCATAATCGATAGGCCTTTGGTAGGCTGCCCATCAATCTTAATAATCAGGTCGCCGGCTTCAATTCCGGCTTTGGCCGCAGGGGTGTCATCAATTGGGGTGACAACCTTGAGTAAGCCGTCTTCAGTACCTACCTCAATACCTAGTCCACCAAACTCGCCACTGGTGCTTTCGGTGACATCTCGAAAAGCTTCTGGTTCTAAATAGGCTGAATGGGGATCAAGGTTGCTGAGCATGCCTTTGATGGCATTTTCTAATAGGGTTTTGTCATCAATGGGTTCAACGTAAGCGGTTTTGATTCGCTCAAAAACCTCGGCAAAGGTGCGTAGCTCATCAAGCGGTACAGACGCGGGCACCTGTTGCATTGGCGCTGCTGTGGCTGGCTTAGATGATTGAGCGTTAGGAGGTTGAGCTGCAAACGCCGCGGGGAAACCTGCAGCTACAGTTAGCGACAGGCTTAAGCTGAGCGAAAGTAAAGGACGTTTATGCAGCATATTATCAATTCCTAAAGTTAACAGAAGGCTTAGCCTTGACGTTTGAACCATTGTGCAGGGTCCGTAGCACGACCTTGTTGGCGGATGGCAAAGTATAATGCGCTAGTGGTGTGACCACCACTGTTGCCGACAGTTGCAAGGGTTTGTCCAGCTTGCACAGTATCGCCAACGTGGCTCATTAAGCTTTGGTTATGACCATACAAAGACAAATAACCGTCGCCATGGTCAACAATTACCAGTAGTCCCGCTCCCCGTAACCAGTCAGCAAATACCACTCGACCAGAGTGCACTGCCCGCACTGGGGTGCCAGCTTGGGCACTAATTAAGAGGCCATCCCATTTGCTACGGGTATCATTGCGGGGGCTACCAAAGCGCGCTGCGACAGTGCCTTGCACTGGCCAAGGTAACTGACCACGTCGCGTTGCAAAAGGCGCACCTTTAGGCACGCTAAACGACTGTGGCTTGGCTACCGCTACTGGTGCGGTGGTTGCGGGCGGGGTGGCCTTGGCAGTAACAACAGGTGGAGTGGAGTGTTTTTTTTCTGGCTCGACAATCACAGTGGCTGGTTTAGGCGACTCGGCAAGCTGAGTCGTTTGTGCAGCTTGCTGTTGAGCTAAACGTTGCTGGCGTGCTTGCTCCTGACGTTCGGCGGCTTGCTGGGCTAAACGTTCGCGGGCTAGTCGCTGTTGCTCTTCTAAGCGCTTTTGCTCTGCTAACAGTCGGGCCCGTTCTTGACGGGCAATTTCTGCCTCAATTTTGACCAAGACTTGCTCTAGTTCTTGTTGGTCACGTTGCTTGCGGGTAATTGCTGATTGATGTTTTTTTTGCTCGGCGGTTAGTGCAGCTACTTTTTGTTGCCGTTGCTGGCGTACCGTGGCGAGTTTTTTATGCTGCTCAGCTAAGGATTGTTCTTGCTGGGCTAATAATTGGGATTGATTTAAAATGCCTACTTCAACTTCTTGCAGCTGCTGGGTTAAGGCTTGAAAGGCTTGAATTTGTTGTTGACGAGCTTGGGTCAAGTATTGGTAATAAGTCAGATGACGCATCACCCGCTCAGGTGACTCTTGGTTAAGCAGTAGCTTAAGCGGCTCATGGCGTCCGGCTTGTTGCGCGGCGCGGGCCTGCTTGGCAATTAATTGCTGTTGTGCTTGTTGCTGTTGTTGCAGCTGCTGTTTTTCTGCTGCGAGCTTGCGTAACTCTTGCTCACTTTCGCGTTTTTGTTGCTCGAGGGTTTTGAGTTCTTTTTCCAGTTGGCCAATTTGCGTTTCAGTTTCCTTTAAGGCTTTTTGCTCGGCGGTACGCTGGGCTTGTACCTGATTGAGCAGTTTTTTAAATTGGGCAATGTCTTGCTGTACCTGATTAACACGTCGCTGTGTTTGTTGGCGCTCATCGGCTTGGGCAAAGCTTGTGGTGAAAACGATTAACGCGGCTAAAGCAATACGCAACATCATGTTAAATGCCCTGTGCATCGGTGAGTGAAACCCAGGCCAAGGTTGCAGTGGTTTCAGCAGCCTTGGCCAGAGCGACTAATTACTTAAGTTCAACGATTGGAGTTCCGGTCATTTCTTCAGGAATTGGCAATCCCATTAAGTTCAGCATTGTTGGTGCCACGTCGGCTAGCACGCCATGCTCGCGAATCTGTGCTGGGCGCTGACCAACATAGATAAAGGGTACTGGCTCGCAGGTGTGGGCCGTGTGGGCTTGCCCGGTATGCTCATCTTGCATTTGCTCAACGTTACCGTGGTCTGCGGTAATTAGCGCTTCACCGCCTACTTTTTCCAGTGCTGTGACAATGCGTTTTAGGCACTCATCTAAGCACTCTACGGCCTTAACTGCAGCTGAGAAAACACCCGTATGGCCGACCATATCGCCGTTAGCGTAGTTTGCGATGATCACGTCATATTGCTGTTGCTCAATAGCCTCGACAATACGATCGGTGACTTCTGGAGCGCTCATTTCTGGTTGTAGATCATAGGTGGCAACCGCTGGCGATTGAATCAGCACCCGCTCTTCACCTGCAAACGGCTCTTCACGACCGCCGGAGAAAAAGAAGGTTACGTGAGCATATTTTTCAGTTTCGGCAATTCGTAATTGGGTTTTACCTTGGTTGGCAAGGTACTCACCGAGTACGTTAGTCAGTGCTGATGGCGCAAAGGCGCAGCTGGTTTGGATGCTGGCTGCATACTGGGTCAGCATCACAAAGTCGGCTAAAGCCGGTACACGCTGACGCTCAAACTCAGCAAAGTTAGCCTCGGTAAAGCAACGGGTTAACTCGCGAGCACGGTCGGCGCGAAAGTTCATGAAAATCACCGCATCGCCATCGTTTACCGGGGCCGGCTGCCCAATTTGAGTGGCTTTAACGAACTCATCATTTTCATCACGGGCATAGGCTTGAGTTAATCCTTCGGCCGCGCTTGCAGCAGTGAACTGAGGCTCGGCATCCACAATTAAACGCCAAGCTTGTGCGACGCGATCCCAGCGATTATCACGATCCATTGCATAGTAACGACCAATCAAACTGGCAAAACGGCCTTTACCTACTTTGGCGAAGTGTTGCTCTAAGGTGTTGATATAGCTTTCGGCGCTACGTGGTGGGGTGTCGCGACCATCTAAAAAGGCGTGCAGATAAATGCTTTCGGCTCCGCGCTGGGCGGCTAAGTCAATCATCGCCATGATATGGTCTTGGTGGCTGTGTACACCACCATCAGACAGTAAGCCCATAATATGCACGGCTTTATTGGCCGCCACGGCTTTATCAACCGCTTGGGTGAGGGCCGGATTGCTAAAGAAGTCACCGTCTTGAATGGCTTTAGCAATTCGCGTTAATTCTTGATATACCACGCGGCCAGCGCCAAGGTTCATATGACCTACTTCGGAGTTACCCATTTGTCCATCAGGCAAACCCACATCCATACCACTTCCTGAAATTAAGCCATGTGGGTAGGTGGCACGTAAGTGATCATAAAAGGGCGTATTGGCATGGTAAATCGCATTAGAATCTGGAGATTCACTGTGACCAAAGCCATCTAAAATAATCAGTGCTAAAGGTTTAGGTGTTGTGGACATGGAAATAACTCACCAAAATGCATATAAATAATGCTGCAGTTTAACGCGCTTATGGCTAATCGTCATGCTTCTAGGTACAGACAGCGTGGAGGATTGTATATAATGCGCTGAATCTTACTCCTAGGTGTACATTTTATTATGGCGATGTTTACGCAAATTTTAGAGTTTCTAGCAAATCACTACATTCTGAGTGGTACGTTTCTCTTATTATTAATCTTGTTAATCGTGCAAAGTTCGCGACGTTCGGGGAAAAACCTAACCAGCAGCCAGTTAACAGCACTGGTTAACCGTGATCAGGCGGTGGTGCTTGATATTCGTGCGAAGAAAGATTTTGAGAGCGGCCATATTGTGGATGCGATCAATATTCCCACTGACGCTTTGAAAACGCGTATGGGGGAGCTGCAGAAATATCAAGATAAATTATTAGTGATTGTGTGTGCTTCTGGGGTCAACGCGGGAAGCGCTGCGGCCGAATTGCAAAAAGCAGGTTATCAGGTAGCGCGTTTAGCCGGTGGTATGACAACATGGCGTAACGATAATTTGCCAGTGGTGAAGTGATATGCAACAGGTTTTGATTTACTCCAGCGATTTTTGCCCATTTTGCCGTCGGGCAAAACAGCTACTTGAGCAAAAAGGCGTGGTTTATGAAGAAATTAACGTCGATAAAGTACGTGGCTCACGGAAAGAAATGGCAGAAAAAGCAGGGCGCACCAGCGTGCCACAGATCTGGATTGGTGAGACCCATGTGGGTGGTTGCGATGACTTATATGCATTGCAGCAGGCGGGTAAACTCGATGCTTTATTGCAAGGCTAGTGGGTTAGCCTGCGAGTGAATGATTTAATTTAACGATTTAAGGAAAATAATAATGAGTGAAGAGAATAATCAGGCAGCAGCTGAGCAGCAAGCACCACAGTTTTCCCTGCAACGGGTTTATGTCAAAGACTTATCCTTTGAAGCACCGAAAAGCCCAGAGATTTTTCGTGCCGCTTGGGAGCCAGCGGTCGGTTTAGAGCTAAACACTAGTCAGAGTAATATTGGCGATGACTTCTACGAGGTAGTGTTAACCCTGACGGCAACGGTTAAAACCGGTGAAGAAGTGGCCTTTATTGCTGAAGTGCAGCAAGCGGGTATTTTCTTAATTCAAGGCTTAGAAGAAGCTGCAATGAGTCATACTTTGGGCTCGTTCTGTCCTTCAATTTTATTCCCTTATGCCCGTGAAGCTTTAGATAGCGTGGTGATTAAGGGATCCTTCCCGGCCCTAATGTTAGCGCCAGTCAACTTTGATGCCCTGTACGCCCAAGAGTTAGAGCGCATGCAGGCGCAACAGACCAGTAGCGAGTTACAGTAAGCACTCAAGGCTGCAATAGAGTGTTAATAAGCCGCGTATTGCTTTTAAGTGATGCGCGGCTTTTTATTGTGCAGCTTAATAGTTTGTTGTCTCTTGCACCTATTCAGCGCAAGTGATTAAGTGTGCTGCACAGCTGTCCTTTGAATTGATAGTGTCGATTGCTAGCATGCACTGCTAGATAACTGTGCGTGGTTTAGAGGTGGAGAGTGGCAGAAGAAAAAGTCCGTTTAGATAAGTGGTTGTGGGCGGCACGTTTTTATAAAACACGTAACCTAGCCAAAGAAGCGATTGAGGGTGGCAAGGTGCATCATCAAGGTCAGCGCTGTAAACCTGCAAAAACGCCTAGTGTCGGTGAAGAGTATGTGGTGCGCACCGGCTACGATGAGCGCACTGTCGTAGTAAAAGCCTTATCTGGCGTGCGGCGCGGCGCACCTGAAGCACAACTGTTATATCAGGAAACTGCCGAGAGCATCGCCAAACGCGAGCAAGCGGCAAATTTACGTAAAGCTGGCGCACTGGGCTTGCAAACCGATGGCCGACCAACTAAAAAGCAGCGGCGCCAGATTCAGCAGTTTAAAGACTTTTTTGACTAACGCTAAAGAGACTTAGGCGCGACTTAGCTGCCATAGCTCGGGATTACTTAAGGCCTTCGTTGGAATATAGCGTGGCTTGCCATTGGCTTCTTCCAGCTCGGTGGTGCCGGCCATTTGATCAACGATTCGGTAGCGTTTACCTAAGGATTTATCCTGTAATGGATAGAGTAGATTGATTTGTTCTGCTAGTTCAAAGAGTGTAGACATACCGCGAGTTCCAACGTCCTGTAATAAATATGAAGTGAGTTAAGTGACTCAACTTTTATACGCGCTTTGGGTTACAAAATGATGAAAAGGTTCCTGTGCGCGCTTAACCTTTGCAGTTACTGTGACTGAGTGCCTGTAGCCTAATCAGGTCTCTTGCTGTGGGCAATAGGACTTAATTGTTATCTAGCCATCAACCAGCCACCAGTGTTTGGTGACTGGTTGATTCGCTATTACTTAGAGGCCAGCGGCAATGCGTAAAGCATCCGCACGATCAACGCGCTCCCATGGGAAGGCGGTAAAGGTGTCGTTACCAACCGTCATTTCATAAGGGTTGCGACCAAAGTGACCGTAAGCTGCGGTGGCTTCGTACATCGGGTGGAGTAAATCCAGCATCGTGGTGATGGCGTAAGGGCGTAAATCAAAGGTGTCACGCACCAGCTTAATAATTTGCTCATCACTGATTTTGCCAGTACCAAAGGTATTCAGCGAGATTGAGGTCGGTTCAGCGACACCAATGGCGTAGGACACCTGAATTTCACAGCGCTCGGCTAAACCTGCGGCGACAATATTTTTAGCCACATAACGGCCAGCATAGGCTGCACTGCGGTCCACTTTGGATGGATCCTTACCAGAGAACGCGCCGCCACCGTGACGCGCCATGCCGCCATAGGTATCAACGATAATTTTACGTCCCGTTAAACCGCAGTCACCTACAGGACCACCAATTACAAAGTTACCGGTTGGGTTGATATGGAACTGGGTGTCTTTGTGCAGTAAGTGTGCAGGGATAGTGTGCTTAACAATCAGCTCCATCACTGCTTCGCGTAAGTCTTTAAGTGAGACCTCAGGATTGTGCTGGGTTGAAAGTACAATTGCGTCAATTCCCACTACCTTGCCATCTTCATAACGGCAGGTTACTTGGCTTTTCGCATCGGGACGTAACCAAGGCAATAAACCACTTTTACGGGCTTCGGCTTGGCGCTCAACTAAACGGTGAGCAAAGGTAATAGGAGCTGGCATCAAAACATCCGTTTCGTTGCTGGCATAACCAAACATTAAGCCTTGGTCACCGGCGCCTTGATCTTCTGGACGGCTGCGGTCGACGCCTTGGGCGATGTCTACCGATTGTTTACCAATGATATTCACGATGCCGCAGGTGGCGCCATCGTAGCCAACATCAGAGCTGTTATAGCCAATATCAACAATCACATCCCGCACCAGCTGTTCAAGGTCGACCCAAGCTGAGGTGGTGATTTCACCGGCAATAATTGCCACGCCGGTTTTTACTAGCGTTTCACAGGCTACGCGGGCTTGCTTATCTTCACTGATAATCGCATCTAAAATAGCATCAGAAATACGGTCAGCAATTTTGTCTGGATGGCCTTCAGAGACAGACTCAGACGTAAAAATAGAATATTCGCTCATATCGGTTCCTTATTCATACCGGAGAGAAAACTGTGCTTCAGGAGTCTGGCTTGGCAAAATGCCGGAGCTGAATCTGAAAGCCATTTTTTAAGCCCAGATAAACACTGTCACTGGGAATAAGTCCTGCGGCGTTGGCCCAAGTGGCCAGTTCTTCCTGGTCAAAGCCTAACCAAAGATCGCCGCAGGCCTGCTTGGCCCAATCTTGGTCGTGGCTACAAAGTTCACTAATAATCAAGCTGCCCTGAGGTTTGACTAAACGCGCCAGTTGTTTAAGGGCTTCGGCAGGCGCTGCAAAGTGGTGCAAGACCATATTGACGATCACACAATGTGCTGGAGCAATAGGATCTTTTAACGCATCGGCCAAAATCAGTTCGACATTTTTTAGTTGTTGCGCTTGGCAGAGTGATTGAGCTAACTCCAGCATGGGCGGACTGTTATCAATCGCCCGTACCCGATGGAAGCGTTGAGCGAGTGCAGGCAGTAATCCACCGTCGCCAGGGCCAACTTCTAATACTTCGGCAGTAGCAGGAAAGTTTAGGGTGTCGAGCAGGGTTAGCAGGCTGTCACTAAACTGGGGCAGGCTGGCAATTAAATCTTGGCGACCTGCAAACTCTTGGCCTACTTTGGCAAAAAACTCTTGGCTGGTCATTGCGCGGTGCTGGTGTACCGCATGAATTCGTTGTTGCAGTGGCTGTTCAATGCTTAAGGCATCAATTTCTTGTAACAACGCACTGTGGAGTTCAAATAAGGGTTGCTGAGGTACCGTGAGCGCACGGCGATAAAAGATCGCATTGCCTTCGCGGCGCGTTGCAACTAAGCCAGCGGTAGCCAGTACCTTTAAATGATGGCTGATACTAGATTGCCCCATGGCAAAAATATGGGCTAACTCTAATACCCCAAAAGAATCATTACTCAGTACCCGTAAAATCAGTAAACGCAACTCATCGCCTGCGGCTTTACAGAAAGCGGCAAGGCTGTCGGGCATTAGACTAAGAGAGCGTTCATTGGTTGGGTTCATGACGCACAGTCTAAGGTGCCTTAAATCGCAACGCAAGATTAATATCGAAAAAAATCGATATAGATCTGTGTGACTTTGGTCGGCTAAAAAAACAGGGCCAACTAGCGTAAAACGGTCATAGATAAGACGATTTTACACAGGTGGTTCTATGCCATTGTCAGAACAACAGCTTGAAGTGCAGCTGCAGGAACTGGACAGTTTATTCAGTCAGCAAAAAAAAGCCTTTAATGCCGATAAAATGCCAACCTATGAGCAGCGCTATCAATGGTTAGATCAGCTCTATCAGCTGTTGTTTGAACATCAAAGCGCTTTGATTAATGCCATTAGCCAAGACTTTAGCCATCGCTCAGCTGATGAAACGCAGCTTGCTGAGTTAATGCCAAGCTTACATGGCATTAACTACGCTAGGCGTCATTTAAAGCATTGGCTAAAACCAAGTAAACGCAAGGTAGGCTTAGCCTTTCAGCCAGCTAAAGCAGAGGTGCATTATCAGCCCTTAGGGTGTGTAGGCATTATTGTGCCGTGGAACTACCCGCTGTTTTTGGCGATTGGACCTTTAACTGCAGCCTTAGCTGCTGGTAATCGGGTGATGCTTAAACTGAGCGAATTCACCCCTGCTACCTCAGCCCTATTGAAACAGTTATTAGAAGATTGTTTCCCTGAAGAGTTAGTCTCGGTGGTGTTAGGCGAGGCGCAAGTGGGCGCGGCATTTTCCGCACTGGCGTTTGATCATTTGCTATTTACTGGCGCCACTTCGGTCGGCAAGCAGGTAATGCGCGCCGCGGCTAATCACTTAACCCCAGTGACCTTAGAGTTGGGGGGCAAGTCACCAGCGATTATTAGTGCCGAGGTTCCGATGCTCGATGCGGTAGAGCGCATCGCGTTTGGCAAGCTATTAAATGCTGGGCAAACCTGTGTGGCGCCTGATTACGTGTTAGTACCTGAAGCTCGTCAGCAAGAATTTATTGAGGCCTATCTGGCGCAAGTTCAACAGTTTTATCCAGCGATTAGTGATAATCCAGACTACAGCGCAATTATTAATCAGCGCCATTTACAGCGCTTACAAGGTTATCTAGATGAGGCTGAACAGCTCGGTGCTACGGTGCTGTATAGCCATCCGTTACCAACGGCCAGCAGTACTGAACGGCGCTTGGTGCCCTCGGTGGTGACCGGGGTTACCGATCAGATGCGGCTGATGCAAGATGAGATTTTTGGCCCGATTCTGCCAGTAGTGCCTTATCAAACCTTAGAGCAAGCTCTAGCTTATATTGAGCAGCGGCCCAGGCCTTTGGCACTTTATTACTTTGGTTATAACCAAGATCAGCAACAGCAGGTACTTGAACAAAGTCATTCAGGTGGTGTGTGCCTGAATGACACCTTGATGCATGTTGCCCAAGAGGATCTACCGTTTGGTGGCATTGGGCCCTCTGGAATGGGGTGTTACCACGGGCATGAAGGGTTTTTAACCTTTAGCCATGCCAAGAGTGTTTTTATTAAGCAGCGCTTTAATGCCGCCAAAGTGATTTATCCACCTTATGGCGGTTGGTTACAAAAGATGGTGAATAAATTTTTTGTCCGTTAGGTGATGCTATGCCAGCTAAAACCCAGCATAAAACGCTTATAACGCGCCGCCGTTTGCTGCAAGCAAGCTTAGTTGGCGGTGCTTTAGCCGTGGGCGGTGGCAGTGCTTATCTGGCATGGGCGCCGACTGAGCCGGTGGCTGAGAGTTATCAATGGTTGCGAGCCTCGGAGGTGCAGCTATTGAGCTATCTCGTGCCGGTAGTGTTAGCAGGTAATCGACCACAGAATTCCAAGCAACTGCAGGACTACTTAACCGCGCTGGATTATAAGCTGCTGCACTTATCTCGGGATAAGGCCGAGCAATTGCGCCAGCTGTTTACGCTGCTTAGTCAGCGTTGGAGTCGTTGGCCATTAACCGGCATTTGGCAAGATTGGTCAGAAATTAGTCCTGAGCAAATCCAAGCGTTTTTACAGCGCTGGCAACACAGCTCGCTAAGTGTATTGGTTATGGGACAAGCGGCGCTGACTCAGCTGCTGTTATTAACCCGTTATAGCCAGTTAGATAGTTGGGCGCATTGTGGGTACCCAGGCCCACCCGATATTTTGGGGTAGGCGATGAGTTTTCCAGATATGTTTTTGCAAGGTATAGCCGCAGGTTGGAATGTACAGCCGGGTACAGAGGTTGATCCGCTGCAGCCAGTGCAGGTTGATGTGGTGGTTGTCGGCTCGGGTGCGGGCGGGGCCACCACGGCAGAGTATTTAGCCGAGGCGGGTTATTCAGTTTTAGTGATTGAGGAAGGCCCTTTAAAAACCAGTAGCGACTTTAAGATGCTTGAGCAGCAAGCTTATTCTGAGTTGTATCAAGAGGGTTTAGGTCGAGTCAGTAAAGATGGTGCAATCACTATTTTGCAGGGACGTGCGGTTGGTGGAACAACTTTAATTAATTGGACTTCTAGCTTTAGAACACCGGAGGCTACGTTACAGCACTGGCAGGATGAGTGGCAGGTCAGTGGATTTAGCCAAGCCGAGTTAGCGCCTTGGTTCGAACGTTTAGAGCAGCGCTTAAATATCGCGCCTTGGGCTGTACCAGCTAATGCAAATAATGCGGTGATTCAACAGGGCTGCGAGGCATTAGGCTGGGACTGGGCCGTGATTCCACGAAATGTAACCCATTGTTTGAATCTGGGTTATTGCGGTATGGGCTGTCCGGCTAATGCTAAGCAATCCATGTTGGTCACTAGTTTGCCAGCGATGTTAAAACAACAAGGGCGATTAATTTATCGCGCCCGAGCTGAGCGTTTAGACATCCAACAGCAACGAGTCACGGGACTTATCTGTCAGCCTTTGGACGAGCAAGCATTGCAGGCGCAGGGACAGCCGTTCAAAGTAGTGGCAAAACATTATGTGCTAGCGGGTGGCAGCATTAACACCCCGGCTTTATTAATGCGCTCGAAAGCGCCAGACCCTTATCAGCGTTGTGGTAAGCGCACATTTTTGCATTTAGTAAATTTCTCGCTGGCGCAATTTACACGAACAATTAATCCATTTTACGGTGCACCGCAATCGGTTTACTCCGATCAGTTTCAATGGCAGGCGGGCGTTACGGGGCCTGTGGGTTATAAACTTGAGGTGCCTCCATTACAGCCTGCTTTTTTAGGCTCGCTATTAACTGCATATGGCCAAGCCCATGCTGAACTGATGGCGCAATTACCACAAACCAACGTCATGCTGTCCTTGCTGCGTGATGGTTTTCATCCAGAAAGTCCAGGTGGCACGGTGCAGCTGAATCGAGACGGAAGTCCAGTACTGGATTATCCGGTAACCGATTATCTATGGGATGGATTACAACGAGCACTGTTGAGTATGGCTGAAATTCAGTTCGCTGCAGGTGCCAAGCAGGTTATGCCTTTGCATACCGATGGCCGTTTGCAAAGGAGTTGGCGCGCGGTACAAGAGCATATTAAAGGCTTAGCTTTGCAGCGTTACAAAATGCGTCTAGGCAGTGCCCATGTGATGGGAGGCTGTAATATGAGCGATGATCCGCGTAAAGGTGTGGTGAATAGTTTGGGTCAACATCATCAGTTGGCTAATCTATCAGTACATGATGGATCGCTATTTCCAACCAGTATTGGTGCTAATCCACAGTTGTCGGTATATGCCATTAGCGCCAAGCTAGCGGCTGGCTTAGCGCAGCGCTTAAGCGCATAAATGCACAGCGAGTAACGGGAACTAGCCGAGTAGTGCAGTGCTCCAATAACTGCAATATAAAATAGGTAAAATAGTTACGGCTAGACCAAACTGGTCGGCAGTAAACACCTTAAACTCTGTATGGGAGAACACAATGGGACTTTTTTCATTCGTCAAAGATGCAGGTACTAAACTTTGGGAATCAGTAGTAGGTTCTGAAGCCCACGCCGCAGAAGCTGAGACCTCATTACGTGAGCACGTCGCAAAAGTAGGCTTAGGTAATCCAGATATTCAGATCAAGGTTGAAGGCGAGAAAGTGATCGTTAGCGGTAATGCGGTCAGCCAAGAAGAGAAAGAAAAGGTGCTGTTAGCCTTAGGTAACGTAGCAGGCGTGAGTGAAGTCGAAGATCACATCAGCGTGCCTAATACTGAGCCAGAGGCGCGTTTTGTTACGGTAAAAGCCGGGGATACGCTCAGTGCAATTGCTAAAGCTGAATACGGCAATGCTAATGCGTATATGAAAATTTTTGAGGCCAACAAACCTATGTTGTCACATCCGGATAAAATTTATCCAGGCCAAGTATTACGTATTCCCCAAGAGTAAGACTTGTGAGACTAAAAAACCGAGCCTAGGCTCGGTTTTTTGTCGCTAGTGCTGCAGACTAAGCGCGCTTATTTCATGCGGTAGTTATCGTGGCAACCTTTGCAGCTAGCGCCAAGATCAGAAAACGCGGTAGTGATTTGCACTTTATCGCCGGCATCTGCCGCCACTTTTAATTCGGTGGCTGCTTTATGGAACGCCATCCCTACTTTGTTTACGCCTTCAGCATCTTGGAACATTTCAGGTTTAACGCGGGTTTTGGTATCGCCAATGCTTTTTTCTGTGCCTGGGCTAAATAAGGCGCCCATGCCTGAGTTGGCAGTGGCAGCGATGCTGTTAGCAGCGGCTTGAACTTGCTCAAGATTCCATGTGGATTCATTTTCCAGCATGCCTTTAATTTTACCTACGTTCCATGCCATAAATGCATAGCCGGCTTTACGGTAGTAAATTTGATCTTCAGGGTCTACTTGGGCTGCGGCCTGAACACTCACGGCTAATGCAATAGCGGCTAAACTGCCTGTCAGTAACTTTTTCATGTTATCTCCTTTCTATTTTTAGAGCTGGAAGCAAGTTGGTATGCTTCTAGTGTGCCTAGGCTTTCATTACTCTTTTATTAAGTAAAGCTAGCAATACCCGCCATAGTATCATTTTGTGTGTTTTAACGGAAAATTAGAGTTACTTTTTTGTTTAGAGTTCGTTTTGTTGGAAGGTTAAATAGCGTTGTTTTTTTAGCAGTAATTTAATGGAAGCTGCTAATTTTTTAAACAATTTCGCATTTTTATAGTCATCTTAAGCCTTATTTGGATTTATTTTAGGTTGTTTGCAGAAATAACTATTTTGCATCTTGAGTGTAGGCGCAGACGCTGCGAGACTGCGCACCTTATTACAGGGGGATTGCTTGATTTTTATGCCCCTGCAAGCCTTATAAACCCTAATCAAATAGGAGCTATGCGCGTGAAAAAAATGAATAAAAGCTTGCTTGTTGCCGCTTTAGGCATGGCCATTTCGGCAGCAGCGCAAGCGGCACAGGACGGACGTGTATTACACGTGTACCAATGGTCTGATTACACCGCACCAACCACTATTCCAAACTTTGAAAAGCAAAGCGGAATCAAGGTAGTGTTTGATGTGTATGACACCAACGAAGTATTAGAAGCTAAGTTATTAGCTGGCGGCTCAGGCTACGATATCGTGGCTCCGTCTAACCCATTTCTATCTAAGCAAATCAAAGCTGGTGCTTATCAAAAGCTTGATAAGAGTAAGCTGCCAAATTGGGACAACCTGAACAAAGACTTGCTGAAAACTTTAGAGTTGAATGACCCAGGTAACCAATATTCGATCCCTTATTTATGGGGCACCATTGGGCTTGGCTACAACATTGATAAGGTAAAAGTAGCGTTAGGCGATAATTCCGAAGAGATTATTGGCTCTTGGGATGCCATCTTTAAGCCAGAAAATATCAGCAAATTAAAAGAGTGCGGGGTGGCTATTTTAGACTCGCCAACTGAAATTTTACCGGCTGCTTTGTATTACCTAGGCTTACCACCTGATAGCCAAAAGGCTGAAGATTTAAAGCAAGCTGAAGAGTTAATGCTGAGCATTCGTCCTTACGTTACCTATTTCCACTCATCTAAGTACATTTCCGACTTAGCCAGTGGCAATATTTGTGTGGCCATGGGTTACTCAGGTGACTTATATCAGAGTAAGTCGCGTGCAGAAGAGGCAAATAACGGTACGCACTTAGGTTATAAAATTCCTAAAGAGGGGGCGGGTACTTTCTTTGACATGATTGGTATTCCAGCCGATGCGCATAATGTTGATGAAGCCCATGCTTTTATTAACTATTTATTAGAGCCACAAGTAACCGCAGATTTAACCAACTATTTGCAGTTTCCTAATGCGAACGTACCTGCAACAGAGTTAGTTAATGATAAAATTCGTCAAGATCCGGGCATTTATCCCTCAGACGAAGTGATGAAAAAACTGTACACTTTCCCTGATTTACCGTCAAAAGTGCAACGTGCGATGACGCGTAGCTGGACGAAAATTAAATCGGGTAAGTAATTACAGTGCTCCCAAGGCTGTCGCTTCTTTCGGGGCGACAGCTTTTTTATTAGTAGGCAAAAAATTGCCAAGTGAGTAACAGCGAGGACTCAGGTATTGCAAAAAATGATGTATCGCGCAGCACTTAGCGCTGTAGTAACGGGTGTTGTAACACTAGCGGGTGCAGCTTCAGCTGCGGAGGTGCGGGTTTACAACTGGTCTGACTATATTTCTAAGGAAGCTTTAAGCAGCTTTACAGAACAAACGGGAGTTAACGTTGTTTATGACGTGTTCGATTCCAACGAAGCCCTTGAGGGTAAGTTGTTAGCGGGTCGATCAGGTTACGATGTGGTAGGACCATCAGATCATTTCTTAGGTCAGCAAATTAAGGCTGGTGCGTTTCAGGCCTTAGATCGTTCTAAGTTACCTAATTGGAAAAACTTAGATACGGCACTGCTCAAGCAAGTATCGGTGAATGATCCTGACAATCTCCATGCGGTTCCTTATTTATGGGGCACCAATGGAATTGGCTATAACGTCGATAAAGTGAAAGAAGTTTTAGGCGTCGATAAAATTGATTCGTGGGCAGTACTATTTGAACCGGAAAATATGGAAAAACTGGCCACCTGTGGCGTGTCTTTCCTTGATTCAGCCGATGAAATGCTGCCTCCGATGTTGCAATACTTAGGTTTAGATCCTAACAGCCATAAAGCTGCAGACTATGAGAAAGCTGTGGATAAACTGTTAGAAGTACGTCCTTACGTGACTTACTTTCACTCCTCACGCTACGTTTCAGACCTAGCTAATGGCAATATTTGTGTTGCAGCTGGTTTCTCTGGCGATGTGATGCAAGCTGCAGATCGTGCAGTTGAAGCCAATAATGGCGTGAAGGTGGCCTATGCTATTCCAAAAGAAGGCGGCAACCTGTGGTTTGATATGCTGGCTATTCCTGCGGATGCGACCAATGTGGATGAAGCGCACCAGTTTATTAACTATGTGTTAGATCCTGAAGTCATTGCGGGGATTACGGAATTTGTCGGTTATGCTAACCCCAATACCGAAGCTAAGCAGTACATGGAGCAAGAGATTTTAGAGGATAAAAGTATTTATCCGCCGCAAGAAGTCTTAGATCGTATGTACGTCTCGCAACAATTGCCTGCTAAAGTGCAGCGGGTTAAAACTCGTCACTGGACTCGTTTTAAGTCTGGTAAATAATCTTCTCTAGCCCCGCGTTCTGTGGGGCGCCTACTCTTGTTCAGGAGTGAGCTATGGCGATTCCTTCTGGGGCTTACAAAAAGGCCCTCGCTAACTTACAAAAGCCCAAAGATGTATTAGTTAATGTTGAAAAAGTCAGCAAGTACTTTGGCGATACCCTTGCGGTAGATACCGTTTCGTTGAAAATTAATAAAGGCGAGATCTTTGCCTTGCTCGGTGGATCTGGCTCGGGTAAATCGACCTTATTACGCATGTTGGCCGGATTTGAAACGCCATCTGAGGGTCGCATTTTTCTTGACGGTGAAGACATTACCGACATGCCGCCCCACGAACGTCCAATTAATATGATGTTTCAATCCTATGCGTTATTTCCGCATATGACGGTGGAGCAAAATATTGCCTTCGGCCTGAAGCAAGATAAGTTGCCTAAAGAAGAGATTGCCGAGCGCGTCGACGAGATGTTGCGTCTGGTGCATATGACTCAATATGCGAAACGTAAGCCGCATCAGTTATCCGGTGGGCAACGGCAACGAGTGGCGTTAGCTCGCTCTTTGGCCAAGCGGCCTAAACTGCTATTACTCGATGAGCCGATGGGCGCGTTGGATAAAAAACTACGCTCGCAAATGCAACTGGAGTTAGTTGAGATCATTGAGCGAGTGGGTGTGACTTGTGTGATGGTGACTCACGATCAAGAAGAAGCCATGACTATGGCTGAGCGTATTGCCATCATGAGTCAGGGCTGGATTGAGCAAGTGGGCTCGCCCATGGATATTTACGAAACGCCTAACAGTCGTTTTGTATGCGAATTTATTGGTAGTGTGAACCTGTTTGATGGTGAGATTGTGGCGGATGATGCAGACCACGCCATCGTGGTCTGCCCACAACTTGAGCGGCCGATCTATATTGGTCGTGGTATTTCCTCGCGGGCAGAAAACAAACGGGTAACCTTTGCCTTACGACCAGAAAAACTGCTGTTAAGTCATGAGTTTCCTGAAGATTTAGAGCACGCAGACTACAACTGGTCCAAGGCAACGGTACACGATATTGCTTATTTGGGTGGACACTCGGTGTATTACGTTGAGTTGCCATCGGGCATGATTGCCCAAGCCTTTATGGCAAACTCTGAGCGAAACGTGAAGCGTCCTACTTGGGACGATCAGGTTTATGTCCATTGGGTTGATGACAGCGGCGTGGTATTTCAATCATGACTATGCGTGACTTTTTTGGGCGTTTTAAGCCTAAAGGTCAGCATCTGGTAATCGGCGTTCCCTTTTTCTGGATGCTGTTATTTTTTCTTTTGCCCTTTGTTATTGTCTTCAAAATTAGTTTTGCCGAAGCTGATGTGGCGATTCCACCCTATACCAGCTTGCTGGAATGGGCGGATGAGCAACTGACGATTATGCTCAACTTTGCTAACTACACCTTGCTTAGCGAAGACAAAATGTACATTGCGGCGTATTTGGGCTCGTTAAAAATTGCCTTGGTTAGCACCTTGCTGTGCTTGTTGGTGGGTTACCCGATGGCGCATGCCATTACGAAAACCAAACCCTCAACCCAAGCGGTGTTGCTGTTATTGGTGATGATGCCGACCTGGACTGCTTTGCTGATTCGGGTGTATGCCTGGATGGGAATCTTGGGCAAAAATGGCTTGCTGAATAATTTTTTGCTCTGGTTGGGTCTGATTAACGAGCCTTTAACTATTCTTAACACCAATATCGCGGTGTATATCGGGATTGTGTATTCCTATCTACCCTTTATGGTGTTGCCGTTATATGCCAACTTAGTGAAGCACGATAACTCGCTACTTGAAGCAGCAGCCGACTTAGGGGCTGGCCGCTTGACGCGCTTTTGGCGAATTACCGTACCTTTATCTAAGAGTGGGATTATTGCTGGCTGTATGTTGGTATTTATTCCAGTGGTGGGTGAGTTTGTGATCCCCGAATTACTGGGCGGCCCTGAAACCCTGATGATTGGTAAAGTGCTCTGGCAAGAGTTCTTTAATAACCGCGACTGGCCGGTAGCTTCAGCGCTAGCGGTGATTATGCTATTGCTATTAATTGTGCCAATTATCTTGTTTAACCGAAACCAAGCACGGGAAATGGAGGGTAAAGCATGAGACGTTTTAGCTTCTCCAGCATGATGCTATTTTTCGGCTTAATGTTTATCTATGTGCCGATGATCGTATTGGTGATCTACTCCTTTAACGCTTCACGTTTAGTCACGGTGTGGGGTGGTTGGTCAACCAAGTGGTATGAAGGCTTATTAGATAATACTCAGCTGATGAGTGCCGTAGGGCGCTCACTGGAAGTGGCGAGCTATACAGCGATTGCAGCAACCGCTTTAGGTACTTTGGCAGCCTTAGTTTTAACTCGGATTAAGCACTTTAAAGGCCGTACGCTATTTGGTGGCATGGTGACAGCCCCTTTGGTAATGCCTGAAGTGATTACTGGTTTATCGCTGTTATTGCTATTTGTCGCTATGGCGCAACTGATTGGTTGGCCAGCAGAGCGCGGTGTCGTAACCATCTGGATTGCTCACACCACTTTCTGTACAGCGTATGTGGCGATTATTGTCTCAACGCGTTTGCGTGAAGTGGATCATTCTCTAGAAGAAGCAGCGATGGACTTAGGTGCTCGTCCTTGGAAAGTATTCTTTTTGATTACTGTGCCGATGATTGCGCCTTCATTAGCGGCTGGGGCGATGATGTCGTTTGCTTTATCGCTAGATGACTTGGTATTAGCCAGCTTTGTGGCAGGTCCGGGTTCAACCACCTTGCCAATGGAGATTTATTCAGCGGTACGCATGGGAGTTAAGCCAGAGATTAACGCAATTGCTAGCTTAATTTTGCTGTTTGTTTCGATGGCGACCTTTATTGCTTGGTTCTTTACTCGGCGCGCTGAAGAGCGGCGCAATAAAGCGATTGCTCTGAGTAAAAAAGCGGCTTAAATCTAGAATAGCGCTTTACAACAGCCCATTTAGTTGCTCACTAAATGGGCTTTTTCTTGGGAAAAAAGCGAATAAATTTTTTCCTGAATTTAAGCGTGGTTATTTTTTGAAACAGGTACTAGAATGCGCCAAATTATTTATCAGTGAAGTCGCTTTGGCCTAGGGCTGGTAAGTAATTTCTAGCTATTTTTTGTAATAACGGTTCGAGGTTGTAGGCATGCTTGATGATGAATTAGATCAAGATGATTTAGAAGTAGACGAAGTAGAAGAAAGCGATGAAATTGAGCCGCTAGATGACCTAGACGACTCAGTAGATGATGGGGATGACTTGGGCGATCTAGGCGAAGATGATGCCGATGAAGTGGTCACACCAAAACGCGCTAAAAAAACTGCAGCGGTAAGTGAGGATGCCTTACCTTCTGTAGAAACTAAAAAGAAAGAGCGTGACGCCTTAGCATTGGCTATGGAAGAGTTTTTATCGCGTGGCGGTAAGGTACAGGAAGTCGATAGTAGCTATTAATTAGCACTCAGCAATCGGATCGATTGCGTTAGGATTAGTAAAGCCAGCTCAATTGAGCTGGCTTTTTTATTAATCTTTGAATACTATAGGGGGTATATTTTTAAGCAAAGTTGTTCGCCACTAGGCGTTAGGAGAGACAGCTATGAAGTGCAATATGGGGTTTTTAGATCGTGCCGCGCGGATTATTTTAGGGCTGGTACTGATAGGTTTGAGTATTAGCAGTACGATTGGCGCGTGGGGCTATTTAGGTGTGATTCCGTTAATTATGGGGCTGATTGGTAATTGCCCGTTGTACACCTTATTAAAAATTAATACCTGCAAAGCAAAAAACTAAGTTTTAGACACTGATTGTTGATTGATTTCATCAGTCACAAGGACGTGGGTTTGGGGCTATTGTTTAGCATCAGAGGCTGATCAATAGCCCCTTCTTTTAAATACAGCACCTCTTGCCCAAAGACCTTAACGTCTGCCTCGTCATGGGTAATTAAAATCATTGGTACCTGTAAGCGTTGTTGTAACTCATCAAGTTCTTGACGCATATGCACCCGCAACCCAGGATCAAGCGCGGCAAAAGGCTCATCCAGCAATAACGCTTTTGGTTGAGCCACTAACGCCCGAGCCAGTGCTGTGCGTTGCCGTTGACCACCTGATAACTCGCTTGGTAGTTGATGCTGCAAATCCACTAAAGCAAAGGAGTTGAGCCAGTAATCAATCGCCGGATCAGCGATGTGCCGCCTAGGGTTAAGCCACCCCGAGCGCAACCCAAAGCCGATATTTTGCCGCACGGTTAAGTGTGGAAAGAGTGCATAATCCTGAAATAAAAAAGCCATTTGCCGCTGCTGGGGGGTTAAATTAATTGCCTCAGCACTGGAAAATAAAGTGCGCTGATTGACTCGAATATACCCATGATCTGGCTGCAGTAAACCGGCGATCATTCGAAGAGTTAAGCTTTTGCCAGAGCCTGAGGGACCAAAAATCACTAAGCGATTACTGTGGCTTTGGTAGTCGAGCGCTAGTTGAAACTGCCGCTTACCAGAACGCATTGTTTTGTGTAGTGATAAATCTAGCATATTAGCGGCTCGATACTCGTCCTGGGGCTAAGCGTCCAGCACCCAGCAAAATGCAGATGCAAACGATTGAAGTGATCAGTACTAATAGATTAGCGGTAGCATCTTGTCCGGCTTGCACGGCTTCATAAATGGCAATGGATAAAGTTTGGGTCTTACCTGGAATGCTGCCAGCGACCATAAGCGTGGCGCCAAACTCACCTAAAGCTCTAGCAAAGGCTAGCAGTAATCCGGCCATAATGCCGCGCCAAGCAAGCGGTAGGGTAACGCGGAAAAATACCGCCCACTCAGATACACCTAATACCCGAGCAGCTTGCTCTAATTGCGGATCCACTGCCTCAAAGGCCGCTCGCGCAGGTTTAAATACCAAGGGGAAGGAGACGATGGTGGCGGCAATAACGGCTCCTTGCCAAGTGAAAATTAAATTGACTCCAAAACTATCGTATAGCCAAGCGCCGAAAGTACTTTTGCGGCCAATCAGCACCAGTAAATAATAGCCCAGCACCGTGGGTGGCATGACCATAGGAAGGGTTAGCAGCGTGTCGATTAAGTCACGGCCAGGAAATCTAACTCGAGCCAAAAAAAATCCCACGGCAATGCCTAACATTAGATTTAAGGCAGTAGCCCAGCCAGCGACCTTTAGCGACAGGCTGAGCGCAATCCAAACAGCGTCCATGCTTAAGGTTGGCTAAAGCCGTATTTGCTTAAAACTTTCTGGCTTTCCGGGGTAAAGATAAAATCAACAAATTGCTGACTTTCAGTTTTTTCGGCCCCTTCTTTGGTAACGGCAATTGGGTAGCTAATGACTACATCCAGCGGCACTTCAAATTGCACTTTTACTTTATCCGCCATAATGGCCGCGTCGGTGGCGTAAACAAAGCCAGTATCTACTTCATCGCGCGCCACATAATCCAGTGATTGACGAACGTTTTGGGTGTTAATAACTTTGGTTTGTAAAGCGTCCCACTGTTGGCTTTTGCTTAACGCTTGCTGGGTATAACGACCGACCGGAACACTTGCAGGGTTGCTGATGGCGATCCGTTGCACCGTACTGGCTTCTAAATCAGCCAGCGTGTTCAGGGTAAGCGGACTGTCGGCAGGGGTAATCACGACTAAACTGTTGCGTACAAAGTCTTGTCGAGTTTCTTTGGCCAATAGATTTTGTTGCTCAGCTTGATCCATGGTTTCTTGGTCAGCGGAAGCAAATACATCTACTGGTGCACCTTTAGCCATTTGCTGCAGCAGGGCGCCTGAGCCAGCAAAGTTAAGCTGTACTTTGGTGTCGGGGTGCTGCGCTTCAAACTGTTCAGCTAACTCTTTAAATGCGTTGGTTAAGCTGGCAGCAGCAGAAACTGTAATTTCACCGGCAACAGCTGCACTGCCTGAGGCTGCAAAAATAGCCGCAGCCAGTAATGAAGTTATGCGTTTATTTAACATATTAAGCACCTGGTTTTAAAGGCTGTAGAAATAATGGCTTTAGAATATCTTGGCAAAAGCGTTATAACTATTAGGCTATAACGATGATCGATAAACAAGCAGAAAACACTGAGCTAGGCCAATAAATGAGCACTTATTTGCAGCAAAAACAGTAAGAAAAGATTGGACTAACCGCCGCTGGCATTCATAAAACGAATGACAGCAATGTCGCCGTCTGTTTTAAAGTCATGCTTTAACGGCTTATTAAGTAAGCCGTGTTGGATTGCATCAATAATGGGTTGATTATCTGTTGGGTGGGTGCGTAGTAGGTGGCGTAGATCAATAGCATTTTCATGGCCAAGGCACAGCAACAGTTGGCCTTCTGCGGTGAGACGGACACGATTACAGGTGGTGCAGAAATTATGGCTGTGCGGGGAAATAAAGCCTACGCGAGTAGCAGGGTGATCTGGCAGTTCAAAATAACGGGCAGGTCCACCTGAGTTCGCAGTGCAAGGCGCGATCGACCAGTGTTGTTTGATCAAGTCGTGAACTTGATCGTTGGTAAATAAGTTTAGGCTCCGATCACGCCCGACATCGCCTAAAGGCATTTCTTCAATAAAGGTAATATCTACCTGTTGTTCAGTGGCAAAACTAACTAAATCAATGATTTCATCATCATTTTGCCCGTGTAAAATCACACTATTGAGTTTGATTTGAGTAAAGCCAGCGGCTTGGGCCGCTTTGATTCCGGCCAAGGTGTGATCGAGCTTACCAATTCGGGTCATTTTTCGAAAACGCTCGGGCTTAAGGGTATCTAAACTGATATTCAGGCGTTTAACACCGGCTTGTTGTAACGGCTTAGCTAGTGCTGCTAGCCGTGCACCATTGGTAGTGAGTACTAATTCAGACAAGCCAGGTAGCGCGCTGACTTTTTTACAGAGCTCAAGCAGTGAGGGGTAAATTAATGGTTCGCCACCGGTGAAGCGTATTTTACGGGTACCTTGGCTAACAAAAATCTGGCAGAGGCGATAAATTTCATCCAGTGAAAGGGTTTGATGGCGGGGTATAAATTGCATATCTTCGGCCATACAGTAGACGCAGCGCAGATCACAGCGATCGGTCAGCGATAAACGTAAGTAACTGATGGTGCGGCCGTGGCCGTCAATCCAAGGCGTCGACATAACAAACTCATAAGACAAGATAAAGTGCAGGCGGCCAGTTTAGCATAGCCGCCTGCAGAGAACGGCCGAACAATGTTTAGTCTTTATGTCGAACGCCAGTGGTGTTTTCCAGCAGGCTTTGGGTTGCGGTTTGAATATAGGCAGATAACGCTTGGCCCATGGCGGCATCTTCGGCGCTTGACTCAAGTAATTGTTGCTGGGCTTGAGCACCTAAGGTAAATGACCAAGGCCTAGCGGGCACGCCTTTGGCTTGTACTAAGATTTTATCGCCTTGGATCAGCGCCACGGTTTGATCACTGCCAGAGGGTTTGATCATGCCAATGCCTGGATCATCTTTGGGCAGACTGAGTAAGTCTCGGCCCCAGCACTGATGCTGCACCGATTGCCCGAAGCGGCCGATGATGGTCGGTACCATATCAACTTGGGTGGCAGTAATTGCATTAGTTGTGCCAAATTTTTCTTGAATTCCTGGGGCGAGCAGTAGCATCGGCACGTGAAAGCGATAGAGGTCCATATCGGTGAGTGATTCTGGCGTACCAAAACCATGGTCACCTAGCACCACAAATAAGGTGTCTTGATACCACGGCTGTTGTTTGGCTTGCTCAAAAAATTGTCCTAATGCCCAGTCAGAATAGCGCATGGCGGTTAGGTGTTGATCTAAGCTGCCATGACCGGTCACAGGGGTAATTGGCAGTTGCTCTGGTAACGCGTAAGGCGTGTGGTTGGAAAGCGTTTGTAAGAGAGCATAAAAAGGTTTAGGGCCTTGCAGCTGGTTCAATTCTTGTACTGCGCGTTGGAACATATCTTGATCAGATACACCCCAGGTCGGGTCAGATACCACTGGATTGATATAGTCATTGCGGCCAATAAAATGAGTCATGCCTTGGTTGCTAAAAAATCCTTGCTGATTATCCCAAGCAAAATCACCGTTATAGACATAAGTATCTTGGTAACCTTGGCTGCTAAGTAACTGTGGTAGGCCTGAAAAATCATGGCCGCCCTCAGGGCTTTGCATCAAATACTCAAACGCTGGCAGGTTTGGAAAACAAGCCATGCTGGCAAACATCCCTTGGTGGGTATGGGTGCCGTTGGAGAAAAACTGGGTAAATAGCAAACCTTCTTGGCTCAGTTGATCGAAATAGGGGGTGATTTGCTCAGCGCTGCCTAAGGCTCCAACATAGCGCCCAGCAAAACTTTCCATCAGAATCACCACGACATTTTTGATCGGCAGCTGGGTGTTAGGCGCTGGAGTAAAGACCCGGCGCAGGGCTGCTGAGTCGGCATCGATCAACTGATCATTGGCAGTTAAGATCAGCTGACGGGTGATTTCGGTGGCCTGCTGTGAATCGAGGCTATTTGGCCAAATATTTTCTCGGTGTGCCGAGTAAGTGGTTTTGGCTGCAGTATAGAGGCTAAGTACTGGATTAAGTCCAAGGTGATTAGCAAACATAGCCGGCGTGGTATAAGCATCGCCCCAGCGTAGCGGCGGGCCTTGGCGCAAGGTGCCGCGCGCAGCTACTACCGCCAATATCAAGCATAAGCCAAATACTGCGTACTCGGTGATTCCCGTTGCTGTAGGGTGAGCACTAAACTGACGAGTGCGCTGCTCGAGACTGGAAAATGCCAGATAACACAGCCCACTGAGCAGTAGCCAAGCTAAGAGCAGCTTAATCACAGGGAAACCATGCCAGAGCATGCTAATTACCGTGCTCGGGTCTTCGTTTAAGTACTGAAAAACAATGCTATTGAGCCGCTGGTGAAATTCGCGATAAAAATCCAACTCAATAATGCCCAGTAAACCGCTTAGGCTACTACTAGCAACCAGCCAGGCAAGCATCAAGTGCCTAAAGTTACGCCAGGGGGCATAGAGTAGCGCTAAAAATAACGGCAACAATAAATAGATGCTCACCCGTAAATCAAAACGTAAACCGTTGAAAAAAGCTTCAAGAAAGTGTGTAGCTTCCGTGTTACCCATCATTTCATGGTTGTAAGCTAGTAACAGACCGCGTAGCGCAGTGAAAAGTAACAGTAAAAGAATAAGACTGCCGACTAAAAAGCGTAGATGGGAGAGCAAGCTAATCAGCGGTTTTTCTGTAGTGGGCATACAAGATCCTGGAGTGGTTAAGAAAAAATGGAGCAACGAGTAAAACGCTGGTCAGCGTAACCTAGTGGATGTGAAAAAAATGTTGTTTTTAGTAGTTGCAGTGGGCCTAAGACTAAGACTAAGACTTTATAAATTTGTTTCGAAGCGGGGGTGAAATCTAGGGCTTTTGTGAGATTGCTGTATGATGCAGGCAGTCTTGATTACAGAGTAAATACTATGAGTAATACAGTAGCGCCCCAGCGTGCGCCTTCGATTGTAGGGGGAGCGATGATTATTGCTGGCACCGCAATTGGTGCTGGCATGTTGGCAAATCCGACGGCGATGTCGGGCGTATGGTTTTTAGGTTCAATTGCTATTTTAATCTACACCTGGTTTTGTATGTATGTCTCGGGTTTGATGCTGCTTGAGGCCAACTTACATTACCCTGTTGGAGCCAGCTTCCATACTATTGTTAAAGATTTGCTGGGACCTGCGTGGAATATTATCACCGGGCTGTCGGTTGCATTTGTTTTGTATATTTTGACCTATGCTTATATTTTTGTCGGTGGTGGATTAACCCAAGACTCTATTAACTCATTGCTCAGTGTCGCAGGACAGCCGTCTTTAAGTGTGGCTAGAGAATGGGGCTCGGTTCTTTTTTTAGTGGTACTAGCCACTTCGGTTTGGCTATCGACCAAGGTGGTTGATCGTTTTTCTACCATCTTATTGGGCGGTATGTTGATCAGTTTTTTCTGGTCTACAGGCTCGATGCTAGGCAGCGCAAAACCAGAGGTGCTATTTGATGCAAGCAGTATACAGTCAGGTAATTTTTGGCTGTATGCATGGAGCGCACTCCCAGTTTGTCTAGCTTCATTTGGCTACCATGGTAATGTGCCGAGCTTGGTCAGTTACTATAAAAAAGATGCTAAGAAAGTCACTCGCAGTCTACTAGTGGGCACTTTTTTGGCTTTAGCTATGTATTTATTATGGCAGGTTGCAGTCCAGGGCAATTTACCCCGTGCGGCGTTTGCGCCGGTGATTGCAGAAGGCGGTGATGTTACCGTGCTGCTCAAAGCCTTGTCGCGCTATATCGCTACTGAGCACATTAGCCAAGTACTCAATGCATTTGCCTACATGGCGATTGCTAGCTCATTTTTAGGCGTGACTTTGGGTTTATTTGATTATATTCGAGACCTGTTTAAATTTAGTGATGATGCCAGTGGCCGCTTAAAAGCCGCAGCAGTTACTTTCTTACCTCCATTATTAGCCTGTTTATTATTTCCAACCGGTTTTGTCAAAGTGATTGGTTATGCTGGTTTAATGGCTGCAATTTGGGCGGCTTTGGTGCCGGCATTATTAGTACGGGCGAGTCGTAAAAGATTTAGCGAAGCTAACTACCGAGTATTTGGCGGCCAGTGGATGATTGGTTTTATTTTGCTATTTGCGGTCTTGGTATTCTCGGCACAAACTTTAATGCAATTAGAGTGGTTACCCGTCTTCACGGGTGAGTAGCTACCCATGGGGGTATCTGGCTAAGCTGCTATACTTCGTGCTGTACTGTCTTTGAAAATAAGGAATGACCATGAAAAAACTAGTATTAGCCACCTTGATCAGCTTTGCTTCAGTAGGTGCGATGGCCAGTGAGCTGGCCATTTCTGCGGTAGATGCTTACGCCAAAACTCAGCAAACAGAGCGCCCAGTCTTATTGGTTGATGTGCGTGATCCGGTAGAGATTATGTTTGTTGGCGCCACTGATGCTGCAGACATTAATATTCCTTTTCTATTGGTAGATCGTAACCAGTGGAATGCAGAGCGTGGGATTTTTAAAATGTCGCGCAATGAGCAATTTGTCGAGCAAGTAAAGGCTGCGCTTAAACAGCGGGGCTTACCGGAAACCACTGAGGTGATCACCATGTGCCGTTCAGGCAGTGAACGGGGTGAGCCTAGCGCGAAGTTATTGCAAGAGGCTGGCTTAAGTAATGCGCGCTTTGTTGAGCATGGCTTTCAGGGGGATGCGATTAAACAAGGTGAACAGAAAGGTTTTCGTCTCAAAAATGGTTGGCAGAACTCGGGGTTACCTTGGAGTAAAATGAGCCCAGAGAAAATATTTAAGCCAAGTAAGTAACAGCCTAATGAACAAAAGGGAAGCTTAAGCTTCCCCTTTTAGGTTCTGGTTGTTTGTTATTTTTATTGCAGCTTTGTTGTTGTTATTTTGCTGTTAGGGTGCTTGAAAATCTCAAGCGAATAGCAAACGGATTGCTTTGGAAGCGGGTCAGCAACAGGTAGTCATTGATGTTGGCAGCTGCTTTAGCAGTTTTTGTTGTTCTCTTCATCAAATCGGACTGTTTGCTTGTTGTATTATTATTTAACCTTCTCCAAAAAAATCAGTTAGCTGCGGCTCTTACTTATTATTGTTGTTGTGTTCGAGTCGTTACGTTTTATTGTTATTAGGGGTAGTGCTTGTTGTTATTGTTGTACAAATACTAAAGCAGTTAACGTGCCATAAAAAATAAATCGTTAATAAACAATGGCTTATGTTTTTATTGAAAGTAGCGTGAGTGACTGCGGCTAAAAAGTGTTACTTTTCTACACCATAACTGTTACCGCGTGCTGGGTAGTGGTGGAACCACATTGAGGTGACTGCTAAGCATGCGATACAGCGGTTTAATTTCCTGCCTTTAGCAGTGCACGATAGCCTTCTTGGTAGCTGGGATAGATTGGCTGCCAGCCCAAGGCCCGTGCTCGTGCATTACTACAACGCTTACTACCTGCGCGGCGTAGGATAAGCTCCGATGACTGTCGGTTAATTTGCAGCTGTTGGCGTAACCAGTTAATCACCTCAACTAACTCGCTGGGCGCGTTATCCACGCCTAGGTAACAATGGGCTAAGGTTGTACCAGCGTGTTGGGTTTTGAGTAAATGAGTAATGAGCTGGGCGGCATCTTCAGCATGAATTCGATTAGTGAACACTTGAGTAGGGGCAGCGGTAGCGCCTTGCTGTACTTGTTGGATTAAACGCTGTCGACCAGGTCCGTAAATACCGGCTAGCCTAATGCAAGTAGCAGCAAAGGGGCTGTTCAATACTAACTGCTCGGCTTGGAGCATGATTTTTCCACTCCAGCGCGTGGGTTCGGTTGGCGAGTCCTCATCTAGCCATTGATGATCTTGTTGAGCATATACTGCAGTACTTGAAGTAAAGAGTAACCGTTTGGGCTGTTGTTGGTGTGCAGTTAACCACTGACAGACATGCTGCAAACCGGTTAGATAAGCCGCTTGATAGCCAGACTCGGTGTGTTGTTTGGCAGCAGCGCTGTAAAGCACGTAGTCTATAGCCTGATCTGGCCATTGGCTGGGACACTGGGCTTGGGTTAAATCAGCTTGAATTGGAATCACGCCAGTTGGCAGTTGATCGATTGTTTGTCGTAAACCATAGACAGTCCACTGCTCGGCTAATAATCGCTTGGCCACACGCGAACCAATATCGCCACAGCCGACAATAATGATGCTTGGGTGAGTGCTCATAGTTAACTCATTTAATATGTAGGAAAAAAACCAGTAAAATTATGCAGATACTTATTTCACAGGAAACGCGCTAATGACTCTAACTGAACTCCGCTACATTGTAACCTTGGCGCAAGAGCAGCATTTTGGTCGCGCTGCAGAACGTTGCCATGTGAGCCAGCCAACCTTATCGGTAGGGGTGAAAAAGTTAGAGAGTGAGTTGGGTGTTTTAATCTTTGAGCGCAGCAAAAACGCGGTGCGGGTCACTCCAGTCGGTGAAGGCATCGTAACCCAAGCGCAAAAAGTATTAGAGCAAGCGCAAATGGTTAAGGAGCTGGCGCAAGCAGGAAAAAATCAGTTGGCTGCGCCTCTGCGGGTAGGGGCAATTTATACTATTGGCCCTTATTTGTTTCCGCGACTGGTGCCTAGTTTGCATCAAGAAGCACCAGAGATGCCGTTATATATAGAAGAGAACTTTACCCATGTGCTGCGTGACAAGCTGCGTAATGGTGAACTTGATGCGATTATTATTGCGTTGCCATTTCAAGATGCGGATATTTTGACCAAGGCTCTGTATGAAGAACCTTTTTATGTGCTGATGCCAGCGGACCATGCCTGGACTAAAAAGCAGACGATTCCCAGCGAGCTGTTGAACAGTAAAAGTTTATTGCTGTTAGGTGAAGGGCATTGTTTTCGCGATCAGGTGTTAGAGGCATGCCCAACGGTAATGCAAGAGGCCGATCTGAATAAGTACACTACGGTTGAAGCAAACTCCTTAGAGACCATTCGCCATATGGTGGCCTCTGGTTTGGGGGTTTCGGTATTGCCGCAGTCTGCAGTGAAAAGTCATCACTATGCGCCAGGCGTGTTGGCTGTGCGTCCTTTAGCTGACCCTGCGCCAACTCGTACCGTGGCGATTGCATGGCGTGCCAGTTTCCCACGACCCAAAGCAATTGACATGCTAGCCAATGCGATTGAAAACTGTACTCAAAGTTTAGCTAGCGAAATCCTGAGTTAAAGGTAGCTATTAGAGACTGCGCCCATGACGATGTTATTAACCCATACCCCCGTTACCACCTTAAAGGGTGTGGGGGCAGCCATGGCCGAAAAGTTAAAAAAAGTCGGCATTGAAAGCATCCAAGATGTGCTATTTCATTTGCCGTTACGTTATCAGGATCGTACCCGAATCACTCCAATAGGGGCTTTGCGCCCAGGTCAGGATGCGGTGATTGAAGGGCAAGTAATGGCGGCTGATGTTGTTATGGGCCGGCGGCGTAGTTTGATTGTACGTTTACAAGATGGCAGTGGCGCCATTAGTTTGCGTTTTTTTCATTTTAGTTTTGCCCAAAAAGAAAGTTTTAAAGCTGGCAGCTTAGTGCGCTGTTATGGTGAAGTGCGCCCCGGGGCTTCAGGACTAGAGCTTTATCATCCTGAATATCGCACTCAAACAACAGGGCTAGCACCACCTATTGAGCAAACGTTAACTGCAATTTATCCAGCCACCGAAGGTTTAACTCAAGCTAGATTACGTGGGTTTGCTGAGCAGGCACTGGGCTTATTAAGTGAGCATAATTTACCTGACTGGTTGCCTGTTGCCTTACGGCAAACGCTGAAACTTGGCGGATTAGTTGAGGCGATTCGCTATCTACATCAGCCTCCACCAGATGCCGATTTAGAGCAGCTAGCCGAAGGCGCGCATTGGTCACAGCAGCGCTTGGCCTTTGAGGAGATTTTGACCCATCAATTATCACTACAAAAACTGCGTGAACAGATGCGTGCTCAGGCAGCGCCTGCGTTGCTCTTGGCGCGGCAACTGCCCCAGCAATTTTTAGCAAATCTAGGTTTTGCACCTACGGCGGCGCAGCAGCGAGTAGGACAAGAAATTGCCTATGATTTATCGCAGCCGTTACCGATGCTGCGTTTAGTGCAAGGCGATGTGGGTGCAGGCAAAACCGTGGTCGCCGCCTTGGCTGCTTTGCAAGCATTAGAAGCTGGTTACCAAGTGGCATTGATGGCACCGACCGAGATTTTGGCGGAGCAGCATTTTCTTAATTTTAGCCGTTGGTTAACGCCGTTAGGAATTGAGGTGGCTTGGTTAGCGGGTAAGTTAAAAGGCAAAGCGCGCAGTAGTGCGTTACAGCAAATCGCCCAAGGTGCCCCGATGGTGGTGGGTACTCATGCGTTATTTCAAGCGGAAGTGCAGTTTAAAAATCTGGCATTAGTCATTATTGATGAGCAGCATCGCTTTGGCGTTCAGCAACGCTTAGCCTTGCGTGAAAAAGGAGTAGAAGGCCGCCTCAGTCCGCACCAATTGATTATGACGGCGACTCCGATTCCACGAACTTTAGCGATGAGCGCTTATGCTGATTTAGATACTTCAATCTTAGATGAATTGCCGCCTGGACGTACCCCAGTCAATACGGTGGTGATTAGCGAGAGTAGGCGGCCTGAAATTATCGAGCGAGTGCGCGCGGCCTGTACCTCAGGGCGGCAAGCCTATTGGGTTTGTACCTTGATTGAAGAGTCAGAAGAGCTGACTTGCCAAGCAGCACAGACTACCTATGAAGAGTTAACCCTAGCACTGGCTGGACTGCGTGTGGGACTTATTCATGGGCGTATGAAACCCGCCGAGAAAGCCGAGATCATGCAGCTATTTAAGGACGGCGAGCTGCAATTGTTAGTGGCAACTACGGTGATTGAAGTGGGCGTAGATGTGCCAAATGCCAGCCTTATGATCATTGAAAATCCCGAGCGTTTAGGTTTAGCCCAGCTCCATCAGTTACGCGGACGAGTCGGGCGTGGGAGTACGGCGAGTCATTGTTTGCTGTTGTATCACACGCCTTTGTCGCAGATTGGGCGTGAACGGTTAGCTATTATGCGAGAAACCAATGATGGATTTGTTATTGCTGAGCGAGACCTTGAATTGCGTGGACCAGGCGAAATGTTGGGTACTCGGCAAACAGGCTTGCTGCAATTTAAAATTGCCGATTTAATGCGTGATAACTATTTATTGCCTTCAGCTCGTGCTGCTGCCGAGCAGGTGGTACAGCACCATCCTGAGATTATTCAGCCGCTGCTGGATCGCTGGCTAAAAGATGGTCAGCAGTATGGCCAAGTGTAGATAATTCTAGATTCTCGAACCAGATAATGGAGGCATCACGCCGATGCAAAGCTTTAACTTTTATAATCCGACGCATATTGTATTTGGTGCAGGGCGGGTCAGTGAGCTGGCGCATTTAGTGCCTACTGGGGCTAAAGTGATGGTGCTCTATGGCGGAAATAGCGCCCGCCAACATGGCACCTTAGATGAAGTCGAAGCAGCATTAAGTCAGCACGAGCTGCATTTATTTGGCGGCATTGAGCCCAATCCCAGTTATCAAACGTTGATGCGTGCAGTAGCACAAGTACAGCAATTGCAGATTGATTTCTTACTGGCGGTAGGTGGTGGCTCGGTAATTGATGGTACAAAATTTGTTGCCGCTGCTGCGTGTTTTGCTGGCGATAATCCATGGGATATTTTGCAGCAAGGCGGTAAAAATATTACTCAAGCATTGCCCTTTGCCAGCGTGCTGACTTTGCCTGCAACGGGGTCAGAAATGAATCGAGGCGGAGTGATTACTAACCTAGAAACGAAAAGTAAGCGCTCATTTAGCAACAATTTACTGTATCCCCAGTTTTCGATTTTAGATCCAACGAAAACCTATAGCTTGCCGGATAAGCAGGTAGCTAATGGTGTCGTTGATGCTTTTGTGCATGTAATGGAGCAGTACTTAACCTATCCAACCCAAGCGAAAGTACAGGATCGTTTTGCTGAAGGGCTGCTGCAAACTCTGATCGAAATTGGCTTGCCAGCGATTCAACAGCGTGAGAATTATGAGTTACGGGCGAATCTGATGTGGACTGCTACCTTAGCGCTGAATGGGCTGATTGGAGCAGGCGTGCCACAAGACTGGTCAACCCACATGATTGGGCATGAATTAACGGCTCTATATGGACTGGATCATGCGCAAACCTTAGCCATCATATTGCCAAGCATGTTGGAGTATCGTCGTGAGCAAAAGCAGGGCAAGTTGCTGCAGTATGCTGAACGAGTGTGGGGAATTACAGACGGCGCGCCTGAGCAACGAATCAGTCAAGCGATTGCTAACACCCGTGATTTCTTTGAGTCCTTAGGAGTGGCGACCCGTTTGCGTGACTATGGCCTAGATGAGACAGTAATTGAGTCTGTGACTGAGCAATTACGGCAGCATGGCATGCTGAACTTGGGTGAGCACCGTGATCTTACGCCTGTGGATAGCCAGAATGTGCTGCGCTTAAGTCTCTAGCTTATCGGGGGACTTCTATTGGGCGTAATTCTGCTTGATAGAAGTCTGGCTCGATTAATTTGCGCGCAAAATGTCCAATAATTAAATAGCTTTCTTTTAGATACAGCTTCAGTTTATCAGCCTTGGAATAGCTATTAAATTTTGAGCTAGGGGTGGGGGAAAGCTGTACTGTTAAACCAAGATCCCGGGCCATAATGCCTGCGCGGGCTAAATGAAAGTAATCACTGACTAGAATCACCGAGTGAATCTGCTCTTGTTGCAATAAAACATGGGCATTTTTTAAGTTATACCAGGTGTCGCGGGAGGTTTTTTCGTAAGCGATATCTTTGGCTGCCACACCTTGTTTAATCGCCCAGCGCGCGCCCACTTCACCTTCACTGGCCATATCCGCGCGTAAGGTACCGCCGGTGAAGATCAATTTTTGCGTGGTACCGGCTTGGTACAAGTTCACCGCATGGCGAATACGTTCTTTAAACACCGGCGATGGATTATCGCCCCAAGCCGCAGCGCCGAGCACAATAGTGGCGGGCGCCGGTTGCACACTACGTTCTTGAGCACAATACCAAACATAGCCGACCAAACTCGCCATCCCCAATCCACCAACTAAGGTGAGAATCAGCAATAATTTGATTAAGCGAATGAGAGGATGGGAAGTCACAGCCATGGTGCTGGGCAAGCCTTGGATTAGAAAATAGTCAGGCCTTAGAGTACGTTTTCTAAGGTTTTCATACAAGAAGGAGTAGAGCAAATACTGCTGAGAGAAAAGGGAGCGTGCTGTCAAAAATTGGTATTTGTTTTTAATGGATTAGCGCTATTAGCTGTATTGCTAACAGTGAGTCGCTTAGCAAATAGTATAGGGTGCGTAGGCTTTGTGGAAGATTCAGTAGCAGCAAGCAATAGCGCTCAAGCCCATAGGACTAGGGCTAAAGGTTTGGCGGAAAGGAAATATTAGGTTGGAACTGTTAAGTAGGGGCTTAACTTAACTTAATTTAATTTAAGTTTAATCGTTGTAACCAACCGTACAGACTGAGATTGGCTCTACAGCAAACTCTCTATGGGCTTTACTGTAGAAGCGGACTGACCACAAATATAATAATGTCGGAGTTTCTGCAAATGATGAATTTCAAGATCAAGCCATTGATTGGTTCCTGTCTACTCGCGGCTTCGCTGATGTTGCCCACTTTACAAAGTACGCAAGCTGCTGAAAAGCTAATGCTTGGACATGCCTTTCCCTCGGAGCACATTTTTCACTTAACCTCAGCTACCTTTATGGATGAGTTAAAAAATAATGGGGCAAAAATTAATGTGGATTATCACCCCGGAGGTTCATTAGGCGACTGGGCTTCGATTTTTGAGCAAAGCATGGAAGGCGTAGTGCACATGACTATGAGCTTTGGCTCTTCAGAGTTTGATCCGAGACTCGACCTTACCTTTATGAGCTACATTGTCAGTGATTGGGATCAAGCTTTTAAGGCTTATGGCCCCAATGGAAAAATGACTGATATTTACAATGAGATCTTAGGGGAGATGGATTTAGCAGTGCTCGGCATTATCCCTACGGGATTTGGCTCTATTGCGATGCGTAAAGGCAATAAAGCTGAGCCGGTTAATTTTCCACAAGATGCTAAAGGGATCAAAATCCGTGTGCCTGCAATTCAAGTGGGTATCGAGCGCTTTAAAAGCTTAGGATTTAATCCAGTACCTATTCCATTGTCTGAACTCTATACCGCTTTACAGCTAGGTACAATTGATGCTACGGGTATTCAAACACCATCGGATATTTGGTTAATACGTGATGTAGTGGAATCTTATATTTTAACTAAAGATTATTTTGAGCACGCATTTTGGGTGGTTAATAAATCTTGGCTAAATAAGCTCTCTAATGAGGATCGAGAAAAGTTATTTGCAGCAGCAGAAAAAACCATGATTAAAGTTTGGGATGAAGCTCAAGCAGTAGATGCAAACTTCTTAGAGAAAGTGGAAAAATCAGGGGTTAAGATTGTAAAACTGACTCCTGAACAGGATGCGCAAGCGAAAAAACTAGTCTATGCCCACGAATGGCCTTTCATGGAAAAAGCCCTTGGATCAAAAATCATGGGTGTTTTGCGAGAAATAGCAGAGCTAGAAGATTAGTTTCATCGTTGATTTGCTGTGCAGTATAACCGCTATATTTGGCTATAGCGGTTATCTATCCTAGTATCTAGAAGTAAGGTTAGTGACATGAGTAATAGTCATTCAATTCCTGTAAAAAAACCGCTAAGTGTAATTAAGATATATGATTACGATCCAGACTTAAGCGCTTATCCTATTCCTCCTCATCTTCATGCTATTCCTGAGCAAGCGCGTAATAAGTTAGATAAATATTTAATGCGCTTTGAAAAGGTATTGAATGCCTTGTTTTGCAGCTTAATGATCTTAGCAGGCTTATCCTTAGCAGGGTTAGTTTTTGCTCAAGTGATTATGCGCTACTTTATGGACTCTTCGTTTAATGGTATCGAAGAAACTTCGATTTTATTAGCTGTTTGGATCTATTTTTTAGGTATGGGCTATGCCACTCGAGAGGGAGAACATATTCGAGGTGGTATTGTTAGCTTAGTGATTAAAGATCCACAAAACGTCGCTTATATCCGTTTCTTTGGTTCTATTATCTGCATGCTTGCCGCCTGTATTTTTGGCTATTTTGCTTATAGTTATGCCATGAATGAGATTGTAAAAGGGCGTGTGAGTCCAAGCCTGCGTTGGCCTAGAGGGATTTGGAGTGCCAGCATGATTGCAGGATTTGCCATGATGGTTGGGTATTTTTTATTGGAGGCTATTAACGAGTTTCGTGATCTGAGTCGACGATTAACAATACGTAAGTTCAGGCTAGAGCAAAAACGCTCTTCTGCGGCGCATGTAGGGGCTGTGCAGGAGGGTGGGCAATGATTTTATTTCTAATTGCGATGGCTGTGATTATCACGCTGGTTTTATTAGAGGTGCCCGTGGCATTTGCCTTTGGGATAGGGGCTATGCTGTTTGCCTTTACTACCGGCAATGATATTTCATTTTTAATTCCCCACGGCTTTAAAACTGCCAGTGGATTTGCCCTGATTGCCTTGCCATTGTTTATCTATGCAGGACTATTAATGGCAGAAGGCGGAATTTCTGAGCGCTTACTCAAGTTTGTTAATGCCTTTGTAGGACGCATTAAGGGTGGTTTAGGTGCCGTTACAGTTCTGACCTGTGCATTATTTGGGGCGATTTCTGGGAGTTCTTCTGCAGCCATTGCTGCGGTAGGGCAAATCATGATTCCGCGGATGATTAAAGAGGGCTATCCGCCTGGCCATGCTACCGCTTTGGTTGCGTGCTCTTCAGTATTGGCTCTGTTAATTCCACCTAGTATTCCAATGATTGTATTTTCTATTACTGGTGGAATTTCGGTTGGGGCTGCTTTTCTATCTACTATTATTCCAGGTGTTCTCTTAACAATCATTTATTGCTTACTCAATATGTGGTTTTTAAGGAATAATACTGAAATTAAGGTTGATCCACCGTTACCTTTTAAAGCGGTAGCCAAAGAAGTAGTGGTAAGTGGCTATCACGCAGGCTTTGCCTTATTAATGCCAATTATTATTTTAGGCGCCATTTACAGTGGTGTAGCTACACCCACTGAAGCAGCGGCTATTGCAGTGATTTACTCAATACCTGTAGGGTTATTTATTTATAAAGGTATGACCTGTAAAAGCTTAGGCAAGGTAACCATTCGTGCGGTGACAATGACCGGGTCAATTATGGCGGTTTTGTTCTTCTTGTTTATCATGAGTCGTACCATGATTTTAGAACAAGTACCTCGTGACTTGGCTCAAGCATTACTGCAAATTTCAGATAATAAATACGTCATCTTACTGCTAATTAACTTGCTGCTATTAGTGATAGGTATGATCGTGGATGATATATCTGGCAGTGTGCTGGCAGCGATTATTTTCTTGCCCATTATTAATGAATTAGGAATTGATCCTATTCATTTTGCTGCAGTGGTCGGTGTGAACTTAGGTTTAGGTAATATATCACCTCCTTGTGCGCCTATGCTGTATATGGCAGGAGGGGTAAGTAAGCTTTCATTAGATAAGTATATTAAGCCTACTTTAAAGTTTATTTGCTTGGGACACTTACCTATGGTGTTTTTAGTGACCTTTGTACCTGAGCTTTCCTTATACTTACCTAAGCTATTAATGGGCTATACAGGCTGATTAATTAAATACTGGCTATAGCTAAAAGCAGCGCCGACGGTAAGTTGGTGCTGCTTTTTTATATTTAAAGTTTTTCATGTTGACTGATTTTGGTCTCAGCATTAAGCGCTAGCTGTGATGTTAATAAGAGTTTACTCTTTTAGATATTTGGTGCTCTTGGGAACTTTATTTTTGTTCGGTGGAGGATTGGTTCAATAAGCTGAACGTATATTTTGCCTCGCTCCTATAAAATTTATGAAGTAATACTAGTTTTAAGTTTGCGGCTGACAATAGCGCTATAAGATAACTATAGAGATTACAAGAACGACATACTAATTATATGAGCGATTATTGAAGCTCTCAAAGAGAGCTTGCAAGATATATCTCTACAGGATTGATTAGTACCACAATAATATTCTACTGTGGTACTGATAAAGTCTAGCGCTGGATACTGTTTTACGCCTGAATGATAGACAGCAGGATCAACGTATAGGTTTATTAACTATGTTTATTAAACTCACCCATAAGGGGCAGTGCTATGGATACTGATGCTGTTAGAGGGAATGAAGGTAAAAAACTATTAATTACAACTTGGGCTTTGCTTGTGTCTTGGTATGGGTGAATTCTTTAGGTTGTTTTTTTCTAAATTGATCTGTGTAGCTCAGCGGTTACTTAACTTGGCGGTTGCCTCAGCGCTAATTTTTGCAGTTGGAAAAGAGTGTCGCTAATAGGTAAGTAGGTGACGAGTTTTGCTGTAGCAGGTGAAATTAAGTCGAGTAATAAAGAGTCTGTGAGCTCAAAGCCTGTGAAGCTGTGTCTTGAGAGTGCTGATGGGAAATTACTAGTCCCTAAAACGACTCAGGCGCAGCTGAATGCTGCGCCTGAGTGTTGGAAAGCTCCTTAGTAATCAAACTGAGGAGTTGAAGGCGTAATTAAGAAGGAAAGGCGAACTGCGCCCCTTCGCGTACGCTCGCTGAAGGCCAGCGTTGGGTAATGGTTTTACGGCGAGTGTAGAAACGTACAGAATCAGGACCATATGCCGATAAATCACCAAATAACGAGCGCTTCCACCCTCCGAAACTATGATAGGCAACCGGTACTGGCAGTGGCACGTTAATGCCAACCATACCCACTTGAATGTTATCCGAGAAGTAACGAGCAGCCTCACCATCACGGGTAAAGATACAGGTTCCATTGCCGTATTCATGATCATTGATCAGCTGCATAGCTTCTTGCATGCTGTTGACACGCACAACTTGCAATACTGGGCCAAAGATTTCTTCTTGATAACTGGTCATGTCTGGCGTGACGTTGTCGATTAGGGTACCGCCAACAAAGAAGCCATTTTCATAGCCTGCTACCTTTGGCTGACGTCCATCAACTACGATGGTGGCGCCTTGTTGCTCAGCGCTATCAATGTAGCCAATTACTTTTTGTTGATGAGCTTTAGTGATCAGCGGTCCAAAATCATTGCTACTGTCTGAGTAAGCACCGACTTTGAGTGGCTGCATAGCTTGCTGCATTTTAGCAACTAATGTATCTGCCGTTTCTTGCCCAACTGCAACTGCGACAGATAAGGCCATGCAGCGCTCACCTGAAGAGCCAAAAGCGGCACCCAATAAATGGTTCACTGCATTGTCCATGTCAGCATCGGGCATGATAATGGCGTGGTTTTTAGCGCCCCCTAATGCTTGGCAGCGCTTGCCATTCGCACTTGCGGTTTTGTAGATGTACTCAGCAATAGGTGTTGAGCCAACAAAGCTTACCGCTTGGACCCGTTTATCTTCTAATAGTGTATCAACAGCTTCTTTATCCCCGTTGACCACGTTTAGTACGCCTTCAGGTAGGCCAGCTTCATGTAATAACTGAGCGATAAAAAGAGCTGAGGTTGGATTACGCTCAGACGGTTTTAACACAAAGCAGTTGCCGCAGGCGATGGCCATGGGAAACATCCATAAAGGAACCATGGCCGGGAAGTTGAAAGGAGTAATGCCTGCCACTACGCCCAAAGGTTGAAACTCGCTCCACGAGTCAACATCAGGCCCTACGTTACGGCTATGTTCACCTTTAAGTAATTCAGGTACACCGCAGGCATATTCGACGTTTTCAATCCCACGTTGTAATTCGCCCATTGCATCATGGGAAATTTTTCCATGCTCTTCGCCAATTAGGGCAGTAATTTTCTCAGCATTTTGCTCAAGTAATTCTTTAAAGCGAAACATGACACGGGCTCGCTTTAAAGGTGGAGTATTGCGCCAAGCTGGGAAAGCTGCTGCTGCTGCCGCAATTGCTTGCTCAACTGTATCTTTACTTGCCAGTGCAACTTGCTTACTTACTTGCCCTGTGGAAGGGTTATAAACGTCCTGGGTCCGAGCGTGATCTTCTATCATCACGCCATTAATTAAATGCCCAATAGTAGTCATGTTACGCCTCTTAATTTTATTGTTATGGTTATCGTTAGGTAATTAATCAAGTTCGTTGATGGAGTCAGCAATCGCATTGATAACGCGATCAATTTCCTCTGCTTCAACGGTAAATGGCAAACCAAGCTGGATGGTGTCACCGCCATAACGCACGTAGAAACCTTTCTCCCAGCATTTCATGGCAATTTCATGGGGACGACGAGCGGGCTCTCCTGGGTAGCTTTCAATTTGCAATGCTCCAGCTAAACCGTAGTTACGAATATCACTGATGTAGCGCGTGCCCTTTAAGCTATGTAAGGCATTCTCAAAAATAGGGCTCATGGCTTTTGAGCGCTGAATAAGCTGGTCATTTTCTAAAATATCTAATGATGCTAAGGCAGCGGCGCAGGCGACGGGATGCCCAGAGTAGGTGTAACCATGGGGTATTTCGACCATGTATTTAGGGCCACCTTGATCCATAAGTGTTTGATAAATTTCTGCGCTTGAAATGACCGCACCCATAGGAATAGCGCCGTTGGTTAGCTGCTTAGCAACGTTCATCATGTCAGGCACAACGCCAAACTCTTCGGCAGCAGTCATAGAGCCAACTCGGCCAAAAGCAGTAATTACTTCATCAAAAATCAGCAAAATATTGTGTTGATCACAAATCTCGCGTAAACGTTTTAAGTAGCCTACCGGGGGAGGCAATACACCGGCTGAGCCTGCCATGGGCTCAATAATAACTGCGGCAATGTTTGAGGCATCATGTAAAGCAATTAGCTCTAATAAATCTTCAGCACACTCCACACCTTTTTCCGGCATACCACGAGTAAACTGATTTTCTGGTAAGAGCGTGTGACGCAAATGGTCAGCGTCAACTCCTAAACCAAAGATTGCACGGTTACCGCCAATTCCACCAACACTTAAGCCACCAAAGTTAACACCATGATAACTTTTGGCACGGCCAATTAGCTTAGTTTTAGAGGGCAAGCCTTTTTTACGCCAGTAAGCGCGAGCAATTTTTAAGGAGGTATCAGCACTTTCGGAGCCGGAGCCAGTAAAAAATACATAATCTAAATCGTTTGGCATCAGCTCACGGATGCGGTGAGCGAGTTCAAAAGCTTTAGGGTGCCCGTGTTGAAAGGCTGGGGCATAGTCGAGTTGGCGTAACTGTTTGGTTACGGCCTCAGTAATTTCTGGGCGATTATGACCGGCACCACAGGTCCACATACCGGATAGACCATCAAAAATTTTACGTCCATCAGCACTTGTATAGTAAGCGCCATCTGCGCCCACAATCATACGAGGGTCAGCTTTAAACTGACGGTTGGCGGTATAAGGCATCCAGAATGCGTCAAGCTGCTCTGGGCTGAGTCCAGCTGTTTTGCTGGGATCTAATACAGACAGTGGAGTAAATACAGACATAGGGCACCTCTATTAATATTTATTGTTAGCGAAGGTATTTTTAACAGATTGAAAGTTAAGTTAAATACATCTGTTGTTATCTATAGGTAAGGGTTTTCTTAACTATTGAGTTACTGCTGTCCATGGGCGAGCAAGACGCAAATTACATAGCATCGCGATGAGGTGCGTGTAGGAATATAGGCAGAATACAACTACGAAAGCAGTTTAAATAAGACATAAAACCATCGATTGCAGATAACTAAGTATCCACAACCGATGGTAAGAACAGCGAATAGCCGCTCTTAGTTTTTGTAGAGTCGTGGCACTCTACGGCTGACACCGGTAAATAAATCGTAAGCTATGGTATTGCAGTGTGTGGCGACTTCGTTAGCCGGTAAGCCTTCGCCCCATAAGATCACCTTGCTGCCTATTTCTGCATCAGTTATGTCAGTTAGATCAATCGTAAGCATGTCCATTGAAACCCGTCCGATGATCTGTGAACGCTGGCCATTGACCAATACTGGGGTGCCTGTTGCCGCATGGCGCGGATAGCCATCAGCATAGCCCATGGCAACTGTGCCCACTTTGGTGCGCTGATTAGCAGTAAAGCGCCCGCCATATCCCACTTGCTCACCTACTTCAATCCAGCGCGTTGCAATGATTTGGCTTTTTAACGTCATGGCAGCTTGCAGCTGCACACTCTCTGGGGTTTCTTGACTAAGTGGCGAAGCACCGTACAGCATAATGCCTGAGCGTTGCCAGTTTTTGCGGGTGTTTGCGTGGGCTAAAATACCTGCTGAGTTGGCGAGGCTAAGTTCAATCTCTGGCTGTAATAGTTCAGCGGGTAAAGCCGCAAATTGATCTATCACTGTGACAGACTCGGCCAAATGATTATCAGCATTAGCAAAGTGTGACATTACTACTACTTTTTTAACCTGCGGCAGGGATACGAGTTGCTGGTAGGCAACAAGCGCTTGCTGGGGAGAAAAGCCCAAGCGGTGCATACCTGTATCAATTTTTAGCCATACCTCTAACGGAGTAGCAAGGCGGCTCTTAGCTAATGCTTGAACTTGTTCCAAGCAATGGATGGCTGTAGAAAAGCCTTGGTTAGCTATTGTTTCTAGCTCACAGGAATCAAAAAAGCCCTCTAGTAATAAGATAGGGTGAGTAATTCCCCCCGCTCTTAGTTCTAATGCTTCTTCAATGCATGCCACGGCAAACATAGGCGCTTGATCAGCTAGCGCTTTAGCGACTGCAATCGCCCCATGGCCATAGGCATCAGCTTTGATAACAGCTACCGTTTGATCTTGTGGAGCCAGTGAGGAGGCCAGTGCAAAATTGGCTTGAATATGGTTTAAATTAATTTCAGCAATAGCAGGGCGTGCCATAAATTGTACTCACTTATCCAGTGCCAATACAGCAATTACTTCGATGTCGGCATTCATTGGTAGGGCTTTAACTGCGTAGGCTGCACGAGTTGGAAATGGTGCTGTAAAATACTCATCCATCACTTGGTTTAGGGATGACATATGTGCAGTGTCACTGAGTAAAACCGTTAAGTTTGCGATTTGACTGAGTGTGCCGCCTGCAGCTTCTGTTACTGCTTTGACGTTTTCAAACACTTGAATAGCTTGGGCAGTAAATGAATCGGTCACCATTTGCATAGTGATAGGGTTGAGTGGAGTTTGCCCTGACAAATAGACCAACTGCCCTACTTTTATAGCTTGTGAGTAAGGGCCAATAGCTGTAGGTGCTTGATCTGAATGGATGATATTAAGTGACATACGCGAAGCCTTAAAAATTATTAGAGTTATTTTATATAGCGATAAATCGATAATCCTTCGTTATCAATTTCGGGCGCTTGTTGGTTTATCAGGTCGGCTACTAAACGTGCAGAACCTTGGGACATCGTCCAACCTAAGGTGCCATGGCCAGTGTTCATAAACAGATTATTAATTGGAGTTTCACCGATTACAGGCACGCTATCAGGAGTCATGGGGCGCAAACCGCACCAGAAAGTGGCATTTGCTAAATCGCCTGCGCCAGGGAACAAATCATTCACCACAAATTCAGCTGGTTTACGGCGCTTCTCCTGTAATGTGAGATCAAAATCGGCAATTTCTGCAGTGCCTCCCACGCGAATCCGATCATCAAACCGGGTAACAGCTACTTTGTAGTCTTCATCCATTACAGTGGATTGCGGTGCTTTAGTTTCATCTAATATCGGCAAGGTCAGTGAGTAACCCTTAATTGGATAAACCGGTAGTTTAAAGCCCAAAGCATTCACTAGGAGTGGTGAATAACTGCCAAGACAAACCACATAGTTATCTGCGGTAAACAGACCTTTTGAAGTGTGTACGCCTGTGATTTTGTGTCCTGAAGTCTCAAGAGACAAAATGTCAGTATTTAGTTCAAACACAACCCCCGCTTCCGTACAGTGCCGGGCAAGCGCTTCAGTGAACTTTTTGCAATCACCGGTGGCATCCATCGGGAAACGTAAGCCGCCAATAAACTTTTCACTGACATTGGCTAGAGCAGGTTCATGCTGAATGCACTCAGCGTGACTAATTACTTCATGCTCGACACCGCACTCCTCTAATGAGCGCAAATCTGGGGCGATGGAATCCATCTTTTCTTGGCTGCGAAATAATTCGATAGTGCCTTGATTACGGTGGTCGAAATCTAGCTGTAAGTCGGCAGTAAGTTGATTTAAGCAGAGGCGGCTATATTCGGAAATTCTCAACATGCGGCGTTTATTAAGACTATAGGCTGCCTCTGTGCATTGGCCTAGCATTTGATAAAACCAAGCGGCAGTGCGCAGATTAAATGCGCTGCTGCTCACTAAGATAGGTGCTAAATCCTGCATCATCCATTTCACGGCTTTAAGTGGAATGCCAGGTGCTGCCCAAGGGTTGGTATAGCCATAAGACAGCATGCCAGCATTGCCAAAGCTTGCTTCATCGGCAACTGAGGAATTACGTTCGATGACAGTGACTTCATGCCCTGTTTTGGCTAGATACCAAGCAGTTGAAACACCTGCGACACCTCCCCCAAGAACCAGAATTTTCATTTGCTTGATCTCCAGATAGTGTTAAGCGTAACTCAGCTGTTGAGACGGCAGTTACCGTGAATATTAGTTACTTAGTTCAGGTAGCTTAAGCAGAACCATGGGCTGTAGAGTTAAAAATGGTTGCTCTGAACGGTTGATTTATTGTTATCAGCTATCCCTCCACAGTAGGAGGCGTGCATAAAGCCGTATAAAGGATAGGTTGCCCCAGAATCAATGTTGAGTTAAATACTGATTTACTAACCAATAGTTTTGTTAAGGCTAAACAATGAAAACAATAAAAGTACTTAATCAGGTATCGGATTTTGAGCTGCGATTACTGCGTGTCTTTAAGGTGGTTGTAGAAAGTGGTGGATTTTCTGCTGCTGAAAGTGCGTTAGGCATTACTAAGTCAGCTATTAGTCAACACATGAGTGATTTAGAAAAGCGTTTAGGCTTGCGGCTGTGCCAAAGAGGGAGAAGCGGTTTTGCCCTTACGGATGAGGGGGCAGAGGTGTTATTAGCTACGCGTTCATTATTGTCTTCAATTGAGGATTTTCGCTCTGAAATTAATCAGCTGAATAAAAAATTGAAAGGTGAGCTGAATATTGGAATGGTGAATAACTTAGTCACTCAGCCTCAAATGATCATCAGTAAAGCATTGAGCCAGCTGCAGGAGCAAAGTGATGGAGTTAAAATTAATGTCAGCATGAGTACACCCGGCGCAATTGCTAAAGGCCTGTTTGATGGGCGCTTACATGTGGGAGTGATTCCATGGACCACGACTTTGTCTGGGCTAGAATACAATGAGTTGTATGAGGAAAAGTCCAGTCTGTACTGCAGTAAAGACCACCCTCTGGCGCACAAAAAACAGATTACTAAAAAGGATTTGCTAGAAGCTGATGCAGTCGTACCACGTTACCCAATGACTGAGCATGCGATTGCTATGCATAAAATGCTTACCTGTACTGCGACTGCAACTGATCGTGAAGGTATTGCTTTTTTAATCTTAACTGGCACTTATATTGGTTTTTTGCCAGACCACTACGCCTCGCAATGGGTGGCGCGGGGTGATTTAACTGCATTAGATGTAGGTTCTAAGCATTTTAGTACGCCATTAGCGGTAGTTACTCGTCAAGGTAGGCGAGCAAATTCAGTATTGGAACGCTTTTTAAGCTTTATTGAGTATGAGCATTAAGCTGCAAGTTGTCTCCTGTGTAATGGCCCTGAGTTAACAGGGCCAGTTTTAAGGTTTTTATTCAAGGCTTAGAACGAAAGAGTAGCTCCAACGGTATAACGGCGGCCATCTAACACGGCATCGTAGCGTTCATAGTCCACCACCTTATTAAAGACGTTGTAGACACCTGCCATTAAGGTGAGATTTTTATTGATTTTATAGTTGCCGCCAAAATCAACAAAAGTGTAGGAAGGAGAGCCTTTACTCATTGTGGTACGGCCTTGATATTCAGAGCTTTTGCCGCGGTAATTAACTCTAGCCCAACTATTGAGTTGGTCAGACATAGTCCAGTCGAGGGTGGAGTTAATCATATGCTTGGGCATTTTGTTTAAGGGTTTACCTTTAAATTTGCCACTTTTTTGTTTCGAGTGGGTAAAGGTATAGCTTGAGCTTAAGGCTAAGTCTGAGGTGATTGACCAATCAAGGGTTGCTTCTAAGCCGCGCATTTGCGCTTTATCAACGTTCATTCGATCGCTAATAAACTTATAAGACGTGTTGCCTATTTTGCAGGCGCCAGTGGCTTTTGAGCCATCACCATCGGTACAGCGTCGCTCTTCAGTGATTTTGTCTTTAAAGTCAGTTTGGAAAATCGTCGCACCAATACTCAGATTGTCTAAATTATCCCACACTGCACCAAACTCGGTGCTTACTGATTTTTCAGGTTTTAAGTTGGAGTTACCCACAATAATGGCTGGATCACCGCCGCCGCCGGTAATTTGTCCCCAGTTATCAACTGCCGAGCGTAAATCTGGCGAGCGGTAGCCGGTAGAGACCCCACCTTTAAAGGTCCACTGTTCAAGAGAAGCAGGGTTCCAGACGCCGTAGACTCGGGGAGACCAGTGTGAGCCGTAATTTTGGTCGCGATCTAAACGCAGGCCAGTGGTCAGAGCAAAATCCTCATGGAGTTGCCATTCATTTTCGGCGAAGAGTGCCCAAGACCAGCGGGTTAAACGATTTTTATCTAGGGCCATTTCCAGTTGATTGCCGTCGTCGTGTAGATCTTCGTACTTGTATTGCGCACCGAGTGTGGTGATGTTTTGATCAAAAAATAACGTGGTTTGGTTATCTAATAAGGTATTTTTTACTTCCATATCCCGACTGGGGTTTTCAATTTTTTCTTGTTGCAAATAGGTATTGGCGACTCCGCCCTCCCAGTTGCCTTGGTGGGTAATGGCTAGGTGTTTTCGATCATAGTCATTTTGTGAGTTAGAGCGGGTGGCGCTGCGGCCTAGGCGAGCATTACGTTCTTGCTCTGATTTGCCCACTTCTAGGGCAAACTGATGGGCCTCGTTAGGGGTAAAAGATAGTTTGGTGGTTAAACTATCGTTTTTTTGCTGATTGTAGCCGTTGCTAAACTTGTCTTCTGCTCGGCGCGAAGTTTGCGCATAGGCTTGTAGTCCCAGTACCCCATCAACCAGTGGGCCAGACAGGTAGGCGTTGGTTTGGTGATAGTTGCCAGAGCGCGAAGTATCTTGGGCGGTGTATTCAGAGCGTAGCGAGCCACGCCACTCTTGGTTGGTTTTCTTGGTGATGATATTAACAACCCCACCCATTGCATCTGAGCCATACAGGGATGACATGGGGCCGCGTACCACTTCAATACGCTCAATGGCTTCAATCGGTGGAATCCAGCCTTGCTCAATTCCTGGGCCATCACTGTTGGGACGGGTTGAACGTGAATCCTGACGACGTCCATCGACTAAAATTAAGGTGTACTTTGCTCCCATGCCACGGACACTGATATCACTGCTACTGCCACCGCCAGTTACCACTACGCCTGGTACATCCTTCAGTGCATCAGTAACGTCTTTATAAGATTTTTTAGCTAAGTCTTGCTGACTAATCACACTGATGGAGGCCGGTGCATTTTTGACTTGTTGCTCAAATCCCGCAGCGGTAACTACGGTTTCTTTGAGTTGCAAAGTTTCAGGTTCTGAGCTTGCCGCGAGGGCATAGCTGTTGGCGGTAATTGCGAGGGTAAGTAACGAAAAGCGAACATAGGGCGGGTGCATAGCTAACCTTTTTACACGAAAAGTGGGAGAAAATCCCTGGTAATGATAATCGTTATCGTTTCCATGTAAAGGTTTTTTACACTCTTTTTTTGTTCAGGGGCTATTTTTTGCAGCTATAAAATTTTCCAATTAACCTAGTCAATAGTTTTTATTCTCAATAGGGGTGCGCTATGTGGGATCAACGCTATGCTGGCGAGGCTTATGTATATGGGCAAACGGCTAATACTTTTTTGCAGCAGCACATTACTGATTTAACTGGACCGGTATTAAGCGTGGCAGAGGGTGAAGGGCGTAATGCAGTTTTTTTAGCTCAGCACGGCTTAGAGGTAGTGGGTATTGATAGTTCGGCGGTAGGTTTAGCTAAAGCGCAGCGTTTAGCCAAGAGCAAAAAGGTGATCATTACTACAGTACAGGCCGATTTAGCAGAGTATCAGCCTGCGGTTAATTACTTTGCCAGTGTGGTATCTATTTTTGCTCATTTACCCAGTCAGTTGCGACGTACCTTGCATCATCGATTAGCTAAGGCTTTGCGCCCTGGTGGCGTGTTGTTACTAGAGGGCTACAGTAAGCAGCAGCTAGGGCGTGGCACTGGTGGTCCTAATAACTTAGATATGCTGTTTAGTTTGGATGAGTTATTACAAGACTTCCCAGGCTTTAAAGTGATTTTAGGGCAAGAAATACAGCGTGAGGTGATTGAAGGTACTGGGCATACTGGCTTGGCAGAGGTGGTACAGCTCATTTTACAAAAGCCCAAGTAGGCCGTAGGTTTGGCGTTTTAACACAATGTTTAACCTCGCCTTACCCTCTAAACAATCATTTTCGATCGATACTATGCAGCGTTATGAGTATCGATCGAGTTGCCATTATTTATCGCTGGGCATGCCTTCTTGGCAGATGGCTGCGATAGCATCGGCTGCCCGTTGGAGTGCAGGTAAGAAACTCAGTGCTTGTTCGCGGTTTACACGCATAATGGGTGCTTGCATCGCAACGCCAATATTAGAGACGCCATTGGGGTTAGTTGCTAGCACAGCAATGCAGAGCAGGCCTGGCAAAAATTCCTCATCATCAAAAGCATAGCCTTGTTGTTTAACTGTTTCGATTTCTTGCTCTAATGCCTGATGGTCAGTCAAGGTATTGTAAGTAAACTGCTTTAATGGAATATCGGCCAGTAAACGGCGACGCTGGGCGGGTGCCATTTGCGCTAAAAAGAGTTTGCCACTTGCAGAACAGTGCACAGGGACCCGAGAACCTGGATGTAAGTAAAAACGTAAGGGTGCAGGGGTTTCTACCCGATCCAGATACAGTACTTCGCCGCCAGATAACGCGGTGATATTGCATGTTTCACCAATTTCTTCGACTAACGACTTAAGAATGGCATGTCGTGCACCACCAATGGTGTCATTGAGAAGTAAGTTTTCTGCTAGGCGGCGTAAGCGCACGGCACGGCTATAGTGCCTGCCATCGGCTTCACGCTGCAGCATGCCAGAGCTTTCTAGCTGTTGCAGCATGCGATGCATAGTGGGTTTGGGGATGCCTGTTTCTTCAACCAGTCCTTGTAATGTCACAAATTGATCTTTTTCTGAAATAACTTCTAATAAGGCTAATAAACGCTGGGTTGGTGTACCACCATCCAAGCGGTTTTCACCAGATTTTATACTGCTCATAGTGATGTCCTCGTAATGCTTAGAATTATGTTTTATTTCAAAAAATAATGCAATTTGTATTGTTTTATAGAATTACGGTTGACTGACGTTACGGTTCAGGCTAGATTGCATACATGTTCCGTTTTTCGGAATGAAATGAGCGATAAAGTGAATTTTCTTACGATAAACCCAGTGGCTATCTTGGAGTTAACGCATGAGCAATAATAAAAACAATTCAAATGTTCGTCAGGCAACTGATACACGGCAAGTAGTTGAAGGCAAACAAAAAATGACGCCTTCAGAGGCTTTTGTTGAAACGCTGGTGGCTAATGGCGTGACCGAAATGTTCGGTATTATGGGGTCGGCTTTCATGGATGCGATGGATATTTTCGCACCAGCAGGTATCCGCTTAATTCCCGTAGTTCATGAGCAAGGCTCAGCCCACATGGCGGATGGTTATGCGCGTGTTTCAGGCCGTCACGGCGTATTAATTGGCCAAAATGGTCCAGGTATTTCTAACAGTGTGACGGGTATTGCTGCGGCTTTCTGGGCCCATAGTCCAGTAGTAATTATTACTCCAGAAACGGGCACAACGGGTATTGGTTTAGGTGGATTCCAAGAGTGTAATCAGCTGCCGATGTTCCAAGAGTTTGTAAAGTATCAAGGTCATGTGACGCATCCAGCACGTATTGCTGAATTCACTGGCCGTTGCTTTGATCGCGCAATGTCAGAAATTGGTCCGACTCAGTTGAACATTCCACGTGACTACTTCTATGGCGAAATTGAAGCTGAGATTCCAAAACCAGCGCGTTTAGATCGTGGTCCTGGTGGTACTAAAAGTTTGGATGAAGCAGCTGAGTTGTTAGCCAATGCACGTTTCCCTGTCATTATTTCAGGGGGTGGTGTGGTGATGGCTGATGGTGTGGATGAGTGTAAAGCACTAGCTGAGCGCCTTGGTGCACCCGTAGTGAACAGCTACCAACATAACGACTCATTCCCTGCAAGTCACCCCTTATGGGCAGGTCCACTAGGTTACCAAGGTTCTAAAGCAGGTATGAAGTTAATGGCTAAAGCAGACGTAGTCTTGGCTTTAGGAACACGTCTTGGTCCATTCGGTACTCTACCGCAGCACGGCATGGACTATTGGCCGAAAGATGCGAAGATTATTCAGATCGATGCTGACCATAAAATGCTGGGTCTGGTGAAGAAAATTGCAGTGGGTGTGTGTGGTGATGCCAAAGAAGCTGCAGTAGCACTGGTTGATCGCCTAAAAGGTCGTGAACTAGCCTGTGATGCTAACCGTGAAGAGCGTGCCGAGTTAATCGCTAGCGAGAAAGCGGCATGGGAGAAAGAATTAGATGAGTGGACCCATGAAACGGATCCATTTAGCTTGGATGCAATCGAAGAAGCGAAAAATGAGACACCGTTCTCTGGCGGTTCCTACTTGCACCCACGTCAAGTATTGCGCGAGTTAGAAAAAGCGATGCCAGAAAACGTCATGGTATCTACCGATATCGGTAATATTAACGCCGTTGCCCATAGTTACTTACGCTTTGAAAAGCCACGTAGTTTCTTTGCTCCTATGAGTTTTGGTAACTGTGGTTATGCCTTCCCAACGATTATGGGAGCGAAAGTAGCAGCACCTGATCGCCCTGCGATTGCTTACACAGGTGATGGTGCTTGGGGTATGAGCTTAATGGAAACCATGACTGCAGTGCGTCACGATATTCCAGTTACGGTAGTGGTATTCCATAACCGTCAGTGGGGTGCTGAGAAGAAAAACCAAGTCGAGTTCTATAACCGCCGCTTTGTTGCCGGTGAGCTAGAAAACCAAAGCTTTGCCGAAATCGCACGTTCGATGGGAGCCGAAGGTATGACAATTGACCGCTTAGAAGACGTTGGACCAGCGTTGAAAAAAGCGATCAACATGCAAATGAATGAGGGTAAAACCACAATTATCGAGGTAATGTGTACGCGTGAGCTAGGCGATCCATTCCGCCGCGATGCGCTGAAAAAACCTGTGCGTTTGCTGGAAAAATACAAAGACTACGTTTAAGCCAGTCTTGCAATAACATGTGACACTGATCCTTAAAACCCCCAGCTATGCTGGGGGTTTTTAATTGGGTTGTCGTTAAGCTATTAAGAGCTGGGCTGTCCCCGAGTAAAGGTGAAACAAATTGATCAATGTTAGTTTTGAAGTCCCTTGGGTCTTTTTGCTGATTGCAGGCTTCGCTGGGTATTTTCAAACAGTGACGGGTTTTGGCTTAGGCATGTTAGTGATGGGGTTGGTAGGAGGCATGGGGGTTTTGCCGATGACGTCAGTGGTAGCAGTTATCAGCCTAATGACTTTAGTCAACTGTGCCATTGCCTTGCCCGGGCGTCTGCATTTCGTGAATTGGCCAACGGTATTAGCAGTATTGCTTGGTCTACTGCCAAGTTTAGTGCTTGGGGTATGGCTGCTGAATTACCTCAGTGTAAGTGCTTCGGTGGCGATGCAAATGTTGCTAGGGGTAGTTATTGTCTATGGTGGTTTGGCTTTACTGATTAAGCCGCGCTATCAGCAAAAAATATCAAGTCCGCGCAGTTTTACGCTCTTTGGCAGCGTCTCGGGTTTGTTTGGTGGATTATTTGAAATTGCCGGCCCGCCATTGATTTATCATTATTATCGGCAGCCATTAGCAATTAATTGTATCCGTCATACATTACTGCTGTTATTTGGTTTGGCTTCGGGCGCTCGTACTGGATTAGTCATTAGTACAGGGCAGATGACTACTGACATTGTGTTGTTAACTGCTTGGGCATTGCCTGCTGTGGTGATTGGTACTTGGCTAGGGCGAAGGTGGGCACCTCCACTCTCGGTACAGGCGATGCGCCGCTTGGTGTGCTTAGTTTTATTGTTAATTGGACTGTCGTTGATCATAGCTGGCGTTAGCCAGCAGATGCTTGATAGTTAAATACTGGCAGCGGTGTTTATCTTGAACAAACACCGCTGAGATCACGCAAGCGCGTGGCTTAATTAACCGATTCAGATAAACGCCAAGCTGCGCTCTGAATTGGTAGAAAGGCAGCTACTGCGGCAGTGGCTATGACATGGGTATGATTACTGGCTGGATCATGCACGTTTAAACCACCATGCACGACTTTAACTTCTGCTCGGCCGCGGGGCAGTTCTGCCGCCACGACTTGGGTATCAACTTGCTCAGGTTGCTGTACCCCAATTGTTACCTCTACGCGCATTTGACGATGATCGTAACCTAGAGAAGAAAAAAGTACTAAAGAGGAATGCCGTAAAGCATCTTGCACTGCGCGGCAGGCCGCCTTGGTATAGTCTTGTGCATACAGTGAGTTACTGCTGCCCATCTCTAAAATAATACGTTGTTCGCTCATTATGCAGGCTCCATATCAAATGACACAATTAATGCCACATTAGCGATTACACTTTTGCTGCTGCCATCGGGCTTTTCAATATCGAGTCCGCCTTTAACCACGCGAATGCTAGGCTGGCCGTAAGGGAAAATTTTGACTAAGGCACTTACATCAACCTGCTCGGGTTGCTGTACGCCAATTTCAACGTCAATTAACATGGCTTCACGTGGAAAACCAAAAGCTTCGGCAACATTCAGTGAGTTATGCCATAACGCATCACGAATGCCCCGTGCACAAGCTTCGGTATAGTTGCTACTACGAATGGAAGTGCCCATGCCAAATTGGTGGACTACGTGGGTTTTTGCCATACAGACGCTCCTGGTATTGCTAGGTTGGGTCAACCGAGGGGGAAATTTGCGGGTGCTTAACGTCGTTTACGGTGGTTAATTAACTGCACAATTTCATCGAATAGGTGGTTATCTAAAACTTGCGACATATCGGTAGCAATACAGTGTCTATAAAATGGGCTCAAATCCAAGCCTACACCTAATCCTAAAATATCGACTTCTGCCTGTCGTTCACGGCGCGCAAGTACCTCTTTAAGATGATTATCTAAATAATAAGCATCGTTAGTGAGATTGGTCGCACTGTCGGCTGGACTACCGTCAGAAATCACGATGAGGATTTTTCGGTTTTCACTGCGCGCCAAGAGTCGATTACAGGCCCAGTCTACGGCTTCTCCATCGATCCCTTCACGAAATAAATCGCCCTTGAGTAAGGCCGCAATTTCTCGGCGGGATCGGCGCCAACCACGGTCTGCCTCTTTAAAAATAAAGTGACAGACTTCATTCAACCGTCCTGGATACACAGGACGTCCTTGGCGTAACCAGTCTTTATGCGCTTTACCGCCATTCCACGCATTGGTAGTAAACCCTAAGAGTTCACTGCTAGCACCAATCATATCTAAGGCGCGAATTAGGCAGTCGGCAAGCATCGCCACGGGTTCAATTTGATGGCGCATAGAGCCAGAGCAATCAAGCAAGATGCTCACCACACAGTCAGCGACTGGCTGATAACGTTCTTGATAAAATAGGCGGCGCTCAGTAGGCGAGCTAACTAATTGTGCTAAGCGGCGCCCATCAATGCGACCTTCTTCTTCACCATAGAGCCAGTCATCACGCTGTGGGTTAGCTAGCACAGCACTTAATTGACGCGCTAGGCGTGGGACATTGATATTTTGCTCGGCAATGCCTCGGTCTAAGCGATCGCGATATTCATCAAGCAGTGCGGGACGCATTAACTGAGCTGCATGCAATTCACGGTCATAGGCTGTGGTAAATACCGCGTAGCCCTGCTGGCTTTCAGCAAAGGCTTTACTGGTGCCGCTACGGGCGTTGGCAAAGCCTTCGTCATCATCGCCTTGATCAAAATCAAGTAGTAAAGCAAAGCCTTTTTGCGTAGCTTGCTCTTCTTCATTGGCTTCTGCGTCTTCTGCAGCGTGGGCTGCTCGCTGGGCTTCAATTAGCTGATTAACAAGCTCGGCAATGGCCAGAGCGTGGGGAATAAAGTCAGCCTGTTGCTGGCGAGTGCGGCGTAAACCCGCTAAGGCGGTACCAATCAATGCCGCCAAAGAGAAACGAGTACTTTCAATAAAGTCTTCGGTTTCTTCTAATACTTGCCATGCATTGAGTCTCGCCCAACACATTTGCGCGACGGTATATAGCAAAATTCCGGTGCTGCCTTCGGTATGTCCAGAACGGTGAAAATCTTGCGACCAGCGGATAAAGCGCTGCTTAAGATTACTGGCGATTCCAGTTAATGATTCTGGTACCAAGGTTTCTACGCGTAATTGTTCAAGTAGTTCAAAGACCAGTCGGGCAATCGGCGGGCTAGGGCAGTGTTGGCGATGTAATGCCTCATCGGTGAACAGTAAGCGTACCGCCAGAGCATCGGCTGCTGCGCGGCAGTCATCAAAGGCTGATATTGCTGTATCGATCCGATGATGGGGAGCATGCAAGGGCAATCGTACTTCACCTAGATGCAGTACTTTGCCCCGAAAATTAAGTTCAGGTAAGCCACTAATGGCACGGATGCTGGCAGCACACAGCGCTTCGACCTGCTGTTGGCGCCGAGCTTGTTGTTGGGCGCTGGTGTGGGTCATGGTGCAAGTTGCTCACTGGCGTAGGATTCATCAAGTTCTTGATTAAAGGCGCGTTGATAATATTCGGCGACAATTTGTCGTTCACTATCATCACATTTGTTTAAAAAAGAGAGGCGGAAGGCAAGCGCTGGATCATGAAAAATTTCGCAGTTTTCAGCCCAGGTGATCACCGTGCGGGGAGACATTAAGGTTGAAATATCGCCTACAGCAAAGCCTTTGCGGGTTAAAGCGGCTACGCTCACCATCGCATCAATCAATTTGCGACCTTGCTCAGTGTTTTTTTCAGGCACTCGGGCTAACACAATGGCTGCCTCTTCCTCTGGTTTTAAATAATCTAGCTTGGCCACAATATTCCAGCGGTCAATTTGTGCATGGTTGAGTACTTGAGTGCCTTGGTACATCCCAGATAGGTTGCCTAAGCCAACGGTGTTAGCGGTGGCGAACAGGCGGAAATAGGGGTGAGGATGGATAACTTTATTTTGATCAAGCAGCGAAAAGTGTCCATCGCGCTCTAAAATTCGCTGGATCACAAACATAACGTCAGGCCGGCCGGCATCGTACTCGTCAAAAATTAAAGCTATAGGACGCTGTAACGACCAAGGCACTATACCTTCTTGGAACTCGGTGACCTGTACTCCCTCTCTGACCACAATGGCATCTTTGCCAACTAAGTCTAGGCGGCTGATATGGCCGTCTAAGTTGACCCGTAAGCAAGGCCAATTAAGACGGGCGGCAATTTGCTCAATATGGGTTGATTTGCCGGTGCCATGTAGTCCTTGCACCATGACCCGACGATTGCGTGTAAAGCCCGCCAAAATAGCTAAGGTAACATCTGGATTAAAGCGATAGGCCGGATCAATTTCAGGCACATACTCATTAGGCTCGCTAAAGACGGGGACCATTAAGTCGCTATCAATGCCGAAGAGTTCACGTGCCGAACGTAGGGTATCTGGTTTGCTACTTAATAAATCTGACATGTTTGCTCCTCGGTGGGCAGAATTGGTTTTTATTAGAATTTGAGCTTAACCTATCTTTAATTTTATTAAAAGCGGAACCTTGTGTTTCATAAAATAGAATAAGTTGTTGTTTGTGGCTGTCTTATACGGCATAAAATGCAAAATACTGGCCCAAACAAACACTGATAACTGGCGCTAATGCCAGCTCAATAGCTTGTCGTAGACTGCACTGCACACGTTTCCAGCGATTGGGCGTGAATAATAATTACAAACTGATTAAATAAGTGGAGTTCACTATGAGCCAACCAGATGTTGCGTTCTTAAAAGCCTTCGGCGATGCCCTTAACCGCCATGATATTGATGCCTTACTCGAAATGATGACCGATGACTGCGTATTTAACGGCGTGGCGGGCAGTGAGTTACAGGGCACCAGCTTTGTTGGACCGGAAGCCGTGCGTGTGGGCTTATCCAATGCATGGAAAAATGCACCCGACGCGTGCTGGGTGGATGGTGAGTACTACGTAATTGGTGATAAAGGCTTTATGGAAACCACGTATAAGGGCACCACGCTTGATGGTTTACGTACTGAAGCACGCATGATTGATGTCTTGACTTTCCGTGATGGAAAAATCGCGATTAAAAATGCGTTTCGTAAGAATCGTCCGCCTATTAATGCCTGATTGCTAAAGCAGAAGTTAATAGTAACGATCACGAGGAAACCGTCATGACTGTAGAACTAAATAAGCAAAGGGAGCAAGCTGCGGAGCAACGTAGTACCGCTCCGATGCAGCCGTATGATCCGGCTTATGATCCCCTGACTAGCAAAACGCCCGGCCGTGGCCGCGACTATGCGCCGACCTACTGGATTGGTACTGCAGGTGAGCCACCTGCGGATGATGGCCCTGTGCAAGGCGACCTAGAAGCCGATGTAGTGATTGTAGGATCCGGCTTTACTGGCTTAACTGCGGCAATTTTCTTGGCTGAAAATTATGGTATTAAAGCCACGGTATTAGAGGCCAACCGTGTAAGCTGGGGTTGTTCTACACGTAATGGCGGGCAAGCGCAATGTGCCACCGGACGACTCAAACGCTCGCAGTGGATTGATCGCTATGGTTTAGATATTGCGCATAAACTGCACCAAGAATGCTTAGATGGCATGGAAACCTTTAAGCAGTTAATTAAAGATATTGATTGCGAACCGCAGCCGGGTGGGCACTTATATGTGGCCCACCGTGATCGACAAATGCCAATTCTTGAGAAAGAGGCAAAACTGCTGCGCGAAACCTTCAATTATGATGCGCAGATCCTAGATGCTGACACTGTTAAACGAGACTGGATAGGTGATCAGGAAGCAGCAGGGGCGATGCATGAGCCAGAAGGTATTGGAATTCACGCTGGTAAATTAGCTTTTGGTTATCATCGTAAAGCGCGGGCACTAGGAGTGAAAATTCACCCAGCTAGTCCAGTGCAGGGCTGGGAAACCCGCGATGGTATACATTACTTAAAAACCCCAGGTGGCGTAGTGAAGGCGCGTTCAGTAGGAATGGCGACGGGCGGCTATACTTCGCAAGGGTTACACAGCCAATTGAAGAATCGTTTGTTGCCGGTGTTATCCAACTCTGTGGTCACACGGGTGCTGACGGACGCTGAAATTGAAGCCTGTAATATGCGTACTCGTCAGGTTATTACCGATACTCGCATTTTGCGGCACTATTATCGGTTACTGCCAGATAATCGTTTGCAAATTGGTAGCCGCAGTGCAATTACTGGGTTAGATGCGCCGCAAGCCAAATACAAAAACATGCTGATTAACGATTTGCATCGTAAATTTCCTGCGTTGCAAGGGGTTGAGATTGATTACTCGTGGTGGGGTTGGGTGGATGTCAGTCACGATATGATGCCGCGTATCTTCCAGCCAGATCCTAAGCAGACGATTTATTACGCCCTAGGTTATGGTGGTAATGGCGTTATGTATTCAGCTCAGGCGGGTAAGCGCTTAGCGCAGTTAATTGCAGGCGATAGAATTGATATGAGTTTGCCTATTTTTAACTCGAAATTACCTTTCCCTAATGTAAAAGAGATGGTTGAGTCACAAATGTTTGCGCCTTTTAGACGAATGGGGCAGAGTTTTCTCTATCGTTGGTATCATCTAAAAGACGAACGCCCCTAACCCTAGGACTGACGTTTAGTCATCGCTAAAGGAATTAATTGAGCCAAGCATGTTAAGCCTGGCTCAATTTTTTCTGCTGGAATCGCGGTAAATCCTAGCCGTAGATACTCATGCTCGCCTTGAGCAAAGTGATGAATATCACCACACTCAATCAAAATGCTGTGTTTACGGGCTAAGGCCTGAAGTTTGCGAAAATCTAAGCCTTCGGGTGCTTTTAACCAAAAGCTCGTTCCCCCGACATTGGAAGCTGTACTAAATTGTGGCAGATGGCGTTGTAGCGCCTCACTCATGCACTTCCAGCGTTCTTTTAAGACTCGATGGACATGACGTAACAGCACGTCGTGGTAACCGCGCTCAATAAACAGCGCTAAGGTGCGCTGATTATTGGCTGGAGGATGGCGTAGCATTAAGCGTCTCATCGCGCGAATTTCTTGAATCAAGGTGGGATGGGCCACCATGTAGCCTAGCCTTAAGCCTGGGGCCAGGGTCTTAGAAAGACTGCCCATATAAATGACCCGATCATTCTGATCTAAGCTTTTTAGCGCCGGAGTCGGGTTGCTTTCATAGTTGGTTTCGCTGTTGTAGTCATCTTCAATAATCAGAAAATTGTTTTTTTCAGCCAGTTCCAATAATTGCCGGCGACGCTTGAGCGGCATAGTGACATTGGTCGGGCTTTGATGACTTGGTGTGACATAGACTAGCTGACAATCTGCAGCGATTAACTCTGGCTGCATGCCTTGTTCATCTACCGTTAGTAATTGAATATTGTCAGTAAATAAGCGCGCAATATTGTACATGTCAACGTAGCCTGGATTTTCCATGCCAAAACGTCGATTAGGTTTAAGTAATAATTGCGCGGTCATCCATAACGCTTGTTGCGTGCCGACAGTAATTAAAATTTGCTCAGCTTTAGCCCAGACACCGCGTCGGGGTAATAAGCGTGTGCGGATTTGCTCCACCAGTAATGGATCATCCTCATCAAAGTGATCAATTGACCAGCTGCGAATGTTTTGCACATTCATCGCATCACGGCTGCATTCGCGCCAGTGTTGCGTGGGAAATAGGGTTGGATCCAGTTGGCCATATAAAAAAGGAAATTCGTAGTTGTACCAATCTTTGGGTTTACGAATGTTGTGTTGCAAGGAAGGGCGAATACTCAGCAAGTTTTCCCAAGCGATCGGCTGTCCCTGTGTGTTTTTGGCGCCTGATTGTTGTTGTGCATGGCCTTGTAAAATGTCGGCATTGACAAAAAAACCGCTACGACTTTTGGCTAGCAGGTAACCGTCATCTAATAATTGCTCATACACCAAAACCACAGTGTTGCGTGCAACATTTAACTCACTGGCCAGTTTGCGGCTTGAAGGCAAGGCTTTATCTAAAGGAATTTGACCATCCAAAATTGCATTAGCAATTTTCTTGTAGAGCTGTCGCTGCAAGGTTTCTGGCAGTTTTGAATCTAGATGAAAAAGTAGCATGGGACAAAAAACTCTGAACGGCTTTGGAGAAATTTGAGGCACCAGAGTATGGCATAGTTAGCGGTTGGCTCGCTTAGTCAGTAGGTAGTAGGAAGCTTCAGCAATTGCCTAACAATACTGGCCCAACACAAGGTCAGTAGTTGGCTCTATTGAATGCGTAGCAGAGTGGGTAAAAAAGAGGCGTAAGTAACAATAAATGCCGTATTAGCAATAACAAGCACTTAGTGCTAGGGCAAAAGCAGGCGATTGATTGCTGCTAAACCCCTACAAAACAATAACAAAAATAGGATAACCAATATGCGAACTTACAAACGAGCACTTTCTGTTGTTATATCCGCTGCGTGCGTAGCTTTTAGTGCTAACAGCCTAGCTGCAACTTGGAAAATGGCCATTGGTGATGCAGCCGGTGGAACTCAGTATGAATTAGGTAAAAGCTTTGCTGAGGAAATTGAAAAGCGTACGGACGGCAAATACAAAATTAATTTATTTCCTAACGGCCAGTTAGGCAGTGAAGAAGACACTATTAATAATGCCAGCATGGGTTTGCTGGATTTCTCTATTCTGGCAGTTAATAACATCACGCCCTTTTCACCCAATGTCGGTGTTTTGACACTGCCTTATGTGATTCATGGTGCCGAAGATGCCAAATTGCTCACCCAAGGTGAAATTGGTAAGCAACTGGCTGATGACACTATCCGTGATGCAGGTGTACGAATTTTAGGTTGGGCCTATTCAGGGTGCCGGCGTTTGACCAACTCAGTACGCGCGGTTGAGTCGCCAGCTGATCTTAAGGGATTAGTGATTCGTGTGCCCAAGAATGGAATTATGATCGGCTCTTATCAAGCATGGGGTGTTAACCCAACGCCGATGGCCTGGTCGGAAACCTTTACCGCCTTACAGCAGGGGGTAGTACATGGCCAAGATAATCCTTACATCACGATAGACGCGATGAAATTCTATGAAGTGCAAAAGTACATCACAGATAGCTGCTATGTGTTTTCATTAGAGCCATTGGTTATGGGTGAAGGTGTTTTTCAAAGCTTAAGCCCTGAGATGCAAACAACGGTAATCGAGGCAGGTAAAGCAGCAACTGAACACAGTTATGCTTATTTACAAGCCAAAGAGCAGGCGATTAAAAAGAGCCTGGTTGAAGAGCGTGGCATGACCATTGTGCAGCCCAAAGATAATGAGAGTGAGTGGATTGCTCAAGCCACTAAAATCTGGCCGAAATTTTATAAAAGCATTGGTGGTAAAGACAAACTTGACCGTGTGTTAAGTACGCTAGGCCGTGACCCTGCCCCTGAGAAGTAACTAGACGCGTTTCATGTTGTATCAACAGTCCGCCTGTGTCGTGCGGGGGGCTGTTGGTTGTGGAGTCTTTCTTGTCAGGTGATGTTGATGAAAAACTTTCTATTCAAATTAATTGATAATTTTGAGAGCGTGCTGTGTCAGTTGCTCTTGGTAACCTTTGTCGTGTTGCTGTTTCTGCAGATCATACTGAGAAACTTATTTAGCTACTCCATTCCTTGGGGGGATGAATTAGCGACCTATGCATTTGTGTGGTTTGCCTATTTAGGCGCTGTTTATGCCACCAAAATGTCAGCCCATAACCGCGTACTGTTTCAGTTTAAGTGGTTGCCGCGATGGGTGGGGACCTTCTGTGCGGTCTTGACCGATATCGTCTGGATTGGCTTTAACGCCTTCTTCGTTTACTTAAGTTACGACTTCGTTTTTAACAAAATGAATCTGTTTTGGAAGTCCCAGACGATGGGAATTCCCATGAAGTATTTCTACTTTATTTTGCCGATAGCCTTTACCGCTATGACCCTGCGGATTATCCAAAATAATTATCTGCGTTTTGTGAAAAAAGTAGAGCTTATTGACCCTGAAGCAAAAGCACTCGACAGCCTGATGAAAGGCGAAGATCAAGAACAACAACACCAGGTCATCGGGGAAAAATAATCATGGAAACCACACTGATCAGCGTCTTGTTTGGCGCGTTCTTTTTACTCTTGGTGTTGGGTGCGCCCATCGCCGTGTCACTCGCGGTAGCTGCCTTAGCCGCTTATTTGGCCTTGGGTGAAAATCCACTGGCTTTTGTTCAGATGGCCTTTACTTCTGTGGGCTCGTTCCCATTGATGGCGTTGCCTGCGTTTATTTTAGCGGGGGCGTTAATGGAGGCAGCAGGTATTTCTAAACGCTTGGTCGATATTGCTGAAGCCTTTGCCGGTCCGATGACGGGTGGCTTAGGTGCGGCCACTGTCTTTGCCTGTATGTTTTTTGGTGCTATTTCTGGTTCTGGCCCTGCCACTACTGCGGCGGTAGGAATGCTGATGATTCCGGCCATGACTAATCGCGGCTATAACCGAAGCTATGCCTCAGCGATTACCGCCTCGTCGGGTGGGTTGGGAGTAGTGATTCCACCTTCTATCCCGATGGTGATTTTTGGCATTACCGGCATGGGTTTACAGCCACCAGCTGAAGCTATTGCCTTGCATGGTTCTTTCCAAACCCTGTCTATTCCTAAACTGTTTATAGCAGGCGTTATTCCAGGCATTGTGATGGCCAGTTTCTTACTCATCATTAACTACGTTATTTCACGTAAGCGTGGTTACCGAGGCTTGAGTGATAACTGGTCTTACTCTGCCATCTGGACAGCGCTACGCAAAGGTTTTTGGTCGATGCTGGCACCGATCATTATTCTGGGGGGGATTTATTCTGGGCTATTTACTCCGACAGAGTCTGCAGTCGTTGCCATTGTGTATACCTTAATTGTGGGGATTTTTATCCACAAAGAGTTACTGCTCAAGTCTGCACTACGTACCTTAGAAACAACCACGTGGATTACTGGTCGTGTGCTGTTGATTTTATTTACTGCCACTGTATTTGGTCGCTTATTAGTCGAAAATAAAGTTCCAGCACATATTGCTGAGGCGATGCTAAGCCTAACCACTAATACCTATGCTATTTGGGCCATGGTGATTGGCTTCTTACTGTTTGTTGGCATGTTTATGGAAACCCTCGCCGCCATCATGATTCTGACGCCGGTACTGCTGCCCATTATGTATATGGTTGGAATGGATCCTGTGCATGTGGGGATTGTCGTGGTCTGCGCCTTAGCTATTGGCTTCCAAACACCACCATTAGGGGAAAACTTATTTGTTGCCTCGGGTATTGGTGGCGCCTCAATTGAAGATATCTCAGTCAAAGCACTGCCTTTCGCAGCGGCTTCAATTACCGCGGTGTTTGTCATTGCTTACTTCCCACAGTTATCGCTGTGGTTGCCTTCGGTAATGGGCTACTAAGCCAATAATTTTTAACACTATGAGTGACCCGGTGGGGACTGGGTCACTGAGGAGAGCACAATGGCCAAACCAATTAAGCGTATTTTATGCAGCTTAGGCATGCGTGGTAATTGCGACAATGTAATCGAGGAAAGTATCAATCTTGCCCTAGCAACTGGCGCCACATTACATATTTTATATGTTGTTAAATCCCTTGCCGATGATGTGATGAATACCCTCAAAGTAAACATCCGTGATCGAGAAGTGCTGGGCTCGTTAATGGACAGCCGGATTGAAAAATCACGGGCTGAATTAGAAGCAGAGATTGAAGCGTTTTGGGGCAGATTTCCCGCCTTATTTGAAGCAATGAAAGGACGAGAAGTGACCTTGTCAGTGTTAGAAGGCTATCCCGCTTCAGTCATTGCACATTTTGCTAATGCCAACAAATTTGACCTGATTGTAATGGCCGCTAATAAGCGCAGCTATTTAGCTACCTATGCTGGCAAGGTCACCAAAGGCGTTATTAAGCGAGCCAAAGTTCCTGTTGTTGTAGTGCCGGTTGCACGGCCTTAAGGATAAAAATATGTCAATTGCTGAACAGTCTAAATACGCTCCAACGGTTTTGTTGGAAACCGCGCGCAAGGTGATGCCCGGGATTATTATCTGCGCCACCATTGCCATGGCAACCACCTTTATCGCGGACCACTACGGTGGTCCTACCTTACTGTATGCATTGTTGTTTGGGATGACCTTGCACTTTCTCTCTGAAGAGGGACGTTGTTTAGCCGGTGTTGAGTTTTCCTCACGGACTATTCTACGGCTTGGGGTGGCCTTGTTAGGGGTGCGAATTACTTTAGAGCAGGTTGCAACCTTAGGGGTTGGGCCAATTATTATTGTGATTAGCGGGGTGATCTTTACTATCTCAATGGGCGTGGTGTTGGCTCGTATGCTGGGTGTGAGTAAGGATTTGGGGTTGCTCACAGGAGGTTCCGTTGCGATCTGTGGTGCTTCCGCTGCATTAGCTTTATCAGCAGTGATGCCGCGTAACGAGAACCAAGAGCGTAATACTATTTTAACGGTGGTGGGGGTAACCACCTTATCAACCGTAGCCATGATCACCTACCCCTTGTTGGTCAGTTGGATTGGTTTAACGGATACAGAAGCGGGGATCTTTTTAGGTGGCACCATTCATGATGTAGCTCAAGTCGTAGGGGCAGGTTACATCATTTCTGAGTCGGCAGGCGATGTGGCAACCTTTGTTAAATTGCTGCGAGTAGCAATGTTAGTGCCTGCGGTAATGGTATTTATGTATCTCTATCGCAAGCAACGGGCACAGGCGAGTGAGGGGCAAGGTAAGGTGCCGGCCCTGCCAAGTTTCTTAGTAGCCTTTGTAGTGATTGTGTTAATCAACAGCATGGGCTGGATTCCGCTAGGTGTTGCTGAAGCAGCTACTGACTTATCACGTTGGTGTTTAGTGACTGCGATTGCAGGATTAGGGATTAAAACCTCGTTCCAAAAATTAGCCGTAGTCGGTTGGAAACCTGTGATTTTAATGGTTGCCGAGACTATTTTGTTATTGCTATTTGTTCTAGCTTGTATTTATTTTGGCTTAGGAGGGCTGTAATGAAGGTACTAATCAATGGTCAGCCAAAAGTGCTAGATCCGGGTTGTACGGTATTAGCCTTACTCCAAGCCAAAGGACTGCAAGATAAACGGGTAGCGGTAGAAGTAAACGAGGAAGTGTTATCGCGTAGTGAGCATGCAACTTACCAGTTACAAGCACAAGATCGAATTGAGATTGTGCATGCAATTGGTGGGGGATGAGGCTATCCGTCAAGCAATAACCACTCCCCACTGAGTGCAGTGGGGTTCAATCTAAAATGAGAACAACACCCATGACGACGCAATCTTTAGACAAACCCTTGATCATTGCTGGAAGACAGTTTAACTCGCGTTTAATGGTGGGTACTGGTCGCTATAAAGACTATGACGAAACGGTGCGGGCTTTAGCCGCCAGTGGTACTGAAGTAGTGACCTTTGCAGTACGTCGCACCCAGTTTGGCAGTAAAGCAGCTGATCAAGACTTAATGGATGCCTTGCCGCCCGATCGCTACACCTTTTTGCCGAATACGGCCGGTTGCTACGATGCGCGCTCGGCAGTACGCACTTGCAAATTAGCTCGCGAATTATTGGATGGGCATAACCTAGTTAAACTTGAAGTATTGGCTGACGATAACACCTTATATCCCAACGTCGTTGAAACCTTAAAAGCGGCAGAAGAGCTAATTAAAGAAGGCTTTGATGTCATGGTGTATACCAGCGATGATCCAGTCGTGGCGCTGGAGCTAGAAAAGATAGGCTGTTGTGCGGTGATGCCATTAGGCTCGTTGATTGGTTCAGGTTGCGGTATTCAAAATCCACATAATATCCGTTTGATTATTGAGCGGGCTAATGTTCCGGTCTTGATTGATGCAGGAATTGGTACTGCATATGAAGCGGCTATGGCTATGGAGCTAGGCTGTGATGCGGTATTGATGAACTCAGCGATTGCTCATGCTGCTGATCCGATCGCCATGGCGCGTGCTATGCAATTGGCTGTGCAATCAGGCCGGGAAGCCTATTTAGCAGGCCGGATGCCACGCCGCGAGTTAGCCAGTCCTTCCTCACCAATGGCAGGGCGTATTGCTCGAAACTAATCCTAGTACCCTTAAGGCATCGGCAAGTGGCTAATTAATAGCTTTGTCGGTGTCTTACGGGTAATACCAGTAATTGTAGTCTGTGACCCTCCTTGAATTGCTGTTTTTAAGAAAAAAATTAAAACAAACCTTGCACCCAGCAAACGATAGTTTTAGGCTTTATTGATAACGATTATCAATATCGGTCTGATTTAGACTATTTGGGAGGCACAGGTGGTGTTATCAATTCAACGCGGTGTAGCGCAATTTACTTTAGCGTTAGCGCTGTTAGGAACAGTTTTACAGGTAACGGCAGCGCCGCGAACACTGGATACAGCCAATGGCCCAATCACCCTAGAGGGGCAGCCGCAGCGGGTGGTCACGTTGGATGAAACGGCGCTGGATGTGGCGCTGAGCGTGGGCATTCAACCAGTGGGCACCTTAGCTACCCGTGGTGGTACCGAGGTAGCCCCTTATTTAACCGAGCATCTACAGGATAAAATTGCCATTGTTGGCAGTGTCCGTGAGCCGAACCTAGAGGCCATCTTACGCTTAAAGCCAGATTTGATTTTGGCCCCAGCGAATTTTTCGGCAGTGTTTTATGACAAGCTCGCCAAAATTGCGCCGACCATTCAGCCTAAAGGTTCCTCGCTAGACACGCCATGGCAAGATTTATCGCGGGTTTATGCTCAGGCTTTAGATCAAGAGGCCGAGCTGGATTTGCAATTAAATAAAATTGCTGCCGCTCTGCAAAGCTATCGTCAACAGCACGCCGCACCGCTTAAGGTATCGGTTTTGCGCTGGAATCCACAGGGCCCGATTATTATGTCGAGCCAGTTATTTGCAGGCCAAATGTTACGTGAGGCGGGCTTACATACTATTGCGCTGGCTGATCGCATTACCGATAAGCCCCATAGCGACACCTTAAGTTTAGAAAATCTAACGCAAGCCGATGGCGATTGGATTTTTCTAGCGACTTTAAATGCCGAAGGGCAACAGGCGCTTGAGCAAGCCAAGCAACAGCCTGCTTTTCAGCGTTTAACTGCAGTTAAAAATAATCATCTGTTAGCGGTGGATGGCCAAGTCTGGAGCAGTGGCTCGGGCCCTTTAGCGGCGCAGGTAGTGTTACAGGATTTACAGCGCTTGGCTGACCATGCCGAGCACTAAAACGCGCCAGCAACATCAGCTGCGATTCACTGTATTAGGAGCTGGATTATTGCTCCTAGTTTTGGCTGGGCTGAGCTTATTGTTAGGCGCTGGCCCAGTCAGTATCAGTCAAAGCCTGCGGGCCATAATGACGCCCACTCAGGCGCTGAGTGAGGCGCAGTTTGTGGTGTTTGAGCTGCGCTTACCGCGCTTAGGCTTGGCGCTGGTGGTGGGGAGTGCCTTGGCCGTAGCGGGCGCGGTGCTGCAAACCGTTACCCGTAATACCCTAGCTGAACCAGGATTGTTGGGCGTGAGTGCGGGCGCCGCGTTTGCCGTGGTGATGGCAATTTATTGGGGCGCCAGTGCTGCTACTGTGAATGTGTGGGTGGCGATTGCCGGCGCCTTAGTTGGCTGTTTATTGGTATTAGCGGCCACTCAAATTCAAGGCGTGAAAGGCGATCCAGTGCGGTTAATCCTAGCCGGTGCGGCGTTTTCTAGCTTATTGATGGCGATTACTAGCGTGATATTACTGCAAGATCAGCGTACGGCCGATGAAATGCGCTTTTGGCTGATTGGTGCACTGGCTGGGCGTCCCACAGAAGCGATCTGGGTCAGCGGCAGTTTAATTTTAGCCGGATTGTGCTTAGTGGCGCTGAATTTGCGCGCTTTATCGGCTTTGGCCTTAGGTGAGCGTATCGCCCAAGGACTGGGGCATAAACCTTTAGTGCTGCAGTTATTGGCGTTATTGGCGGTGGCGATTTTAGTGGGTGCGGCCACCGCCGCCGCAGGTCCCATCGCTTTTATTGGTTTGGTCGTGCCTTTTATTGCCAGAGCCTGCGTCGGGCCTGATATTCGTCGGGTATTTGTTACCTCACTTGTGCTTGGTCCAGTGGTGCTGCTAGCGGCAGATATTTTGTCGCGCTTACTAGTGCCGCCCTATGAGTTGCCCGTTGGCGTGATTAGCGCCTTTGTTGGTGCACCGATTTTAATTTTAGTGGTGCGCCAGCGCCGTTTACCTACGTTGTAGTGCCGTGATGGTTATGAACAAGCAATTAACAAGATCAGCGCTACTGCAATGGCTGAGTGTGTTGGTGATTTTATTGGGCTTAATTAGCTTTGCGTTAGTGATAGGTGAGGCTGATTTATCGCTATGGCAGGGCATTTTAGCTATGTTTGGCCACGGCGATGCGGTTAGCGTGTTTTTAGTCCAAGAGTTGCGTTTGCCACGGATTATCGCCGCGCTGTTAAGTGGCGCAGCATTAGCCACGGCCGGTTGTTTACTGCAAACCTTAGCCCGTAATCGGTTGGCTACCCCCAATATTATTGGTTTAGATAATGGCGCCACCGCTTTTGCAGTGGCATCGATTGTTGCCGTGCCCATTAGTTTAGCTGCGCCGGTATTAGCCTTAACCGGGGCCGCAACGGCAGCCGCTTTAGCTTTTGGCTTAAGTGCGGGCGCTGGAGCGCGGGGTTATCGCTTTATTGTGATGGGAATTGGCGTAGGAGCGGTATTTGGCGCGCTCACTAATTTTATGCTGGCGCGGACCGATATGGACAGTGCTAATAGCGCCTTTCCGTGGACGGTGGGTAGCCTTAATGGACGACCCGAACAAGCCATTTATTGGCTAGCCTATGCCTTAGTGTTGGGGCTACCGGCGGCGCTATATCTGGCGCGCAGTTTAAATACCATGCGGCTCTCAGAAGCCATTGCCATTGGGTTAGGCACTGCAGTCAAACGCACGCGCTGGTTAACCTTGATGGTGACAGTCTTACTTACGGGCTTTTCGATCGCTTTGGTGGGGCCGGTAGGTATTATTGCGCTTGCGGCTCCTGAGGCTGCTCGTAATCTCAGTGCTGCGCATCGGGTACCGGTTTTATTATCGGCGGTGATTGGCAGTGGCTTGATGCTGCTCGCCGATTTAGTCGGGCAGCATGGGTTTAGCCCCATTGAGGTACCAGTCGGCTTAATTACTGCCATTGTTGGCGGTCCGTATTTACTTTGGATTTTGTTGCGTAAAACGCAGCCACGTACGTTATGAATTTTTTTAACTCTAGTTTAGGTCAAGCAGCTGCTGAGGTTGAGTTGTGTGCTGAGCAGTTGAGCCTTAGTTATGGCGATCAGCAAATTATTCAGCAGTTGTCGCTGAGCTTACCGCAACAGCAAATTACCGCGATTATTGGGCCGAATGGCTGTGGTAAATCTACTTTACTGTCTGGCTTAGCCCGCGTTTTAGCGCCTAAAGCCGGGCATGTGTTGCTTAATGGGCAGTCGATTCAGCGCATCGCGACCCGCAAAGTGGCGCAGCAGTTGGCACTACTGCCTCAAGAAGCCCAAGCCCCGGATGGTTTAACCGTATTAGAGCTGATCCGTTTTGGCCGTCAGCCGCACCAAGGTTTTTTACAGTCATGGAGTGCAGAGGACGAAGCGGTGGTGCAAGATGCGCTACGTTTAACGAATCTGCAAACCTTAGCCGATCAGCCTCTCAATGCCATTTCAGGTGGTCAGCGCCAGCGCGCTTGGCTGGCAATGACAGTGGCCCAAAGTACGCCCTTATTGCTGTTAGATGAGCCGACTTCAGCCTTAGATTTAGGCCATCAAATTGAAGTGTTTGAAATTATTCAGCAGTTGGCTAAGGCGGGTAAAACCATTGTGATGGTGGTGCACGATATGGTTTCTGCCTGTCGTTATGCCGACCATATTGTGGCGTTAAAGCATGGACAAATTATGGCGCAAGGTAAGCCTGCTGAAGTGATTACCTCGGCTTTAATTGAGCAGCTGTATGGTGTGCATTGCCACATTATGCAAGATCCGCATAATGGCAGTTTGCTGCTAACAGGCATTCGCAGTGCAGATTCAGCTGCAGCGGCGAGCCCTGTAGTTGACAGCAGGCGTAAAAGCGCTTAATTTAGCCCGCGCATTAAGAGTTGGGCCGACGCCCATACCAACCTGCCTACCCAGGTAAGGTGGTTCGCTGTAGCGAATGTGGTTTCTATAGAAACAATTCCATGGGAATACCGTCGGCCCTCGTGTTATTACATGGGGGCTTTTTTGTGCCCAAAATTAATGCACAAGCTAGGCGTGGTCTGCCGTTATTTAGACTGGGGTGATTTGTACCTGATTGCTATCCCCCGACAACGGTCAAAATAGCTAAAGAGGAAAAACCATGCGTTTGATTTCTACTCCCATTGTACGTATTTCACCAATGTCGATTGACTGGCGCTCGCCAGTCGTACCAGCCATCTACGCCGCCCAGCAGTCGTTAGTAGCGGGGACGCTATGGCAAAACTACTGTGCGTTTGAGGTCTGGACTGGTAGCCAGTTTTATTGGCTGGCGCAGGATCAGGTGCTGGAACTAAGCACCGCGCAGCACCAAGCATTGCAAGATTAGACAAGGGCTAATTACTGGGCAACCCTCTGGCAGTTACAGCAAGGCTTACAGCCGCTATCTGAGTTGCAAGCGCTAGTCGGGGACTCTCAATTGATCGAGGCAGCAGCAAGCTTTACTTTGCTCGCCCAGCCTCACCCAGTGCAAATAACGCCTTTACTGATTGGATTATCTGCCCAGCGCCTTGGACGCTCATCTAGCGAGTGCGCCAATACGCCTTACCGCGCTTACGCCATTCGTTACCAAGCCGCGCATTACTACTATGCCGGCGGTATCTGGCTAACCATCACTGCAGCGGACTATGAAAAAGTCATCAACAACCCAACGCTGTATTACTTCAGCACCGCATTAAAGCTACACAGCCGCTGGCAACAATTGGCGGGGGTTAAAAGGGCGGTGTTGAAAGAGATGCGGAATTTTTTGAAGCAGAGTAACAGGAAAAAACAGAATAACTTGAAAGTGGTAAAACTCTGAAAGTCAGGTTTGACCAAGGTGTCTCTTATTGGAGATTACGTTTTGGATCCCATAGGGATATATGGTTCGACTTTGAACAGTCAACGGAGAACCAAGTGATGCACATGGCCAAGATTATTGATACGGCAGAAGTGCAGAACTCAGAGCAGAAATGGGCTACTGATGTGCTTGTAGAGATTCAGGTAGAGTGATTGAAATAGCTCGAAGCTAGGGAAATAACTTCGGGCTATTTAGCTAACACATCCTGCAAACATCTAGCCATCGCGCTGTCGGTAAAGAGCAGTAAGTCAATTTTGGCGCATGGTGTTTGTTGGTCTTTATCGGTCTCTAAGGCGGCAGTCATTTCTAAAGCTGAATTTTTGGGGGCAAAAACAAGCTGGTCTCTGTTTGGTCTCAATAGTAAAACAGCTTTTTTGCGACCATTGCAGGCTGATGTCATCACATCTGCTCTATGGATCATTTAAAAATGACCTCTGCTTTTTGTAGGTTTGCAGATGGTCTCAATTTAGGAAAAAACAGCAACTGTAACATGCTGATTTTAAAGGGAAATGGCGCACCCGACAGGAATTGAACCTGTGACCTTCGCCTTCGGAGGGCGACACTCTATCCAACTGAGCTACGGGTGCAGCGGCGGCTATAATACGCAGTTTCTTCGTCAAGGTCTATGCTTTCGCGAGACGTTAATTAAAGTTTGGGCTGAGTTAACGTCTCGCGAAGGGGGGAGGGGTTAAAAAAACGCCTGTAATCCGGTTTGGGCGCGACCAAGGATAAGGGCGTGGATGTCGTGGGTGCCTTCGTAGGTATTAACCACCTCCAGGTTTACTAGGTGGCGGGCGATGCGGTATTCGTCGCTGATGCCATTACCACCCAGCATATCCCTAGCAACGCGGGCAATATCTAGGGCTTTACCACAGCTATTACGCTTCATGATCGAGGTGATTTCCACCGCGGCGCTGCCTTCATCTTTCATGCGTCCTAAACGTAAGCAACCTTGTAGAGCCAAGGTGATTTCGGTTTGCATATCGGCGAGTTTTTTCTGCACTAGCTGATTGGCGGCTAACGGTTTGCCGTATTGGCTGCGATCTAGGGTGTATTGACGCGCCATGTGCCAGCAGTCTTCGGCGGCGCCCATTGCGCCCCAGCTGATGCCGTAACGGGCAGAGTCTAAACAGGTGAAGGGCCCGCGTAAGCCACGTACCTCAGGGAAGGCGTTTTCTTCTGGAACAAACACATTATCCATCACAATCTCGCCAGTGATGGAGGCGCGTAAGCCAACTTTGCCCTGAATGACTGGGGCGGATAACCCTTCGGCGCCTTTATCTAAAATAAAGCCACGAATTTTACCCGCTTCATCTTTGGCCCAGACTACAAACACATCGGCAATCGGGCTGTTGGTGATCCACATTTTAGCGCCCGTTAAGCGATAGCCGCCCTCGACTTTTTTCGCAGTGGTGACCATAGAGCCTGGGTCTGAGCCGTGATCGGGTTCGGTTAAGCCAAAGCAGCCGATGTATTCACCGCTGGCGAGCTTGGGTAAGTATTTTTGTTTAGCCGCTTCAGTGGCAAAGGTGTAAATGGGCAAAATGACTAAGGAGGCCTGTACACTCATCATCGAACGGTAACCAGAATCTACGCGTTCAACCTCACGGGCAATTAAGCCGTAGCTCACGTAGTTCATGCCGCTGCCGCCGTAAGCTTCAGGTAGCATAGCGCCGAGTAAACCGGCTTCACCGAGTTCACGGAAAATAGCGGGATCAGTGTATTCTTCACGAAAGGCTTGTAACACTCGGGGAGCTAAGTGTTGTTGGGCGAATTGCTCGGCGGTGCGCTGTACCATGCGCTCTTGCTCGCTAAGCTGTTGATTAAGCAGTAATGGATCATCCCAGTGGAAGGTGGCTTTTGTTGTCATTAGAGGCTCCAAAGCGGGCGTAAGAAAAAATAATCTACAGGGCTTTACCATCCCTTAAGTTAACCTTTACGTCAATCAGGTAAGCGGCTAATACCGCCAATTTTTGCACAGAGAAAAGCATGGGAAAATTAGGCCTATTTTTAGGGGGACTGGCACTCACGTTAGTGATGAGCGTGCAGGCTGAACCGGTAACCAGTTTGCAGGTGGTTTTTCAGCACTATCGATTTAATGCGCCGCTTAATCCACTGTTTGTGGCGCAACCGCATGCTGATCTGTTGCTGTTGAAGTACAGCACAGCTAAGGGCAAACAGTATTTGGCTTTTAGCAAAGAGCCCGAGCTAGATCCAGCCTGTAAATTGGCAACGCTATTAAACCAGTTCAACCAGCCAGAGCTACTATCTGAGGGGTGTCAGGCTGTTCATAAAAGTTTTAGTGCCACCTTTAAAGCGCATCCGAGCTTGCCGTTTAAGTTAGGTCAACAGCCTGGTTTTTATGCGTTCTCTAGTGCGGGTAACACCTTTTTATTTAGTCCGCTAGCCACTGGTGGTGCACTAAAAATAGATACCGATTTTTTAACCGATCAGCAGCTAAAGCAACTGCTAGCCCATTAGTGGCTAGTAATGCAGGCAAGAATTGCAGAAAATACCCCGCTGCTTAATTGGAATCAGAGACAGTTTGATGAGTTTACCGCGATTTTATGTAGACGCTGAGTTGGCGTTAGGCACCGTTCATTTACCAGAAGCGACCTCCCATTATTTAAGTCGGGTGCTGCGTTTAGCGGTGGGGGCACAGATTCAACTATTTGATGGCAGCGGTCATGAGTACCTCAGCGAAATTACCGCGATTAGCAAAAAGGTAGTCAGTGTAGAACTGACTGAGCAAGTGGCCGGTTTGCCGGACTCATCCTTAGCGATTCATTTAGGTCAGGGATTATCCCGCGGTGAGCGCATGGACTGGGCGATTCAAAAGGCAACCGAATTGGGTGTCACTGAAATTACCCCTTTATTTACCGAGCGCTGTGAAGTGCGGCTAAATGATGAGCGGGCAGAAAAGCGTTTAGCGCATTGGCGACAAATTGCCATTAGTGCCTGCGAGCAATGTGGGCGTTCAACGATTCCTGTAATTCATCCACCGCAAGCGATTGCCGAGTGGATGCAAGCGCTGCAAGCCGATTTAAAACTGGTACTGCATCCTGTGGCGCAGCCGTTAACCGCGCATCAACCGCCAAATAGCTTAGCTTTTTTGATTGGGCCAGAAGGAGGCTTAACAGAAGCAGAAGTAGCGCAAGCCGCTGGTGCTGGCTTTTTACCTGCACGTTTAGGGCCAAGGGTGCTAAGAACCGAAACCGCGCCAGTGGTCGCTTTGAGTGTGGCGCAGCAATTATGGGGTGATTTTTAGCCTGACGAGTAATACAGCGCTTAGGTGAGCGCGATATTAAGCCGAGGATTAATCCCCATATTTTTTAGCGCTGATTTTAACAGATGATGAATGGCCGCCCCCTCATCAAGTTGCATCGCTTCATTGAGTAGTTGCTTGGCTTGGCAGGCAGTAATTTGCCTGAGTAGCGACTTGACCTTTGGCAGCTGGGTAGCGTTCATCGATAAATTATCAAAGCCCATGGCTAGCAGTAGCACTGCAGCAACCGGATCACCGGCCATTTCACCGCAGATACTAACGGGCTTACCTAAGCGGTGGGCCGCTTCCACTACATGCTGTAAGGCAGTTAATACTGCGGGGTGAAAATAATCGTACAGCGAGGCAACCCGCGCATTGTTACGATCTACTGCCAGTAAATATTGGGTTAAATCATTGGAGCCAACCGATAAAAAATCCACCAGCTGGGCAATATCATAGGCTTGATAGACTGCGGCTGGCACCTCGATCATCACCCCAATGGCCGGACGCTTTACGTCCAAGCCTTCGTTACGTAGCTCCACCCAAGCGCGGTGCACAAAGTGAATCGCTTCTTTAAGCTCAGCGATGCCGGAAATCATGGGCAGTAAAATGCGTAAGTTATTGAGCCCAACGCTGGCCTCCATCATGGAGCGCAATTGAACCAGGAAAATTTCCGGGTGATCCAAGGTGACCCGAATTCCACGCCAGCCTAAGTAGGGGTTTTTCTCTTTAATCGGAAAATAACTAAGGGGTTTATCGCCGCCAATATCTAAGGTGCGCATGGTGACCGGTTGTGGGGCAAAGGCTTGTAAGTGCTCCCGGTACAAAGCAATTTGCTCGCTTTCGCTAGGAAAGCGGGTTGCACCCATAAAGGCCACTTCTGAGCGATACAGGCCTACACCTTCGGCGCCGCGGTTTTGTGCCCGTTGCACATCGGCAATGAGTCCGGTATTCGCCCATAGCGGAATCCGTACATTATCCAAGGTAGCGCAGGGTAGATGTCGTAGGTTGTCTAGTTCTTGATCGAGTTGCTGCTCTTCGGCAATCATCTCGGTGTATTGCTCACGCAGCAGCCGTGTTGGGTTGGTGAAAATATCGCCGTGGTAACCATCAATAATGATTTCAATCCCATTCAGGCGCGAATAGGGTAAATCACCGGCGGCCACTACCGTCGGTATCCCCATCGCCCGGGCTAAAATAGCAACATGGGAGTTGCGCGAACCTTGCACCGAAATCAGCCCGGCTAATTTACCAGCGGGTACTTCCCCAAGCATTGCTGGCGACAATTCTTCACTGATGAGAATGGTGTTTTCGGGGTAATTAATCGGCTCGTGTTCAACTTCTTGTAAATAGGCCAGTAAGCGATTGCCTAAATCTTTAATGTCTTGGGCGCGCTCTTTGAGGTAGGCATCTTCCATTTTCTCAAAGCGCTGCACATGCTGTTGCACCACTTGCCGTAATGCCCCTTGGGCCCATTGGCCTGATTGGATCACGCGTACTACGTCGCTTGGTAATGCGCCTTGATCGAGCATCATCAGATACACATCAAACAGCGCTTGTTCTTGAGGGCGTAGTTGACTGTTAAGGCGCTTAGCTAGCACTTTAATATCTTCGCGAACTGCATCTAAGGCGCGATTAAACAGTTTGAGCTGAGCCTCAATATTATGGCTGGGCTTATCGGGCACCACATCTAGATTAGCGATAGGCAGCACCACTACCGCCTTACCAATGGCTGCCCCAGGCGCCCCAGGCACTCCTCTAAAGCGAGCAACCTGTACCCCTTTGCCGCGCTTATTAAGGCCACGAATCGAGCCAGTGGCTTCGGCGTGGGCGATCACCCCTGAAAGTTGGGCGCTCATGGTGACTAAAAAAGCTTCGTCGGCCTCATCAAACTGTCGCCGTTCTTTTTGCTGCACCACCAACACCCCCAGCACTTTGCGGTGGTGAATAATGGGGGTGCCTAAAAAGGAGGAGTAACGTTCTTCACCGGTTTCGGCAAAATAGCGAAAACGTGGGTGACTGGTGGCATCTTCCAAGCTAATGGTTTCAGCCCGGCTGCCAACTAAACCAACCAAGCCTTCATTAGCCGCCATGCTGACTTTACCAATCGAGCGCTTATTTAAGCCCTCGGTGGCCATCAGCACATAGCGATGGCTGTGCGGGTCTTTTAGGTAGACCGAGCACACATGGCTGCGCATTGCTTGCCGCACTTGGCTCACAATAATGGCTAAGGAGGCAGGCAAATCTTTGGCGCCATTCACCGCTTGGGAGATATGGCTGAGCGTGCGCAGCACGCTATTGGTTGGGATCGATTCTGGCACGGTAATCTTTAGTTAGTCGCGCACCGTAAGGCGCGGGGCCAATTCCTTTAATGCTCGGCGATAGACATCGCGTTTAAAAGTAACCACTTGACCTAAAGGATACCAGTAACTGACCCAACGCCAACCATCGAATTCAGGTTTTTCTGTGGTATCCATGCGTACCCGTTCTTCAGCACTTTTTAAGCGCAATAAAAACCACTTTTGTTTTTGGCCAATACACACCGGATAACTGTGTGTGCGAATTAGGCGTTGTGGTAACCGATAACGAAGCCAGCCACGGGTGCAGGCTAGAATTTCGACATCCTCTCGCTGTAGACCAATCTCTTCGTAAAGTTCGCGATACAGGGCATCTTCTGCATCTTCATTGGGATTGATTCCACCTTGGGGAAACTGCCAAGTGGTTTGATTAACACGGCGTGCCCAAAGGACTTGGCCTTGGTCGTTAGCAAGGATGATGCCGACGTTGGGGCGAAAGCCATCTGCGTCTATCATGTCAGCATACCCAGTAAAAAATAATGAATTCATTGTTCCACAAAGCACCCCGCTTGAGCAATTAGCGATTCACTTGAGCCTAGACAATAGGCTTTAGTCTAAAAAATCGTTATGCTGCTGCCTAATTTTGTGTAGATCAGTAGGAACAGAAACGTGCGTTTGGCTATTTTTGATTTAGACAACACTTTGCTCGGTGGTGACAGTGATCACTTATGGGGCGAGTACCTCTGTCAGCGTGGAATTTTAGATGCTGAGCAATATAAGGCGCGTAATGATGCTTTTTATGAAGATTACTTGGCTGGACGGTTAGATATTTTGGCGTATCAAAATTTTAGCCAAGAAATTTTAGCCAAAGCAGAGCCAGCGCAATTAGCTCAATGGCACGCTGAGTTTATGCGTGACTGCATTGAGCCAATTATTTTAGCTAAAGGTGAAGCGCTGTTAGAAAAGCGTCGCTCGGAAGGTTACACCTTGCTGATTATTACCGCGACTAACCGCTTTATTACTGGGCCGATTGCTAAGCGTTTGGGTGTGGATTACCTGATTGCTACTGAATGCGGCATGGAAAATGGTCGTTATACTGGTCAGGTGGTTGGCCAGCCTAGCTATCATGCAGGCAAGGTGGTTCGATTAAACGAGTGGTTAGCCCAGCATAAAGCAGCTAGCCTTGAGGGCAGTTACTTCTATAGCGACTCGCACAATGATTTGCCTTTGCTAGAAGAGGTTTCCTACCCAGTGGCAGTCGATCCAGATGATACACTGCGGGCCATTGCCCAAGAGCGCGGCTGGACTATCTTGTCTTTACGTTAATTAAAGCGATAGTTGAGGTAAACAGAAGTGAGCTTATGGCTAAAACCAAGAGGTTTAGCGGATTTGGCCATAAGTGGAAATAAATCTCACTTTTAACCCACTTGTATCTGGTTTAGACTTCCTAGGTTTAGATAGGTCGCAGGCCTTATCTTGAAGCACGTTTGGTACAACGGACTTATTATTACATCGATAGCAGGAACTCGATGTCTAACAAATAACACGGTGTTCTATGATCAAAGATATTAATTACATGGTCTCGGGAGGCTACCCTGTTTTTGGGTTCTTCCAAGGTCTTTTGGTACTTTTATTTTTAGCCGCAATTGTTTATGGGCTGAAAAAGCTCGCTTTAAAACAGCAGGCTAAAGTGGCCGCAACTGAAGGTGCTGAACTGCCGAAGTCGCATTTTTGGGTAAAAGCTACGCAAAAAGCGTTAATGGCGTTGATTTTCCTTGGCGTTATTTTGTATCCGCTGTCGGTATTTTACTCGGGTAGTACCTACAACTCGTTTAAAGGGTCGATTCAAGAAGCCTTTAATGTGAGTTATCAAGATGGCTACTTGATTATCAAAAACGACTCAGGCCAAGACATTACCTTTAATAGTGATCTTAAAGGTCATTTAGTGGCTGATGTGGGCGGCGTGGCTTACACCACTAAAATTACGGTCAAAGGCGATTTAGTCGCTGATGGTCGCTTTGATCAGCAGGTAAAAGGTAAAAAATCAAAAGTTGATATTTATGCTGAAGATCCTACGCTGCAAGCGGCGCCTAAGAAAAAGCCAGCGGTTAAAAAACAAGATTTACTGATTCAATTAGCTGATCAAGAAATCTATGTGGCAGAAATTAATGCGCGCAATGACTCACTCAAAACCGTGATTGATCAACTGGATATTTATATCCATCGTCCGGCGCGTTAATTCAAGCTGTACTCAAAAGCCCGAGCATTCTCGGGCTTTTTTTTGCCTTACCGTTAGCCTAGCAAAATATATTCAGTTAATGACTTGAAAGACATATGCGAATCATTTACATTTGCGTCATTGTTTAATTCAGGTAGTTCGAGGGCTAGCTATGTATGTGTGTCTATGTAAAGGCGTGACTGATCGTAAGATTAATCAGGTTGTCAGCGACGGCGCACGGAGCTGGAAAGAAGTACGTGAGCAAACCGGCTGTGCCATGCAATGTGGCAAGTGTGCCTGTGAAGCTAAGCAGATTACTAAGCAAGCGGTGTTATCGGCAATGAGCTTGGCTAACCAAGACTTAGCTTACGCCATTTAAGCCAGCGCTTAAGCTTAAGTGAGCGCTGCGACCTTGAGTTAAAATTCCCCCTTAGTGTTGTTGATTCGGTCTGTTATGATTGGCGAAACCGGTGGCTGATTAGGAGCAAGACATGAAAGGCGACGCACAAGTAATAGTTCATCTCAATAAAGTGCTGGGCAATGAGCTGGTGGCGATTAACCAGTACTTTTTGCACTCGCGTATGTTCAAAGACTGGGGCTTTGAAGCTTTGGCCAAGTTTGAATATGACGAATCCATTGAAGAAATGAAGCATGCTGATACGTTAATTGAGCGTATTTTGTTTCTAGAAGGCCTGCCTAATCTGCAAGACTTAGGTAAGTTGCGCATTGGTGAAGACACTCAGGAAATGCTGGAGTGTGACCTAGCCCTTGAGCACCAGGCCCGAGCTGATTTACTAGAGGCCATTGCCCACTGTGAAACAGTTAAAGACTACGTTACCCGTGACATCTTCCGTAAAATTCTAGACGATGAAGAAGAGCATATTGATCAGCTAGAAACTCAGTTAGGGCTGATTGAAAAAGTCGGTATCCAAAACTACTTGCAAACGCAAATGGCCGACGCTGACGATTAAGTTAACCGCAGCTAGGGCAATTAATTTAACGGATGCCGCGGCATCCGTTTTTATGTGTGGGCTAAAAGTTGAGTCAGCGCCTGTTTTGCTGCTTGGCGTTCACTACTGGCCGCGCGGTATTCAGGATTCATACTCGACCAGCGGGGGTGGCTACGGGCTTTATCCAGCACTTCAGGTAGTGCTTGCTCTTGCCACTGCTGGGTTTGCTCAAGGCTGAGCAAGATTTTATCTTGCGCTGCGTGACCCCGTTGCTCCAAGGCATTAAGAAGTTGCAATTGGCGTAAGCTGAGTAAGCGCAGAATACTGTCATCTACGGTTAGGCTAGCCTCTCCAGTGAGGCTGCTTTTTAATTGCCGGCCAAATTTTAAAAATACTTCACCTAAGCCACCAATCGCCGCGCCCACAGCAGTGCCTGCCCCTAGCGAAAAGCCAGCGGTGGCTAAATCAAATACAGCACCAGTGGCGGCTCCTTTAAGTGCGCCACTGGTGGCTTTAACACCGACTTGTTTCAAGGTTTCGCTGCTAAAAATATCATGCTCCCAGCGACCTTCGGTCATGGGTAAGTCAAATTCAGCAGCGCTGTCTTTATCAAAAGCATAGAGCTTAAGCAGTTGATCGACGGTTTTTTGTTCCCGTGTACGCGTAGTCTGTTGGTGTTTTTGTAACTCTAATTGCTGTTGGCTACTATCAATTTGGCGTCTAAAAGCGGCAACATCTAATAGTAAATCAGCGATTAGCTCAAAGGCGGCCTGTTTGCGTAGCTGCGCTTGCTGTTGTTGATCGGCGCTGAGTTGAGCTAACGCCGTTTGATGCTGGGGCAGCATTAAACTTAAGGTCTGAAACAGTTGCTGACTGCCCTCAATTGGCGGTGCCACCGTATCAAATTGCACCACGCTATGTAGGCCAATTTTGGCGAGGCCTGCTAGCCAATCTGCAACCTGTTGATCCTTAGCATGAATGTAGTTGAGCACCGGGATTAATGGTTTACCTGCGCGATTTAAAATACTGATTTCATCGCGATATTTATCAAAAAAAGTTTCTCGAGCGTCAATTACATATAGCGCGGCATCAGAGGCGAGCAACTGCTTTAATACTTTGGCTTCTTGCTCAAAGCGTTGCTTAGCTTCGCTGCTTTGAAGAAATACAGTTAATGACTCTGGACCGGCTTGGCGTTCGGTATAGCGGCCGTTTAACTGCTCTAAGTAATCAAATAATCCCACCGCATCTTCTAAGCCTGGTGTATCAAACAAGGTTAACAGCGTTTGGCCACCGGCTTTTAAATGGGCGGCTTCCACATGTTTGGTGGTGGTGGCTTGGGGTGAAACCTCACCAAAATGGCTATTGCGGGTTAGGGTGCGCATTAAAGAGGTTTTACCCACATTAGTATGGCCCACCACAGCAACAGATAAGGGTTTATGCATGGGGAGTCTCCAGCCACTGCAGGGCATCTTGGGCGCTGGTAAAGGCAATTTGCTGCTGGGTTAGCCGTTTACTCCAGTCTTCTAGCCGTGCAGGGTCATAGTGAATCTGCTCGGTCGCTGGCAGCAGCCAAACTTTTAGCTCACTACAAAACTGGGTTAAATCAGCCAGTAAATTGAGCGTGCCACGATCAATAGAGCTACTAGGATCGCAGGCGACTAATAACCGTTGCAGTGGCTGTTGACTGAGCTGATCAAGAATCAAATGGCGCTGTGCTCGGCTATCCAGTGCGCCTAAATAAGGTACGGTAACGCTAGGTGGCCATGGCCGTTTAGGATTAATCTCAAGGCTGGTCAGTGCCGAACGAGTAGCATTTAACTCAAACTGCGGTTGAGCATGGACTGGCTGCAAATGTATCGTGTCGGGTGCTGCATCAACCACCTGGGTTTGGCGTGGCATTAATCGCTCGTGCAGCTCTAGCCAGATCGGTAAATGAGGATCAATGGTTAACTGCTTGAGTCGATTGGTAGCTAAATAGTGGCTGACGAGACTGAGTACTGCGCGCGGTACAATGCCATAAACAACGACTAAGCCAACTAACCAATAGGCCCAAGTGTGTCGATCGGCTTCAACAAAAGAGGCCAGTTCACCGCTGCGCTGAATGAGCTCGGTACTTGGCTGTGGAAAACCTAAGCTATGGGGCAGCCAGCCGATAAATTGAATAAAGCCACTAAAGGCGTGGCTGTTGACTATGGTTGATTCCCAGGCAAAACCATAACGCTGAGTGCTGAGCATCAGTAAAAAACTAGCCAGACAACTAAGCAGAACTAACAGCCACCAGAGGTGTAAGTATTTAGCAGACAACCAAACTAATGCTTTTTGCCGCTGTAACAGTATGATCAACGCAGGTAATAGCTGTGCCTGCTTGGCACGGCGGGCAAAGAGCTCACTCAGCCAGAGCGCGGCTTGGGTAATGCTTGAGGCGCTAGGGCTACGGTAAGGGTTGAGCAGGCTGATTAGCCAAACCGTTAAACTCAAGCAATGTGCGCCGAGCAGTGCTAAACAGGCTAAAAATACATTGACCGTGCCGGTTTGATTAAGCAAGGCAGCTTTACTTAAACCAATTCCTAGCAGCACGGCTAACAGTATGAATAACAGGCGGGTGAGCTTAATGCCTTTTAACCACTGCACTAAGGCTGCCTCTAAGCCATCGCGCTTAGCTAAAAATAAAGCACGAGCTTGCAGGCGAGCGGCTAAATCAGCCGGTTGCTGTAAAGCTAAGCGCACGGCTTGGCTATCTTCTAGGGCACCGCTTTGCTCTTCACGCAAGCGTACGGCTTCACTCAGCCATTGCTGATAAAGTTGCTCAGTGCTCGGTTTGACGGACAATAAATTTAACGTGGAATTACTCATCGTATTTAACGAATTTCCCTATCGAGCTGTGAGTCATTTATGATGGTTTTTTGAGCCTGACTTGGAGTCCTCAGCATGATGCGTCAACTTCAGAAGCCAGTGAGTCTTATTGTAGCAGCCACTGAAAATAACGTAATTGGGCGAGATAACCAAATGCCTTGGCATTTGCCCAATGAATTGCAATATTTTAAAGCAACCACCATGGGCAAGCCTATCATCATGGGGCGAAAAACCTGGGATTCTTTGGGGCGTCCTTTGCCGGGGCGTTTAAATATCGTAGTGACTCGGCAAACCGATTTAGTCTTAGAGGGCGCCGAAGTGGTTAATGATTTAACTCAAGCTTTAGCGCGTGCCCAAGCTTGGGCGATAGAGAATGACGCCGAAGAGCTTATGGTTATTGGTGGTGAGCAACTGTATCGCTTAGCTTTGCCCTTAGCTGATCGGGTGTATTTAACCCGTATTGCGCTAACTTTGGAGGGCGATGCGTTTTTCCCGGTACTTGATCACAGCTGGCAGCGGGTGCAGCAAAACCCCCAACCAGCGCTTGCGCAAAGCCCAGCCTATTGTTATGAGGTGTGGGAAAAACTGCACAGAGCCGAATGAAGGCTAGCCGAGTTTGCTGCGAAACATAAAGTACACCGCACCTACTAAGCACAGGCCGGCCCACAGATAGTCGAGTTTCAGGGGCTCTTTAAGGTAGAGCACCGAAAAGGGAACAAACACGCTGAGCGTGATTACCTCTTGCAATACTTTAAGCTGCGCCACTGAGAGCACGCTAAAACCAATGCGGTTGGCCGGGACCTGAAATAAGTATTCAAAGAGGGCGATCCCCCAGCTGATTAACGCAGCAATAATCCATGGTTTATTGTTGAGTTCTTTTAGATGGGCGTACCAGGCAAAGGACATAAAAATATTGCTGATAATTAATAAGCTAATAGAAATAACAACAGGTTGCATAGCAAACACTCGGCCAAAGGTGGTTGGACTAAAAAGATACTCAGATCCGTATAGTAGCTATATTTTTTAATAGCTAAAACGGTCATATAAAATGACCTTTTTTAAGGTAAGTGCACACTTTCCTCGGCTTAGAAGTTAAGTAGGGCCATTAAGCATTTTAAGTTGTTGAGTGGAGGAACTGCTTGTTGGGAGATATTAATTTTAAATGGAAATTTATCGTGACACTATTATATAGCACGGGATTGGCAAGGCATGCCGACTCAATACATTGTTCAAGATTACGAGATGCTGAGTAAATCTTGGTAAAAAATTATAATCATTTTGGCGAGTCTTAATTGTCGGGAGCATTAAGCTCAAATTGTTGCGTAGCGAGAGCCAAGGGGCTGTGAGTGGGATTATAAACAAGTTGTAAAGAACTTTAAGCCAGCAACACTAACCGTTGCTGGCTTAAAATTGCATAACTTAGTGATTAGTGATTAGTGATTAGTGATTAGCGTGCCGACCCCATGGTCAGTGAAGATCTCGAGTAACACCGCATGCTTCACTCGGCCATCAATGATATGTGCACTCGTTACGCCGCCTTGGACAGCATCTAGGGCGCAGCCAATTTTTGGCAGCATACCGCCATAGATAGTGCCATCGGCGATTAGGGCATCAACTTGAGCGGTATCAAGTCCGGTTAAGACATTGCCTTGTTTATCTAGCAGTCCGGCAATATCGGTTAGTAAAATCAGCTTTTCAGCGCCTACTGCTTCAGCCACCTTGCCAGCCACTAAGTCGGCATTAATGTTGAACGATTCGCCATTGGCGCCTACACCAATCGGTGCTACCACCGGAATAAAATCGCCTTGCACCAGCATATCCAGCAGGTCGGCATTGACGCTGGCAACTTCACCAACTAAACCAATATCAATAATTTCAGGCTTAGTCATTTCTGGCGTTTTGCGAGTGACTGTGAGTTTGCGGGCTTTGATCAGACCAGCATCTTGCCCAGTTAAGCCAATTGCACGTCCACCATGGTTGTTAATTAGGCTGACAATGTCTTTGTTCACCTGGCCACCGAGCACCATTTCTACCACATCCATGGTTTTTTCATCGGTAACACGCATGCCATCAATAAAGCGGCTTTCAATATTAAGACGCTGTAATAGCTCACCGATTTGTGGACCGCCACCGTGAACCACAATGGGGTTAATACCAACCGCTTTCATTAGTACGATATCGCGAGCAAAGCCATTTTTTAGCTCTTCGCTTTCCATGGCGTTACCGCCATATTTAATAACTAAGGTTTTGCCGACAAAACGACGAATATATGGCAGTGCTTCCGAAAGCACTTCAGCGACATGGGCTGCATCACTACGATTAAGGGTCATGGGGGCTCCGCAAATAAAAAATCAAACTAAAAAGGCAGGCTTAGATCAGGCGCTACCGATAATAACTGCTGGCGGAAAATCGCTTGGATTCGTTGCAGCTCTTGCTCGCTTTCACCTTCAAAGCGCAATACCAGTACCGGAGTAGTATTCGAGGCGCGAATTAGCCCCCAGCCGGTTGCATAATCAACGCGCACGCCATCAATCGCGGTGATGCTACCATCGCCCCAGTCTGACAGCTGTTGCAGGCGCTCGATAATGCCAAACTTGGTCGCCTCGGTAACCTCTAGGTTGATTTCTGGAGTGGCTAAGTTTAGTGGGAAGGCTGCAAAAATGCTGGCGCTGTCTGCGTCTTCTAAGCTTAAAATTTCTAACAGGCGAGCGCCGCTATAGAGTCCATCATCAAAGCCGAACCAGCGCTCTTTAAAGAAAATATGGCCACTCATTTCACCGGCCAGTAATGCACCAGTTTCTTTCATTTTTGATTTGATCAGCGAATGCCCGGTTTTCCACATAATCGGCCGGCCACCGTAGTTACTGATCACAGCAGCTAGACGGCGGGTGCATTTCACGTCAAAAATGACATCAGCGCCAGGGTTACGCGATACCACATCTTTGGCCAAGAGCATCATCAGGTGGTCGGAGAAAATCATTTGCCCTAGGTTAGTGACCACGCCTAAGCGGTCACCATCACCGTCAAAAGCAATCCCTAGATCAGCCTGTTTGGCTTTCACTACGGCAATTAAATCCACTAAGTTTTCTGCTTTGCTAGGATCGGGATGGTGGTTAGGGAAGGTGCCATCTACTTCGCAATACAATGCATGAACGGTACAGCCAATGGCTTCAAATAAGCGCTGGGCAATGACGCCGGCGACGCCGTTACCGCAGTCAATCACGACATTCATTGGACGAGAAAGCACGATATCTTGAGTAATGTAGTCGATGTACTGATCTTCAATCGAGTATTCACTGACTGCACCATTGCCGCTGGTTAAGTCGTTATTTTGGATACGGGTATGCAGTGCCGTAATACGTTCACCGGATAGGGTTTCACCGGCAATGACTATTTTAAAGCCATTGTAATCGGGCGGGTTATGGCTGCCAGTAATCATCACCCCTGAACGGCTATTTAGGGTATGGGTTGCAAAGTACAGCACTGGGGTGGGCACCATACCTAGATCAATCACATCACAACCGGCCTCGGTTAGGCCTTGGCTGAGCGCAGTACTGAGCGCTGGACCAGATAAGCGGCCATCGCGGGCGATGATGACAGTATTTTCACCTTGAGCGCGGCTTTCAGCACCCACTGCACGGCCAATCCAGTAGGCAGTATCTGTGGTAATGGTTTGATCAATGATACCGCGAATATCGTAGGCACGGAAAATTTCTGCGGCAATGTGTTGGGCTGTTGCAGCGTCAGGAGCACTCAGTAGGGGGGTGATTGAAAGCAAGTCGAAAGCCTCGTTAAGTGAAAGAGGGGTAGGACCCTAAACTATCCTCTATAGCTTCAGTAAGAGGCTGGTTTTGGAGTCGCTGTGAACTCAATAGCTAGGTTTAGCTTGGTAGTAATAATTGCTTATTTAAATGCATGTACACATTTGCAGTAAAACAAACTTCATATATTAGAAGGCTTTTGGTTTTCTATGTATGTAAAGGCTAATTAATTATAAAGAAATCTACTATTTTTGCCCCGTATGACCAAAGCCGCCGGTGCCACGCTCGCTGGCGACAAACTCATCAACTAGCTGTAGTTCGGCTTGTAGTACCGGCACTAGGACCAATTGTGCGATGCGCTCGCCTACTTCAATCACAAAAGGGGCTGTGCCACGATTCCAGCAGGACACCATCAGCTCGCCTTGGTAGTCGGAGTCAATTAAGCCCACCAGATTGCCTAGCACAATGCCGTGCTTGTGGCCTAAGCCTGAGCGCGGCAACACCATAGCCGCTACCTTGGGGTCGGCAATATACATGGCCAAACCCGTTGGAATTAGCTGTGTTTCGCCCGGCTGTAAGGTGAGGGGTTGCTGTAGCATCGCGCGTAGATCTAAGCCGGCTGAACCTTGGGTGGCATAGGCGGGTAGTGGGTATTCAGTGCCTAAGCGAGGATCGAGCACTTTGGTTTGCATAGAAAGCATAGTGTATTAAGCCTTTGAGCTACTTTGAGCAATAAAATCAATCAGTTGGGCAGCAATTTTCTGTTTGCTAGCTTGGGCAAAGTGTCGCTGCTGTTGGTTGCGGTCGATAATAGTAATGGCATTCTCATCGCTATTAAAGCCGATGCTTTGATTGGCGACATCATTAGCCACAATTAGATCCAGGTTTTTATGTTGTAACTTGCTGCTAGCATAGGCCAGAAGGTTCTCAGTTTCGGCAGCAAAACCCACACAAAAAGGACGATCTGCTCGTTTGGCAATGGTGGCCAGTACATCAGGGTTACGCACTAGCTCAATTTGCATACCTTCTTCGGCTAGAGGGTCTTTTTTTAGCTTTTGTTCGGCGATGGTTGCTGGGCGATAGTCGGCAACGGCCGCGGCAGCAATAAAAATATCGCAAGGCATGCTTTGCTCGCAAGCATCGAGCATATCGCGGGCGCTTTCTACATTGATGCGCTGTACTCGGTCTGGCGTAGCCAGATGCACAGGGCCGCAGACTAAGGTCACTTTAGCACCCGCTTCCACTGCGGCAGTGGCTAGGGCAAAGCCCATTTTGCCAGAGCTATGGTTAGTAATATAACGCACGGGATCAATGGCTTCTCGGGTAGGACCTGCAGTAATCACCACATGCTTACCCGTGAGGGCTTGCGTTTGAAACGTATCGGCTAAAGCTTGGGCTAAAGCGGCGGGTTCTTCCATGCGGCCTAAACCTAGATCGCCACAGGCTTGCTGACCCGCTGCAGGACCAAATAATAAGTAGCCTCGTTGGGCTAGCAAGGCAATATTGGCTTGGGTCGCGCTATCACGCCACATGGCCTGATTCATGGCTGGCGCTAACGCAAGTTTAGCGTCTGTGGCTAAGACCAAGGTGGTGAGTAGATCATTGGCGACACCTTGACTAATACGGGCGATGAGGTCGGCCGTAGCTGGAGCGATTAAGACAATATCTGCCCAGCGTGCAAGCTCGATATGGCCCATGGCTGCTTCAGCAGCAGGATCGAGCAAATCAGTATGCACAGGGTGACCAGACAGGGCTTGCAAAGTCAGTGGGGTAATAAATTCTTGCGCGGCTTGGGTCATTACCACTTGCACGTCTGCGCCCAGATCTTTTAGACGGCGCACCAGTTCAGCACTTTTATAGGCAGCAATGCCGCCACTAATGCCAAGAAGTACGCGTTTATTGTGCAATCGCTGCATAAGCCTGCCTTTTAGTTTTTAGGGAGAGATAAGCAAAGGAATAAAATCACGCTAACATACCATATAGCCCTATTTAGTTCAGCCGCAGCGGATGCATCCATAGGAGAAATAAGGATGAGTATTAAACATTGGCCGGTCGCTGAGCGACCTCGGGAAAAACTACTCACATTAGGCCCTGCAGCACTTACAGATGCTGAGTTATTAGCCATTTTTCTGCGTACGGGTGTTAAGGGAATGGATGCGGTAGAGCTTGCACGCTACTTATTGCATGAGTTTGGTGGGTTGCGGCAATTATTAGAGTCTGAACTAGCAGAGTTTACTGATCATCTAGGCTTGGGACCTGCTAAGTATGTGCAGTTACAGGCAGTATTGGAGATGGGGCGGCGCCATCTACAAGCAACAATTCAGCGGGCCTCGGCCTTAGAAAGCCCACAAGCTGTGCGTGATTTTTTAAAAGCCAAGTTACGACATGAGCCCCATGAGGTATTTGCTTGTTTGTTTTTAGATGCCAAGCATCGAGTGTTGGCGTTTGAGCCATTATTTTATGGCACCATCGATAGCGCCAGCGTTTACCCAAGACAGGTCGTCAAACGTGCTTTAGCAAACAACGCAGCGGCGCTGATTTTGACTCATAATCACCCTTCGGGTGTCTCAGAGCCTAGTCAGGCGGATAAGTTACTTACTGAGCGTTTAACTGAAGCGCTTGCTTTAATTGATGTGCGCGTACTGGATCATTTCATTGTTGGTGAGGGAGAACCGCTATCAATGGTTGAAAATGGCTGGATGTAAGTTACAATACGCGTTTACAAAAAATCGTGAGTTGAAGAGTCTTGGTTGCGAAAACAGCTGTTTTCTGCTATAAAGCGTGACTCTTTTTCGGGTGGCTCTGCTATTAGCCTTGGTTAAATAGCCAGAATAAACCCAACGAGATGGGCGTAAACGCCTGCATAGCATAGAAAAACTCTTTGTTTTTCAGCTACTTGCTAACTAAATTTTTGAGTTTAAGCAGCCAACCCATGCCGGGTTGGGCATGTGGTTTCAGAGGGCTGAGGCATGGCAAAAGTATGTCAAGTAACTGGTAAGGGTCCAGTTACTGGGAACAAAGTTTCCCACGCAAATAACAAAACCCGTCGTCGTTTCTTACCAAACTTGCAGTACCATCGTTTCTGGGTTGAGTCCGAGAAGCGCTTTGTACGCTTACGTGTATCAGCTAAAGGTATGCGCGTAATTGATAAGCGTGGTATTGATGCAGTATTGGGCGAGCTACGTGCTCGTGGCCTAAAGGTTTAAGGAGAACATCATGCGTGATTTAATCCGTTTAGTGTCTAGCGCTGGTACAGGCCACTTCTACACTACAGACAAAAACAAGCGTACCACTCCTGATAAGATCGAAATCAAAAAATACGATCCAGTTGTGCGTAAGCATGTGATCTATAAAGAAGGCAAAATCAAGTAATTGATGCGTCTTTGAGAAAACCCGCCATTGGCGGGTTTTTTTATGGCTTTAAATTAACGCAGCAGCGTTGGGCGTGGCCGATTCCGTTTATTCCGGAATCGGAAGAATTAAGCTTTCTTTGACTTCTTCCATCACGATATAGCTTTTAGATTCACGCACATTAGGTAGTTTGAGCAAAATATCGCCTAGCAATTTGCGGTACGAAGCCATCTCGCAGATACGCGCTTTAATCAGGTAATCAAAGTGGCCTGAGACTAAGTGGCATTCTAAAACATGGGGCAGTTTCAAAGCGGCTTGGCGAAAGGCTTCAAAAATATCGCCAGACTTATAGTCAAGGCTGATTTCGACAAAGACTAACAGACCTGCATTGAGCAGTTGTGGATTTAGTCGTGCATGGTATCCAGTAATATAGCCTTCACGCTCTAAGCGGCGGACTCGCTCGGTGCAGGGGGTGGTCGAGAGGCCAACGCGTTCGCCTAACTCAGTAAAAGAGATGCGTCCCTCTTCTTGCAGGATGCGTAAAATGCAGTGATCAATCTTATCCAATTGACGTTTTGTAGTCTGAGCTGCTTGCAAGGAGAATCTCCTAGGGAAATAGTGATTATTCCCGATAGAACCGCCGTAAAAGGCTTTAATTATAGTGAAAAGCACTAGAAAAAAGCTTTTATACTAATGAAAGGTAAAGACTGCAAGCAGATGCGACAATAAAGTCAACGAGTGAGGTGAATAATGCGGGTTCTAGTCTTAGGTGGTGGAGTCATTGGCGTAACAACGGCCTACTATTTGGCAAAGCAAGGCTACGCAGTGACGGTGCTTGAGCGCCAAGCCGCAACGGCCGAGGAAACCAGCTTTGGTAATGCGGGGCAGATTTCTCCTGGTTACGCCTCACCTTGGGCGGCGCCCCATGTGCCTTTAGCAGCGATTAAGTGGATGCTACAGCAACATGCGCCCTTGACTATTAAACTAACGAAAGAGCCTGCTCAGTACCTATGGATGGCGAAAATGCTGCGTCAGTGCACCGCAGGACGCTATCAGATTAATAAAGCGCGTATGGTGCGCTTGGCGGAATATAGTCGAGATTGCTTAGATGAGCTACGTAACGAGCTTGGGCTGGCTTATGAAGGCCGTCAGTTGGGCGGCATGCAGTTATTTCGCAGCCAGCAGCAACTGGATACGGCGGCGGCAGATATTCGGATCTTGCAGCAGTTTGGCGTGCCGTATCAGCTGTTAAGCCCAGAACAAATTCTGCAATATGAGCCAGGTCTGGTGCAGTCGGTGACTAAGTTGTCGGGTGCTTTGCGTTTGCCTAATGATCAAACCGGCGACTGTAACCTATTCACCAAACAGCTGACCGAGCGCGCCCGAGAACTGGGGGTAGAGTTTAAGTTTGGGCAGCAGGTAGAGCGCTTGCAAGTAGAGGGTCAGCAAGTAACAGGCGTGTACGCTAATGGTCAGCTGCTGAGTGCTGATCGTTATGTGGTGGCGCTAGGTAGTTACTCACCCTTACTGCTTAAACCTTTGGGAATTCAACTACCCGTATATCCATTGAAAGGCTACTCCTTAACCTTGCCAATCGTGCAGCCAGAGCAAGCGCCTGAAGCGACGGTGATTGATGAGACTTATAAAGTAGCAATTACACGTTTTGAGCAGCGGATTCGGGTCGGCGGTTTTGCTGAGTTATCGGGGTATAATTTAGCGTTAAATCCTGAGCGTAAAGCCTCAATGAGTTGGGTGATTAATGATCTTTACCCAGGTGCTGGTGATTTACAACAAGCGCTATTTTGGACCGGTTTGCGTCCTGCAACGCCTGATGGCACGCCAGTGATTGGCGCTACACCTTATAAAAATCTGTTGCTTAATACCGGGCACGGTACCTTAGGTTGGACTATGGCCTGTGGCTCTGCCCATTATTTAGCCGATTTAATGGCAAATCGCGCTCCTGCCATTGATACTGAAGGCTTATCTATTTTTCGTTACCGTTAACCCCTAGTGAAGGATTTTACAACCATGCGTCCAGCACGCGCAGTTATTGATTTATCCGCCTTAGTACATAACGCTAAACTGGCGCGCCAGCATTCTCCAGAGCAGATGATGGCGGTGGTAAAAGCTGATGCCTATGGTCATGGCTTAATTCCCTGTGCCACGGCGTTACAAGATGAAGTGGATGCTTTTGCCGTGGCCTTTACCGAAGAAGCGGCTCGCTTAATTGACGCCGGGCTAACCCGTAAGCCTATCGTGTTATTAGAAGGCTTTTTAGATGCAGCTGAGCTGCCTTTTATTGCCGAACAACAATTGGTGTGTGTGGTGCATTCGGCGTGGCAAATTGCAGCCTTAGCACGTTTATCCAGTCAGCAGCCTGTAGCCGTTTGGTTGAAAGTGGATACAGGAATGCATCGTTTAGGTTTTCAGCCTGAGCAAGTGTTAGCGGTTTGGCAACAACTAGCCGCCTTGCCGCAGGTGCGATTATTGGGATTAAGCACACACTTTGCTCGAGCTGATGAGCCTGAGTGTCCAGTCACCTTGCAGCAACTGCAGGCGATTTTAGCGCTACAAAAGCAACTTAACACCTCGTTAAGTTTGGCTAACTCAGCAGCTTTGTTAAGTACTTCAGCGGCGGCAGGTAACTGGACGCGTCCTGGCATCATGCTGTATGGAGCTAATCCTTTTCCAAGTGCTAATCGATTAACTGAGTCCTTAGAGCCTGTGATGACCCTGGAATCTAAAATTATTGGCGTGCAAACCTTAGCAGCCGGGCAGGCAGTTGGTTATGGTGGGCATTATGTAACCTCAGCGCCTACTCGACTAGGGATTGTCGCTATGGGCTATGCAGATGGCTATCCGCGGCAAGCTAAAAATGGAACGCCAGTTACGGTTGATGGGCAGCCTGCGCAATTAGTTGGGCGAGTGGCAATGGATATGTTAACCGTTGATATTACGCATTTGCCTGAGGCGGGCATTGGTAGTCGAGTAGAGTTATGGGGTAAACAGGTCAGTGTCGACACGGTAGCGCAACAGGCCGACACCATCGGTTATCAATTGCTGTGCAATCTAAAGCGGGTGCCACTCAGTTATTGTTAAATCAATGAGTTATTCGCTTGGGGTTGCAACCAATTAACTAATAAACCACGACTTTAGCTGTTTCCGATTGGCTTGCTAGTGGCTATACTATGGCCCGCTCGCGTTGACCGTGGCCGCGAGAGTGAAAAGCCACAAAGAGGGTGTACTGTGAACTTATTGAAAAAATTACTCGTAGCAAACGTTGCTGCTTTATCTCTGTGGGCTGTGAGTGCTCAAGCGACCACTGATGAAGCAGTAGCTGATCGTATTAAGCCAGTAGGTGAAGTCTGCTTAAAAGGTGATGAGTGTGAGCAAGCACTTGTTGCTGCAGGTGGTGCACCGGCAGCTGGTGCAGCCGGCCGTAGTGCAGACGATATTATTGCCAAACACTGTAATGCTTGCCATGGTGCAGGTATTTTAGGTGCGCCAAAAATTGGTGAAACGGCTGCTTGGCAAGAGCGTGCAGATGCACAGGGCGGTTTAGATGCGTTATTACAAACCTCAATTAAAGGGTTAAACGCTATGCCACCGATGGGTACCTGTAATGATTGCTCTGAAGACGAAATGATGTCTGCGATCAAGAAGATGTCTGGTCTGTAAGAGACAGCGCTATCAGTAAAGCCGCCTGTTTGGGCGGCTTTTTTGTTTACGTTTTAAAGATGAGAACAACATGCAACAAAGCCTGATGAATGGCGTTTTAGTTACCCTTGGTTTGATTATGGCGATAGGTACACAAAATGCCTTTGTTTTATCCCAAGCCTTAAGGCGCGAGCATCATCTAGTGATTGCCTTGGTTTGCGTGCTCTGTGATGTGGTGTTAATTAGCTTAGGCGTATTTGGGCTAGCGCAAATTTTTGCAACGCATCCAATATTATTGGCCGTGGCGCGCTGGGGTGGCGTGCTATTTTTAGGCTGGTACGGTTTGCAGGCATTAATGCGGGCATTGCGTCAGCAAAGTTTAGAGCAGCAGCAAGCCAGAGCGCCAAAGTCACTAAAAGTAGCTTTGCTAACCACCTTAGCTGTGACTTTGCTTAATCCCCATGTGTATCTAGATACCGTTCTCTTGATTGGTGCCTTAGGTGCGCAGCAGCCATCACCAATAGGCTATATTCTAGGTGCTACCTTAGCCTCGGGCCTATGGTTTTTCAGCTTGGCCTTATTAGCAGCTAAGTTAGCTCCTTGGTTAGCACGGCCTGCCACGTGGCGCGTGATTGACTTTATTGTCGCGCTGATGATGTTTGCTGTGGCGGCGCAGTTGATTTGGGGAACAGGGTTAGAAGTAGCGAGTCTATGAGCAAAATAGCCACATCAATCAATCTAGTGGTATGATGAAAACTCAACGGCAAGCTCGAATCAGCAAGCCCTGACTTGCTGACGCTATAAGTAAGTTTGCCTTATTTGCCTTGTCCTGATGAAAAACTGGAGAGAATCATGGCTTTTGAATTACCAGCACTTCCTTATGCAAAAGACGCGCTTGAGCCTCATATTTCTGCGGAAACTTTAGATTATCACTACAGCAAACACCACAATACCTATGTGGTTAACCTAAATAACTTACTGCCAGGTAGTGGTTTTGAAGGTAAGAGCCTAGAAGAAATTGTTAAAACTTCAAGCGGCGGTATCTTCAATAACGCAGCTCAGGTTTGGAACCACACCTTCTACTGGAACTGCTTAGCGCCGAACGGTGGTGGTGAGCCAACGGGTGAGTTAGCAGAAGCCATCAACAAGTCATTTGGCTCGTTTGAAAAATTCAAAGAAGAATTCACTAAAAATGCCATCGGTACCTTTGGTTCAGGCTGGGGGTGGCTAGTGAAAAAAGCTGATGGTTCTTTAGCATTAGCGAGCACCTCAAACGCAGGTTGCCCACTAACAACTGAAGATAAGCCACTGCTGACTTGTGATGTGTGGGAGCACGCTTACTACATTGATTACCGCAACTCACGTCCTAACTATCTAGAAGCGTTCTGGAACTTAGTGAACTGGGATTTTGTAGCGAAAAACTTAGCAGAATAAGAGACTTCAATGTTACTTAGTTAGCTAAAGTTTAGTTGCTGATTAAAACCGATTTAGTTTCGACTAAATCGGTTTTTTTATAACTTAAGAGCAGCTTGGTATGAAATATTGTCTAATCAGTTCAGCTGTATGAGCTGGGTTCTGTTGCATAAAGCAGTGATCCCCTGGTACTTGTTGATAGCTGATGCAAGGATTAAGTTTGCTCCAGCGCTTAATTGATTGCTCGACAAAGGGAAAGGTCTGCTCAGCGTAGAGCACCTTAACGGGTGTTTGTACTCGCTTTAGTGAGCGCCACAAGTTACGGGGAAATGAGGCGAAAAAGTCAGCCTCACGTTGTGGGCGACATTTAAGCGTTACTCCGCCTTGTACTTCATGCAAGCCATGATTGACATAAGACCAGAGCGCCTCATCACGCCAGCTTTTAAAAGCGCCTCGTGTTCTAAGGCCAGCAAAAGCCGCCTGCCGATTAGGCCAACTATCACGGCGCTGCCGTGCTCGTTTGGCCATTTCATGTTTGTCTGATAAGCCGAGCCAACGCATGCCATGCATGGCTAAGATCATATTGGGGGTAAAAAATACCGGATCAAGTAATACCGCTTGCTTAAACAGTTGAGGCTGTGCTGCCATGATTAAGCTACTTAATACGCCGCCTAGGCTATGGCCTACTGCATAAACGGGCTGATTGGGTGCAGGGTTGAGTGCGGTAAACGCCTCGGTTACTAGTTCGGCATTTTTATTCCAGCCTAAAAATTTAGCGCCACTTTCGCTGTCGCCATGGCCTTGTACATCGCATAACCACAAGTCAAATTGCTGGCTTAAAAGCTCTAGCATGGGGGTATAGGTCAGCCCACAAAAACCATTCCCATGTAAAAAGTGTAAGAGCGGTTTGCCACTGGGCTCGCTACGCCAACCCCGTAGTTTAAAGCCTGCCGAGCATTGATATTCCCAAGGTATTAGGTGCATGGTGGGTTATTCCTTAGCCGTTGGCGGTACAAGGCAAGCGGTTAAATACTGAGTTAGGGTATCACTGGCTTGGGCTTGGTCAAAAATTAATTCGATGCGCGAGTCTTCTTGCCAAGCGCTGCTTTGCCAATGCAGCGGCTGTTGTGTAGTGGCATTAGCTGATAACCAGCCAGCATTGGTGTGCACCACTACTTTAGCCCGAATAAAAGGTAGATGCTGGATCAGCAGCTGTAAGCGCATTAAGTCAAACTGCTGAGATCTGTGCCATTTCCAGCCAATGCTCCACGCCTCTGCTTGGGCCTGAATCGAGCAAATAGGCTGCTTGGGATCGAGCCAAACCTCACCCACAACAGCTGTTGTTGCATCGGGCAGATTGTCTAGGTTAGCAAGAGTTGCAGTATGCTCAATACCTGGCAGCTGTTCCAGCTTGAGCTGACCTTGAGTGGTAAATAGCACGTTGAGCGGAGCAAACCGCTGTTTAATGGTTGCTTGCTCAGTTGCATTTAACTGCTCGGCTTTATTAACCAGTAGCAACTTTGCTTTTTCTAATAAGCTGCGCTGAGCATCAGCTAGCGTTGCCGGGCTAAGTGTGGCCTCCGCGGCAGCAATAATTACTGTTGGTTGTAAGCTCAGCACTTCATTCCAAGGCGCTTCTTGTAGTTGGCGATACAGTTGTGGCTGATGCCCAAGTCCAGAAGGCTCAATAAATAAGCGAGTGGGCTTGGCTTGTTTTAACAGGCGAGTTAATGCCACTTGAAAAGGTGCTCCATTTACGCAGCACACACAGCCACCCGCGACTTCGCTGAGCGTAATCTCGCTATCGTCAGAACTTAATAATGCTTGATCTAAACCAATTTGCCCAAACTCATTAATTAGCACTGCCCAGCGTTCGTGCTTAGGCCGTTGTTTGAGTAAATGAATCAGCGTTGTGGTTTTACCAACGCCCAGTGCGCCAGTAATTAAATGCGTGGGAATATGTTTTAACATAGGATGCACAGTTAAGCGGTAAAATGAGTAGCATGGTGGCTGTGTTTTGCCGAGGTGGCAAGTGCTACTATTTAGACTTTAACTGTTTGCTTAGGGAATTTTTGCATGAGGCGTGTCTGGATGGCGATAGCCACTGTTTTAGCAATTTTGCCCGCTTTAGCTTGGCCACAGGCTTGTATTATTCAGGCTAAAGATGCTCATTCTGAGGTGAAAGTTTGTCAGCAAAATTGCAATATTCCTAAGCAGCTATTTGAAGAAGGGTTTTGTGCCCCACAGCTGCAAGAGCACGAAGTTAAGCTAACCCTTAGCGCGTTGTGTCCGACAGGTGCCTTTGGGGTATGCCGAGGAGCTAAAGGTTGATTTACAGTCGAGCGCAGCAAAGGCAGTAAAGGTCGCTGATTAGTTTAAGCTATAAGGTTGTTGATTTTAATTGATTGGAGCTATGTAGGTTGTGGCACTAGTCTAAAGGCGTTCTTAAATCATTAGGAGAGCAGTAATATGACCACCACTAAGAAACCTCAACTCACCAGTATTTCTGGTGCACCGGTTGCCAACAACCAGGACAGTTTAACGGCAGGTCCACGTGGGCCCATGTTGCTGCAGGATGTATGGTTTTTAGAAAAGTTGGCACACTTTGATCGCGAAGTGATCCCAGAGCGCCGCATGCATGCGAAAGGTTCTGGTGCATTTGGCCAGTTCACCGTAACCCACGACATTAGCCAATACACTAAAGCCGCATTATTTTCTGAGATTGGTAAACAAACAGAAATGTTTGTGCGTTTCTCAACCGTGGCAGGAGAGCGAGGAGCAGCAGATGCTGAGCGCGACATTCGCGGGTTTGCCATGCGTTTTTATACCGAGCAAGGTAACTGGGATTTAGTCGGCAACAACACCCCTGTATTCTTCTTCCGTGATCCGCTGAAGTTTCCCGACTTAAACCACGCGGTAAAACGTGATCCACGCACCAATATGCGTAGCCCCACCAATAACTGGGATTTTTGGACTGGTTTACCTGAGGCCTTGCACCAAGTGACCATTGTGATGAGTGATCGCGGTATTCCTGCTTCGTATCGTCATATGCATGGTTTTGGCTCCCATACCTTTAGCTTTATTAACGCCGATAATGAGCGCTACTGGGTGAAATTCCACTTACGTACCCAGCAAGGGATTAAAAACCTTACTGATCAAGAAGCTGCCGAGTTAGTGGGGCAAGATCGAGAAAGCTCACAGCGCGATCTATATGAAGCGATTGAGCGTGGTGATTATCCGCGTTGGACGATGTTTGTGCAGATTATGCCCGAAGCTGATGCAGAAAAAGTACCGTATCATCCGTTTGATCTGACTAAGGTTTGGCCAAAAGGCGATTATCCGCTGATTGAAGTGGGCTATTTTGAGCTAAATCGTAATCCTGAAAACTATTTTGCTGATGTTGAGCAAGCAGCCTTTAACCCGGCGCACATTGTGCCCGGTATTGGTTTTTCACCCGACCGTATGCTGCAAGGACGTTTGTTCTCTTATGGCGATGCCCAGCGTTATCGGTTAGGCGTGAACCATGCGCAAATTCCGGTTAACACGCCACGTTGCCCGTACCATAGTTTCCACCGTGACGGCGCAATGCGCGTGGATGGTAACCAAGGCGGTCGTTTGCATTATGAGCCAAATAGTTATGGCGAGTGGCAACAGCAGCCAGACTTTTCTGAGCCTCCGTTAGCCATTGGCGATATGGCCCATCGTTTTGATTACTGGGAAACTGAGCCAGATTACTTTACTCAGCCAGGTAATTTGTTCCGCCTAATGAGCCAAGAGCAACAACAAGTGTTGTTTGAAAACACGGCACGCAATATGCAGGGTGTACCAGAGGCAATTAAAATGAAACATATTTGCCACTGTATGCAGGCAGATCCTGCTTATGGTCAGGGTGTGGCCAAAGCCATGGGCATTGATCTAAGCGTCCATCAGCCAAAATAATCGGCGGATTAGGTATTAAAAATGCCGATGGATTATTTCCATCGGCATTTTTGTTTTCGGCAATACGGGCTGGATTACAACAGGGGTTTTAAGAAGCGCCCGGTATGCGAAGCAGGATTGGCCGCAACCGTTTCAGGGGTGCCGGTGGCAATAATTTGTCCCCCTCTAAAGCCACCTTCAGGGCCTAAATCCACCAACCAGTCGGCGGTTTTAATCACATCTAGATTGTGCTCAATCACCACCACGGTATTGCCACGGTCACGCAGGCGATGCAGTACATCCAGTAGTTGCTGAATATCTGCAAAGTGCAGGCCAGTGGTAGGTTCATCAAGGATATATAGAGTTTTTCCCGTATCACGCTTAGAGAGCTCACGGGATAATTTCACCCGCTGCGCTTCACCGCCTGACAGTGTAGTAGCACTTTGGCCTAAGCGAATATAGGACAAGCCTACATCGATCAGGGTTTGTAACTTACGAGCAAGAGCTGGTACGGCATCGAAAAATTCTCTGGCTTCTTCAATGGTCATGTTTAGCACTTCGTTGATAGTTTTGCCTTTGTAGCGAATATCTAAGGTTTCGCGGTTATAGCGTTTACCTTTACACACATCACAGGGCACATAAATATCGGGTAAGAAGTGCATTTCAACCTTAATCACCCCATCGCCCTGACAGGCTTCACAGCGTCCCCCTTTGACGTTAAACGAGAAGCGCCCTGGCGTATAACCGCGCGCTCGGGACTCAGGCACTCCGGCGAACAGTTCGCGCACAGGTGTAAAAATTCCGGTGTAGGTGGCAGGGTTAGAGCGTGGCGTGCGGCCAATCGGGCTTTGGTCAATATCCACCACTTTATCCAGCAACTCTAAGCCCGTAAATTCAGCATAGGGTGCTACTTCTAAGGTGGTTGCGCCGTTCAGGGCGGTTGCGGTAATTGGATACAGAGTATTATTAATCAAGGTTGATTTACCTGAGCCAGAGACACCTGTGATACAGGTGAGTAATCCGACCGGGATTTCTAAATCAACGTTTTGTAAGTTGTTACCGCTGGCTCCGGATAGTTTGAGCAGTTTTTTGGAATCAACGGGGGTGCGTTGTTCTGGGTAAGTGATTTGTTTTTTGCCAGATAAGTATTGGCCAGTCAGTGATTGGGGGTTATCCATCACTTGCTGGGGCGTACCTTCAGCTACAATATTGCCGCCATGTACGCCTGCGCCTGGGCCAATATCTACCACGTAATCGGCCAAACGAATGGCATCTTCGTCGTGTTCGACCACAATCACGGTATTGCCCAAGTTGCGCAAATGAATCAAGGTTTCTAGTAGGCGTTCGTTATCACGTTGATGCAAACCAATGGAAGGCTCGTCTAGTACGTACATAACACCAACCAAACCTGCGCCAATTTGGCTGGCTAAGCGAATCCGCTGCGCTTCACCGCCAGAAAGGGTGTCGGCACTGCGATCTAGGGTCAGATAATCCAGTCCCACATTGACTAAGAACTGCAAGCGGGCGCAGATTTCTTTAAGAATTTTATCAGCGATTTCACCGCGCCGCCCCGGCAGCGTAAGTTGACCAAAATACTCACAGGCGTCGCCCACCGGCATCCGAGTAATTTCAGGTAAGGTTTTTTCACTGACCCACACATTGCGCGCGGCTTCTTGTAGGCGTGAACCTTTACATGAAGGGCAGGCTTGGGTACTGAGGTATTTGGCTAAGTCTTCGCGAACACTGTTGGATTCGGTTTCGTGATAGCGCCGCTCAAGATTGGGCACAATCCCTTCAAAAGGGTGTGAGCGTTTAACGGTATCGCCACGGTCATTGAGATAGAGAAAGTTGATCGACTCTTCGCCGGTGCCATGCAAAATCAGTTGCTGCACCGTATCATTTAATTGGCCAAAGGGAGTATCTAAATCAAAGTGATAGTGATTGGCTAACGAGCGTAGCATCTGAAAGTAATAGGCGTTGCGGCGATCCCAACCGCGAATCGCCCCCTCACCTAAGGTGAGTTCAGGGTTAACTAAGCGCTTAATATCAAAAAATTGCTTGACCCCTAAGCCATCACAACTTGGGCAGGCACCGGCTGGGTTATTAAACGAAAACAGCTTGGGCTCTAGTTCGCTAATCGAGTAGCCACAGTGCGGACAAGCAAAGCGAGCAGAGAATACCATATCGGTGGCTTGATCATCGTCCATTGAAGCAATTAAGGCTAAGCCATCGGTTAGATTAATCGCTGTCTCAAAGGACTCGGCTAAGCGTTGCTGCATATCAGCGCGCACTTTAAAGCGATCAATCACCACTTCAATGCTGTGTTTTTTCTGCTTATCCAGTGCTGGAACATCATCTAACTCGTACAGTACATTATCAATGCGGGCACGGACGAAGCCTTGGGCACGTAAAGTGTCTAGTACAGCTAAGTGCTCGCCTTTACGCTCACGAATCAGCGGCGCTAACAGCATTAATTTACTGCCCTCAGGCAGTGCCATTACCTGGTCGACCATCTGGCTAACAGTTTGCGCTTCTAACGGTGCGCCGTGGGTGGGGCAATGGGGAACACCAGCACGGGCATAGAGCAAACGCAGGTAGTCGTAAATTTCGGTAATGGTGCCGACGGTGGAGCGCGGGTTATGTGAGGTGGATTTTTGCTCAATTGAAATGGCCGGCGATAATCCTTCAATGGTGTCGACATCGGGTTTTTCCATCATCGATAAAAATTGTCGGGCATAGGCCGATAAGGATTCAACGTAGCGTCGCTGGCCTTCTGCATACAGGGTGTCGAAAGCTAACGAGGATTTTCCCGAACCCGATAAGCCCGTGATGACAATTAATTTGTCGCGGGGAAGGGTTAGATCAACATTTTTCAGGTTGTGGGTGCGAGCCCCACGGATCAAAATCTCATTCACAATAGTGCCTCGCGCGGCGGGCTAAAAAGCATTCATTATACGGTTTTTGTCAAGGCTGCGACAAAGGCGCAGCCCTGTTAGAATCAGCCGTGATTTTTTAGGGGGCAGCATGCGTAATAATAACGACGATAAAATGAATCAGCAGGAATGGCGTGCAGCAGGAAGCTTGTCTCTGGTGTATGCCTTTCGAATGCTGGGTATGTTTATGGTGTTGCCAGTTCTGGCAACCTATGGCACAGACTTAACCAGCGCTACACCAGTGTTAATTGGAGTAGCTATAGGAGCATATGGGCTCACCCAAGCCTTTTTGCAAGTGCCTTTCGGAATTGCTTCAGATCGCTTTGGGCGTTTTCCAGTGATTTACTTTGGATTGGTGTTATTTGCCTTGGGCAGCATTTTAGCGGCAGTGTCAGATAGCATCTATGGGGTAATTGCAGGCAGAGTGTTACAGGGCGCTGGGGCTATTTCTGCCGCGGTGATGGCCTTGTTATCGGATTTAACCCGTGAGCAACATCGTACTAAAGTAATGGGCGTGATCGGCGTGAGCATTGGCTTTTCCTTTGCGGTGGCGATGGTGATTGGCCCGATCATTACCCGTTGGATGGGGCTAGCGGGTTTATTCTGGTTTACTGCGCTGATGGCTGTACTAGGGATAGTTTTAATCAGGTTTTTAGTGCCTCGACCCAAGCGTCAGCTCGTTAGTCGCGAGTCAGGTGTGACGCTCAGTCAGTTCAAACAAGTAGTGACTAATCCTGAATTGTTACGCATGAATCTTGGGATTTTTGTCCTGCATGCCGTATTAATGGCTAGTTTTATTGCCTTGCCGTTAAGTCTGCAGTCGGTTGGGGCGCTTCCCAAAGAGCAGCACTGGTGGGTGTATTTAATTGCCATGAGTGTTGGCTTTTTCGGTATGATTCCTTTCATCATTTACAGTGAAAAACAACGAAAAATGAAGCGCACCCTACAAGGGGCGATTTTATTTTTGCTGTTAGCTGAACTGTACTTTTTAACCGTTGCCCATAACCTAGCCTTATTAATTGGCGGCATTATTGTGTTTTTTACCGCGTTTAATTTGCTTGAGGCCTCGATGCCTTCTTTAATTAGTAAGATCGCGCCCGCCAGCAATAAGGGCACCGCTATGGGCGTGTACTCAACTACGCAGTTTTTAGGCGCAGCTTTGGGTGGAATTTTAGGCGGTTGGTTATTTAGTGTGGGAGAAGGAACTGCGGTGTTTGCCGGTTGTGCGGTACTGCTAGCCATTTGGTGGATTAGCGCTTGGTTTATGCAAGAGCCGCCCTATGTCACCAGCACCCGCATGGCAATTCAGCCAGACGCCGTTACCCAAACAGAGTGGCTGGCGCGCATTACAGCACAAGAAGGGGTCAGTGAAGCTGTTATAGTGGCAGAAGAAGCGGCGGTTTATATTAAGTTTGATGCCAAAGTTATTAATCGAACACAGTTAGAAAGCCTCGTACCTGTGGCTTTCTCAGAGTAAAAGTGGAGCGCAAATATGTCTCGTGGAGTAAACAAAGTTATTTTAGTGGGTAACGTGGGCGGCGATCCAGATGTGCGTTATATGCCAAATGGTAATGCGGTCGCTAACATTACTTTAGCCACCAGTGAAAGCTGGCGCGATAAACAAACGGGTCAACAGCAAGAAAAAACCGAATGGCACCGTATCGTGTTTTTTGGTCGACTGGCTGAAGTGGTTGGTCAGTACGTACGTAAAGGCTCTAAGCTGTATGTGGAAGGTAAACTGCAGACCCGTGAGTGGGAAAAAGATGGAATTAAGCGCTACACCACTGAAATCGTAGTCGATATTAACGGGCAAATGCAGATGCTCGATAGTCGCGGCAGTAATGAAATGGGTGGCGGTTACGACCAAAGTGCAAATTATCAAGGGCAAGCCAATCAGGGACAAAACTACGGTGGCCAGCAAAACTATGGCAATCAAGCACCGCAGCAACCTATGGGGCAGCAACAGTACGGTGGACAACCTGCACCTCAGCAGTCCCAGCCAATGCAACAGCAGCAAGCTCCAGCCCCGCAACCAGCGCCAGTAGCTCAACCTGCACCCGACTACGACAACTTTGACGACGATATTCCGTTCTAATCTGGATTGTTCAGTCAATAAAAAAGCGCCCGCTGAGTAATCAAACGGGCGCTTTTTGTTTGGCTTGGCTAGTAACCGTAGTTGCTAGCCAGTCACACTTAAGAGAAGAGTACGCGGCAACGCATAGTGCCGTCGATTTCGTTGAGCTTCTCATAAACGGTTGCCGAGTCTGCAGCGTCTACATCAATCACTACATAACCTACAGAGTCGTTGGTTTGTAGGAACTGGCCGGAGACATTGATGTTGTTATCAGCAAATACTTTGTTGATTGCACTCATCATGCCAGGGATGTTTTTGTGAATGTGCAGAATGCGGTGCTTACCTGGGTGAGAAGGTAGCGCCATTTCTGGGAAGTTAACTGAAGAAACAGAAGTACCGTTATCGCTATACTTAACCAGCTTTTCTGCAACTTCAAGGCCGATGTTAGCTTGCGCTTCTTGGGTTGAGCCGCCAACGTGCGGAGTTAAAATCACGTTGTCAAAACCGCGCAGTGGGCTTTCAAACTCTTCACCGTTAGCACGTGGCTCAACTGGGAATACGTCAATTGCCGCACCAGCTAGATGCTTATCTTTAATCGCTGCAGCTAAGGCTTCAATCACCACTACTGTACCGCGCGCCGCGTTGAGTAAAATACCGCCTTTTTTCATAGCGCGGATTTCTTTCTCACCAATCATCCACTGCGTAGATGGCAGTTCTGGTACGTGTAGGGAGACGATATCGCTCATGGCCAGTAGCTCGTAGAGGTCGTTCACCTGCTTGGCATTACCTAGCGGCAGCTTAGCCACTACATCGTAGTAGTACACTTGCATGCCTAAGGCTTCAGCTAATACTGAGAGCTGAGTACCAATTGAGCCGTAACCAATAATCCCTAATTTTTTACCACGGATTTCATAAGAACCCGCTGCACTTTTCATCCAGCCGCCACGGTGACACACTGCGCTTTTCTCAGGCACGCCGCGTAGCAGCATAATGGCTTCAGCTAACACTAACTCAGCCACCGAACGAGTGTTCGAGTAAGGGGCGTTAAACACCGCAATACCACGCTCACGTGCTGCGTTTAAGTCAACTTGGTTGGTACCGATACAGAAGCAACCAACGGCTACTAATTTTTTCGCGCAAGCAAAGACTTCTTCAGTCAGTTGAGTGCGAGAGCGAATACCCAAAAAGTGAGCATCGGCAATTTTTTCTTTAAGTTCATCTTCTGGTAGTGCACCAGTAATGTACTCAATGTTTTCGTAACCAGCTGCATTAAAGGTATCAATGGCATTCTGGTGCACGCCTTCTAATAAAAGAATGCGGATTTTGCTTTTATCAAGCGATGTTTTGCTCATCTGCGTAAACCTTGTCCCAAGTGAAATTCGATAGCGGACAGTGAGAACTGACCGGATCGGCAAAAAGGCCGGCCCGGGAATCGGCGAAAAGCGCGACTAGCGGGATGCGGTATATGCTAGCATAAGCCGCAAAGAAAACAGCCTACTGTTAACATGAAGTGTGTTCAGGCTAGCCATGAATAAAGTGAGAACAGCAAAATGATTGACCCAGCCCTAATTGAAGAGCTTAAGCAAATTGTTGATGACGGTAAAGTGCTGACAGACGTTAGCTCCCTTGAAGCCTATGGTAAAGACTGGACTAAACACTTTGCGCCAGCGCCGAGCGCGATTGTTTTTCCGCGTACCATTGAACAAGTACAAGCCATTGTACGGTGGGCGAATGAGTACCAGATTAGCTTAGTCCCTTCAGGTGGGCGCACTGGGTTATCAGCGGCTGCGGTTGCGGCCAATGGTGAGGTGGTGGTTTCGTTCGACAATATGAATAAAATCTTGTCGTTTAATGAGTTTGACCGTACCGCCGTATGCCAAGCTGGTGTTGTCACGCAGCAGCTGCAAGAATTTGCCGAGGAGCAAGGCTTGTACTATCCGGTTGACTTTGCCTCCGCGGGCTCTAGCCAGATTGGCGGCAATATTGGGACCAATGCGGGCGGCATCAAAGTTATTCGTTACGGGATGACCCGCAATTGGGTGGCAGGCTTAAAAGTAGTTACCGGTAGCGGTGAGATTTTAGAGCTCAATAAAGACTTAATTAAAAATGCGACTGGCTACGATCTACGCCAGCTCTTTATTGGTGCAGAAGGGACCTTGGGTTTTGTAGTCGAGGCCACTATGCGCCTTGATCGCGCGCCAAAAAACTTAACCGCAATGGTGTTAGGTGCCCCAGACTTTGATTCGATCATGCCGGTGTTACACGCGTTCCAAAGCAAGTTGGATCTGACGGCTTTTGAGTTTTTCTCGGATAAAGCCTTAGATAAAGTATTGGCCCGTGGCGATGTGCCTGCACCTTTTGCTACCGAATGCCCATTTTACGCGCTGCTTGAGTTTGAGGCGGTGAGTGAAGAAGTAGCTGAACAAGCATTAGCTACCTTTGAGCACTGTGTTGAGCAAGGCTGGGTATTAGACGGTGTTATGAGTCAGAGTGAGCAGCAGCTGGAAAATCTTTGGAAACTGCGGGAATACATTTCCGAAACCATCGCCCACTGGACACCTTACAAAAATGATATCTCTGTGACAGTGAGCCAAGTGCCTGCTTTCCTAAAAGACATTGATCAAATTGTGGAGCAAAACTACCCAGATTTTGAAGTGGTGTGGTTTGGACACATTGGCGATGGCAATTTGCACTTAAATATCTTAAAGCCTGATGCCATGGAAAAAGATGAGTTCTTTGCCAAGTGTGCCACGGTTAATCAGTGGGTGTTTGAGACCGTTGAAAAATACAATGGCTCGATTTCAGCCGAGCATGGGGTGGGTATGACTAAGCGAGATTACTTGCACTACAGTCGAAGCGCGGCTGAAATTCAGCTTATGCAAGCGGTTAAAGCGGTCTTTGATCCTAATGGCATTATGAACCCTGGCAAAATTTTTGCGCCAGATGCGAACTGATGAATCAATCGAAGCTAGGTGAAGCAAATGAATTATCAGCATAAATATACCGATGGCACTCGTATTCATTTTCCAGTGGGTAAAGTCGTATGTGTAGGCCGCAACTATGCCGAGCATGCCAAAGAGCTGAATAACCCAGTGCCGACTGAGCCGTTATTGTTTATCAAACCAGGCAGCTGTGTGGTGTCTAGTGAGGGTGGCTTTGCAATTCCGCAAAATCGCGGTGCGGTGCATTATGAAATTGAAATCGCCGTGATTATTGGCAAGCCGCTGTCCACTAAGCCCAGTGAAGAAGAAGTCATTGATGCAATTTCTGGCTTTGCGCCGGCTTTAGATTTAACCCTGCGTGAAGTACAAGATGGGTTAAAAGCCAAAGGCTTACCGTGGGAGCTAGCTAAATCCTTTGATGGTGCCTGTGTGCTAGCGCCTTTTATACATCGCGGCGTAGTTAAAGATATTAATCAGCTAGGCGTGCGCTTAACCATTAACGGTGAGGTCAAGCAAGAAGGCAGCAGTGCCGATATGCTCAATCCGATTGTGCCACTGGTTCAGCACATGGCAGGGCATTTTAGACTCTTGCCTGGCGATGTGATTTTGACTGGAACACCCGCCGGGGTCGGCAAGCTCGCCGCACAAGATCAGTTGCTGATGGAACTGGTAAATTACAGCAGCGCTGAAACCTACGTTTTAGGCTGAAAACAGCTGAAAGGTTCATAAGCTGGCTGAACTCATGATAAAATGCGCGGCTATTAATTATCTATTATTGCTGCGCACTGCCTGCTAAGAGCGGGTAGGTCGCCTAAGGCTCTGTTTATCCTAGGGCCTTAACTTCATCGAATAGGCGCGTAGTCGCCCCTTACAGAGAATTGTGTTTTGAGTCTGCAGCCGAATAAAAAGCTCGCTTTAGATGTTCGCAACTTGCATAAAAGCTATGGCGATTTAGAAGTGTTGCGTGGCGTTTCGTTGACCGCCGAAGATGGTGATGTAATTTCTATTTTGGGCTCCTCAGGCTCAGGTAAATCGACATTTTTGCGCTGTTTAAATCTGCTGGAAAATCCTAACCAAGGCGAGATTTTCTTTTCCGGAGAGGCATTAAAGCTTAAGCCGAATAAGCAGGGACAGTTAGTGGCCGCGGATACTCAGCAAATTAATCGGATGCGTAGCCAAATTGGCTTTGTGTTCCAAAATTTTAACCTATGGCCGCATATGACGGTGCTGGATAATATTATCGAAGCACCGCGGCGGGTGCTTGGGCAGTCTAAAGCTGAGGCCATTGAAGTGGCAGAGGCTTTGCTAGCTAAAGTAGGGATTGCTGATAAGCGGCATATCTATCCTAATCAGTTGTCCGGTGGACAGCAGCAGCGGGCAGCCATTGCCCGTACCCTAGCTATGCAACCGAAAGTAATTTTGTTAGATGAGCCAACCTCAGCGCTGGATCCAGAAATGGTGCAAGAAGTGTTAAGCGTTATTCGAGGGCTAGCAGAAGAGGGCCGGACCATGTTGATGGTGACCCACGAGCTAAACTTTGCGCGACTGGTTTCTAATAAAATTGTATTTTTACATCAAGGACAGGTTGAGGAGCAGGGCACCCCTGATCAGGTATTTGATAATCCCCAGTCTGTACGTTGCCAAGAATTTATGTCGAGTAATCGATAAGGAAAACTAACATGAAAAAAACCAGTTTATTCGTCGCCGCTATGGCCAGCTTAGTCTTTACCAGTGGCGCTGCTATGGCAGAAAAGCTTCGTATTGGGACTGAAGGCGGTATGCCACCATTTAATATGCTGGATCAGTCGGGCAAAGCTACAGGCTTTGATGTGGATATTTCCTATGCACTGTGTGAAAAAATGCAGGCTGAGTGTGATGTAGTGTTGGTGGACTGGGATGGCAGTATTCCAGCGCTAAATGCGAAGAAGTTTGATTTTTTAGCCAGCTCAATGTCGATCACTGAAGAGCGCAAACAAGCAGTAGGTTTTACCAACCCTATCTATACCAACAGTCTGCAGTTTATCGCACCGAAGAGTGAAGATTTTAAAACCGATATGGCAGCCCTTAAAGGTAAAGTGATTGGTGCTCAGCGTGCGACCGTATCGGGTGATTGGTTAGAAGAAAATCTTGGTAAAACCGTTGAAGTGCGCCTCTACGATACCAACGAAAATGCTTATTTGGATTTAAGTGCTGGTCGAATTGACGCTATTTTGGCCGATAAGTTATTAAACTGGGACTGGCTCAATAGCGACATGGGTAAAGACTACGAGTTTAAAGGCGAGCCGGTATTTCAGTCGGATAAAATTGGAATTGCCGTACGCAAGAACGATACTCAGTTACAAGAGCGTCTAAATAAAGCCTTAGATGAGATTTTAGCCGACGGCACCTACGAGAAAATTAACGCTAAGTACTTCCCGTTTAGTATTTACGAATAATTTTGTGGTCAATGAAAACCCTACTAGCCCAGGCTAGCGGGGTTTTCTTTTTTCAGCATTTACCCGGTTAAGCGGATTACATGATTGATTTACAAGGCTTTGGAGATGCGCTAGAGGCCGGCGCATGGCTCACTGTGCAGTTGGCCATGGTGTCTTTAGTTTTTGGCTTAATACTTGGGCTACTAGGGGCATTGGCTAAAACGTCCTCAGTGGCGCTTCTGCGCTGGTTAGGCGAGGCGTATTCGACCATTGTGCGTGGTGTACCCGAGCTGTTGTGGGTGTTTTTAATCTACTTTGGCACAGTGAATCTGGTGCGTGAGACCGGTGAGCTATTTGGTATTGAAAATCTTGAGCTAAATGCTTTTGCCGCCGGAGTGTTTGCTTTATCGCTATGCTTTGGTGCTTATGCTACTGAGGTGTTTCGAGGGGCTTTATTATCAATTCCCAAAGGCCAGCGCGAAGCAGGATTGGCTTTAGGTTTGTCGCGAGTGCGTATTTTTTGGCAGATTACCTTACCGCAAGTTTGGCGTATTGCCCTGCCAGGTTTGGGTAATCTGTTTATGATTTTGATGAAGGATACTGCACTGGTTTCGGTGGTGGGCTTGAATGAAATTATGCGCTCCACCCAATTAGTCGCCCAAGCCACTAAGCAACACTTTACTTTGTTTATGGTGGCGGCTGCGCTGTATTTAGCGATGACGGTAGTGAGTATGATCGTGCTAGCGCTCTTAGAAAAATGGGTTAATCGTGGCTACACCAGGAGCGCAGTATGAATTGGGAAATTATTTACCAGTCGCTACCTAAATTATTAGAGGGTGCACAGTTAACTCTAGAACTAGTGGCAATTACGGTGACGGTGGGCTTAATTTTAGCGATTCCGGTGGGAGTAGCGCGGGCTTCAAAGCATTGGTATGTGCGCTTACTGCCCTCTACCTATGTGTTTTTCTTTCGAGGCACACCGCTGCTATTGCAGTTGTTTCTAGTTTACTACGGTTTGTCTCAATTTGAGGCGGTGCGTAAAGGTCCGTTATGGCCCTATCTGCGTGATCCTTATTGGTGCGCAATTTTTGCTATGACGCTGCATACAGCAGCCTACATTTCAGAAATCATCCGCGGCGCTATTAAAGGGGTGCCTAAAGGCGAAATAGAAGCTGCCTATGCCCTAGGAATGAGTAAAACCCAAGCATTGTGGCATATCATTTTGCCAAGAGCCGCACGCATTGGTTTGCCAGCTTATAGTAACGAAGTGATTCTGATGCTTAAGGCCAGCTCGTTAGCCAGTACTGTGACCTTGGTCGAAATTACGGGAATGGCACGTACTCTGAGCTCGAAAAACTATATGCCGCTGGAAATGTACTTTGCAGCTGGTGTTTGTTATTTGCTGTTGTCCTTTTTCTTGGTACAGATTTTTCGCGTAATTGAGAAAAAACTGCGGGTTGATAGCCTGCGTGCGGCTTAAGCTTCGGTAAATGGGCAGTCGATACTTATCCACGGCACAGCTGCAGAGTTGGTTTATTGCTTTAGATAACTTTTTATTGACGCAGCAATCTTTCTGGCGCGAGCGTCCTTTTACTGCGCGTAGCTTAGCCTGGGAAAGCCAAGCGCCCGAGCTAAGTGCATGGTTGCGTAGCCAAAGCTTGGCCCATGCTGAGCATTATCAGGCGCATCCTACTAAGCTGATTGGGGCGCCTGCGCCTTATACGGAGCTGGCTCTGCTCAGTCAGCAATTAACACAGCTGCCAGCTAGTTGTTCACGCACACTGTCTGCCCGTCCGGCCTATCTCAGTCGTGATGTACCTGGGCGTAAGTGGCAACAAATTGCCTCCTTAGCCGAAGCTATTACTCCTATAGATTCTACAGCGCAGCCACATTGGTTAGATTGGTGTGCAGGCAAAGGGCATTTGGCACGTTACTTGGCTTGGCCTGATCAGACGTATAGTTGTTTAGAGTATGACCCCAAGTTGGTAGCTGCGGGTCAACAGTTGACTGATAAGCTGGGTTTGCCTGGGCAGCATCAGTGCCAAGATGTTATGCAGCCCGAGGCAGTTGAATTTTTATCAGGTACCTTACCGGTTGCCTTGCATGCTTGTGGTGATTTGCATAGACAGCTTATTCAAGGAGTTATTGGGCAGGCTGTAACTCAGCTAGCGGTGGTGCCTTGTTGTTATAATCGCACGGCTACTGAGCAGTATCGCCCGTTATCTAAGCTCGCTAAAGCCTCGCTACTGGCCCTGAGTAAAACCGATTTAGCATTGCCTTTGCAGTCTACGGTAACCGCGAACCATCGTGAAACAGCGCAGCGTGATCAATCGATGGCTTGGCGCTTAGCTTTTGATATTTATCAGCGTCAAGTACGTGATGTTGATCAGTATTTATCGACTCCAACCTTAGGGCGTGAGTGGTGGAAGCAAAGCTTTGCCGAGTGGTGTCAGAACTTAGCTGCCTTAAAAAAGATAGCAGTAAAGCCTGCTACAGACTGGCTTACATTGGAGCAGCAAGGCTGGCAGCGTTTAGCGCAAGTGAGAAATTTAGAGTTAGTTCAAGGCTTATTTAAGCGGCCACTTGAGCTGTGGCTGCTGCTCGATTTAGCGCTGTATTTGAGTGAGTCGGGCTATCAAGTTGCCTTAAGCACTTTTTGCTCAGAATCGCTCACGCCACGCAATATCTTATTGCAAGCTGTTTTAAAAAAATAATTGCAAAAGGCTTTACAGAAAAAAAATACGCTATATACTGTGCGCCACTTAGCCGGTATAGCTCAGTCGGTAGAGCAACTGACTTGTAATCAGTAGGTCCCGAGTTCGACTCTTGGTGCCGGCACCATATTACAGTCTGAGTGTAGACACAAAAAACACTTTGTGTTTTACTTTCAGCCAAGTACCTGCAGGTCTCGACGTATTGGACTGCAATCCAAATGTCAAAATACAGGCCTGATCCTTAAGAGGTTGTATGCACCTCGACAGATGTACAGGTAGAATAAGCGCCCTATCAGTAAGCGTCAAGCAAATACGTGGTAGGGCGTTTTTCTTTTCCGTATATCTGTTCCTAATTTCCAAAACTATACATTATTTAATTAGCTTTGGCATCGTGTTAAGCAAGTGTCGCACATCTTCCATGTCAGGTTCCACATATTCAAGCGTAGTGCGGATATCACTGTGGCCTAACAATGTCTTCACCAAGTGTAAATTTTTCTCCGGTTGACGCATTAAATTCGTCCCCAACGTATGGCGTAATCGGTGCGGTGAAATAGGGAATCCCAACTTTCCCGACAGTTCTCTAAAGCAATTAGAAATATTGCTATCGTGCATAACCGTGTAGCGATAGCGCCGTTGATGATCGGTTTTTCCAAAGCGCGTTACATTAAACAACTGGTCTTCTCCATTAAATTGCTTGCGTTTTGCACGTAGAATCAGATCTGTGAGTGACGCCCGAAGCTCTTCCGGAATCGGTATAACGTGTTCTTGATGCGTTTTTGAACCATTTAAACTCAAGAAAATAGTCCCGCTGTGTAAACACACATCTTGTAGCCTGATGTTCAACAACTGATTACGGCGTATACCGGTGTAATAAAGCGTTTCAAATACAGTTTTCCAGAACCATGCTGGGTGAATACGCCCTGAATAGGTTTCCACGGACTCCGCATACACAAGTTTATTAAGGAGGTCGTAAGTGAGTGAAATTTGCTGTGGAGACAATGTTTTTTTGCGCTTTTTGGACGTACGTACAAGCAATTGATTGAAGTGGTTTTCTGGCCAGTTGACCAGTCGGTGTGCAACTGCGTGATTGAAGAGCGCCCTGAGCGTTCGGCAATAGGTGTTCCAGCTTGTTGAAGATAATCCTTTCTCCCTTAATTCATAGACTCGCCATTCGAGTAGTGCTTCAACCGTTAGGTTATGGATACTGTCGAGTTCTATTTCGTGCAAACGGCCAATAAACTTTTCGAGTACTTGTCTATACGAATCTTGAGTACGTGGCCGAAGAAAATTGGTCAGGAAATAATGTTCTAAAATTGTGAAAAGCTGTTGTTCAACCATGAGGTCCTCTCGTCTATTCATTCAGTTAGCTGTTCAATCACGACGAAAGGGTTGTCCTGTGGCTGGAACGTGAATATTACATCACTGGGAATCATATACCCGTTGAGTGTATTTCCTTTTTTACGTGGGCCGCGTACGGTGCACTTCCAGATATTTAAGTCGTCTTCTCGTTTAATATGCAGCTGTAGACGTTCAAATGAACGCTGCACCCAAATCCAAGTTTTAACTGATGGATCAGGGTTCAGCTGCTGAAGCTCTGGGTGTTGATCGGTGAATCGCTGGAAAATCCCTGGTGTGACTAAGAAGGCTTTGCCATCCACGGTATGAATCTGTGCCCGAGAGTCATTGATATAGATCGAGCGCGCGCTTACTTCTGCTTTGATCCAATCAATGAACGATTGGCCAAGGTTTTCAGGCGTGAGCTGGCTGCCAGGAATTTTGGTAGGCGTTTGCACTATTGCTGCCGGTTTAGACGGTTTTTTTGGGGCTGCTGGCTTGGCGAGTTGGGTAACAGCTTTAACTGGTTCAGTAGAGGGTTTAATAACTGGCTCAGCTTCCTCTTGTTCTGAGCTTACTACTGGTTCAGCCTCAGGAGTTGATACGGGTGAATCTTCATCCGTGTCCATACCAAGGAGTGAAAGAATGTCATCAATACCGTCATCTGTAGCTGGATTCTCAGCCGCAGGCGGAGTGCTTATTTGAGGAGTCTGTGGCTTGGCTGCTTGGGTAGGTAGTACTTCAGGTTCTTTCGTGCTCTCGTTTGCGGCTTTAGGCGCTGCAGAGGCAGCAGGCTTGTCATCCCAGGTGATTGTGCCGGTAAATATGGGTGGGTATTCCTCATTGCCGTATATCAGCGATGGCTTAACTCGGAGAAACGTAAACTCTTGCTCCCAGGTGCCGTCAATAACCTTCGCTTTCCAGATCGCATTGCCGTCTGCATTAGGCTCAATCAGCCGGTGAGATTGCAGCTCATCGAACAGTGCTGAGTTTTTGGAAGGGACTTTGTCCACACTCTGAGACAGCAAGAATGCTCGAAGTTTATCGGCTACCACCTTGCTAACGAGCCACAAACCATCAGCAGTTAGCCAGCAGGCAGCGCCTGGCATGTTCATTTTTAGTTTGTGCTCATCCTCTTTGAGTAGCTGTCGCAGCCCGCGAATTAAATGGGATTGAAGTGATGTAGGAGGCGCCTGTAGTGCTTTTTCAGGATTAGCACCTATATTCATAGCTGTAGAGGTCCGATCGGCTTTGGAGACAATCTCGCCTAGAACACCAGCGTTGGTGTAATTACCGGACAAGAGATATAACAAGCTTGCCCAAAGTGATTTGTTCTTGCTGATCCAGTCCAGCACCTCAGTGCCTAAAATTTGATTAAGCATGACAGCTGCTGCAGCGTTGTGGAGTTTATAGTCACGACCTGGAAGATACTTGAAGCGATAGGCCTCAGTTAGCGGTCCATGCCAAGGGTGCCAAGTCTTTCCACTTTTAGTCTCCACTTGGATATCACATAAAAGTTTGCCGGTATCGTGCATTAAGCCGCCGTAGGCAACACCAGCCGTCCAAACATCGGCATAAGCTGCTTGCTCTTCCGGTGCTGCACCAACTGGTAATAAATAACTTTGTCGCAGTCGTAACGCATACAGAACCAGCTCTAACCCATGATCCAGCATGCCGCCAAGGTAGCTGTGGTGATGAGACTCACTGGCTGGCAGGTCTTGAACAATCTCTGCATAGCGGGTGATTGGGGCTTGATAAAGTCGATTAAACGATTCGCGTGATACAGAGGTTTGTTCCCAAATACGGTCAAGAATAACTTCTCTACGCTCAACTGAAAGCAAGGCTTTAGCGCTTTTAGGCATGATAAAACCGTTTTCATCTGCACTGCTTGATAGGTGTGCTGCTTCATTTTTAGCGCTAGAAAGGGGGAGAGTTGTTGTAGGCTCTTTTTTAAAGAGCCTCAAGAGTCTTGCTTTCAACAGAGCCGCTCCGAGAAAAGTGAGTGATCTGCTCACTATAAATAGGACTTTCTCGTTTGTGTGGGCTAACCCGTTAGAGTGAGTTTCAGGTTTTGACTCGGTGTGCGGCAAGCTCCGACGTTCAGGGTGGGGAAGGATAGCGCGGACGCCGCAAGTGTCCTATACTGAGCGCGTCGCGAGACCTACCGCTGAGTGGGATGTGAAGCCTATAAATGCTGGATATTTTACATCGCAGCCAGCCTCAAAAAGGCAGCCATATTTTATATGATTTGTTCTATAATTTGCCTTATAACTGTCCTACATTAATTCTTTGTTTGTCTCGTAACAGTCCTAAAAAAGTGTCATGAAAGAGGCCGGGAAATGCCTAAAATTACAGTAAAAACCCCAAGTGCAACTATTGCCACCATCGTCGGATCGCTTCGACTTGAAGGTTTGGAGGTGGAGCCGCAAGTCATTGCTGACATGGAACGTATCGACCGGGGCGAGCTGACCACAGAGCAAGCCATAAAAAATGCTTTCGACAGGGTGACACGTGAGGAAATACAGTGACAGCACAGACGCCTACACTGATCCTCAAACCGGCGTCCTGAAAAATACCCGGCCTGACGACCAAGAAGGATTTAGAGCGGGCCGAAGCAGCAGCTTCGGTCCTTCGTTCGCATGAGCTGTCCCGCAACCCAATCGCCCAGAATGCTTTTCCGCTATTGAAAGATGGCTTAACCTAAGGAGAAGTATTGTGAAAATTTATTTCGCAATGTATCAAGCATTGGTATCAGCTGGTGTCTACGAAGATCGTGCGAAAAACGTTGTTGAGGCGCTGGAGGGCGAATGATGAGCCACCTTGCTACCAAACATGACCTTAGCCTTACCAAGACCGAGTTAATGGCAGAAATGGAGGATGTACGTTCTGAAATTAAAGTATTACGATCTGATATGAAAATTCTCATGTGGGGCATGGGACTGGTCATTGCGTCTGTGCTTATACTCGAACTTCGTAGCTTCCTGTCTGTTCTATAATCATTTAAATATAAAAGCTTAAATGATTAGTTGGCTCTGCTTAGTAAAAGGCAGTTTTTATCAGGAGTAGCATTATCAAATGCCCTGGATAAAACCAGTAAAAAAACCACTTCATGCGTGGTAAGCGAATGTTTTGGCAGGCGATAGTCGTCAGGTAAATGATGGGTAATGCAAGCAGTGTTGCTAGGCTGTCATTCATTACGCACAGTAGTCCAAGCAGCCCCGCTAGCAGTATATGCAGGACAGTGCTTTCAACGGCAGAAATGCCTGAGAATAATCGCCAGACTACGATCACCAGCGCTGGTCCAAGCCAGAGATAATCCACCAAGCCACCGGCTACTGCAAACAGAAGTATTGCTGTCATTCGGGCGGTAACTGCCCAGCGATTGTATTTAGGCAGTGAGAGTAGGTAGACGATTGTGGTCGCCAAGCTCAGTGTGAACAGAATGTTCAGCGGCCACAAGTGCTGCAGCCCGCCACTGAGGATGATGTATATCGGTGTTACCAAGATACCGAACATTAAAAGCCGAAGCATAATCTTGAGTATTTTTTCCGATGGTATCCGAGCCAAGTTGTAGCCGAGAACCAGCGCAAATAGCGGGAATGCGATTCGCCCAACTTCAAACAATATTTGGTTGTTGTCAGGGTTTACGAAGGCATTGAAGTGATCAATCAGCATGGCCGCAGTGCCGAGTAATTTCATTACGGTCAGGCTGTTGTTTGAAATACGCAATCCGTTAAGTGTCACTCCAAAAGCTCCCCTAGCCAGTTAGGGGCGAACTCGCTGAGTTTCATGAAGCCAAGATATGAGGCAGAGATTAAGACTGCTGTATTTGGATCTGCATTTTTGTAGTGTTTAAGCATCTGATTGAAGGTCGCACTTTACTAGGCTTATTGGATACTCTAGGTATTATCGGCTTAACGGACTCAGGGTAGGCAGTTAAGCCGATACTGACTTTATCGGTTTGTTTCGCTCGGCAAATTTTGATGGGCTTCCCTAAGCAGTTGATTGGTGCCTATGCGATCTAATAAAAAGGAGAGTAAGGATGCTTATTTTGATGCGCAGCTTAGGTGAGACGGGTGGTATGAAATTAGGTGTTAAGTACGAAGGATAGTTAAGTGAACGTTTATAAATTGAGTGTGGATGACTGGACTGAAAAGCCGCTTGATAGAGAAGTATTTGAAGTAGATACAGGGCGTCAGGCACCGTGGTATGTAAATAATGAGAAGGGGGGCTTTAGTTGCTTTGCTGTTTGTCCGGGATGTGACAACCCGATTCAGATCATTGGGTTCTATCATCAGGCTAAAAATACCGACACACCCTATGCTCGACATTACCCAAGAACCGTTCCCAGACTCGCGGTATATCAGCAAGATAGTTACGACTACTGCCCTTATGCTGGTTCAAAACGATATGATAAAGCTGCTAGGCGCGCTCTATCAGACCCGCTTGCTGATAAAATTCTGGGTATTCTGGTGCCCAACTTTGACCGTGTGATTTACATCCTTGAAAAAGTTACGGGTCTTAAAATAACCGATTCGCTTGCTCGGGTTTTATTAGAGGACTACCGGGATTTAGAAGGTCATCGTTACATCGGAGCGACGCTGCAAAATATTCCATGGATTTTTGCCTATATGACGAACTCGAAGTCACTAACAGGGCGAATCGTCACTGGTGACGACGAATTGTTGCAGGCCGTAGAGAATACAGTTTCGGATGTTGTTTTAAATGGCAAACAGATAACCCCTAAACAGGGCGTTTATGTCAAATTGGATTTTTGTTTTATTCACCATCGTTCTGCAAAAAATGAAGATGGGGGGCTTAAAGAAACGATGGTGATGCAAGTTTCGTATAACAAACCTGCCAATGTGATCTATCAAAAGACAATAGAGTTTGATCGTGACTGGTTTATGCGATTAATTCGGACCTCGCCAGAGCGTGCAGTGAGGCCCCGCAAAGCGACATTGGTTGCACTTGCGGAGCAAATTTTAGGAGTTCGTGAGTACACGAATTAACTATGTTGCTGGTAGTCTAAGTTGTAGCGCGTGCTTAATGCTAGCCACCATTGATTGGGTAGTTTAGGCACAGCACCTTCCTGCTCAGCAATGTATAGACACTCAAGCAATGTGGAAAGTCCCAAAGAGAATTGATGGTGCTTATCCTGCATTGCAAAGACCATGTAGTCGTCTTGCGATAAGTCGGCCTGTTGGGTAGCGGGTGGGTTGGCATCTAGTGTTGCTCGGTTATCGAATGGTGTGGTCATTTTTAGATCCTCAGTGGGTCATTAAGAAATGCTTCCACTATCTATCAAAAAGCACGATGCGCGGTGGTTAACCCTATGCCCATTCATTCGGATTAACGCCATACAGAGAAGCGTGAGTTGCTCAAAAAGTGCGGATTGGTCTACTCCCCTGTACAGTATCGACCGAGCCGCCGCTTTTCAGTAGCAACCCCGTCGGAAGGCCTCGATAGCAATTCGGTTGGTGTACCACTGTTCATAATCTGTTAGGTGCGGACTGTCTGCCTGTAAACTTTTAATTTAATACTATATAAATCAAGCAGCTATAAATTATATAGGTGAAATAGTGTGCATAGCACAAAGCGGGATGGGTGACATGCTCTGTAATAAGGGTGTGTCTTCTTTTTTCACAGAAAGTCTTTTAAGTAAAGATACTTATATTAATTAACAGTAAGTGGCTGCGGTTGACAAAACGAGCATGCATACTAATAAACTGTTGCACATAGCCGCTACGCGGCAGAGTATGAGTATTAGAGTGGTGTATATAACAACTGAAACAAAGGATATATCCAGTCGAACGATACAAAATCTGTTTGCTTGTTGCTCTGGGCAGCTTAAGCAGGCTAAACAATCGCTTAAAAATCTCAAGGCGATTGATGCACTAATTTGTTGCCGTACACGTGCGCTGGGTGCCAGAATAAATAATCGCTGAGCATTTGTGTCAGCGGCTCTGTACAACAAGTCGATGAACCGCTCCTTGCGGGTGGTTTTTATAATATGTTCTAAGGCTCCGAGTGGGCTGTTTTTTTTGGCGCGGCAAGGATGGTTATCTAAGCGTTATGCTATGAAGAGTGAGTATCATGCAAGATAGAATGGAAGAGTCACGGAATAGTGAATTATCTGAAGAGAAAAAAAGACATCTTAATGATCGTGAAAGAGAGCTATTAAGATATAGGAAGGTCATTGAAAATCAGGAAAGGGAGTTCGATGCGTATCGATCAAGACTAAAAGACGAACAGATTAAGAGAGAAATGCAGCTCCGTAAAGAGCTCGAGGAAAGAGAGAGACATTTCGTAGAAAGAGAAAAGAAATTAGTTGAACGTCAACGAGATTTTGAAAAGCATCTCCAGCTCAGAGAAATAGAAGCTCAAGAACTTCGTAATAGACTGCAAAATGAACTTTCCATAAAAGAATCCAAACTCAAAAAGGCTTTTATTAAACTTGAACAAGAGAAGGCTCGTTTAACAGAAGAAAGTAGAAGAAAATTAGAGCAGACATCACAAGATTATGTTGCAGACGCACTTGATGCACTAAATAGTAAAGAGAAGCAGTTTCATACGATCTCAAAAATTTGGAGTGGAATTGGAGCAGCGTCTTTGATTGTAGGTGTAATAATTTTTGTTGCTGTAACTTTTTCTATCAATTTGGATTTATTAAAAGATATCTCATGGCAGTTTCTGGTATTTGCTTTATTCAAAGGAATCACAACTGTTGGCCTGCTAGTTGGCGTTGCGAAATACTCCTTTTTGTTCAGCAGTTCATATATGCAAGAATCACTTAAAAATGCAGACCGCAGGCATGCGATTAACTTCGGGAAGTTTTATTTGGAATCATATGGAGCTGCTGCTGACTGGTCAGAAGTAAAAGAAGCATTTGAGCATTGGAATATCACCGGCAGCAATGCTTTTAGCAATCGAGAAGACGTAGCGCTAGATAATAGTGCGCTTGAAAAAGCAATTTCATTGTTGGAAAAAGCGGGAAAGATACCAGAGAAAATAAAAGATGCGGTGAAAGCATAACAAAGCGCTGCACTCGGATAAATTACTCGCTGGGCTCCTAATTTACCGTTGAGTGCGGTGTTTATACTGAAAAGAGGATTTTCCATTGACCAAGGCATTAGTCAAAGAAATTAATAAGATAAAATCACGCCTAGAGAAACTGAAAACGGAAGATGATGCTACTGCTAAAGAAATTCATGCAGATTTTTTTACCCTCATAAAAACGACTGAAGCTTTTGATGAGTATCTTGAAAGAATTAACAATCAAAAATTTACATTTGAATGTCAAATGTACAATACCGGTCATTCTGTAAAAAGAGAAAAATTTAATCTTGCAAAGCAAGGTCTTCTGAATATAGCAAAGCAGATATTAAGAGAGATAAAGTATGGCGCGTTAAAGCCTAAACTACTTCCAAAGCCTGAGACAGTCAGCATTCATTGGCTTTTTAAAAACGGGTCACTTTCTTTTTGGGGGGTGGTTTTTTTAATTTTGCTATCCGCTTTCTGCGCTGGTGCAGTAACTGAACAACAAACCGGAAAGTCAGATGTTGTGATTAAGGTCATCAAAAACCCGCTGGAGTATCTTGAGTCTCTTTTCAAAGAAAATAAAGATTAAAAGTAAAGCATAACAAGGCGCTCAAGCTTTGGACGCAGCAAGCTGCGCCGCTAAGCTTAGCTTAGCGTTAGCTGTTCTGAGTAATTCAAATGCCAAGTGATTGTTGATGAATAGAAATGAAATTCAATTAATGAAAAAAGGTGAGCTTCACGTTCATCTAAATAGGTTGGTGAGTACGGATGTTATTCGAAGTTTATTAGTAAGAGATAAGTCTGATTTGCCTTCTGGATTTGATTTGGAAAGAGACCTGAATATCTCGCTACCCGCTGACTCTCTGGCGTCATACTTAAAACCTTGGCAGGTGTTACGACTTATACCTAAGAGTAAAAGCTGCCTTGGTTTGATAGTGGAAAGTGCTTTTCTAAATTTGAAGTCTCAGAATATTAAATTTGTTGAGATTCGTAATAGTGTTATTTACTTGGCATTGCTAAATAATATTTCAGTAGATGAAGCATTGTACTGGATTGTATCTGAAATCGAAGATGCGTCCGAAAGACATAAAATAAACGCAGGTTTAATTTTGACAGTTTCTAGAGGCGATTACGCTCCTGAGCATTTGCGAGCTCTTTTAGGAGCATATGAAAAACTAGGTAGGCCGAGTACTATTGTTGGGCTTGACTTTGCGGGCAATGAAGATGTTTCGTCCCCAGCTGAAACTGGTTCACTTTTTTTAAATGCAAAAGATGAGTATGGGCTTAAAGTGACAATTCATGCTGGAGAAACCGGAAGAGTTGAAAATATAATTAGTGCAGTTAATGAATTCGGCGCTGACAGAATTGGTCACGGAACTGCTGCATCAAAATCAGTTGAGGTGATGGAATTATTGAAAGATAGGGATATATGTATTGAGGTTTGCCCTATTAGTAACAGGCTAACGAATGCAGTAAATGAAAATGAGTCACATCCTGTTATTGACTTTATTGATAATAACGTCCCGTTTGTTATATGTTCTGACAACCCCTCAATACATTCATCGAGCCTTACAGAAGACTATTTGGAATTTTATCGTATGACAAATTCTTCGCAGCATTTGCGCGATATGTATAGTAATCAAAAAAAATATTGTTTTATTAAGGGTTTGTATGGAAATTAACTTTGTTACAAAGAATCCCCATAAAGCTCGAGAGGTGGAAGCTATTCTTGGGAATATTGGTATTTCTATAGTTCACGCGGATTTGATAATTCATGAAATACAGACAGAAGATATTAACCATATAGTACGAGATAAGGTTTTAAAGGCGTTCACTCAAGTCGGACGTCCTGTATTTATCGAACATACAGGATTATATATCGATAGCTTACAAGGTTTTCCTGGCGGCTTAACCCAAGTGTTCTGGGATAAATTAGAAGCAGAAAAGTTTACGGAGCTATTTGGAGGGTTAAAAAATACCTCGTTAAAAGCAAAAACTGTCATTGCATTCTGTGACGCCAAAAAAATATATACGTTTGAAGGAATTGTAGAAGGAAATATTGCATCTGAGCCAAGAGGGAATAAAGATTTCCAGTGGGATTGTGTTTTTATCCCAAAGGGCTTTGAAGAGACATTTGCTGAGATGGGAGAAAAAAAGAACGATATTTCAATGCGTAAGAAAGCCTTCGATAATTTTCGGAAATTTCTTGTATCGGAGGTTCTGTAATGGATGATCTTATAGCTTCATATAGAGAAAAAAATGTCATCCTTTTTGTCGGTGCAGGAGTATCGAAAAATCTTGGTCTTCCCTTATGGTCAGAACTAATAGATCATATTGCCGTTGAGTTAGGTTATGATCCCGAAATATATAAGACTTTCGGAAATGACTTGGCTTTAGCTGAATACTATAGGGTAAAAACAGGTAGTATTGGACCACTCAGAAGCTGGATGGATACTAATTGGCATTCTGCCAATGTAGACTTGCAAGGATCTGAGATACACAAACTCATAGCATGCTCAAAATTTCCAATGGTTTACACCACCAACTATGATAGGTGGCTAGAAAAATCATATGAACTGTACAACCAGAAATATACAAAAATTTCTGGCGTATCTGATATTGCAAAGATCAAAGATGGCGTGACCCAAGTGATTAAATTTCATGGTGATTTTGACAACGATGAAACTATTGTACTTGATGAGTCTAGTTACTATGAGCGCTTAGAGTTTGAGACTCCTTTGGATATAAAACTTAGGTCGGATATTCTAGGAAAATCTGTTTTATTTATTGGATATAGTCTAACTGATGTGAATCTTAGATTTCTTTTCTATAAGTTGGCTAAATTATGGAAGTCTAATAATGGTGGTGGCGTTCAGCCGCGATCATATGTATTCACGCATAGACCAAATCCCATTCAAGAAACAATATTAGATCAATGGGGCATTAAAATGCTTACATCAAAGGAAAGCGAGCCGAAAAAAGCACTATTGGAATTTTTGAGAAAGTTTCAGTAATGCAACTAACAAACGCGTCAATTAGGGCGCTCGCAAGCTCTCACCTATTATGCAGGCGTTAACTTCAAAAGGTGCATATGCTATATCACTATACAAATTTACAGGGTTTATTAGGCATTTTAAGTAGCAAAAGTATATGGGCTAGCCACTGCGAATATTTAAATGATTCGAGTGAATATCGCCAAGCTATCCGATTTGCTAAGGCATTTTCCGGAAATATTTATATGGAAGATGATTATTTGGCTGCTTTTGGCTGGACAGTTAGAGATGCCCTAGAAAAGATGCAAGTACATAATGTTTATGTTTCTAGTTTTAGTGAGAAAAAAGATCTGTTGAGCCAATGGCGAGGATATTGTCCTCAAGGTGGTGGCATTTGTATTGGGTTTGACAAAGCTGCCATACAGGGTTTTTGCGATAGTAAAGGTTACCATCTTTCAAAATGTATTTACTCTCATAGTGAGCAAGTAAAAATTATATCTCAGTTACTTGATGAGTGCTTTTCTAATTTTCCTAAGCCACTAATATCCAGAAGTGAATATGAAGCACGAGATTCAAAAGGGCGAGTTGATCATGTGTTAGGTTATAGAGCTCTTGTTTCTTTAGGTGACGCTAAGGAACTAGCTGATACGGTAGTAAATAAATTTATAAGCGAAATTAATGATCTTGCTCCAAGGGTAAAGAATTTTGGCTTTCATGAGGAGGCTGAGTGGCGCATTGTAGCTCCGAACCCTGAAAATAAAATAGAATTCCGTATAGGGGGTTCTCATTTAATTCCGTATATTCAGCTTCCAGTTGTTGATAGTGAGAAATCTCCCATTAGAGAGATTATTGTTGGCCCCAACCCAAATCCTCAACGATGTATCAGTTCAATTGAAAAACTTATTAAATCATTTAACCTTGGAAAGGTAGAAATAAATGAATCCCAAATCCCATTCAGCAGTTGGTAAAGTTAACAAGGCCATCTGATAAAGTCAGACCTTATCAGTTAGTCAGAACTTATAACATAAGCTGACCGTGTTTTGCTAAACTAATCAGATTAGCAATGCCTATAAATATGGATATACCTTCTTAAGCCTCTCGTACAGGTTTGCCCCATCATCTTTATTTTTTGTAAGCTCACAATGTCTATGTTCTGGAAAAGGCAAACTTTCAGAGCATGTATCTTTCCACATAGTAATAAAAAAACATCCTTGAATAATCTTGTCATAGTAATCTATGGAACCAGTCATAAGATTTTTAAAATCATAATCTGTCAGTGGCCCAGAAGCTAAAAAAATTTTACCTGCATCAGCCCAGATCTTGTTGTATATAAATGCATTTTTACCAGTGTATGCGCCCAGCATATTTTTACTATTCACATAGCCGCAATAATCACCTTGGTTTTGCCCCTCAAAAACATCTGAAAATATAGCGCTACTTGGATCTAGTAAGGATTCTTTAACAGCGCTTAAGGCTTTATTCTTGGCCGTTGGTAGATAATCACAACCAGCCACAAAAAAATGGTGCTTGCTAATAATATGTTTGTTTTTTACTCAAGATAAATCCTTAATTTTAATCACTAAAAAATAATCTCTGGTAAATATTAACAGAGCAATGAAATAATTTAAGTTGAGTGCAATATACTACATCAGCATCAAATGTAATCCCCCCCAAAGACCAAAATACAGATCATCCAGCTTGATGCGTCAAAACAAGCAGGCTTGTAAGCAGGTTTTTATGGAAAAAGAAGAGTAGTACTCTTCAAGTAACAGAGAAGATGAAGGTGCTTGTTTATGCATTTTGCGTAAAGGCAACACCTTGGTTTTTTGTAGAGTAGACAGATTTGAGCGATTATTAAAAGCTTTGTAGAAATAGTTAATGGATTTAAAGAAAGAAAAATAATCTAGATACAACTAGTGATAAAGTCAGGCCTTAATAATACTCATAGCCTGTAGACTACTGACTGTGAGTCTACGTTCGCGTACAGTCGCCCCATCTAAGTTAAGGGTAGTCTTATGCTGCATTACAAGTTAAGCACTAAGTTTCATGCGTTTAATAAAATTAATAGAGAAAATTTTGAACGAGATACTCAGAAGCGGTATCCGTGGTGGCAGGAAAATGATCAGGGACGCACAGTGCATTTTGCAGTATGTCCACATTGTAATAATCCTATTCAGATTGTTGGGCTAATCCAACTGGGAAGGAATGGTGTTAATAGTCCTAGGCCTTATGGGAAACATTATAATAAATCTGTTGCTCAGCTCGCACCTTTAAAGGTCGAGACGAGAGACTATTGTCCATATTACTCCAAAAGACGGCTGGCAAAGAGTGCTAATGACCGCAAAGAACGAATGGATGATACATCACGTGAAATTATTCAGATTATGATCAATGAGTTTGATCGTATCGTTTATTTCGTGCGACGAATAACAGGCATTGGGTTTAAGCGAAATCTATTGGAGTCGATGCTGAGAGAGTATCGTAACAATAAGGGTTATTTGTACTTTGACGCAACGCTTACCAATATACCTCTGATATTCCTGTCCCAGGCGTCAAGCCTAAATCTGTACCATCAGCCTGTAAAAAACTTGCAACTAAGAAAAGCTCTTTTACATAAGGTTTCAAATGCGTCTCTTGATGCAAATGAATGTTTAGTGCCCAGTGACCGTAATGGTGAGTTTTTAGAAGTTCACTTTTGCTTCCAGAAGTCCCTAAGCTACGTGTGCAAGGAGACCTATAAGTTGCAGGAAAGCATCGTCCTATCCGTTACAGGTCGAACACCTACAGACAGAATTTATCAGGAAACAATTGAGTTCGATCACGCCCATTTTAATAACATCTTGCACCAAGAAAACTTTCATCGCACACCATTTTGGTGTGAACTGGCGCAGAATATTCTTGGAGACCTTCTGTAGTCACTCAATTTTTTTTGGAGCATCAAAGGTGGGTATGTTGAGTTTGTAGTAGTTCATTACCCGATGCCACCAGTCGTCAGATAGTTCGGGTATTGCTCCTTCGCTTTGTGCTACATACAGGCATTCTAGAATCGTGGTTATGCCCAAAGAAAAGCTGTGATGATTGTCTTGAAGAGCAAATAACAAGTGATTGGTGCAGCAGTCATGGCTGTTTTTCGTGGCTTCCTGGGCCGGCAGTGTGGCACGATTCTCAATGATTTCTTGTGGGTGACTGGTATTAACTGTGGTCATTTTTGCGTCCTCGATCGATAAGTGAACAATTTTCATATTCACTATCCACTAAAAAATAGGACGAGTGGCTATTAACCCGATGCCCGCTCATTCGGATTAACGCCATACAGAGAAACGTGAATTGCTCAGCTAGTGATGAAAAAGGGAAAATGTTTTCTGCCGCACTCTGTAAAGCTTCCAAGCCTTAGTTAGGTAAAATAAGCTATTGAAAGTCACTTAATCTGGCCAGTATCTGTATCGCCTGATTTGCTTTATCTAAAGGCACAAATACATGATCGTGGTGATATGCAGCAATAACGTTAGCACTAATACCCTCTTTAGCTAGAGCACTAGCGACCACAGCTGTTAACCCAACCGCCTCTAAACTAGAATAAACTGATAGCGTAATGCGCTTGAAGGTTGAATCTATACAGAAACCCAGGCTCTGTGCCTGTACTTTGGTTAACACTAAAGTCAGTCCTTCTGCCTCCATAAAAGTAGCCAAAGGATTAAGGCTAAGGTAATTGGTTAAGTCATTATTAACCGTACAGAATACATATTCCTCTGAGTCTAAAACAGGTTGTAGCTTCTCTAATAACGTATCTAAATCAATAATTGCCATTTTATTTTTCCAAATGCCTATCAATTAATAACGCACTTACGTGCTACTTTCGAGATTTATAGTTTCAAATAATGAGGGCGAATTTTTACTGCTATCAAGCTGAGTAGGTAACTGAATATCCGCTAACGAATAGTGGCTTAACACCTCTATAAAGGCTTCTTTAGCTTTGTAGAGAACCTGTTTCAATTGACAGTCTGCAGTAATCACACAAGTGTTATTCTGAGTAAAACACTCCACAATATTGAGTGGTTCAAATTCACTGACTAGCTTGCCTAAGTTTAGACTTGATGCAGGCATACCTAGCTTCAAGCCTCCATTTTTTCCTCGCACACCAGTCAAGTAGCCTTTTTGAGTCAGGCTAGCGACCACTTTTGCTAAGTGGCTTCGAGAAATTTGATAAAAGTTGGAAATCTCAGTGATATTTACCAAACGCTCTGTGTGCGCTGCTGTGTAAAGTAGCACGCGAATGGCATAGTCGGTGTGCTGAGTGAGCTGCATAAAACCCCAAGAAATCAATAAAAACACAGACAAACTATAACATTCATTTTGGGTTCATGTTATAAGGTGAGTTTTAAATGCATCTTTAGAGGTCGAAATGTTAACCAGTCATCAGCAATCAATTATTAAAGCAACTGTGCCCTTGTTAGAGTCGCAGGGTGAGGCCTTAACGCAGCATTTTTATAACATCATGCTTGCTGAATACACTGACGTTCGTCCGTTGTTTAACCAGGCGGGGCAGGACTCAGGGCGGCAGCCGCGAGCTTTAGCTAAGAGCTTGCTGATGTACGCGAAACACATTGATAACTTGGGACAGTTAAATGATTTAGTCAGCACTATAATCCATAAGCACGTCTCTTTAGATATTCAACCAGAGCATTACGCCATTGTTGGGACCTGTTTGTTGCGCGCAATTAAAGAGGTACTAGGGGAAGAAATTGCAACTGAAGAAGTGATTGAGGCGTGGAAAATTGCGTATTTCGCCTTAGCCGACATTCTAATAAAAAAAGAAGAGGGGTTATACAAAAGCAATGAAGAGGCTGAAGGTGGCTGGCGAGGAGAACGTCTGTTCTATATCGCGGATAAGGTCAAAGAAAGCGAGATTATTACATCTTTTTATTTGAAACCAGTAGATGGTAAACCCGTTCTTCCACACCAAGCTGGCCAGTTCCTAGGATTTAGATTCATTTTTCTTGAAGGAGAGCAGCGTCGAAACTACTCAATCTCTAGTTCACCAAATAATGAGTATTATCGTATTAGTGTAAAGCGTGAAAAAGAGGGGGTGGTATCGAACTATTTACATGATCAAGCAAGTATCGGGGATCGTATTCGAGTCTTCCCACCTTCTGGTAATTTTATTCTGAAAGAGAACGTACGACCTATTGCTTTTATCTCTGCTGGTGTAGGAATTACTCCTATGGTTTCGATGCTCGAGCAAGCCTTGAGCCACAATCAACCCGTATGGTTCATTCACGCTGCCCAAAATCATGAAGTGGACCCTTTCTATGACTGGCTTTATAACCAAGCTGATCGTTATCCTACATTGAATGTTTTTAAATGTTATGAAGATAATCAATCGGGAAAAGCGGATCACGAGGGTTTCTTAAACAAGGAACTCTTAAAAACGTTATTGCCTGATACAGAGATAGATGTCTATTATTTAGGACCAACGCCTTTTATGGCCATGCTTAACAAGGCATTAGCAGAATTGGGCTTTTATAAAGATCAGTGTCACTATGAGTTTTTTGGCCCAGCAGAAGCTCTTGAATAAACTGTTTGTTCTGGGCAGATCGTAACGTTATTTCAATGAGGGCGGTTGCATTCGAGCCTGCAACCGCTGAACTTAATAAAAATGAGGACTAAACATGCTTATTTTGACACGTAATTTAGGTGAGAGCATTATTATCGGTGACGATGTACGAGTTACTGTACTAAGCAACCAAAGAGGTCAAATCCGTTTAGCTATTAATGCACCGCGTGAGGTCGAGGTGCACCGTGAAGAAATTTATCATCGGATTCAGAGTGAAAAAAAGTTGCAACAGATCGATAAGCCAAATCAATAACGGTTTTTTGGGGCGTCAACTAAAATTGATCGATAGCTAAATTGTCGGCATCCTTAAGCAAATCGAAGGCTAGCTGTTATGGCTAGACAGTAAGAGGCCAGACTGGGCTTTATCCAGCGGGTTAACGCTCAGCCTTTATGCACTCTTGCTACAAATCGACTCTAAATAAAGAGTGCGAGGCCGTCCTCGAATCGTTAAAGCGACTGGCTCATAGCTCAGAAGGTATAAGTGTACTGATTATCTGGCAATTCAATTGGCTGAACATGCTCTAAACGCAATAACTCATTAAAATCGTAATTTACTGCTCGTTTTTGAGCTTCATCTACTCTAGGTTGGTGTCCAACATCTGTTCTTTCAGATGAGTTTAGAGTAAAGCGATTCCTTGCATTTACAAAGCTTTCACTAGCGCATACCAGTACCACGAGTGCTGGCAAGGCGATCATGATTTTATTGATCATTGTGTATTCCTCCATGACGCAAAGCGAATTTTATCTACTAGATAGTAAGCGCTTAGCTGCTTACCATCATTTCGAAGCAAGCAAGTATTACTTTACTTACTCTCACTAGAGATTAAAACACCTGTATTACAACTTTTTGTTAGGAGTTTTATGCCTTTAGTCTTACTAAGTTAATCCGCACATTAATCGCCCAGAGCTTTGATCTTCGTGTGCATTTTTGCATCTGAGGGTTTGATTATGGGCGCTGTATTAATAGTGAGCTGTTAGGTAAGTAGGGTAAAAATCGCCACTGCTCTGCAGTAGTGCACCAAAATTTAGCAGGGTCACCAAATAGGATCCATAGTCCTGTGCAAGGATCAAAATGCGATGCTCTAATAGGAGCATCTGACCAGTTTGGAATGAGTGGGCTTGCCATAAAGAACCTTGAGTAAACGTTTTAATGAGTGTGGTAGTTGAAAAGAGACAGTAGGTTGTTACCAATAATTCCTTCTCATTTTTTGCCTTCGGTTTAATTAGGATAGATCCAGTTTGGGGGATACACGATATGGCGAGCTCGATCGTAGTGCAGGCAAACAGTCTTGCTAGCAGGCCTTATCAAGGTCAACGGTTTAAGATTCTTCGCCACAGTGTTTTGCTGGCCTGTTGTCTCTGAAATTGCTGAACGGTTGAGATACGTTGTAAGGCATCTTTCTTCTCTAATGCCCGAGATAAATCAAGTGAGCAGCTTTCGTATGTTTCTAAGTCGGTTAAGGTGATGGCGACATGGAAATTATCAATTTTCCAACCCGCAGAATCTTCACGGCCATTTAGCGTGTTACTGACATCAAGGGTGTAAGGAAGTCGATTTTCTACAATTATAGCTTTGAGTTGTTGGTATACGTTATAAAATGCCCAGTCAACCTTATAGTGGTCGACCGTGACGCAATGAATATGTGCTTTGGCCTGCTCTGCGAGTAAGAAGCGAGCTAGACAGGTGCGATGATTACCATCACTACCGACATAGAAACGAACTCCATCCACTGTCTTATAGTAAATTTGCGGATTCCGTTGGGTCAGACTGAGATAGTAATTTGGGTTTGTTTCTAAGCATTGTAAGTTTAGTGGCATACACCTGCCACCTTGTAGGAACTCAAGCCAGGTTTTGCCCTGATAGTCCCAGTGCTCTGTCCCAACGACATTGAAAACATTCACAGATGCTTCGGCAGTCCAGTAGTGTTGAGTCACGAATTGTTGGCACTCTTGTGGAAAAGCATCATCCCATGACAATAGTCGCTCGTCACCCCAGTGTGGTGGGTTGTTGATTTGCTTTTGAACAAACGGAAATAACAAGTTGGGATTCTTCATAATGTAGCCTTCTCTGCTGCTGATTTTTACAGAACAGTATGAGCTGGCAGGTTAAGACATTGGTTGTGAAGCCTATTTACTAAAAAACGGTTTTTATATGTTAAAGCCCGGGTGGGTAATGAGGAGGGAAGTTTTGCAAAATGTAGAGGTCAGTTTCTTTCGTAAAGCTTGACTCGTACGCACAAAAAAGCCCGCAGCAGCGGGCTTATATGGTTTAGCTGAACACGGTCAGCTTGCGGACAGTCACCCATATAGAGTTAGGTGACTGATTTGTTTGCAGTAGGGTTAAGCTGTTTTTTCGTCGGATTTTTTGCTTTCTGAGTCATCATCCGGCAGGGTTCTTGCGTAAAGCAGAACCGCTCCGACCATTAGGCAAATTCCGCCTATGTAGGCGGTAAGTGTCAGAAGTAGAGCTGTTACAGACATTATTTATCCCCCTCTTTTTCTAAAAGAATCGGTAATATTCTGCACAAAAGAGACAGTTTCATGCCCAGAAAAGATATTACGTAAAGTAACACGTTCTGGATGATTTTGTCGCTGCTCATCAGAGATGAAACCACCCCAGATGCCAACAAGGATAACGACAGTCCAAGTAAAGCCTGGTTAAACCAAGCTACAGTTGCTGTGGTTATCTTTTTTCGTTTATTCATACGTTCTCCAAAAAGCGCGGAGAAACGCATATCCCTTGCGGAGAATGATTTCTCCGCAAGGATGGGTAAATGTGGACACCAACTCAAATGAGCACCTCATGTTTCATGGTGTACAGAGGCTTTGGGCGTGTGCCAGTCAACGACTAGCGATACACCAGGGCATTATAGCAAAGAGAGAGAGGCTCATTCTTTGAGCACAAAAAAGCCCGCAGCAGCGGGCTCTGATATGGTTTAACTGAACACGGTCAGCTTGCGGACAGTCACCTGTATAGAGCTAGGTGGCTGATTTGTTTGCAGTAGGGTTAAGCTGTTTTTCGTCAGGTTTTTTGTCTTCAGAATCATCATCCGACAGGGTGCTTGCATACCACCATGTGATGGCTACGAGGAGCAATGCGGTTCCGACAAACACTCCGATCCCGATCAGAGTCAGGCTGACTTCACTCATCTTTTGCCTCCGGTTTGATAAGGATAGACACAATTCGTGAAATGTACGATATGGCGAGTCCGATCGTAGCACAGACAAGTAAGGTTACGAATCGTGCGATGTTTTCGCTTTGACCAATTAAAGTCAGTGCAGCGAGCAGAAGCTCTATAGAAATTTGCTGTAGAACTTGATCTAGCCATATTTTTGAGCTTTGTTGAAGCTCTTGTTTTTTATTCATACGTTCTCCAAAAAAGCTCGGAGAAACGCATACCCTTTGCGGAGAGTGATTTCTCCGCAAAGAATGGGTAAATGTGATTATCAGTTCAAATGTTAAAAGCTTGATTAGGAGTATTAACCGTTTTCACGTGCTTTATGGATGTGTTTAATAACGTGCCAGCTACTTGGAACTTTTAGTCTTTTACTTCGAAAAACCCTGCCATTGGATAACACAACTTCAATTTGGAGCATAGGGTTTGTAAATGCTAGGAAAGGTAGCTCACATGAAAGTTTATACGATAAATTTACGGATTGTTTCGGAGCTAGACAAACAGGTTCGGGGCCGATCATTTCATAAATTGGTGCACCGAATCGTACGTTACCGTAGAGCTTTGGTTTAATAAAAGGATGACGAATATGAGTCTTAATAATGTGGCTAATGGAGTTTGCACTGCGTCCGCGGCACTTGGCTATATAGATGGTTTCGGAACATATATTTGTAACTGTTGCCAGAATTTCATCCTTTTCTAACTTATCGAAGTGCATATGAACTCCCGGCAGTATGTTTATTGGGAATAATAGTCTCCATCCTTTTCGGATAATAAAAATGCTACCGATGACTCCCCCCAAGCTCATTAAAACTTCTTTAATTGCTTCCAGCATGTTGATAGGTTCCTAATGTTTGCTTAAAACAACAGTTTCTAGCCCTCTCTGGTGAGCTAAGCAGGTGGTTTTAATCAGATTTAGATTTTTTTATTTAATATTTTTTGACCAATACTTATGGCAGAAGTCATAACTGTCACAAGCTCCTCAAATGTCTCTATATCTCCACCTTTTTTTTGTGTGGGGCTTTCGGGCATTATATCTTGTACAACTGCATCGATTAACTGGTGAAATTCAATGATGTTTGCTGCTAAAGCTGGCTCTATAAGCCCGATGCGATCAACATGTGATTGGTAAACTCTTGAGTAATGCTCAGGGACTTGGACTGTTAAGGTATATTTAATATTTGGATCTTCTTTTAGGTGTTTAACTGCTTCTATAAGGCCATCTAGATACTTTCTGTGTTCAATTATCTTTAAGAGAGCAGATATTTCCGACGTTAAGGCTGTAGCTATAGCTTTCTGCTCTCGTTGATATTTCTGTCTACTGAGAAAATATGATGGAAAAAAAGTAGCTATACTTCCGGTGAATGCACCGCCAATGGCCGCGAGCACAGGTAGCCATTCATTTGGCTTACTATCAAATAGCGACTGAATTATTGCGACTATTTTTGCTGCTTCTAGTAATTGTAGAGTATCCATGTAATGCTTAATTTTTATGTGTATAACAGGGTTGTATGGTATAAAGCGCTATGAAAAGTAGCATTTTATGAATCAAAAAAACATGTGATAAAGCCAAGTCTTATCATATAGACCTTTTTGTAGTCGAGCAGAGGAATCTCCAAGTCATGCCTTCGAACTTTCCAGAAACTTGTCCGGTTTTAGTATAAAAGCACCTTTTATTACATAGTTTATCGAGAACTTCGTCAAATAGCTGCCAAATATCTTTAAGTACTAACTCATTTAGATTGAACCTTGTATCTGTTCGTAGTGAAAAATACTTGGGTATCACAATGACCTCTAAGTGATTTAACGTTGCATTAAACGGCTCGTCTACTGTGTGCGTTGTTAACCAATTTCATGCTCTGCTCGAATTATACACTTACGGTCAGTATTGCTAAATTCTAGCCCAATTAAGTTTTCTATTTCTGTACGAACTAAATCAGCAGAATAGTTTGGCTTTACATCAGCGGTGAGGTGTAAGTGATCAGTTTCTAACTCTGTTACGCCAATGTTCTTCAGTGCTGAATGGGACATTATAAAACTTAACTTCTTATCTATATGTTCTATCTTATCGTGATTTAAACAGATATTAATATCATGGTCAGAGTACTCCTTAAACTTAATATTGGAATTGTTTCTAGCTCCCCATCCTCTATCCATTTTTTGTACAAACCGACGCAGACTCTTTAGTTCCTCTAAAATATACTCTTGACCAGAAACCTCTGTTTGATCGATTTTAGCAACTTTAAACTCACCAAAATGCTTGAGAAAGGTTGTATAGTTTTCGTCTTCGGTTGACCTTTTAAAGGTTGCTTGAATTTTTGCAGAAAGATGTTTCTTGAATTCAACAATTCGGTTAAATCTTAGATCTCGTGGATACTCTAAATGCTCTATTGCCGAGGTGTCAAAAGAATAAGATGTTTTGTCATCTTTAATAATGATAGTAGGCTTATCAAATGCAAGTCGTAAGCCTAGTTCAAACATTACATTAGGGTTCTTACAGCTCACATCACAGACAACTATTGGATTATCATAAAGATTTTGTATTATTCTTTTATGAATTATTCCTACTTCATCAGAATTGCTTACCAGGTTTCCTTCGAAACCAGCGTCATTAACTGCCTCGTTAATAATCCCAAGTACTTCAGACCAATGGTTTTCAGCACATCCGTCGATACTTGAGATAGGCATTACAATTCCACAAATTTTTGTTTTATTACTCTCAGTCATGAGACCTCCTGGAGGCTTATTGTTAGGAAAACTCATTTTGTCACCAGTAACTGCTTATCATTACTTGGTATAGTTTGTATTTTACGGTTTTATAAACACCAGCTAGAATAGACTGTACAGCCAGATATCTGCAAGATATGGGGTACTTGACGCGTTAGCATAGGAACTTTTAAGCCCCATACATCTTTTTTAATTAATCGTCTTGGTAGCCTCAATACTAATTAGCTGGTCGCTGTTTTCTGGCTCTTTTTGGTATTGATAGTTGCCAGAGATAGTTACATTCGTAAAGCCAATGGCTTGAAGTAGTAACTTGATTTCACTAATGCTCCACCAGCGAAGCACAAACTCTTCAAGCTCAGTTTTTATGAGTTGGCCACTCTGCCACAACTCGTATCGATGCAATTCTTTGGTTGTTTGTGCAACATAATCGATTTCGACAGGGGTGCTGCTTAAAGTGATGACTTCTTCGGCAGTGATTGGCCACTGTCTTACACTGGGTTTTACATTGAAAATCAGCTGGGATGAATCCAGGTCGAACATCAGTCGACCGTTATGCTGGAGTTGATGATAAAACTTGCTCAGCACGGTGTGAGCCGCATCAAAAGAACTGATTAGCTGGAAAGTACCAGCAGGGATAACAATGGCTTCAAATTTTTCCTGAGTTTCATATCCTTCAAAGCTGCTACAAATTAAAGAAGCAGTTAAGCCATTTTTACGTAAGGCCGCCTCTGCAAGGTTTAGCATTTCTTTAGAGCTATCACAGCCAGTAACTAGTTTTCCTGCCTTCAGCAACGGTATTAAAAAGCGCCCATTACCAACTCCAGGTTCAAAAATAAGGCCTTCAACATCTTTTAAGCGCTCCAAGTAATATTCAACATCACCAAATGAAACACCATAAGGCTTGTCAGCCTCATAGACTTGCGATGCTAAATTACCGTATTTGTTTTGCATGAAAGAGACCTTAAGAGTTATTACGCCTGGGTTTGATTCTACTGGTGACTGCTTGAAACGGCGGCTTAATAACTATGCGCTTATTAAGCCGCCGCTGATTTTAGGAGGATTTACTTCACAATCCTATAAATTTAAAAGGTTTAGTTACTTCGAATTGGTTAGAAACCTCGCCACCGAGTACTCGTGCTTGATTAGCTTCTAACTTTAGCTGCTTGGTTTTGCCTGTTTCTGATGAGAAATCAACTTTTTTCAAGTCCACCCAAAAGATACTCGGACTCAGTGCTGACTCAAAGAAATACAGCTGGTTTTTATGATCAGCAAGCGTTCTCCAGCGCGTAGAAGAAATGTTAGGTTGATCTGGGGTGCTTATGCCGTAGGGTACAGAAGCGTTTCTGATCACCCCGAACATACTGGCTATGGACTCTTCAGGGGATGCCGCTTGGGGGATACGATTCACATAATAAGAAGCACGTACGAAACGATCAGCAGCACGGTTGGTGCCAGGTAGCATGGTTTCCCCACCTATTTGTTGCCAGTATTCGTTGAGTGCAAGTTGATGCTCGAATGTCGGGGAGTTAGTCATTACTTGGTAGGTGCGGTTATGGTGAATGACTTGTTTACCATCAATGTATTCAATGATCGCGCTATCACCCGAAGCGTCAGAGAGTGATAGGTGTAAAGTGGCTAAACGTGTCTCCCCTGGTACCTCGGCAGTAACGATAGTGTAGGGTTCTTGTTTTAATGCAGTCACCGCTTCTTCTACAGTGGCAAAGTTATCGAGTACATATTGCGCCCACGCAGCTAATGTGAGTCCAGGCTTACTTTTTTCAGTAAAAGTTGGGTATTTTGATTCAACCAGCCATAACACATTGGCCATTAGCCCTTTTTCATTCAATCCATCGGTGGTCGCAATATCATAGCCTGAAGAAATGACGCTACCATATTTTGAGGTCCATTTGATGGAATTGGGCCCAACCTCTCCATTACGCTCTATACCACGTGGAAATATCCATAAATTAGTTTCTATATCTTTTTTCCAGTCCATTGAGCGGGCTGTAATAATGCGATCACCTTCACCTAGGTAAACCACACGCGTACAGGCATCGGCAATAGCTGAAAAAGCTAAAGTGCCTATTAATGCCGGCACCATAACGGCTTTTTTGAGTTTTCTATTAAGCAAACTACGCATAGTTTATTTTCCTTATCTATAGATTAGAAGCGCATTGTCATTCCAACTACTGGGCCAGATTGGCGTATGTCGTATTTGAAACGATGTCCTGTAAAGTCGGTGGAGGTATAGCGTTGGCTTAGTGAGCGATAGCCCACTCGAATAATGGTTGGATGATCGAGTAGGTAGACCCGATAACCCAAATAAGCTTCATGGTTATGCGTTTTTTTGTTGTCAGTATCGAGGCCGCCGACTTGGCTAAGTAACGAAAGATTCCATTTGTTAGTAAGGTCAGCAGTGAGTCGCAGTCCCACAAATGGATCAGTCCATTCTGCTTTTTTAGATAGTTTTAGGCCAAACGGTTTGGATTGGACTTCAGCTGTTAACTTTGTCCAGCGAGCACCAATTGTTGGATCGATAGAAATACGTCTTGGCTCATCAAATAAATGGTTTCCGCCCAATTCGTAATTAAATGCTCGATAAAAAGCACCCAATGCCACTGTGGTTTGATCAATTTTATAGCTGATTTTCTGCCCCATGACACGGTCATTGCTATCGGTGTCAACGTTAATGGCGTCTATATAAAAGCCGTAATGAGAGTTAGTGAGTTCAAGGTTGCCCATGAAAATAGAGTCGACATCATTGACTAGCTCTGAGAAAGGGATGTCAACAGAAGGTTTTTTGCCTGCTAAGGCGAGATCGCCTTTTAGTGAAGCTCCCCAAATAAAAGGACTCACCAGCACTTTCCAGTTACCTGGAGTTTCAGCAGCTGAAAAGGCAGAGAAGCTCAATAGGCTGCAGAGAATCATGAGGCGTTTGAACATGGCGCTTTCCTTAACAATTCATGACTTTAACTATAGGTTAAAGCTTTAACAGTTTCACTGGCTCATTGTAGTGTTGTATTACTTATCAAGCGATAAAATTTGCTACGTTTACTTGAAAAATGGTAGAGGCCCGCCTCATAAATATCACCCTTAGGTGCATCAGTCAGAGTGTGGGGTTTGTCCTTCAGCATCGCTATTTACTTTGAAATTCTTAGAGGAAAATAATTCCATAAAATTACAAGGCGTTCACTTACTAAAGCAGGCTCTGTAAGCACGACTCTTAATGACCTGATTAATTTTTGTTTCTGAAGTTATCAGGTGTTCAATAGCTGGAATAGCTGTGTTTAACTGCATCCAGTTTATGGGCATTCTATTTAAGGTGTGTTTATGTCAAAAGTTGTGAGTATGGTCGCTGGTTTTGGAGCCTTGTTTAGCGTTGTAGCGCAAGCTAATCAGCCTGTCGAAGTGACAATGCATAAAGATCCATTTTGTGGGTGTTGCACTGAGTACGCACATTACTTGGAAGAAAATGGCTATAAAGTCACCTTAATTGATCATTCTAATATGTTACCGGTTAAGCAAAAGTTAGGAACTCATAAGGCAGCAAGCTGCCATACGTTAGAGATCGAAAACTATGTAGTGGAAGGTCATGTTCCGGTAGCAGCTATTGAGCGTATGCTCAAAGAGCAGCCAGACATTAAAGGTATCGCTTTGCCGGGCATGCCAATAAATTCTCCGGGTATGGGGCCAGAAAAGAAGGGGAGTTTACGTGTACTCGAACTAGATCATTCGAGTAATCCATCTGGTTTGTACATGCATCTGTAAAGCCTGTAGTGAGTGGGATTTAACACCAGGAGATGAACTATGAAACGAGCCTTATTTTTAGGAATAGCTCTATTAGGAGGATTGACGGCTTGCGAGACGGGTAACAAGAGCCAGAAACCTGACCAAGAAATATTTTACATAAAAGAGAATTTGGCTGACTGTACCGGTGTAGCGCCAATGAAGTGCATGCAGATTAAGCGTGAGATGACAGAGGAGTGGAGCTATTTTTACAGTCAAATAGCAGGTTTTCAGTACGAACCAGGCTATCGATATAAACTGAAAGTCCAAGTAGAAGATGTGGAAAACCCACCTGCTGACGCTTCTTCTAAGCGTTATACGTTGATTTCAATTGTTGAAAAAGTAAAGCAGCCTTCCGCCACTAAAGAGTAGCTACTCAAATGAGGCAAGGGAGCAAGTACAGGGAAGTACAAATCAATTTTTCTAGATGAAACTTTCTATAGGGTCATCTAAAACTACGCCCCGTGAGTACAGGACGTAGTTTTTAAAGGTTGCTTTAGACTACATTGAGGTTAGCCATCATGCCTAGAGTTTCATGCTCTAAAATATGACAGTGGAACAGTCGTAATCCTTTATCGTTTTGTTTAACTTTAAAGGTCACACGTTCGTAAGGCTTTAGGTTAAAGGTATCCCGTAAGGCCTTGAAGGTTTCTGGGATTTCTTGACCATTTAATACGCGCTTAGTGATCACGAACTGTGTTCCATGCAAATGGAATGGATGGTCCATATGGGAGTTATTAAACACTTCCCACTCTTCTACTTCACCTTGTTTGCTGGTGAGATCCATGCGCTGCATATCGTAAGTTTTTCCATTAACCATGAACATGCTCTGGAGCATGTGCATTGACATGTCATGGCCGCTATCCATGCTGCCGTGCATAGACATAGTGTCATGGTCCATAGCAGCTTCAGAAAACTCGACTTTTTTAGTTGCAGTGGCTGTACCAAGGTCAGCAATAGAGCGTAACTGGTCTGGTAGTTTATAGTTCGTCGCCTTTACGTTGATGGAGGCTAGCTCTAAATCAATTGCGGACTCTTTTACCATCATCTTTTGGCGATCGTAGTACCGATTCATTAACTGTGACGATTGATCAGTATCGGTATGTACGATCACTTCAACTCGTTCAGCCGGTGCAATAAATAAGGTTTTTGCTGCAGGACGTGGTTGTTCTAAAAGGCCGCCATCAGTCCCTACTAAAATCCAGCTGCAGTTAGAGATTTCAAGCTTTAGATACCGCGCTGAACAAGCATTCCAAATGCGAATACGTTCTCCCGATTTAATCGAAATTTTCGGATTAAGCTGTCCATTAATGAGCACGAATTGTCCTTCACGGCCATTCATCCAGTCCATCATAGTATTTTGTGGAATGCTCGCTTGGGCGTCTAAACGAAGGTCCGAAATTAACCAATGTTGTTCAGTAAGGTGGGCTAAAGGATCATCTTTAGCTTTAACAATAAAGCTGCCAGCTAACCCTCTGAACACTTGCTCTGATACATAGCCGTGGGGGTGAGGGTGATACCAATAAGTACCTGCAGATCCTTTGGGTAAGGTAAAGCGATAGAGGCGACTTTCACCAGGCGCAACTGCGTCATGTGGATTACCATCTTGATCAGGCGGTACAGGTAGGCCATGCCAGTGAATAGTGCTGGGTTGGGACAAGGAGTTAATAAAATTAATTTCTACGGTGTCGCCTTCAAAAGCGACAATTTGAGGGCCTGGGATTTGTCCATTGTATGCCCATACTTCAGTTTGCTTACGGTCAGCAAGGGTGAGCTTGACAGGCTTAGCCTCAAGAGTTGCTTTAAATAAGCGTGGTTGATTGCTTTGGTTTTTTAGCAGCGGCAAGCGCTGTAGCTTTTGCTGACTGGGCATTTTATTCAACGGCATTAAGTTTGCCGTACCGTGCATCATGCCCTGCATATCGCCCATATGATGCATGCCTTGCATATCGTGCATCATTTCTGCGTGATGACCTGAGCCCATCATGCCACGAGCTACAGCTTGTCCAACACCAGTCGCTAATAGCGAGGCACCACCCAGCATTTGTACTAGAGTTCTACGTTTCATAGTATTTCCTAATTTGGTTAAAGCTATTGATGTGATTGCTCAAAAAATCGAGCGGGTAATTAGCTGTAATCCTGTTTAGGAGGGGGAAGTAGGGGGACTAGATAGTTTTGAGGAGAGAGTAAATTACTGCCTCGTATTAACAAGCTATGCGGCTGAAAATAATTAGGTGGCTCATTAGTTTTAATTACTGCAAAGCAGCTGATACAACTGCTGGTAGCCAGACAGCAAATCTCAGTATCTGTTGAGTTTGAATGGTGTAGGCAGTGCGCACAATGCACATCAGGTTGAGCAGTAGAGATGTGTGGTTGCGTTTGTTGGTTAGGTAGGTTGAGGAACAATGCGAGTACGAATAACAGCCCCCAAACGACCGTGTTTAAGCGTCGTTTTTTTCTAGAGCTTGAGATATTCGTTGGAAGCATAAAGTGTATTTTTCACCAAATAATGCTAGCTGGATTAGTCCTAGTGGTTGCTGAGTTAATCCAAGGGTCGAGTTAATATAGCTTTAACACCTATGATTAACAAAATATTAAGTCAGCAATAAAAACTTTAGGTGCCTGCAAAATGCTGTGTATAGCCGTCTTAGCCGATTAACAATAAGTGATCATCTGGATGAGCGCTTATGTGGTCGGCGTTTCAGAAGAGTCTGCATCTACATATCTGGTATGGTCTTAATTTTGCCAAGCTGTAGTGGTTCTACTGTGCCAAAACACTTCCATTTACCCCAGCGCACTTCGTGCCGCTGATTTAAATGAAGTGCGATTTCCAGTAGTGGGCCATGGTTACAGCTGTCGGCTCTATTAGTGCAGATAGTTCCTAAGTAGGAAGGTAAGCCTATGCCTGAGTATTACGCTAGTCGAGATCCATTCGGCAATGCCATATCAACGGTTGAAAGCACGACAGAGCCATCTGGCCGGTGTAACCCAGTTACTAGACACTCGGACATAATAGGGCCGATTTGCTTGGGAGGAAAGTTAACAACTGCCAACACTTGCTTGCCTAACAGATCTTCTTTGGAGTACAAGTCAGTAATCTGAGCACTGGATTTTTTAATGCCAAGTTCGTCTCCAAAATCCACTTGTAGCTTGTAAGCAGGCCTGCGAGCTTCGGGGAAATCTTCTACGCTAATAATTGTTCCAACGCGAATATCAACTTTTTGAAAGTCATCCCAATTAATAGATTCCATGATCTTCTCCTAATCAGCTCTCTGTATATTAATGTGACTATGATTTTTAATCATATACCACTTTACTGGACTGCCTGCACCGTCGTGGTGTTTTTTACGCGTGTTAACCAAGCATCATGAGCTTGTCCATGGCCATGCAACATGACTTTTTCATCATGTTGAAAATGACACGCTAAAGTTTTAATACGCGCTTATAAGAATCGAAGGCTGCCAGTACTGAGCGCTCAATTAACTCTATGAAGGGTCGCTCATTATTCTTTGTCATCCATTGATCGAGTGCATCATAGTAAGTCAGTCGATCTTCTACTGTGATCACACACGGTGGATAGCCTGCCTTCATCAACTCTAAATTCATTAACAGGCGTGAAGTTCGTCCGTTTCCATCAATAAATGGGTGAATGCCTACAAAATCAGCGTGTACCTTAGCTGCACGCTCAATAGGGTGCAGCTTGTGCGCATCTCGTTGATACCATGCTATAAACTGTTGCATTTTGTCCGCAACTAATGCGCAGTCTGGTGGCGTATGCGTTGCCCCTGAAATAAGCACGTTAACCTGTCGATAGCGGCCGGCATTTTCATCATCAATATTCTTTAGAATTAGTTGATGGATATTGCGTATTTGCCACTCAGAGAAAGACTCTTGTTGATTGATGATGTCCTCAACGTAGTAAATAGCATTACGGTGATTGATTGCTTCAAAGTGCTCTCTAAGCGCTTTTCCCCCTACAGTAATACCCTCAAGCACCACTTTTGTCTCAAGTAAGGAAAGTGTGTTGCCCTCAATCGCATTAGAGTGATAAGTCCAACGTAAAACTAAATCCTCTTGCAGGCTTTTTACGGTTTCGGCAGGTAATGGACGCAGCTTATCTAAAGCATGCTTTAACGCATCTACTTGTTGATACATCTTTTCACCATTTCCTCTTCTTTTAAGTGCGAGTCTACTTTTTAATCATACTGCCACTCATAGCGTGAGTGCTATCTACAAAATTATTGCCTCACGATACTGATGATTACTACGCAGTGCTGGAAAGCGAGAGCATGCGTAAATGCACTTGGGGAAGAAGGGTTTAGCCGTCTGCCCCTCTCAATACCTAAAACACGAGTTAATAAACTTGGGGTGGTATTTACAAATGTGTTCTTTCATTCAGGTTTGAGGGATGCATCAGTTCAGTAATGGTTTAGTAGTTGTTCTAATGTTGTTCCCCGCAACTGCTTACCTAAAATTGCTTGCTTTATGTCAGGGTAGTGAAAAGTGTGCTTCAAATTTGATGCAGGACAAATCAGAGTACGGAGCTAGGTGAGCGTAGCTTAGGGGTAAGCAGGATATTCGGGTAGAAACAACAAGCCCACCGTGAGGTGGGCTTGTTGTAGAGTTAGACGGCTCTGCTAAGAGAGCCGAAACGTACCTAGTGTCTATCACCAGTATGGGGGTTAGGAGAGGACGTTCTAGGGCAGCATAGCGAGCGTAACAGCATTTTTAGTATAAGAACAAGAGACCGCCAAAAAGTGTCTGATAAAGTCAGGCCCTATCAATTAATGCAGGTCTGGCACGGACTACCTTTTGGCCTTTTGCTTTTCCCTGCAAACAAGCCCTTTCAGGGTAGCCCCTTTGCCCTTAATCCCCCTTCCATTAATCCCTTCAAGCCATTTACCCTTTACCCCTTTAACGCTGCTAGGGGGAAGGGTAGCTGAGCATCAGCTTAGTAAATTTTTAGCAAGCTAATAAATTATCGCCGGTATGATTTTGCTTCGGGCGCATAAAAAGAGATGGGAAGTGTAGAGCTACAAATAGGATAAAATAAATTCTGCTCGCTCTTCTGGTTGGCTAAGCGGTAATTTAATGAGGTTATATCCATATCTGGTATAAGACTCAGTCATTGTATGAAATGTTTGAACTGCTTCTTGGAATGACTGTTTGCGCTCTGTATCTTGCACGTATATTTTTTTCCATGGGGGTGCGATGAACACGGTTTTCGAGTAACGAAACAACGCGATCGCTCGTTCCAAATGTGGCGGTAAAGGCAATTTACAGAGCATCAGATACCCAGCAATATCCGGCAGCCCTCTATCAAAGAAAAACGGCATTTTACTCTCCGATGCTGCATGCCAGGAACGTAATTCCCAGTTCAGCATAAGCTCGGCAAAATGTTCTCTATTTTTCCAGGGAAGTGCATTTCCGCCGATGGCCACCTGATCCCTTATTATTGCGCGTCCAGCTTCAGTTGCGGTAGGAAAGTTTTTTGTGCGAAGACACGCCAGTAGCGTACTTTTCCCGGAGCCAGGTCCACCGGTAATAATGATTCTTTTATTTTCATAACACATAGTAGTGATTCTTATTTGGCATGATACTTATCCGCTCCTTGTAGAGAGAACCTATTATTAGGTCTGATGGGGCCTCGGTAATGCCAAAGTCGTGGATTATCAATAGTACGACCTATCAAATATTCTGCGCGATATGCTGCATAGTAGAGCTATGGCTGCGCACACTGTTAGCACTAGTCCTAGTTGCTGCACCATACCTGCTATCCCTAACATCATGCCCAGCAGTAGATAGTAGCTTAACCCGAACAATGCTCCAGCGGCTCCGGTCTGTTCGCGATAATTTTTTAAAGCTTGGCTCAACACGTTGGGTATCGCTATGCCATAGGCAATAACAACCCCTGCTATCGGTACAAGTATCCAAACAGAGTGCTGCAGCTTCCAAGCGACCATACCTGAAAGGAGTGCCAGAGCACATGCGTAATGGACCAGTTGTTCCGGTGTTATGTTGGTCGTTAGTAACTTGCGATTAAGGAGACTACCAGAGAGGGAGGCGAGGGCTAGTAAAGCGCCTGTCCAGCCAAATTCCGTGGAGTCCCAGCCTAAACGCTTGAAAAGAAACGGAGCCAGACTGTAATAACTGAATAGCATTGTGTTTAGCAGTGCGATAAGTAGCGCACTTTTCCACAGCGCCCTGTCCCGAGCCATGCGATAGGCTAAATTACTCCTTCGAATAGTTAGCGTATTCTTTGGTCGTGTTTCCGGAAGGGAAATAGCCGTCAGTATTAGCAAAACTATCGCCAAGGATACTAATGCGATAAATACTCCAGTATGGCCATACAAACTCACCAACCAGCTTCCAGTGATCAAGCCGAAAACAGGGCTTACTGCAAGTAAAGCACCCATAACAGAAAAGACGCGTGCTAGGGTGGTTGATTGATAACTATCCCTTAGCATCGTTTGTACTACAACAGAACCAGCAGCGGCACCTAAGGCAGCCACCATGCGGGCCAGCAGTAATATATTGAAATCAGTGGCTACAATTGCCATGGCCGCTCCCACTCCGTAACAACCGAGTCCGGCCATCATTGCTGGACGCCGTCCAATCCAATCACTAAGCCAACCCCACAGTGCCACTCCGGCAGCGAAGGCGAAAAAATAAACTGAAAGCGTTTGAGCTGCGTGCTCATTGCTGACTTGAAAAGATCTGGCAATGTTTGGCAGTGCAGGGCTATATATCGTTTCAACTAGTTGTGGAAACATAATGAGCAGTGCCAGCAGCCACAGTGGCGGTTTAATAATAGGATTCATGACAACATTCAATAGAAAAAACAGAAAGCTATAATTGCTGAGAAAATATTGTCTTATTACAATAATAAAGACTTTATATATAAAATATCGGACAAGTTATGAAAATCAGTCCTAGTGATGTTTTTGATCCAGATAGCTTTAACGAACCGGTAATAGGCATTGCGTCTGATATGGGCGTACATGACTCAGGTAGGCACAGCCATCTTCGACATCAGTTGCTATTTTCAGCTTCAGGGAGCATTACGATTGAGCTGGAAGAAACGCTGTGCCAACTTCCACCAGGACGGGCAGCTTGGATTCCAGCAGGAACAATTCATCGTGCCATTATGCGTGGAGAATTAGCCTATCGTTCTTTGTATTTTTCAACTGCGTTGCCTTTATCTGATTTAGCACTGCAGGTAGTAGAGGTTAATCCTCTATTTTTCCAAGTGATAGAGCGTATGGCATTCTGGCCATGGGATATGCCGGCAGATCAGCAGGTCAGTCTTATTACCGTTTTTTGTGAGGAGTTAAAAGCTGCACGTGTAGAGAACTGGACATTGCGGCTTCCTTCAGATACGCGTTTGAAGGTATGGCTAGACAAAATACGTGGAGGTGAGATGCCATCGCGTCTTGGTCATTTAGCGCATCAGGTCGGCGCATCTGAGCGCACGATAAGCCGGATATTTATTAGAGATACTGGAATGAGTTATCAGGCATGGCGGCAACAGTGGAGATTGCTGAGAGCAATGGAAATGCTATCTGATGGAGCGAGGATAACTTATGTTGCACAACAATTAGAGTTTGTAAGCGACAGTGCTTTCATTACATTTTTTCGACAGCATACAGGTACAACACCTGCACGCTATCAATTAAAAAATGCTTAGTTCAAGTAGCTCCCGAGAGTGAATAAATACTCTGCGACATCACGTTATTGAGCTATGGTCTATAGAAGTTAGGATACTCATACTCTAGGTATTAAAATATCATCTAAAATAAACCGTTCTCACTAAAATGGTTTCATGACTTGAGAGGCTGGGTCAATCTTAAATATGACGGTAGCTGGATAGGGCGTTAACCCGATTTCCGAATAGACGGGTTTTGGGGCAGGCTATAAAAGCGCTTGGATAATGATAATTTGCTATTGTGCGCAGACATGAAAAAAACCGCCGAAGCGGTTTTTTGGGGAGGTTATTTGTCTTCTTGTGACTGACGTGCAGCTAGGTCTTTAAGAAATTGATCTTTCAGGCCGACGTAAGCAACAAAAGAAATGACTGTAATAAAAACAACAACAGTTGCTCCAAAAATCATTTGAGTTACTCCTGTATGTTTTGTTTGGGTGCCGATAAAACTAAGCCAATGAGCCAAGTTAGCAACCCTAATAAGACCAATGTAACTGATTTAGACTGTGATGGTTCTAAAAAAGCCAAAAAATCCTGCAGCTATCATTCCTAGTCCAAGCTTGCGCAGATCTTCGCCGGCCCCAGTAGCGTTTCTAACGAGACGTACCTTTATTTGAGACAAAATCCTAATTTTTTTCATATATTTCTCCATAAAAGGCGGAGAAACACTGATCCTGGCGGAAAAGAGCTTTCCGCCAGGTTAAAAGGTGTTTTAGTACAGACTCATGTTGAATGCATGACGATGAATATTCGTGTCCGGTGTTTCAACAACGCCACGAAGATGCTGCCACGCCTCAAATTCTGCTCTACCAAGCTTACGCAAAATGGTTGGTACATCGTAATCGACAGCTACTGTTGGTTCAGTAGGCTTTAGATTAATTGAGTGATTCATTGTGGTTTTAGCGGAAGCCAATAACTTTTTACAGTGAATTATTCCAGAGGTTAGATTGTTGGCAGTGCGAGCATGCAGTTTAGCGCTGAATGCTTTGCTTTGAGCCACTCCAGAGGTCAGGTAAATAGCAGTACGAGCACGTAATGCTCTGCTTTGACTTTTGCACACAATGGCCACATCCCTAACTAGCTGAATCATTTCAGGACTTGTTAAGAAATCGGTCAAAGTGCTCGGTGTCGCCTGAGTGTTGGTTTTTTTCTGAGACATGGTGTTTCTCCAAATAAAAAAGCGGAGAAACACAGCCCCTAACGGAGAGTGATCTCTCCGCTTAGGATAGTGAGTCAACAGCAATTCATTCTACACAGAACGAACGCCCATATTCTTGCTGTACAGGGCTTTGGGCATGTTGTCAGTCAACGACCAACGAAACATAGCCAGATCATAAAACAGGCCAGTCGCTGTGTCCAATTTAATAGGTAGCGTTGGTTTTCGGGTTTCAGACACATGCACCACTGCACGGTTGCTAGAGTAATAGTTAGGTGCAGATGAGTAAGAAGCTCTATTGATGCACCCAATATGACACCAGTCAGCGCTAGAGCACGATTAGTCCGAAGGTTAAATACCAAGTGGATTATTGGATATCAAGGAACTTAACAAGTGAAGACAACTTACTTAACAGCTGTTTGCTCCCTTGCATTGTTATCAGGCTGTGCAACAGAAGACTTTGCAGCATTGAACCAGAAGATCAGTGACGTCGCCTATGATGTAAATCGGGTTGTTTACGGTGGGCGAGTAACACCTAACAGCGCATCCAAAACGTTTTTTGTAGACGTTGACGTAGATACTGTCGCAGCACGAATGAAGTCCTATTACGGGTTTCCTAATGCGCGTATTCAAGCGACTCCCGGCGCTTTTTACCGGATGGTAGGAGATATTGGGAAGAACACGCCACGTGATGTGTTATGGATCAGTCTGAATAAAGAAGGGGAAAATCGAACGTCAATCAAGATGGCGCATGAGTCGGCATTCGAGCGAACGCAAGCCGCGAGTTGGCGTGATGATCTGTTTACGGGAGCAAAAGACGTTGCTACTGGGAAGCTTAGGGCTCAGTGAGGCGATCACAGAGTCCTAAAAAACGGAATCAGAGGTCAGCATCTATTGTTGTTGGCGTTGAGGGTTAAGCACATATCTTTAAAGATGAGGGAAATTGCATGGGCATCAAGAGTTTCATCAAGCTGGATGGGAAAACACCAACCAAATTAATAGGCGCTGCATTTTGGTTGATGCTGGGTATTCTTGCCCTATATTTTATTAATAGACCTTTCTATTTAGAGGGTTTGATTCGTTGGGGTTGGATAGCTTTGGGCGTGATTGGTGCTCGGATAGTTTGCGAACTAGTACTGGCTGCTTTTAAAGCTGCTGAAGCAGTTCAGGAAATTCGTCAAAGCTGTATCAGATCTGAAAGCTCAGCTTCGGTTGAGTTTGACGGTACTGACTCAGATTAATAATAGTTATGAGCATAAAAAGCCTGCGAGTTGTGCAGGCTTTTTTCACTATAATGCTTACAGTGCTGATCATTATTTGAACACTTCAGATTTTGCTTTGAACAATCTGTGGAACAGATGCTTTTCCATAGAGTTATGCACAGTTTTCGTGAATAAAAGAACACCTTGATTTTTACCATAAAAAAGTGTCGGGGTTAGTCAGGCCTTATCAAACCGCATTGCGGCAACGTGAGAGATCTACTTTTTAACACTGTTCCTTTTCTGTGGAATCACCGAGCATTTTGAAAATTTTGTGTGGAGTTCTAGCACAGTGACAGAGCGCATTTGTGTTGATTTTTTGCTCGATAAAAACACGCACAACGCTTATACTACACTCCTAATATAATTATAGAAAAAATGCTATGGTTCAAAAAATCTCTGCTATTGATCTGTTCTGTGGGGTTGGTGGGTTAACACACGGACTAATCAAGGCAAAAATTAATGTTGTTGCCGGCTTCGATATAGAAGAAGCATGTAAATATCCGTATGAGGAAAACAATAAAGGGGCCAAGTTTTTTGTCCAAGATATTGCTACTCTAAGCTCGGAAACGCTTTCTGCATTATTTCCTAAAGGGGACCTCAAGCTGTTAGCAGGGTGCGCTCCTTGCCAGCCATTCTCTACTTACTCCCAAGGCAGAAACGTTAGTGACGATAAAAGATGGCCTCTTCTATACTCGTTTTCTCGTTTAATTAGAGGAGTTAAGCCTGAGCTTGTTACTATGGAGAATGTGCCTGATGTGACAAAGCATAAGGTATATAATGATTTTGTTAAAGAATTAAAATCACTTGGGTATTTAGTGTGGGCAGATGAAGTGTTTTGCCCTGATTACGGGTTACCACAAGCCCGAAAAAGACATGTTTTATTAGCATCGCTTATAGGTGAAGTTAAGTTAATAAAGCCAACCCATACCCGTGATAATTACAAGACTGTTCAGGAAGCTATCGGTTTTCTTCCACCTATTAAGGCTGGAGAAACAGATCGCTTAGATCCTCTGCACAGAGCAGCTGGGTTATCTGCACTTAATCTTGAGCGTATTCGCCACTCTAGGCCTGGAGGTACTTGGAATGATTGGCCAAAACACTTAATTGCGAAATGCCATCAAAAAGAAAGCGGTAAAACATATAGCGGTGTTTATGCTCGCATGCGAGGATGTCAACCATCGCCCACCATGACAACGCAATGTTATGGCTTTGGTAACGGGCGTTTTGGTCATTACGATATGCAACAGAATCGCGCCATTTCTTTACGAGAAGCAGCTATTCTTCAAACTTTCCCTGCAGATTACAAATTCTTCCCTACAGGAAAAAGAGTTAATATTTCTCAAGTAGGGAAAATGATCGGTAATGCAGTCCCTGTAGACTTAGGAGAGATTATTGGAAAAAGTTTTATTCAGTCATCTGTATAATTAACCTTTTTAGATATTTCTGATAAGATTTCAGATTTATTTTTGGGAGAGTATCCTAAAAAGTTACATATATGGATTATTTTATCAGCAAGAACGTCAGCTGTACGGCGAGTTATTTCTATTGACCCATTTTCATCATCATATTCTATATTTGCCCATTCTCTAGATGTATTTAGAGGTTCTCGTGGAGTATGAGAATTTAAGTTAAATAGATTATGCTCACTTTTTAAAACCCAGCCTGCACCAACTTCAGAAACACAGGCCCAACTAGATGCCATTTCATCACTAGTAATGTAAAGAACATATATTTTTTCTGTTGAGTAGCTGTTAACAAAAAAATTCTTTAAGTAATCAAAAACCCCTTCCGACTCTGGTACTCTGCTAATAGCATCATCATTAGATGTATAAATGATATCATTACCTGGAATTCCAGCAAAAGTTAGTAAGTTATAAGAGAAGTCTCCAATAGCTTTATTTCGACTTGAGTGACTAATTAAAAGTCTTTTTTTATTACCATCTACTTTAGATTTTATTCCCATGTCTGGAAGTGATGTATTAATTGATTTTTCAATCGCAGTGGCAATATCTTGAGATGTCGCATTACCGTCTAGCCTGGAAATTTCATCGACACTTTTCCTAACTGCATTTTGTTTGAAGTCATCTATACCTTTTCTTAAGCTCTCCTCGAGAACAAGTTTTTTTTCATTTTTAATGGATTCATCTGTAGCTTTCTTATACGAGGTGTATTTTGATCTCATGGAAATTATTTCAGGCAATAGTTCATTGCGAATATATTTCGTGACTGCTTCATATCTTTTATCATCAGACTTATATCCCTGGCGGTTACTTAGTGCCATATCAGGAAGATCTGAGTGTTCAAATAAGTCTATATGTAGTTGGCCCACAACATATACTTCATTCAATGCGTTTTTTCCTACCACCGGAAGAATATTGAATTCACCAACTTTTTTATTTGAAACGAGTGAGATAAAGTTATCAGGAAAATCCACTTGGTTTTTCTTACGTCCTTTTGTACTTCGATAAGCTCCAATCCAACCCGATATTTCTAAAGTATAATCGCTTACGGTGCCATCTTTTTTCTTTAAACTATTGAGCCTACATATATATGATTTAGATCGTTTAGATAAATTTTCTTTTTGAGCATTAGATAGGTTCTTAAGATCAAACTTAAAGTTGTCATGCAAAGAGTGAAAATCATCGCCTAAAGTAATCATACAGGCTAGCCCTGAAATGATGTCTTTTTCAAAACTATCGATAGTAACTATAGGTTTATTTTTCATTTTAAGATGAATTCTGAAGTTTTTATCAACTAAAGGAAAAATTCTTAGAATGTTGTTCTTGGCTGATTTCAATGTTTTATTGAGATCGTATTGTGGCTCCGTCATTACTATAGCTGTACCGTTGTCCGAAATGTGCGAAAAGGTGATATCTGAATCATCTATAGGATCAAGAGTTTTATCGTCTCTCACTTTTCTAGAAAGTATAAATCCTGACTTTTCTCCATTTTTTACCGTCTTAACTATTACATTTTCTGATACAGAAAGAGCTGCTAATTTACCGACTCCTTTTCTGCCCATTTTCACTCTTTTTCTGTTACTTCCCGGAACAAACGAGTTATCAATACTAGTTCGTGTTTCTTTTGCTACATCTAAAAACCTATCAACGTCACCTGAAGAGTATGACATTCCGACTCCATCGTCTTCCACAGTTATAGAATTGTTGTCGGTAATAATGTATACGTTACTTGCATTAGCATCGTATGCATTGGCAATAAGTTCAGCCAGTACATAATATATATTTGTATATAGATTTGGCCCCAGTAGTTCAAGTATTCTTGGGTCTATATTAAGCTTATATTCTTTTTCTGTGCTTTTAGTCATTGTAAGTCACCAAACTTATTTTCTATGTTGATTTATTTAAAGTGTCAGCTTGTCTGTTTTTAATAAATTTATAATATCTATAATTTAACCGGTAAGTAATATATAAAAATATCCGCTATAAAGATATTATGATAAAGCTTCGCAGTATATCCTAATAAATTTTTCGTTTTAATTCACCTGTATGCTCATTTCACCAAGAGCATTGTTGAGTGCTGCCCAGCATGGTACTTCATCGTTAGATGAGGGCACGTGTTTAAATGAATCTGCTTTACCTGGGCAGTATTTGGTCTGTGTGTGCACTACACCTTTCATGTGTCTAACCTGTGATAATAAGGTTTTTAGCCAGTTATAAAAATCACCTGGATGATTTAGAGTGAAAACAAGTCCTTTGAAAGGCTCTTCCGTCTTTACCGTTCCATAGGTAAGTCATAAGAATGCGACGTAGCTCTGCCGACTGCCCGTAGCAACGATTAGAGTACTCAAGGCATTGCACTACCAGATTGTTGTCAGATTGGAGTTTAAATTCAACTAGCCAGTTTTTATCGCGTTTGTGTATAAGAGGATAAATACTTAACGGGAATGGAGGTTGACGATTTAGCTCTGTGGTTTTGTCAAAAGAAGTGAACCACCAGTTTCCTTTCTCATATATCAAGTCAAACTCTCGTGTTTCATACGTTGCATGAGCAACCATTCTGTTATCCCTGCAAAGACTGCCTATTCGTATCTGGCTGAGTAGGGCTATGGAAATGTAGCGGTATACAATTTCATCTGAAAAAGTCTTGTCATTGATTTGTATTCGGAAGGCCACAAGAACGAGAGGTTGAGACTGATCCCTTGCGTTTTTATAGATGCTGCAATACCACCACGCTAAAAGAGTGTTACCTCTACAGTTGAGTTGGATTATTTCAGCTTTTGTGTTGATTTCATGGAAAGGGTAGTCAAAATTTATCGGCATCCAAAATCCCTCTTGGTTTTTCTAAAGTAAAGTGTTTTTCATTAGAAATAACTTTTGAGGTGCAACTATATCGCAACTAACTCTTTAAAGTTGCATCAATTTGTTTATATGACAGGTTGACCCTGACAAGGGTGTATATTAAGTTTGTGGCATATTAAGTTTTTTTCTGCATATGTTTGACGGTTGGAGACACTACAATGGAACGTATATTTGGAACTCAAAACGCGGGATATGGGCAAATAGCGCTGGGTGTCGCTCGATCCGTCAAAACTAAGGTGAGCAGCTTGTTCACTGCATTGAAACTGCCTAAACCTTTGGTCAATGTGTTGACTTGGGGAGTATTGATTGGACTTGGATTAATGCTGGCCGGGTTAATAGCTTTTGTCACATTTGTGTATTTCATGCTTACGAACTCAAACCAGAAAAGCAAAGCTGAGCAGCTGGCGGATGAGTTGCGAGAGGAGGGGCGAGCGCAGGGACGACAAGAGGCATATGATGAAGCAGCCTTAATGGCTCAGCAGATTGAGTCCGAACAAAGCCTGCGTGAATATGCTGAAAGTCTGCATAAGTGGTAATAAAAAATATTCGTGTGCGCAGCTACTTGAAACGCATCTTATAAAAAACAGGTGACTGGTCTAATACAGCCACCTGTTTACGACTAAATAGTTTAGCGGAGATTGCGTACCGTATTAGCTGCCGCTTTAGCTGCTTTCACTTGCGGATGCTTGCTAGCGACACGAGCACCGGCCCTTATTGCAGCCCCCCCAGCCTTATTTGCAGTACTACTCATTTTGCTGCTTAAACCAATACCAGATTGTGCTCCGATATTTCCTAATGATCCTCCAGCACTTTCCCCTCCAAGAGCTGCTGCAGCTAAGAATGATGTGGTAGCTACCATTCCAGCCCAGCCCATAAATATCAAGAACAATGCAGGCATTACGACTAGGGATCCCCAAAGTACAAAGTCTGACATCCAGTAGGCTGCCCCATGGTCTGTCCAAGGCATCATACGAGTAGCTACAGCCCCTACGCCTTGATTCATATACAGCCCAGCTAGCATTTTAGAGTCCAACCAGCGTGACAGCTCCCAGAAAAATGTCAGAAAATGAATGGTAAACATCCCGAGAGATAATTGAAACAAAGCTTTAAATGAGTAACCACTAAGCACGAGGACAATAGGTATACAAATCACAAGCACCATATAAGCGATAGCCTGAAACATTGGCAATGCTGCACGCATAGCTTGCACTTTTGATTCAGCCTTATCTCGTTCACTCCCGAGTGGGCCAGTTTTTTTAGTTGTTTGGAAGTTATTAACCAGTTCACGCCCCCAATCTAGAGCGCCGGCTACGCCTGTAGCAGTACTGGGGCCCATATTATAAAAAGGTGATCCCATTTCTTTTGAGCGCTCCATGGAGCTAGGGCTTACTAGGTTGCGAATCATACTATCGGTACTACTTTCTCCCCAACGAAATGTACTCGATACTCTCTCCAATAAGCCTGGCTTGATTTGTTCGGCTAGACGCTTGCGTAGTCCTTTATCTTTGTTGAGCCACCAGTCTTTACAGATAGGGTACCCACCTCCATCTCGCCCGGGAGCGAGTCCTTCATCGCGACTCTCCTTCCAAGGAAAAAGGTATTGTGGACTCAGTGCACGCATGCTGTCGTAGTAACCACCGGTTTCCAGGAATATTTTAGAACCGATCCATCCAGCTTCCCATTTTGTGGCGAGTCCACTAACGTCAGTCCAACTTTCAGTCACATGTTTATCACGAAAGAGTTTGACCCGAGCTTCAGCGTAGCACTCGTTGGTAAACTGGGCGACTTCTTCGATTAGGTTAGGATCTGCAATGCGTTGGTTATCAATTTCAAACATAGTTGAGCGGATATCACCATCGCAAGGAATAGATGCAATAGCGGCACCGGTAATTGACTTTGAAAGGAGATGTATCAGATTAAACCAAACAGGCACATGAGGTTTTACGTTACCAATGGTTGAAAACTCACCTCCCCACTGTGTTTTATTGTGCTCGATCTGCGTGACACCGCAGGAAGCAGTTGTATCTACCTTAATTTCCCCTAAATTCACAACAGGCCATGGAATACAGGCAAATAAGATAACCACGTAAGCTTGCCATACTCTGCTTTCAACACTTTTTGTGACGGCTTCAACATTTATTTCACCTTTCTGCCGAGCATCCAGCATTGATTGTGCAAAAAGAATAATGATAGGAATAAGCGCAACACCACTGGCAGTCAATGCTGACCAGAGGCTGTTACTGATGGCCCAGCCCAACATGGTTAGGTAATACTCAAAATAGCTAAATGTTGTCATTCCCATGACTTATCCCTCGAAGTAACGAATATAGTTTGAGATTTCGTTGGCGAGCATAATTAAGAGGCCGTAGTTACGAATTCTGCCTAGATAGGCAACGTGCTTAAAATTCTCTTGGGCTGTGTGCTTGCGAACAAGGTAGAGGTAGAGAGCGGTGACGCCTAAATACAAAGCTATTCGCCAAGCCAACCAATAATTGGCCAGTTCAGCGTTTTGTTGAAGCACAGCAATGGGATCGCCACCGTTAAGCAACAGTTGGATGGTGTACAGCAGAGCTGCAACAATAAATGTTAGAAAGATCGAGAGAACTAATACGTTTCTTTTAATGAACTGAATCATGGCGTGGCTTCCTGTCCTTTTTCTGATTGCTGTAAACGATCAGGTGCAGCATCCGCTTCAACGACTGAGCCCGTTTGAGCTCGCGCTACAGCCGCTCGATTTAGTACAGCTGTGGCCGTGTTATTGGCGAGCTCACGACGCATCTCCATTTCCATTTTCATGGAGTCAATTTCGGCCTGCAGGTTGGCAACCTTATCCGAGACGTGTTGCTTCGCTTCAGCCACTTTCTGAACATCAGGGTTTTGGGCACCTGTCATCAGAAGTCGCATGAGCTGCATGCCTTTCCAAATGATGTCAGCCAGAGCAATCTCAGATAGCAGTCGTTCTGAGAGCACTTGGCCATCAGGATCATTACGGAGTGCTTCGACCACACTGCGTGACACAGGCAACATAGGTGTCGATAGCTTGTGTAGATCTTCATCCTTCATAGTTTGAGTTTTATCCAGCAGCTTGATCATTAGCTCGGCTTTTTCTTCGTAAACCTCGTCAGCTAGATGGAGAAGGCCAGTTCCTGGTTTGATCACTGCTGGATCACAACCATCCTGACAGGTGGTGAGTTCGGTTTCTCCTACTACTTTCTTTGCAAATTCTGCTGCTTTTTGTGGTGTATCCCATAGCGAACAAATCGCTGCTCCATTGCATTGAGCAGCGGTTACTAATGCATTGGTATTCGTTATGCGTCCGACACTTGTGTTGTAAGCACGGCGTACAATGTCTTCTGTTAGTGCTAACGGTTTTTGACCTAAGCCACCACGTCTTTCGCCCATCCATACAACACCATTTTCGGTTCCTTCAGACTCAGCTTTTTGTTCGGCGGCCACACTGTCGCCGCCTGTTGCTTGGACGGCTAATTTCATGGTTTCTGCTTTTGCCAGAGAAGTAAGGCTTGGACCACCATCAAGGTAGGCACTGGCTTGGTCTAAGATTCCTTGACAAGAAATCTTCGAGCGATCGAAGTCGACTCTGGCCTGTAAAACACCGTTACTCAGCATTTCATAGAGACCAGGATTTGAGCGCTGAATCATCATAGCTGGCAGGCTCATAACAGCACCTGTAGCTGATTCAACAATACCGCCCATAATGCTTTTGAAGCCGTCAGTTGAACCATTGAGCTGGTTTTTAATTGTGGTCTGCAAGTCCATGCTGCCGCACATCATGTCAGCGTCCCATTTAATGCCGAATCCGATGCTTGGTGGAACTATACGTGTGCTTGCAGCCCCGTAAGCGGCACCTCCTCCCAGCTCATAACTCAATTTGTCATTGACTGCTGTCCCAGTCACTTTTTCATAAGGTCGCTCACTGATATCAAAAGCCTGTATTGCTGCACTTAGGGAGCTGGTTGCTAGAAATACGGTGGCTGTTAGCAACTTTAGGGGTGTGTTTAATTTATCCATCTGATGGTGTCCTTACTGGCCAATTGAATATAAAAAAGTCCCTTTAGGCTCACAGCAGCGGTAAGGCCGCCAAAGCGCATAGGCATAGCCCCCTTGGGCATCTTGTTCTACCTGATCACTGGTAGGCCATACTTCGCAGCTACTGGAAACAGAAGGGTGTAATTGCTGCCACTTATGAGTTTTTTTATTACCTTCGATAAGAGGATCCTCATAAGCTCCAGGTGGCCACCAACCTCGGCTTTCTTGTTTACGGGCAAAAATACTTTTATAAACATGGGGCTGACCCGTACGAACCACGAAGTCAGCTGCGCGCTGAGCGAGGACGGCACCGGCTTTTCCATCATCTCCTTGAACCAAAAAACCTTGTCGTGGGTACACTGACCCCCAGCCATTCATGCCTTTCTGAATTTCACGCTGTCCTGGAATGATCGATTGTGGATAGAGCATCTCCGTTACTCCCCACCGCCAACTAGGCACATCTAAAGTTGATAGGTAGTACGGCATGAAACCAGTGGTTGCACTGCTGCAGGTGTAACTGCTGAGTTGATTCAGAACGTAGCTTGCGGGATGGCCAATAACATCTGTATTTTTAAAACGTGGCAGGTTGCCCCGTTTTTGATTGGGCGTAATTAGGTTTCCTCCGTCTTCAGCGCCTGGTTTTGACGAGCCCAACAGGGCCATTTCAGTCCACGGATTAGCGCCGGTATTGGTATAGCTTGAAACTACGACCTCAGGAATATAGTGCTTCACTTTCACACTGGTGCGCACTTTGCATTTAGGGCTGCACTTGAGCCAAAAGCATGTGCCTACTACGCTCCACTCCATGCATTGGGCATTCGCTGTATTAGCGACAATTTGAGCTGTATTGACTGCATAGGCAGGCCCTGTGGTCAGGGCGGTCAGTGTGATGCTTGAAAATAAGAGTGTGTATAGACTGTTCTTGAAAGTGATCAATTTCTGACTCTCCCAAGCGATTCTGGAACAGAATATTCACCGTAGCTCACAAGCGGTCGTTCGCCTGGAAATCGCGTCACAATGGCGGGAACATGGGTAATGTTGAGGCTCCAAGCGAGTGATAAGCCTGCATAAGCATCCATGAGTGCTTGTTTATCCATCACTTGGCTGAGCTGGTTTCGAACAGCGTCGACTGTTGCGGCGTCCATGTGTTCTGATAGATCGAAGTGACTGATTGCTTGTGTCAGTTGTTCTTCAAGATGAAGTACTTCATCCAGATAAATAACTGGATAGCCACCATTGTCTATAAATTCATTAGCCCTATCGGTAAACAGCAGCACTTCGGGTTCATTGGTGGCGTGCGCTGTATTGACTCCAATAAGCAGGGCCATGCACAGGTTGCGTATTAAATTCATATTCATAACAAGCCCTTTATTTGTTCTGAGCAGTTTTTTTCAAAAGGGGACTGATAACTTCCAAAAGTGCCCGTAACGCTTCACGGTCTTGCGGGTCAGGAGATTGCTGTAACCGCTGTATTTCTTGCTGTGAAGCAATTAGAACGGGTGTCAGTGGCACGTTGAACTCAAGCTTTGCAGGCATCTTTCAATCCTTCTCCACTAGCTTCTTCGTTGTGCTCAGCAAATAAATGCTTCCACGGCAATGGCTGAATCCCGCGCGCTCGGTCAATCTGTTCGGCGATGTAAAAGGCAGCTTCAAGCTCTGAGCAGTTATGCTCTTCCATCACAAGCATGCGCTCACGCTTTTCTTCGCCTTCAGTCATGGCTAATGCAAGAAAAAGAGAAGGTGGAACAGCACGAAAAAGGAAGTCTTGGTTACGAGAGAGAACTACACCTTCGGTATACTTTTGAGGCTCTTTATTGGCAGATAAAAGCAGAGCTTCTTGGGCAGGCGTCAGCTCTTTAAACCGTGCAATGTCATTAATTTCTTGCTTGGGCATAACCAAGCAAATCCACCACTCAATCATATTGAGCATGGTTTCTGCAGAACCTGGGAAGTCTGCTAAGTTTTGTGTGGCCAACCAAAACCATGCCCGTAACTTACGCCACATTTTTGTGATTTTTACCGCATACGGTGCCACTAACGGGTTCTTAGTGATCATGTGCCCTTCATCCGTGATCATCACAATGTCTCGACCGGTGTACTGATCTCGTTCGGCAATGTTGTTGACGGTGTTCATTAGCGTGATATAGCTGATGGCCATCTGAGCCTCATAGCCTTCACGTGAGAATGTGGCGAGGTCAACAATGGTTACATCTGCTTCAGGCCAGCTTGAACCTGGCCGGTTAAACATTTCCCCATCAAACCCTTGAGTAAAAAGACGCATTGCAGAGGCATGATCTTTGTATCGAGTGCGTAACTCACCCTCCTCACTGTCAGCTTTACGCTCAAAGGCTTCGATGACATCCTCAGTTAATACTGGCCTATTCTCGAATGTGCACCGCTGGGCAGCTTCCAAAATACAGGCTCGAATCGTGCTTTCATCGGCCCGGTTCAAGCGCTCAATTTCACGTGGTTCACCGCCAGTAATCATTAGCTTCGCTGTGATTGCTAGTTCACCTAAAATATCGCGCTCTTCATCTGTCTCTTCTGATTCATCGTTCACATCAATGGCTTTCTGATGCTCAGGCTCCCAGAGCAGTCGAGCATCAGCAAAAGGTGCGAGTGTTATAGATGAACCAGGTTTTAAAGCTACTTTGTTTACTGTGAGCCCCATGAGCTTGAAATAGTCAGCAAGCAGTCCAAATGAGTTACCTGCTTCAATAACAAAAAGTCGGGGACGGTATACCGCCATTAATTGAGCCATCAATGAAACGAGGGATGCAGACTTTCCAGAGCCTGTTGGGCCAAAAATCAGTGCGTGCGCATTCATCGATCGATCCATTCGACTTAACGGATCAAAGGTAACGGGCGCACCCCCTCGATTAAAGAAAGTGATGCCAGGGTTGCCCGTACCTGTTGTGCGTCCCCAGAATGGGGCTAAATTGGTGAAATGTTGGGCAAATATGAGTTTGCTGTACCATAGTTTTTTATCCAGTTGAGGTTTGAAAACCATTGGTAGCCAGCGGATATATGAATTACAGGAGGCAATTTCATCAGCAGGTTCTACGGGTTGTAACCCTGCACCTAATAACTTGTTGAGCAACACTACCGAATGGTCTTCTAACTCTTTTTCAGAGTCAGCACGCATATAAAAAGCCATTGCTCCCTGATAAAGCCGATGTTTACTGCCCATCATGTCTTTAGCGGAATTAATATCGTCTTGAACCTGTTCAGATTCTAAGTTTTCACCAATGGCTTTTTTTGCAAGGCGATTGAGGCGATCTTCCAGTATGTCTTGTGGCGTGATGAGCAGCGTTAAGGACATCATGGTGTGTTCTGGGAGCTGATCAAACAGAGCGTTGTAACCATCGCCGTTGGCTATTTCTCCAGCGATCTGTCCGATGATGGGTGGTTTGCGGATGCGGTCAACGACCATGACTCGGTGTGGAAGGCCATCGAAGTACCAGTAACCTTTCTCATGATCATTCACCGGCTCGCTATTGAAGAGTTGCTCTGCGAAGTCATGATCAAATGGTAGATCAAGCAACGCGGCATCAGCAGATTCATCCGCTGCTTGTTGGTAGGGGATGGCTTTATAAAAGTCAGAAGGTCGCTTAAACCCTTTCGGTTTTGGATTAAAAAATGGCATGAGCCAGTTGTAAAAGTCTTTGCCATCTAAGCGTTTAACGGGTACACCTGCACCGGCCAACGCACCCGATAAACGCTCACATACCTGTTCCAGCTGATCAATGGGTTCAAACATGAGAGACGAACTGCTTTCACGTTCAGGAATCCAGCGATACAGACAGAGATGAACTTGTCGGCTTTTACCGCGCCATGGAAGCTTTGTTACGCGCTTATCAAGAAAGAGTCCGCCTGGTTTTGAAATCGCGACTAGGTGATGCTCCATAAGCTCGAGGTAGCGCTCTGTAAACGGTGTGCCGTATGATTTGTCATGATCTTTTTTACGGCTATCCCGTGCTTGGATGTACTGCTCCAAGTTGCCCATATATTCGGCTGTTGAATCAACATCCTGGCAAAACATTTGAATCACCCAGGGGCTTTCCTCAACCTCTTTAAATGAGTCTTGCAGTGCGTCCTCAATCATGTCGCGAACGGATTGAAGCCAATCGGGCATGCGTCCTTCTGTTCCAATAGGACGCAGCTCAAAAACAGCGCCTACACTACGTCCATCCTCAAGTAGAAAGGCCTTCGACTCTGGTAAATACTCAACCCACGGCAAGAATTGAGGAAATCCTGGTTTCTTATCGTTATAGAGCAGCTCCTCATCAGCAACTGTAGCTCTAGTCTGTTCATGGGCTGCATCAGTTTTTCTGCGCTTAAAAAGGCTTAGCATTAATAGTCCTCCAACCGTTCGCCAGGCATGGCGTATTGCACTTTGTTGTAGAAGGGGAAAACGGTTGAGTAGCCTGGAATAGGCGCACCTTCAGAGCCAGCTAAGTGTGGATAGACGTACATAATGAGATCTGGGTTTGGCAGGCGTTTGAACTGACTGTAAATTTCATTGGCAGCAGTTCGTGTATAAGCGTGTTGGTTGGTGATCTGTGCACCCTCAATGGAGCGGCGTAAAACGCTACGTGCATCCATTAACTCTTGTTGCATGCCACCTCCACCTGCATTACGCCAGATATCGTGCATTGTTGTGTCACCGTGCGGGAAGGTCTTATCTTTATTTGTGCTGCATCCAGACATCAGGACTGCAGTGGCAACAAAACTAATCAAGCCAAATGATTTCATCGTGTTCTTCATTGTGTTTAACCTTGCGTCCGAAGTTTTCGTAGTCGAGTGTGATTTCGCGGTCAATATGCACTGCGATTTCTTGGTGTGGAGGAACGTAAACGGCAGCAAATGCTTGCCCATACATCTTTCCAACCCAGTCCTGAATGTCACCGACACCTCGTTGTAAAATGGCGTTGAATGCCTGGTCATTGTCTGTGATGGTGGTACCGCCGGAAGAGACCTGAACATTGTTTCCATCACTAGAGAAAATGCGTGCAATGGCAGCACCTGCAGCTGTGATTAGGCTGTTATTTGTAATGTATTCCTTGGCATTGGACTTGCGGTCCCCTGCAATGCACGGAATACCGAAGGGGTCACTGATATAGCCAATGCCGCCGGTAATGCTGTTACGGTTCTGGTTACCTGTGGTACTACGATTACGTTGAACTTTTTCAGGCTCAGGCACTGTTCGAATGGTGCCGTCCTCAAAAATAAAGGTGATGGTTTCGACTTGGCCACGAACACAGGACAGCGTCCAGTCCCCTTGGGCTGTGCCTGACATGACCGCGCCACTAATTTCTGGCAGTTCAATGCCGTTGGCCGCTAAGTTGTCTTTACCAAGCAAGACTTTGAATGGGTAAGGGTCATTGACTGTGCCATCAACTGGAACACGACCAATCAGGGCTGTCATGCTGACGGAGCCAAGGAGCGTTGAGTTTTCAGCAATGGTAAATACGGAATCAACATTCTCGTTTCGCATTTTTGCATCTTGATTTGCATCAGGTGAGCCAAGAGCATTTTTTGCTGAATCCTGCTGTTGGTCTAAGAGAGAGCCATCCAGTGGATTTTTAAAAGAGGAGGGGAATGCGAATGCATTATCTTTGACTGCGCCGTGGGTATCCGTTTCGATTCCATCGCTAGGGTTAATCCAGACAGTTTTTTCCTCGCTTTGGATGTGTTCATCCTCTAAGCCAAGGCCTATTGGAAAATCAGGCATAGTGCTATTTGAAACTTTATGCTCAAGTTCAGATAGCATCTGCATCATTTGGCTAGTCACTTGTTGCGCTTCTGCTTTTGCGGCATCAGTTTCACTGTTCGCACGAGCTAGAGCTTGTTCAAGCCGTTTTTCCCATTCAGTACTACGTACTTCTAGTTCACGGTTGGCATCTGATAACTGATCATTTTTATCGTTAGCTGATTTAATTTGGGTGCGCATGTGACGTAATTCGCCGACAAGAGTGCGCAGTGTATCCGCTGGCGTATCACCCTCGATTCCTAGCTCACGTGCTTCTTCTTGAGAAAGCATGAGGCCTTTTTCTGTGCGTTGTTGCTCGGTAGGCTTACGAGGCTGAGCAACGATGATAATTAAAACGACTAACAACATCGCTGGCACGATGTATTTGAATATGACATTACTTTTCATTGGGCAGCTCCTGGGTTGTTTCAGGGGCCATCAGGGCTAGAGGTAAGAATTTTTCTAGCCCCCCATGACGGGTGATCATGTAAGCAATGGTGGTGTCTTCTGGCGTGTCTTTTGAGCCTAGCCATGAATGTTGGAAAGCAACTGAATATAAGTTGGCCTGAACATCCCGTGGGTCGAGTTCGACTTTACCTGCGCGTTGGTGCTGTATACGGACGGCTGTTAGGGTATAGCTCCCTAGTTTAAATGCCGCGACTGCTTCAGCTTTAACAGGCAGCATAGGGAATACGGGTAAAGGTCCTGATACTTTGACGGGTACTTGCCTGATGCCAGGTATAGGTTCGACTGTACGTAAAGGAGCATAGAGCATCTGTGCTGCATATCGAGTAAGAGCGACAGGTGCAGGAATGCTTAATGCTTTATCTTGAGCTTTTGTAATTTTTTCTTTTGAGTGGGTGTCGCGCTGATAGTCAACGCTTTCATCATAGACAACTTGTATGGCTTCAAGCGGCTGATCTTTAGCGGGTACGGTGGCGACATCGAGCAGAATCACTTCACCGGTCTCAACATCCTGCACCTGCAGCCGTGACGGTTCAATCTCATCAGTGGCAAGTAGATATAAGGTGCCTGATGCTGACTGTATGCGTAACTGGCCAGCTAGTTTGCTAGAGACTCCGACACGGACATTTTTATCAAGAAAAATAACCCGTTCCTGGTCTTTAACTAATGGCACGGGAATCGGGAGGCGCTCCCATTTAATCAGTTCAACAGCAAAGGCAGATGCACTACAACAGCATAATAATCCTACCGCCATAATGCGCTTTAAATTGGTCTTCATAGAGCACTGTCTCCTTGAATTTCCAGTCGTTGAATTGGACCTGCAAAACAGTTGAGAACGAGGCCGTAGGGGTTTTTATGAGGATCAATATCTTGACGCAGTACTCGTAGCGGATAACGTGATGCACTGCGCTTGACGGGCTCGTTCATGAAGTACTCATCAGCATTCAAGTCTAGGTTCACGATCCATGAGTTTTTCGAGTCTTGAATGACCCTAAACTCGGGGTCATCAATAAATCCACGTCCCATAATTTCGTAAATGCCACGTACACGGCTTTTGAGCTCACCGGCTGCGCGGCGTCTTTTCACGTCTTCTTGCAGCTCAACACGACAAGCGTCTGTTAATAGATGCCTCATTCGTTCAATGTTGTTTTCATAATCAATGTTGCCGTCGTTGGGCCAACGGTTAAGTTGTTGGTACACATACAGGCCAAAGCTATAGGCATTTTCCGGTGGAATATCCCACCATAGACGGGTCGAGCCTGAGCGTAGGTCTGGTGGAACATGGACGACTAAATTGTCGGGGGCAGTTTTCCAGCCGTAGAAGAAAGCACCGGCAATAATCGCAATGCCCACTAAGGCACCTCGTAATGTATTGATGTGAGCTTTTTGTTGATCGATGGTATTTTTAAATCGGCTCACAGTGATTTCTCCGAACGAGCGTGGGATGATTTCTTTTTGCAATTTTTGTCATCTTTACGTGTTGACCAAGCGCCTGAACGCACAATGAGTTCTGCTCCCTGTCCCATAGGGAATCCTTTTTTAGCTAGCCAGTACTGAGCCACTCGGTATAACCATGTATTGGGCTTTCCTCGTTTAAGTCGGCGAATTGCTCCACCGCCAAATACGATTGCGAGGCAAGGGCCAATCAGTAAAATTGAAGCGAGTAGCGCGGTCGTCTCTCCCGTCAGAACGAGTAGAAAAAGACCTAAAGGAATGCCTAACGCAGCGCCTATTCCTCCTACAAGAAATAATTCATCAGAGGTCATACCTCTAAAGACCGTGGGGTCTCGATCCAGCCGATCGGGTAAGAACCTTACGGTGTCATCAGGTGCTTGTTCAGAAGACATACCTTGCTCCTCGCTTATGCTTGAGTGTGTGGGGAAAGGGATTAACCGCCGATACCGGTTAACGCGCTGATGCCGCCCATTTTTCCGAGCATCCAGAACACGACCACCAACATGATTGCCCCGACCAGTGCGACTGCACCAAAATCTGTCCAGGTCTTTTTGCCTTTTTGAACGTCAGAAAAAACGGCGATGGCGTAGTACGCAACACCGAGGAACCCTAAGGCCGCTACCACTAGCCCTGCAAAGTTAAGGCCCTGTCCGGCGGTTCCTTTCGCATCTGTTAGGAAGCCAGTTGAGTCAACTCCCCCAAAGCTCCCACCTTTAGCAAAAGCAGGTGCAGTCATCATGCTGCAGAGCATCACCAGTAGTGCATTGCTTGCCCGCGCTTTGATTTTCTTTACTGTTTTGAACATTTAATGAGTCTCCAATTGATGTGTTTTATTTGGCAAATTTTGCAAAAAATGCAATCAAGATAATGATTAAAAGGGTGGCTCTTAGGTAAACGCCACCTGCTCCACCAAAGGTAATCCTCCCCTTTACCCAGGCGTGATATGTGTTGAGTAATAGCCAGGCAACCCATAGCAGTGCGAGTGCCATTAAAGAAAAAGAGAACAGCTCATAGAACGGAGCGGCCCCTGATCCTCCAGCAGCTGTTTTAAATGCGGCTTGCTGCTCAGGTGTCATTTCTGAGCCTCATGAATGCGCTCACGTAAACTACGTGTGCGTGTATAGGAACTTGTTAATTCCTCATGCAACTCTCGTGGTTGAGCACGGTGGGGAACCATGTAGTGCTCAATGCCTATCTGGATTCTTTTGAGATCACGTGTGAGTCGCTCGTAGTCGAACCAGAATCGGTCAGTATTTTTTGGCGTTATATTCTTATGGGCGTTGAGCGTGAGGCGCTGTGCGTTTTCTAGTTGTTGCAAAACCAGTGCAAGTTGTTCGTGCTCAAAAACCTCACTAGCGATTACTGGCGTTGTAAGCAGACCACTTAAGGTTAGAGTGAAAACAATTTTTTTGAGTGGATCCATATATCAGTCGCTCCAAAGTGCGGGTGCTGTTATGGATACCTACTTTATGCGGTTGGAAAAAAAAGACTGCAATTAACCTGATACTCGTTGTAGCGGGTTAATTTGCAGTCTTTACCAGTAGATTATTTTTGTGTTGCTATTAGAGGTATTTCTTGAAAGTGGCAATTGTAATAACGATGGCCACACCCAATGAGATGGCACAGGGGATTAGAATTAACTGTGGATGTATAGAAATAGGCGCGGCTAGGTAAAGTACCCAAGGAGCAAAGATCAGTGGCACGATCATCATTTTTGCGCGGTGATAAATAAAGCTGCTCTCCCGGCCTGCACCAAACTTTCGAATATCGCGTCTCATCAAACCGTCTACAACAGCGGTCATGATACTGAGCATAAATAACGGAATAGAGAGTACAAGGATGGAGAGCCGAACGATGAATGTCATTGTCACAAAGAGAGTGGCTAAAATGTAGTTTTCGGCCATTAAATAGGCAGTAGCCAACCACCCCGTTGTTCCTTTGGCGGCCACCATAGCGGATGCATTTTGAGACAGTCCTGCTAAACCGGTCTTAACGAATATCCAGTCGTAGGATATGTTCAAGAGTTGATTAATGGAGCTGCCAGGGGCACTCAGGATGAGCGATCGCCTAAAGCCATCATCTAACCACCCTAACTCTTTATCTAGCATGTTTCTGCTGTGTTGCCATCCTTCATCGGGCCACCAAAAAGTAATGCCAACGTATTCAATGAGTAATGAAACCAACAGTGAAATCAATAATAGTCCTATAACTTTCCACATCATTGCCCATGTTTTACCAATAAAGGTTTTGGGCTCTTGGGGTTTCTGTTGCTGGGGTCTTTGTTCAGCCATTAGAAGTCACCGTCATCCATGTCGATAGGGTCTGCATCGTCGTAATGCTCATCAGTGCTTTCAAAGTCTGTACCATCCCTAGATAAAGCATGGAACTCATTGAATGACTCAATGCCAGCAAATTCATTGAGATTGGCTAAGGAGGTAGCTGTTGTTGCACTGCTGGTTGAGCTCCACCATGCACCGGCATTTTCGTTGTAATCTTTACGCATTTGTATGGCTAATTCTTGCAGGTTGTCGGGTAAGTTTTCATCTGGATCTGGTTTAGGCAGAGGCATCCGAACTTTCCAAAGCTGGCCCCCTTCTTGTAGGGAAAACATTTGGCCTTTAGGTAGTTTGACGATATGGGCTGGTTCTAATAGAGGCATGCTGGTTGCGGACACTCGGTCCTGAGAGCTTGAGGTAAAGTCTGTTGCGCTGTCTGGATCGGAGGTATCAGTCGCACCGGATACTAACGTGTTGGTTAATACGTTCACTTTCTGCAGTTGTTTGGTCAGTAGCTCTGCTGTTCTGGTTTCACGCACACGTAGCATTTGCAAAGTGTTGAAGTTACCAACCACCTGGCCAGCCTTTGCTGCATTTCCAATTCGCGCCTCAATATCGCTGATGGTTTGAGTGTATGCAGTGACTTGCATGCCAGCACCGCCGCCTTTGTTAATGAGTGGAATAAACTCATCGCCCATCAATTCGTTGAATTCGTCTGCGTGCAAGTTGATGGGAATCTTGTCCTGACCGGAGCCACCAGGGACACCCTCATCAATGCCATGTTTGTAAATATGGCCAGCGACTGAAACAAGGTCTGCAAACATTGAGTTTCCGACGGCAGAGGCCACGGTGGAGTCGGACATAGCATCCAGCCCGACATACACAACTCCGCGCTTACGGATAATTTGCATCCAATCAAAGATAGGTCGAGGGTCGGTCATATCTAGATAATTTGGTGCCAGTAACTCAGCCGTTTTACCGGTGGTTAACTTTTCCAACAATGGCAATAGGGATGCCACAATCTTGTCAAAATAAGTGCGGTCATAGCGCACTGCAGAGCGTAGCCCATCCATCACGGGATCATAAAAGCTGGTCTGAGCAATGTACTGTTCAACAGCAACGACGCGCTTATCACGGCCTTGCATGTTTCTAGGAATATTTTTGTCGTTTAATTTATTCTCGATTTCAACGATGATGTCCCAGGCATTCGTATGACCGGCCCGCTCAAATGCGATATGAGCGTATTCAATAAATAGTTCATCAATATTGACCACATGGCGAGCGATTTGAATGTAGTCAGGTCGGTGGCCAAGCTCGTTTAGCGCTTTGGCAATGATATTGACAAACCGCCATGCGAACTCACGGAAAGCGGCCGAGTTTCCTTCTCCGGACAGCTGGCCTGATACACGTCCTGCTACTTCTGAAATGCGCCCAAACCGACCGATAGCGTTATAACGGGCAGAGATTTCTGGATACCCCAGATGAAACACATAAAACTCTTTTTCTCGGCCTGCGCGTTTAGATTCCATGTACATGCGTTTTAAAAGATCTGCATCCCCCTTGGGGTCAAACATGATGGTCACATCCCCGCGGTGAATATCTTGTGTCACATATAATTCAGCCAGGCGTGTCTTACCTACACGTGTAGTGCCTACTACCAATGTATGTCCAACGCGCTCTGAGAGTGGGGTGTATGCATCCTTTTCATTTGGCTCTACGCCATGAATAAAGGCTGAACCTCCGACTGGTGGGAGTGGCCGCACTGGATTCCATGGGGAATCACGCTGGGTTAATTTTGGGATAAAAGACAGAAAGGATGAAGTGCCTTCCAGCTTCATTTCCAGCGAGCGTGCTATACGGAATAATTTCGAAGGCTCCACAAAGCGTGCAGCCTGTGGATCTTGGGCATCCATAAGTCGCTGGGTATGAATGCGTGTCCACTCGAATCCCTTTCCCATGAAAAGAAACTTATTGCTGACAGGAATCTGGCTACTGGTCATCTCGTAAACGGGTAGTCGTTTTAAATTGCGGCGATAGCGAAGTACATCCATGCCTTGCTTAAAACGTATGGCTCCGATTAAGCCGTAGCACCCACCTGCCGCCCATCCCATACTGGGGGCAAGTGCGACAGCCCATGGTGAGTGGAGGCATAAAGCAGCTGCACCGAAGCAGGTCCAGGCTGTGTAAAACTCAACGGCAGGGCGTAGTTTTGATTCAAGGATGTGTTTTGCCATTGTCAGCCCTATTGCTCGATACTGGTTTTAGTGATGAGCACGGGATAGTGTTTAACGCCGATATGTTTTGCTAAGTCATCGCCAGGTATTGGCTGAAGCATTAGGTCTGGAGCAATTTTCTGCAGTTCAGCCATTGCTTCAGCGGTAGGCACATTCACAACGAGACCTAAGGCATTCAGCTCTTTCAGAATGTGATAACGCTCTGAGAGCCATTGTGCGGAGTGCTTGTCATAACCGATCATGAAAATGGGTTGAACTAAGCCGCTCGCACTGAGCGTTTTAGCTTTAACTGCTCCTGGAGTTAGTTTGCTAACAACTGGAAATGCTGAAAACTGTCCTGGTTTTTGTAGATGTATATCAGGAAGTGGCCGTATGGCTTTCTCACCGGACTCAACACTTAAAGAGTCGTAGTAACGCAGGGCAGAAACTCCGCCTTGATGTATTACCAAGGGGTTGGATTGCTCTGAGTTTGTGCTGGCTGATGCTGTAACAGTAGCGATACAGCTACTCAGCAATAAAAGAAAACGCTTCATTTTAAAGCCTCATATGAGTGATGCGGGAGTATGGTTGAGAGGTGACGCTGCACAGAGTGTTGATAACGTGCAGCAATGGGGCCGCCGGATGGGTAGTGGTATAAGCCAATGGCATTGGCCCAGTTGCCAGAGTTTAGATAATGGGTTCGCAACAACTTTGCAGCTGCATTAAGATTTGCGTAGGGATCTAAGGCATCGCAGGGCGATTTAAAAAGCTGAGGATTCCAACCTACATTTATTTGTGCAATACCTACGTCAATACGCTTAGAGTTATGTGCACTCATGGCTATGTGTAATGCAGTACAGGCAGCTTGCCGAGTAGTGTAGTAATAGCCTTTTCCAGCGATGTTTAGCGTCCAAGGCCAAGGGCGATAACGTCCTGACTTTTGTCGGCGGTTGGACTCTTGTGTTGCCACTGCATATAGCACAGCGGGAGGTACTTGATGAGCTGTTGCGATCAGTTGATATGCACTGGGAATTGGTTCAGCTGAGGCTGAAGCTGCTATAGAACAGACTAAAATGCAGGCTAAGCCTATCGTTAGAGATCGATCTTTTGCCATGCCTGCCCAACTCGTTTAAATGCAAGTGGAAGCTGTTCTGGCTTAGTTGTGGCTTGGCCAGTTATCAGCTTCAACTCATCTTTATTGTAGTTAAGGGTTATTTGACGGCGCTGCACGTGTTCAGGCGGAATACCCACCTTGTTAGCCCATGTGCGTATTTCGTTGTCTGTTGCAGCATTGATGACGTAAATATCCAGGCGTTTTTTACTGGTGACCATTTTTTTTACAGCCGAATCGCAGGCGGAACAGTTCAAGGTGACAAATAAGGTAATAGGTACTTCTTTCAGCTGCCCTGGAGGGAGTACATGCTTTAAAAAACTTGGTTGTTCATCGGTATCATTAATTAAAATGCTGTTGGGAAACTGCTGCTTAAATGCTTGGTTATAGGCACGTTGGTATGCCAGTTCACTTTCTACACGATTGAATTCTGCAACGACTTGCAGCGTTGCGTAACGCATACGTTCTGTTTCTGTTTTAGCTTCAACGCCTAGTGCTGTTAAGGGGTCGAGACCAGGACTCCAGTAGCCACGGGGCCCCTTCATAATGGCTTCGTAACGTTCCCACTCCGCTTCTTCTAACCCCCACAAACGAGCTTTCTGTGCATTAGTGAAATTTAGATCCACATTAGAAACGCTGCCACTGCTAGAAGTGTCTTCAATATTACTTTTGACCTCTTCGGTGATGGATTGCGCTGCAAAGAGGCTTGTGGAGCAGGCCACCCCCAAGATCAGTGCCAAGCGTTTCATTTGTTCACCTCAGAGTGGACGTTGGCAGCAGTCCCTTTAATGACTTGGGCTTCAATGTAGTCAGGGCGAACTTTGAAGCATATGCCGCGTTGCGCTTCGTTAATTTCTACCTGATAGGCGGGTCCAGCTAAGACCTGTAGCGCATTTCTTAGTGTGATAGGGCCAATTGTCTGATGGGCTTTTGGTAAGGGGAGGTTATATAGCGTTTCAATGGCACTGCCTGGAGCAGCTGTACATAGGCGATAACCTGAGTCTGCAGTGACATAATTCAGTGCTGTTTTTACAGTACTTTGGGAATGCGGGGCGTGAAACTGGATGATTTGTGCTAAAAGGTCTCGTTGCTCTGCTGATGGGCGTGTACTGACGATGCGGTATCGTCCTTCACGGATGACCGGTTCAGGTTCACTCAGCGCGCCTTTAGGGTAAATATCGGGAGAAAGCTGTTCAGGGTTTTTGGGCCCACTGGGGGTGTAGGCGGTTGTTTGGACTTGATTATTAGCACAGCCGGTAACCAGTAGGGTGATTCCAGCTAATAGAGTGGCTTTCAGTTTCATGCTCAATACTCCGAGTAATGGGAGTTTGCATGATGTCGTGTAGGTTTGAATAAATGAGAAACAACCTGATATGCAACTGAGCGGATTAATAGTTTTGAGGCATTAAAAAACCCGCTGAAGCGGGTTTTGGGGAGGGTGATTTATAGGCTATCTATTTTTTTAAGCCTTTCCCTGCGGTTCAGGTCGGCGACTGCTACTGCTGTGAACGCTACAACGACCAGTAGCAGCAATCCTCCAAAAAAGGTTAAAGCACTCATAAGAGCCTCGCTTTTATTTGCTTGCTTTAATGTCAATAATTGTACCACATGCAAAGATACCAATGCCGATCAAAGAGAGCTGCATGGCTTCGATGGGCTGAACGGCATCACCAATTACAGCAAACCCGATAGTGCCTGCCGAGATAAGCGTGCCGCCTATCGACTGCAAGGCGCTGCTGAGCCTAATGTAAACTGGCTTGGGTATGGTAAAGGCTTTATCGAGAACCAGACCATAGACAAGACGCATAACGTCTTTAATTTTCTTCTTCATTTCACTTCCTTTGTGAAGTACCAGGAAGCGAAATCCCCCAGGATTTTGTCCCTGGTGGGTGAAAAAAACCCGCTAGACAAATGTCAAAGCGGGTTTTAGAGGTTAGGCTACTGATTCATCGACTGGGGTTGAAGCGGTCTCTGATTCAGTTGTTTTCTGTTGGTAGACAGTTTCTCCATCAATCTTGATGAAGCCAATTCGTAATAAACGGCCTTTTAAGCTGACGCCCATCTCACCTTTTTTAGCACCGGATTGGTACATAAAAGTTTCAGGGTAGATGTCACCAATGGTGAAGCTTACGAGAATTTTTTTCCCGGCATCACAGGCTTGTTGGCAACGTCGCACCAGTTTTTCAGCTTCTGCACCGCGTACTACGCAGTCTATGTATGAATACTCAATCTCATCGCAAGAGCCACGAAGTGCGGCAACCGTTACAGCCATAAAAGGCTGTCCTTTACGCACAGTCACTTCACGAATACGGTTTAAATAACCTACTCCACGGGTGTGAAGATCGAAGTATTGAGTCTGATTTGCTTGATTAGTCATTGTGTTTCTCCAAAAAGCAAAAGGCGGAGAAACACTATTCCTGACGGAAAAGTATTTTCCGCCTAGGATCATTAGGTAGGTTGAACATGAACTCACTACGTGAGCGCCGTTTTTCATCATGTACACGGCTTAGGGCATGTTGCTAATCAACGACTAGCGATACATTCTTTAAATCTAGCACATGCTTTTAAGGTTCGCAACGAGCTGCATTTTTAGTAGATAAAGGCTATCAGTGATAGCCATAATTGTGGGTAGGCTTTACAAAAAGCAGCCAGCACGTGGGTATAACAAAGTACTGGCTGCTTAAAAAGGTCAATATTTTTATCGACCACGCCATACCGTAGCTGATGGATTATTGATTGGAACTCCTACCGCATTACCATACTCAGTCCAAGAGCCATCATAGTTGCGAACTGAGTAGCCGAGTAGTTTATGCAGCGCGAACCAGCTATGACTTGAACGTTCACCAATACGACAATACGTAATAATGGGATTTTCACCAGTAATACCTATATCTGCGTAGAGTTTTTTAAGTTCATCTTGTGAGCGAAAGGTACCGTCTTCATTCACTAATTTGTGCCATGGCATGTTGACAGCTCCTGGCACATGTCCAGCACGCATCGCAAGTTCAGTGGAACCCGGAGGTGCTAAAACTTTTCCTGAAAACTCATCAGGAGACCTGATATCGACTAGCTGGTGATTATTTTGTCCTTTTGCCGCTGCCACTACATCGGCCAGGCGAGCTCGATACTGCTCATTTGCAGGGCCTACGGTGATGTTACCAAGCGCAGGAGAGGGTAATGCACGTGTTAGCTTTCGATTCTCCATCTCCCACTTAACTCGACCGCCATCCAATAAATGCACATTCGCAATACCATAGGTTTCTAGGATCCAAACTCCCCAAGCAGCGAACCAGTTGTGATTATCTCCATACAGTATGATGGTATCACCCTCGTTCACCCCGGCTTTTTGCAAGTGGGCCTGTAGGGTTTCACGGCTCACAATATCACGCTGCACAGGATCAACTAAGTCGGTATGCCAGTTTAGATTTGAAGCATTGGGGATATGGCCTAGTTCGTATTGGTTTGAAATCACGCTGATTTCAAACAATTTAACGTTTTCATCAGCGAGGTGTTGTTCGAGCCAGTCAGTCGTCACGAGGGGTGAGCTAAAGACAGGCAAGCTCAGAGTTAATAAGAGCATTAATGCGAGTTGTCTCATAGTGACTCTCCAGAAGTTTCAGATAGTGAGTTAGCAAGATCCACTAGGTATTTGACTGCCTCATCACTTGCTGATGCTGTGTAGAGTGAGTAGCCCCTGTCTACGCCTTCCCATGCTAAGAAGCTGGCACTAGAGCCATCCTCATGTTTAATTCGTTGCAGCCAAGCAGGTTGTTGATTAACGAGTAAATTTATCTGCTCTTTTGATAACGAGAATCCATGGCTTCCATTACTTGATAGGTATTCTCTTAAGCTAACCATCTGGTTATCACACGAAAAGTTCATGAGTTGTCCACCCATGCCTTGTGCCATTTCAGGTTTGATCTGTAGTCCACATAATTGAGCGCATTGGTTCAGTAGAGATTGGCTAACGTAATATGAAAGTGATCGCATCGCGTTATCTTCATCATCAGAGGAAAGCTGCGTCTTAGGCAAAAGAAGTCGCTCAAAATCCTGCATAGTGACTAGCGAAGAATCATTTTTGATGGGGGTTTGTTGTGGGTTTTTGCTGTTAGCAACTAGCTGCTCTAATGAGAGCTGGGGAAGAGACTGTTTTATATCTAGCAATTTGTCTGATTCATTTATGTCACTGATTATAATTCTTTCAAAGGTATTGGCTTGAACCTGTAAGACCCAGAATAATGTAAAAGATATAAGGATTTTATATGCGTGTTTCATCATGTTTACTCTTAAAGATTTAATTAAAAACGGAAACCCACTTCTAGGGTGTAGTTACGGCCTAACTCATAGTTTGTTTCAGCATTCGTATTGGTACTGCTACTACTGCCGATCATATTTCTGCGATTGAGTAAGTTGCCAATATCAAGGTTGACGAAGGCCGTTTCATTTCTGGTGATGGGAAGTTCCCAAGCGATGCGGGTATCCCATGTAAGTGCGGAACCGATTCTTTTTTGAGTGTAGTTGTACACGCTATTGTTATTGTGCATAACGCGGCCATCCCTAATCACCTGCGTGTAGTTAGCACGCCAGTTAATGAAGTTGCTTATATTGAGGTTGGCTTGAGGAATGTGGGTGTTCGTTATGAAGCGAGCAGACCACGGGCGATTAAAGTTATCGACTGGAATGTCATATGCTTTTATTGGCCGGCCTTTATAAATCACTAACGAGTCATCAAAATCATCATCGTAACTTTTGTTAGAAGATTTAACGTCGCTCCAACTCAGCAAGAGTTCTCCTTGCGTTTGACTGCCTAAAAAATCTAATGAGTGGAGTGGGGAAATGCTTAGGTAGTAGTGACTGCTCTTGCTATGCCCATCGTTCGAGTATGTGTAATAAGTTGTCGAGAGATCAGGGCGACTGCCGTCATTGGTTATCGGGCGGCGGTGTATTTGATCATGACCTGAACGGTTGACATACCGTAAACCAAACACGGTATTGAAGGCTATTTGCTCTATGCCAAAAGTGATTTCATTGTCATAGGGTGTTTTTAGCTTCTTTAGGTTGGTAGTGTTTTTAGATGCTTGTGTACGCTCTCCGAACTCTAGGGTGTCGTTATCTCTAAAGCTCACATAGCGTAGTTTTTCACGACCTTCGCGTAAGCGGTAATCAAAAATGCTACGGCCATAATACCGGTTGGCACCGGCAATAAGCTGAGTGCTTTTGTCACCAAAAACATCCCAGTTTAAGCTAAAGCGCGGGGCTAGGTTTAACTGGCGCATGAAGCTGTCGCGCTCTAGCCTTAACCCAGGGCGTAGGTTAATGTTTTTCCAGGTAATATTGTTATCAACAAACATGGCTAACTGTTGTTGTTTTAACTCGATATCACCTGGCATGTAGTAATACAGCCGCTTAAACATCTGCCCTGCGTCTTGCTGCCAAGGAGTAAAAGGGCTGGTTAGTACTGGGGAGCTAGAGCAATAGTCACTGTCTATTCTGCCAGTGGCTGTTGTACAGTTTGTTGTGGGAACTAAGTCTGTACCATTGGCTTGAGTAAATAGTTTATTACGCGTGTAACTTGCCTTTGTATGGTCATAAGCTAAGCCGAGCTTTACTTCGTGTGTTGCTTGTCCTATGTGTATAGGTAGTAATGCAAGCTTGAAGTCGTAATTTAACCTTTTCTGGCTTTGTTCAATATTTCCATAGCTTCCTTCCATAGAGGCATTCCATCTTACGGTTGGGTCACTCCAGTTTTTATCTTCTGAGTAGTACCATGCTTTAAAGTAGTCTTCGCCTTTTGTTCTTGACTGTTGTAGATCTGACCACCCTAATTTATGTTCGAAATGCCCTATATCTCCAACCCAAGCGGCATTCACTAATGCTTGAAGGCCGCCTGACTTCATTTCGAACCCTCCATTTAGGGTATTAATATTGAAATACTCTGCTGTTTGTGGGGCGTAGTTAAGTGATGAATCGATTGTTAGTTGATCACTCGCTTTCCATGTGCCTTTGATAAATACATTGTCAACTACTTGGGCAAGATCGGTACTGGAGCGAGCGGTTACTCCATTGTTAACCATGTCTTTTGAGTAAACATTTTGGTTATAAATATCAGACTTTTTTCTTACAAAGCTTCCAATAAGGCCAAAGTTGTCACTGACAGGCCCTTCGAGTGTCGTTCGATAAATAAGTGTTCGGAATTCAGGTTGAGTTTCTGCTAAGCCGTTAGCCTTACTGGGGTTAAAAAAGTCATCGTCATAACGCTTATCAATGTGATATTTAGTCCAACTGTTTTTAGTTAAGCTAACGGATGCTTGGCCAGATAATTTTTTAGAGGGAGATCTGGTTTTCGCATCGATCATACCTCCTGTAAATCCACCGTACTCTGCAGGTACGTTGCTGTCATAAACTGTAATGCCTTCTAATAGATTGACATCGAGATTCAATCCTTGGCTTGTATTAGACGGTATATCCGTAAATGAAGAGTTTGCTTTTACTTCACGGCCCCCTGGATTGATATCGTTATTTATACTGACTCCATCCACAGAGAAATTGTTATCCCAATATTTTGCGCCGTTGATTGAGATATTAGAGGGTGCAAGATCAGCAGGGCTCTTACTGCTCAATGAATTTCGATCAAACTGTACTGCAGGGTGTTGACGTAACACCTCTGTTATTTGTCCTTGTTTGACGGGGGCAGACGTTAAGTGAGTACGATCATAATGAAGGCTATTGGGCTCTTCATGCCTTCCTAATACTAGGCTGGTGTCGAGTTTTACAGTTTTATCAATATGATCAATAGGTGGTTTTTTCGCACTGATAAAGATTGTGTCGTTGGGTAGTTTCTTCCAAGCCAGTGGATGCCCTTCAAGAAGATAGGTGATTCCTCGTTCTAGGCTCAATTCCCCATTTAATGAGCGACTAGTAACATTTGGAAGGACCTTGCTATCGTAAGTTAGACGTACATCCGCTTGCTGTGCCATTAAGTGCAGTGCACTTTCAAGCGATTGAGCCGGTACATTAAAGTAAATCAACCGACTTGTTTGAAGGGGGGCAGCTGCATGTACAGCGGTTGCATTGAGTGTGATTAGACCAGCAAGGCTGGCGTAACTTATACAGTGAATTATTGATTTTTCTATACAAAAGGCAGATTTTAATGGCACTTCTTAGACTCCATGCGAATGAGATGCATTTGTATGTGCAGGAGTAAGACGTATCAGTGCCGCTTTTTTTTCACAAAATCAGTCTTTTTTGTCAATCAATAAGATTCCAGGCCATATTTTTTTAAAATAAGCCCCATGAGGGTAGAGCATTTCGCTTAACGCTTGCTCTGGGTCGCTCATATCGTATAGGCCACTCACTGTTTTTGTGGACAATGTCGGGTCGAGAATAATGATTGGCCATGAGGTGTAGCGTTCGACATCTTTAACTAATGTCTTAATGGATTGATTTTTTACTTCTAATTCAAGTTTTCGCCAATGGGCAATTTTTCCTTGGACAGGATGTATAGAGGGCGGAGAGCTTGATTTTGTCTGAATATTGGCTTGTTGGCCGGCCGTTAACGTGAACTGGTGTTGTTCATGGTTGACGAGTACTGAGCCACTTTCTACCGCGATGGTCAGGTGCTGTCCGGTGTTTTCTACGGCAAAGGCGGTACCAGTTACTTTAATCTTTGTATTGCCTTTCTGAACTATAAATGGGCGGTCATTTTCTGGACTAACTTTAAAATAGGCTTTACCTAAATATAGGGTTACTTTTCGCTGGGTGTTATTAAAGTTGACTTCTATTTTTGTTCCTGGAGCGGACCAAATAGTTGAGCCGTCAGTGAGGCGCTGTTGTTGTGGGTGTTCTTCCCCGGTATTGACGTGCCACCCAATAGAAATTGATAGAACTAAAATGGCAGCGGTGCTAAACCGTTTAAATCTGTTATTTGTTTTTTTGTGGATGTTGGTATCTGTTTTAGGCCAATGCTTGCTAGTTTCTGGCTGTATTTGACCTGTTAGTAGCCATAGTTTTTCTATTTTATTCCAGCTTTCTAGATGCAGAGGATTGCTTTGAAGCCAGATTGCATGAGCTCTTTTAATGAAAAAATTATTAGGTTTCTCATTCAGCTTAATCTTCCAGTCTAAGGCTTGACTTTCAGCTGATTCGATTTGTAAGTCTTTGGAGTCAGAGTTCATCTTTTAAGGACTCCAAACATTTTTGTAACGCTGAGTGAATTGCTCTGTGTACTGAACTCACCGAGATGCCTAAATGTTCACTGATTTGTTGCATAGTGTAGCCACCCAAACGATGCATTTCAAAAGCAGTACGCATGTGCGGCTCAAGAGAGCTAAGTGCTTGCTCCATTTTTTTAGCTGTACTGTTAAAGCTTAATGTGGTCGTTGGGTTGTGCTTATTTGAAGCTATTTCTATTGTTTGGTCTGTTAATGGATCAATCCAGAGCCTTTCGACACGCTTTTTTCTTAGCTGATCCAAAGCAAGGTTACGCACAATTTTAAATAAATAGCTGGAAGGGTGCTGTATTTCTGTTGTGGGAAGCTTGTGAAATCTTATCCACGCTTCTTGTATCAGATCTTCTGCGGAGTCTTGGCTATTCAGCAACGAAGTCGCATAAGCAATGAGTTTATTACGATGCTCTAGAAATAGCTTTAGGTGTATTTCACTAGTCAACGCTATGGATCCATCAAAATAATTGGGCGACACCTTATATTAAACGATAATCATTATCAAATAGGCGGGCTTTTCTTATTTTTGAGCACTATGGATGTATATGTGAAAAATCCTGCTGTACGGCTTAGTTCTTCAACTAAGTCATCCAGCAGGATTCTATTTTTTGGGACCGATAGATAGCCTGGCTTGAATCAGGCGATAGAGTATGTTTCTTGGCCACGCGTTGGATTTAAGCTCCCCTTCAAAAGCTATTTTCCAGCATGAGACTTATAGTGACCTGTCTCAAGTTCTTGTCTGTTTCCAGCAAGTCGGCGCAGATCCCTGCACAAACGGTTGCCCTTTCACCTGGGCCAGGCATTGACTGTGATGTTCAAGCAAATGTTCACACGTTTCTGTCTGTAGCTTAAAAACGTCTGAACATTTGCTGGAGACATGCTAAAAAGTGAAAAATTAACGGTGTTAACATGGTAAAAGAAGCCCGGCATTACTACCCCTAGCAACGCGCTGATCTTCCCAGGCACTCAGCTTTTTTGGAGAAACACTCAAGCTACTAGCTAACAAGTGTTACCGCTTTGTAGCTGACAATGCGGCCAAACAGATTTACATTATTATTATGCTAGGGCGCGATGTAAAAAGGCAAGTTCCAACCCATTATCGAAAGCGCAAAAGCTAGCTGTCGTAGATTTTTAAGATGTGGTGGAGCTACTTGCGTGAAACTGATTGACGCCTTGGTTTTTTCTTTTGTTCGATATTGATAATGCCCTTGCACTGAGGGTATTTACTGCATCCATAAAAGTCGCCATTTTTTCCCTTTCTACGCCGTGTTGGACTACCACATAGAGTACAAGCGGGTGTTTTCTCAACTGTTACTTTTATGTTGAAAGGTTGGTTCTGATACTTATCAACAATATTGGCAATCCACGTTGATTGTTTAGCGACGAAGGTCTCTAACGAAAGCTCTCCTGATTCAACCATATCCAGGGCTTGCTCCCAAATTGCTGTGGTACCAGGGTTAGAGATGGCAGCGGGCACAGCTGTTAACAGGTCGTGTGCTTCACTGGATGCGATCAGATGGCGTTTTCCTTTTTTTACGATGAGTTTTCGATCAAGTAAGTTTTTAATAATTCCAGCTCTTGTTGCATTGGTTCCAATGCCTGTGGTTTCTTTTAACTTAGCTTTTAATCTAGGGTCAGATACATAGCGCCCGACTTGTTTCATCGCTTCAATGAGTGTTCCTTCAGTGAATAAGGAAGGGGCCTTAGTTTTTTTAGCTTCAATTTTACAGTCCATGATGTTGCAAGCTTGACCTTCAATGAGCTGAGGTAATTCTTGACCTGATTCATCGTCTTTATCTGTGGACTGCTCTTGATCGTTGCTTTTGAGCAGGGTTATTCGCCAGCCTGGCGTTATAATTTTTTTTCCTACAGCTTTTAAGGTGTATTGAGCTGCAGTTAAGGTAACTTCGGTTTTGTCGAACTCGTGAGGAGGAAAAAACTGGGCTAAGTAACGCATTTTAATGAGGTCATATACCCCACGCTCTATTTGGGACAGTTGGCTTAAATTTGCAACTTCGGCGGTTGGGATAATCCCATGGTGTGCAGTCACTTTGGCATCGTTCCATGCAGGTGATTTCAATCCGGTATTTGACTGTTGCACTAGCTGTTCAAGCAGTGCATCGGACTTAAGCATTGCTTGTAAAATAGCAGGGGCTTCATTGTGCATGTTTTCCGGCAAATAGCCGGTATCTACGCGTGGGTAAGTAACCAGTTTATGTGTTTCATACAGTGCTTGAACGGTATCTAGAGTGGCTTGAGCGCCTAAACCGAATTTACTGGAGCATACTTTTTGTAATTCACCGAGTTCATAAGGTAAGGGGGGGAACTCTTTTTTACGGGCTACGTTGAGTTGGGTCACAGTCGCTAGAGCGGCTGCCCTTATCTGTTGTTCAGCGGTATGTGCTACTGATTGATTAATGCATCGACCGGCCTCATCGGCCAGCTCTTCAGGGCATTGCCAGCGAGCTACAAATGGTATGCCTTCTGTGTTCGATAGTACGACGTCTAAGCTCCAGAAGGGCACAGGCACAAAATTATTGACTTGATTTTCCCTGTCAGCCACCAGTTTTAATGTAGGTGTTTGTACTCGGCCAACGGATAACACACCTTGATATCCTGCGCGCTGGCCTAGCAATGTAAATAATCGTGATAGATTCATTCCGATTAACCAGTCTGCTCGTGACCGGCCAAGCGCTGAATAGTATAAGGATTCAGTTTCATGGCCTAGCTTGAGCTGCCCTAGTGCTTTCTGAATGGACGCATCGTTGAGGGCTGATAGCCACAGACGTTTAATCGGGCCACGGTAGTTGCATAGGTCCACTAGTTCTCTTGCAATCATTTCGCCTTCGCGATCGGCATCCGTGGCAATGATTAGCTCTGTGGTTTTAGATAATAGATTTTTGACTACTTTAAACTGGGCAGCTGTGGATTTTTTGACGACCATTTGCCATTGTTGCGGCACTATAGGTAGGGTTTCAAGAGACCATTTTTTAAACATTTCATCGTAGGCTTCAGGTGGTGCTGTCTCCACTAAGTGTCCAATACACCAAGTGACTACATTTCCAGCCCCTTCGTAATAACCGTTTCCGCGCTTGTTTGCACCCAGGCTTTTCGCAATATCTCGCCCTTGACTGGGCTTTTCACATAGAAACAATCGCATGATTAACTCTTCAATAATATTGTGTCAAAACAGATTATCCCACTGGGGATTGGTAACTTACCTCTGTGATCTTGTGGGCTATCTGCTGCCGACCTTGGTAGGTGGCAACAGACATATTAAAGCGTAGCGCTAGAACGGAATATCGTCATCGAAAGCAGGCTCATTCGGCGCTTGACTGGGTTGATGAGGATGAGCAGTTGGGGTGGGATTCATTGAGCTGTTTTGATTCGGAGTGTTTTGCATATACGATTTATACTGGCTTTGTGCACGCGCTTCAGTAGCGTCATTACTGTCTGCTTTTGAGTCAAGTAAAATGGCCTGGCCACTCAAGTCAACGATCACCTCTGTGGTATAACGTTTAATACCTTGCTCATCTGTCCATTCTCGCGTTCTGTTCTTGCCTTCGATATAGATGCGTGTCCCTTTTTTTGCGTACTGAGCAATAATTTCAGCGATTTTTCCAAAGCAAGTGACTCGGTGCCACTCAGTTCTTTCTTGTCTTTGCCCTGTATTTTTATCTATCCATGACTCGCCAGTTGCTACTGAGAAGTTTGTAATTGATGTGCCGTTTGCTGCCGCGGTGGTTGTTGGGTCGCCACCGATATGACCAATCAATTGAACTTTATTAATACTCCGTGCCATTTTACAGCCCTCTGTGTGATGTATGGATATTAGAGCTTGCATTAAGAGGTGATGTTAAATGAGGGGTAACCTGATATTGAGCTAGCCGGATTAATTGGAGCGGATATCAAGGTAGTCATTGCAGAGTTGCAGCGACGGAACGGAGTGTGTATTCGGCTATAAGTGCGTTTTTCCGTCGCAGATTTTAGGCGGTAATTGTAATTGATCAGGTACTAACAGCAGTTTTGTTCTCAGGAGTGTTAAGGGCCTTAACAGTAGTTGCTGTTGTTCTGGGTGTCTACAGTGTAGACAGTGATTTATTCGTGGTGTTAGTGGCTGATGTTTACACTAAGAGCCATTTAAATCTTTAATGTAAAACAAGAAACCTGCGTTGACAGGTTTCTTGTATAGCGTATTAGAATAAAAGTTTGGCTAATGCCAAGCCTATTCCTACGGCAGTTGAGAGCATCAATGCCATTCTAATGGTAAGTCTGAGCTCTAGCTCATTGAGTTCAGCTTTTGTAGCGGCTTTAAGCTCATTGAGCTCAGCTTTTAGCTCGTTGATATCGGCTTTAGTAGCGATTCTAAGTTCATTGAACTTAGCTTTTAACTCGGTGATATCAGTTTTAGTTGCTAAGTGGTTTGTCATATCAGCCTCCAGGGCCACGACAACAGCTTTAGCACGATCCTCGGTCACATTGATAGACACGAGTGCTCGGTACAGCTCAAAGCTAGTTTGCATAGTTATGTTTCTCCCTAGTTTTGGAAAATCCATCACGCATGGAGAAACACTGCCGTAGCGGAGTGATCTCCGCAACGGATGGTGTTAATAGCATCAAGTTACCATAGTAACGCCTCATTTTCATGATGCACAGAAGCTTTGGGCAGTTGCCAGTCAACGACCAGCGACATGAGCTTTGATGGTAACTCGTTGTGCTTTTACGCGCAATTGTGCCGGTATTTTGGGTGTTCACAGTGTGAACAGTGCTTGCTGATGTTTTGGGTGCTAACAGTGTTAACAGCGATTGTTGGTGTTTTAGGTGTCTAGGGCCTAGACAGTGCTTGCTGATGTTTTAGGTGTTCATGGAGTGAACAGTGGTCACTCCTTCCATTCCGTTGCAATGGTCTTGCCTAGAGCAATATCCCGTTTCTGACTGCTCTTGTTGCCTTTTCTAATAGGCCGAGCATCTGTTAGCTCGTAGCGAGTTACACGAGCTGGGAACTTGGTACCGTTTTTGATTTCTACGGCCTCTTCTAGAGAGACCTTTAACTCGTCAAAAAAGCTCATATTATAATCCCTCTTTCAGCCGCTGAATCAGCTTCTTCAGTTCGGCTTTTTTTGCGTCAGTAATACTGCCTTAATGAAGTAAGTTTGTACCTTTATTTTTACCTTATTATGAAGTTATCCAAATAGCTCACTGTGGGTGCCAATATTTACAAGTATTACGCTGTCGCCTTTATCAGATAATCGGTACACCAATAAAAAATCACTGCCAATATGTAGCTCTCTGGCTCCCGCCCAGTCAGGCCCTAAAAGGGCATGGTCGAGCCACTCTGGAGCACTTACAACTTGATTTTTTGGTCACTATCCAGCTCCGACATCATGTCTCCATGTTACTAAACATGGCTTCTATTGCCTTTGCTTCTTGCAGCGCTATTTTCATTTTTGCAGATGGATGACGTTTGACCTCAAAAGGCAGCTTCTGCTCTTGAACGACTTGCTCCAAGAATAAGCGGATCGCACTGCTGACATTCAAACCACAACCTTGCAAGACTTCTGCAGCTTCCTGCTTGAGATCAGCGCTCACACGACTACGTACATCGGTATTCATAGCGGTTAACATAACAATATCTCCTCTTATTTGTGCAAACAACTGTTATCGCTTGGTGCTTTCACTGCACACTGGAACACCTAAGAGCGACTGCCGAACGGTGGTGTGTTCGTTAAATAAGGTGTTACCCCTCATAAAAGTGCTTACTGGTATTCCTCTTTCAGCCGCTGAATCAGCTTCTTCAGTTCGTTTTTTTTGCATCAGTAATGCTATCTTTGGTGTTTTTAGGGGAGGCCATCATCTGAGTCTAATCTATTGGGCGGAACGGAGTAGATTTTCGGCCAGACGGAATTTGTTCCGCCCGGCGAATTTTCCGCAATCACGGAGTTTCAGCTTTGGCTTCTTTAGCTTTAGCTAAGATCTCTGCAGCTTCATCCATTTTTTCCTGGCACTCACGAGCCTGCTTCATAATGAACTGTAAGCAACTCATTTGCATGTTTGTCTGAATGCGTAGAACTTCGAACCAGTAGAGTTCATCCAGTAGTTCTTCCGGCGTTCTGCGGTCTTTCATAGATTGAACCCATACACCGACGCCCATTTTTTGTCCTCGCCCACGACTGCGCCATCGTAAATGTGTAGCTCCAGAAGTTGAAGGCTGTGTACCAGCTTGTAGTGCTAAGAGAGAGAAGGGTGGCTTAGCCCAGATATCTGAAATCTGTTCCATCATTGCGGCAATCCCCTCACGCGCCTCAATCATTTGCTGCTCTAAAACCTCATAGTCCCCTTTACCCTTAAAAGGCTTTAAAAGGCCTTTTAGGTAGGGGGCTTGTTTGACGCTGTGGTAGGGGGCTTGTTGAACGTAGTCGTAGGGGGATTGTTTGACTGACATATTAATTCCTTGTGTTACGTGGTTTGCTGTTCTTTATTTTGTGACTGTTGTTCGAGATCGACTTCAGTATCTGCTTCACTATTAGAGGTTGCATTGTCACGTTGAATATTTGGAGCAAATTCACTTCGCTTTATACCTTGAAGAATATCGCTTGGCGGAGTACCTAATCGCTCAATAGCTTCTCTTGCTCTTGCATTATTAGCGGCCATATCATCTCGGCTTACCCCCATGTTTTTGTAAGTTAATGCGAGTCCAAACAGGCTGCGTAATTGGTGAGCGCCTTGGTCTAGAAAACCTTCCATATCTCGACGAGACATCAGACCAACATGATTAGCTAATAGGATCTTACGAGCCAAGCTGTCGTATGCCTCGAGCAAAAATACAGCTCTGAATCCCATGTGACTGTTACAGAACACAGGCGTTATAAATGGTTCTTGGTTTAGGTTTTCAGTGATACTGACTTGCTCAGGCACGGCTGTAATGAGTTTTTCTAGCATTGTGGACAGCTCTTTCATCTCTTGCTGTGCTTGATCTAGTTTTTCTTCGATCTTGATCATCCACCAGTCTGCGTAGGGGTTATCCCGAGCAGATGTCAATCGAATCATATTTGTGATTGCGAAATACTGCTGCATGCTTGGAACGGAGTAGCCAGGTTTGCCGGTAGGCTGCCCGCCTTGCCAAACTCGGAGTGCATGATAAGTATGTAGTTTGAGTTCTATTTGGCTTCGTAGTGAACCGAGGTTCACTTTGTAGCGTTCCACGGTTGCTTGCTGCTGGCTCATATATAGCTCCTATATGTAGTGTGTTTTGCATCATCGGTGACTGATGATACGGAGCTGTTTTGTACTTTTAGGGAATAACCCGAAATTGGAGTAAACGGATTAAGTGAGTGTCTAGGGCCTAGACAGTGGTCGCTGGTGTTTAGGGCCTAAACAGTAATTTGCAGGTGTAATGGGCCATTACAGTAGTTTCTGGTCCTGCAGATGTTCACAGTGGCTGCTGATGTTTTGGGTGTTTACAGTGTAAACAGTGGTCGCTGGTATTTTAGGTGTTCATGGGGTGAACAGTGCTTGCTGGTATTTTAGGTGTTCATGGGGTGAACAGTGCTTGCTGGTATTTTAGGTGTTCATGGGGTGAACAGTGCTTGCTGGTATTTTAGGTGTTCACGGGGTGAACAGTGCTTGCTGGTGTTTAGGTGTTCACAGTGTGAAAGTACTTGGGTGATGGAAGTGGCAAAGTGCCAAAGAGCCTTATGATGCTCAGCACGTCAGGTATGGATTGAAGGTGTGTGAGTGCGAAAAATTTTGACTATATTTTTTAGCTTTTTCTCAGGCAAGAAACAAAATAAGGATTCGGCGTTTGAAAACCTGATGCGTCGCGCAGCCGTTTTGAAAAAGCAAGCGAACCTGGTTGGACTCCAAGACTTACAGAAAATCATATTAAAACCCATTCAGGCTGCTCACATTCTGGATGCATATATCAAACCTGCACACTCAGCCATGACAGAGCTGGCGTGGCCAGAAGCGCTGGGTATTGAGTGCAGGGTGCCATCTTCAAATGAGTGGTTTTCGTACCATGCTATGAAGTATTGCTCGCCTTCGCCTGAAAAGCATTTAAAACCTTTGGACCTTTCAACTGATATAGTTCTTCCTACTTGCTGGCATCCCACCAGTATTGTCTCGACTTTAGGCATGATTGGCTCAGGTTTGCCAGCGGGCATATTTACTCAAGATATGAATCACCGAGTTATATATGTATACCCCCTGGGGATAGGCTGGGTGAATAATGGTAACCACTCAATTGCTCAGGGAATAATTAGAGGTGAGGGACTATTTTACGAATATGGTTATGTGGAAATAGTTGATTTAATGGATCTGGTTCACTATGACGGTATTGGCTGGAAGGTTAGAGGGCAGTCAAGCTACTCAGGGACGCCCGTGTACCCTGAGTTTGGCTGGGCTTGGGAGATTGGCCGGATGATTGCAGAGCTTGAAAATAAACTATAGGCCGTATTTTTGTCGCCCCATCACACCGTAGTCAGCTATTTGCGAGTCCAGTTTTTCCATTTCAGTTGCGAGTGAACTCATCCAGCGCTCCTGTTCGTCACACCACACTGTAGTCCAGCAATCAGCATTTAACTTTTCAAGTGCTTCCTTTATTTCGCGTACCTCATGAATTTTTTTGTATATTCCGTCTCGATCAGGCTTAAAATGTTCAGTTATTTTTTCGAGAATTAATTCTGGTTTCTTGATTTTTGCGTATATGCAGATTGTAAAAACAGTCCATAGCACACTTGCTGTTAGTAAAAAAATAGAAATTAGTGTGAAAAATATTTCAAGTTTAAAGCCTTCCATATCGTACCCCTTTAAGCCTGTAAGGCATCTTCTTGAGCATCTTCCCAGCCATCTGACCAGTACTCGACTTCCATTCCTGTATATGGGTTTTCGTCCTCAGAAAGCCACAAAATACCCATTTTTAACCTACCTGCACTATTCATTGTTGTTCTCCTCTCGCTAGGTCGCTTTTATCAAACTGTTTATCAAGTGCTCGTCCGACCGCTGTAAATGCTTGCGTGTAGCTTTTATAAACTTTCTTACTGGGGAGAATGCGATTCTCCAAGCTTATATAATCCAATATTCCGACGGAATAATAAGTCTCGCCGCCGTCTTTCGTTTCAAAAACGCTGAGTTTTTCCGCTGGATTATGGCCTGCTTACAGTCATAGATTCCACATGGTCTTAAGTCATCCTTCTAACGATCACTTGCCTCATCGCTCTTACGAGATGACTTGAAACTATCGATATATGCGCGAACAGCTAAGTAACCTGCTTTGCCTTCAGGTGATAGCTCATCAATCGGAATACGTTCAAAATCGTCAACATATGGTGATTTTTTTTGTAAGCTCTTAGCAGCATGATTAGGTTTTGAGGTAGGTGTGGTAGTTACTTGGTTTTGGCCTGACCACAACTTGAATTCGCCTCGTTCTGCTTTGCGCACAAGCCCTCGTAGATAACCCAATGGTTTTTTTATACCACCTTGCTGACAGCGCGCAGCAAGCTCGTTAATGATTTCTTGTTGTAAATCTGGCTCTTGATATTCGAGCATGCTGAGAGCTTTTCTTCGTTCATGTTCTCGAATGTGATCATCGAGGTGTTCAGGCCATTTGATACTGGAGTGATGTTTTTTACCTTCGGGGTCTATGTACAGTACAGTACTAGTATATGTACTAAGTACTGTACTAGTACTGTAGTTCGGATTCCGAACTGCGTTGATTTTAGTGGCTTTGCGACCTAGTTCGGAATCCGAACTGAGGGGTGAATTATTCCGAACTAGGCTTTTTTTACTGAGTTCGGATTCCGAACTAGGGTCCGAACTAGGCTTTTTTACCGGGTTCGGATTCCGAACTAGGGTGATTTTGCCGCGTTCGGATTCCGAACCACGAGAGACATGAGTGGTTGTACTTTGAATGCGTTGTTGTAGGACGTCGAGTCGAGTAGGCATAGTGGCACCTATTTCAGCGTCCATCTCTTCAGCAATCTTTTCCGCTACGATGCGTACGGACTTTATGTTGTGATGCAGATTCTTTGTTACGAGTTCTGCATAGCTAGGATCGAGCACCGCTGCTTCTTGGGCGGTGACAGGATCTTCATGCAGTATGTACATATTGCCGACTATTCTGCCTGTGCTGCTGTCTCGCCCTTGTGCTAACAAACTGATCCAACGTGTCATACGCAAAATTGCAATAATTCTTGAGACGGTCTCTCGCGAAGCTTGTTCGCCATAGGGTGTTTGAGCTAAGTAGGGTTGTAGATCCTGATACCTAGGCACTGCATAACCTTGTTTGTCCAGCAGCATTTTAAAAACTAGCCAGCCATTTCTCTCTAAAGGAGTGAGTCGACTGTCTAGTAGTAGACGTTGAGGTACTATTTCTTGCTTGAGGCCGCTATAAACGAACCCTGCTGCTTCGGGTGAACAAGTTCGTCCGCCTGGAGAGGGTTTGTTTATAGCAGGAATATCGGGCCACTTTTTGGAAACAGTGCCATTGATGTTCAGGGGTAGAGATTCCCAATGATCGTTCTGATTTAGGCTAGAGATCATCGTTATCCTCCTCTATAGAGGACTGGCATTCGGCTATTTCCATCCAAATTTGTCCCACCAGAATTTTTTGCTCCTCAGCAATGACGAGCATGAGATCGAGCTGGTCCATTTCGTCTAAATCTGCACCCGTCATGATGTTTTGAATAGAAGCTTTGGATTCATAGCCATGACTTTGCTCAACCTGTTTAACTAGAGTGACCCAGCGTTCCCAGACAGCACGCCGTTGTTCGTGAGTTAACGTGGGGAGACGGCCGGTTCTAGGTGGAATGTGTAACGCCCTTCGTCGTTCAGCCGCTTCCGTATGAGACAAACCAAAGAAACTATTTAACATTGGGGTCGTGGCCCCAAGTTTAATTGAGCGGTTAATTAGACGTTCGAGCTCTTCATCACGATCAATCTTATCCAGTACTAACTCAAGAGCGCGCGGGTCTACAGAGGGTTTGATCCATAAATAAGGGGAACTAATCACTTTGTGAAGCGTGGTCGGAGGAAGACTTTGTAGCCTTAAAATAAGGTCTGATGTAAATCCTAGTGACTGGCATCGCTGCATTTTGCCTTCACTGGCTTCTTGTAACACCAGCGTAACAAGTGCTTGGTTAAAAATATAACTAGGCACAGGAGGAATAGGCATGATTTTATCGTCAGTACATACGCGCTTATGCGCTGAGGGTACTGAAGGTGTCTTTAATAATGGCGTGAGTTTGTAGTCCTTACTCATCACTTTGCTCCTGCTCAGCGAGTTGAATCATCTCTTTTTCTAGGTCAACGAGTACTCGAGCTAAACGGACAATTCGAAAAAGCTTTACGAGTTCAGCATCCTCCAAGCGAGCCAGCCCAACATCTGCAGGTCCATTGAGGCCAACTGTAATGTCGTAACTGCCAATCAAAATCTGTGAGAAGAGAGCAGATGAAAGTGGGATGGGGGCTTTATCAGCAAAGTTATCAGTGGTACGTAAAATTGATAGCAACATTAGCTGTACGCCCTGAGATAGAGCTGTACCATCGGTCTCTAACTTTCCAAAAATACCGAACCCTAAGCCTTCTTTTGTTGGGCCAAAACCTTTAACACCTGTGGTGGTGCAAATGTCTTTAACTAAAAGCCATATATTGTGTCTTAGGCTTAGTAGGTCATTTATGCGGCTCTCGATATACCAGATGTCGGTCACGCTAGATGAAGGTCCTCCAGCTATAACTGGTATAGAAGTTAAAACAGACTCTTTAAAGTCAGGTAATTGATCGCCATTGAGTATGGCGACCTGTTGTCTTGTTCTTAACAGCGTATCGCTTTCTTGAGAAGGTGTAACAATATGAGCTTCAAGAAATGCCTCAGGATCAATGTCTTTGTCAGAGAGTGCTTTTGATTCTGTTTGAGGGGTAGATGTATTGGATCCTTGTATTGTTGGAGTGGATGTTAAATTTGGCTCATCAGTTATTGACGAGTGTTTTGAGTCTTCAGAGGTAGGAGTAACATCTTTTTCATCGTCGGCCACAAGGGTGTCAGCTTCAGATGTATTTAAAGGGGATTCGATAGGTTGTGGCGGATTATTTGCAAACGCCTCCAGTTGTTCAGCAGAAAGTGGGTTTTTGTTGACGATGCCTTCAGCGGCAATTGCCAAGTCTAGCTCTAAGATATTGTAACTTTCTCCTAGCATGGCTGACATTTGCCCAATCAACTCATCTTGAATCACTTCATAGCTGTAGGTTTCCACGCCCGTATCGTGTGCCGCTAAGACCATTAACCAGAACTCAAAGAAATCACTACCGCTGTCGTCGTATTTGTCCCAGACTTTAGTAAGGTTATTTTTAAGCACAATTAGCTTGGCTACTTGAGCTCTACCAAGCCCCTGCATCAATGTGTTGGGCAGAGCAGGTAAAATGCTATTGACGCACTCAAGCATATTGCTAAGCAAGCTGATAGCAACAGGGTACCCATCTTGTTTCAGTCGCTCAGATAGTCTGCGTAGAGATAGCTGCTCACCATCCAGACGTTCTTCATACATGGCTTTGATTTGAGCAATACCTTGAGCTTTGTCGATAAAGCTTAGTTGCCCATGTAACTCATTTTCAGCAAGGTGTCCTGCCAGAGCGTTAACTTCTGACTGCCAAGGCTTAAATAGGCAGTGGATACGGAAGAACTGTTCATTTTTAGTTTCACGCCACAGTTCATTTAGGATCTCCAGGCGAGTGTTACCTCCATTTCTGATGATGTAATGATCTTCATCTGGGCGACGTGTAATCAGTGGTGGCTGATCCAGGCCGCGAGCTTTAATCGATGCTTTGATTTCATCGTACAGTGGGTTGCGGGTTTTACGCGGGTTATGCTCGTAAGAGCGTAGTTGATCCAGAGTAACTACCATGGGAGTGTCTTGCAGCGGATCTGTGAGACGTTTGATCGGCGCAGCATTCGATGAAAACGCTTTTACAGCCATCTGTCTTTCAATTAATTCTTTGGTGACTTTGGTGTTCATGAATACTACTCCTGGTTGTTAACTGAGAATGCTTTTAAAAAAATGGGTGAGCCATGGACTGTACTGAGTGTTTTCAGCTGTTTGGCGATAGAACACATGACAGCTAAGGTGTCTGTGACGCCGAATAGGCAAACAACACAATGGCTCCGAGCTAGGTCGCCGTGACTTGTTGTGCTGATACGTTTTCGTATAAATAAAGTGTTTTGCTGGCTTTCTAGTAGGTCTATAAAGCTAAGAAAACTACCCATACTGCATTCAATAGTGAGTGTGATGATGTCTTTACGGCTCATGCTCGAAGTCCCTCCATGGCTACATGTCCAAGGTTTTCAAAGCGTATTTGCTCTGGTATGAATGCAGTTCTTACAGTGCCTGTTGGACCGTTTCTGTTTTTACCAATAATGAGTTCAGCGATCCCTTTGTCTTCTGAATCGTCGTTGTAGTATTCATCTCGATAAATAAACATGATGAGATCAGCGTCTTGCTCAAGAGAGCCAGAATCACGAAGGTCACTATTATTGGGTCGTTTGTTTGGGCGGCTTTCAACACTGCGATTTAGTTGTGAGAGCGCAAGTACGGGACAGTCCATTTCTTTGGAGAGAGCCTTCAGACTGGCTGAAATTTCAGCGACTTCAAGATTTCGATTCTCACGCTTCTGAGATGAGTGCATGAGTTGAAGATAGTCGATCACAATAAATCCAGGCTTTCCGAATTGTCTTGCGGCACGACGTGCTTTGGAACGCAGTTTTGATGGGGTCATATAGCTGTCGTCGTCAATGATGAGGCGACCGCGCAGGTTGTTAATTGTAGAGATAGCTTCGGCGAGCTTAGCCCAGCCTTCACCGTCAAGTTTACCCGCTCGGAGTTTTTGCATATCTAGCTTGCCCACTAACGCGGCAAGTCTGTAGGCAATTTGCTTTGAAGGCATTTCCAGGCTGTAAAACTGAACGGTTTGCTCTTTTGGTAGAATGTCTAGAGCTGCTTGGATGAATTTTAGGCAAAGCCCTGTCTTGCCCATTGAGGGTCGTGCAGCGAGTAGATTGAGGCCTGTAAACCAGCCACCAATTAGATCGTTAAGATCAGTGAGTCCTGTGTCTAGGCCCAGTATGCTTAGGCCATTTTGAGCCGCTAAATCGACTTCACCAAGCACTTCCATCATCACTGCATGAAGGTCAGTAAAGTCGTGGGAAGCTTCTGAGGAAAGAGCAAACAGTTCTCGCTCAACTGTTTCCAGTACATCTTCGCTGACTGCTTCCTTTGAACTTGCCAAGCGAGTGCAGTCATGGCCAATTCTGATGAGGTGCCGAAGTTGGGAGCGCTCTCGGACAATGTCCCGGTAAGCTTCAATATTTGCGGTAGAAGGCGTGTTGTTACAAAGCTCACCGACATATGCCAGAAACTCATTTCCGCCTAGTTTGCGCTTAATCGCAAGCTCAGAAATTGTAACTGCATCAAAGGGCTCATTATTTTCAGAAAGCTCTTGGATCAGTTTGAAGAACTGTTGATTATTGTGCTGATAAAAATCTGAAGGGATCAGTGTTCCGGCAATGAGATCCCAGGTGGAGTTGTTAAGTACAAGGCCACCCAGTACAGCTTGTTCAGCCTCAATTGAGTGAGGGGGTTGAGCGAGTGCTAATTTACGCATCATCACTTTCCCCCATGTTGAGTAGCGTAAATGCTGAAGAGTCAAACAGGCTGCTTACTTTTTCAGGAGTCAGTTGTCGAAAATCATCCGCCCACTCAGGGAAAGCCTCACTTGCAAGCAAAATCATACTTTCCAAAGCAGAAGGTGCTTTTCTTCCTGAAGGCTTACGAGTTTCAATTCGGTGAGCAGGCATTGAAAGACTTGCAGCTCGCCGATAAGACGCAAGGTTCGGTATAGAGGTATCGAGGACTCGAATACCATTGTCATTAGCAAATGTGCTGTGAAGATTTTGCGTGATTAAACGAGCATCCGTTGTAACTGCATCGGCTCGGTTAACAAAAACCAGCAACTCGGGAAGCTGGATGCCCATGTACTGATAGCTGCCTAACTCATCAAAGAGTGTGAGTGTTCCTCGACGAAACTCACGAGCAGCAAGCAGTTCAGGGATAATTGGAGAGAGGGCTGTATCAGCGGCCAGTAATGCCATTTCGAGCGTAACTGAGCGTGCGCCTTGCGTATCCATGACAACCAAATCGTAGTCATCATTGAATGTTTCCAGTAAACGGAGAAGTCGTAAACGCCCATCAGCAGCATTAAGCAGTAGGCTGTTTAGCTGTCCCTGGTCATCATTTGACTTGATGATATGTAGGTTTGGTATGGTAGTTTCGGATATAATTTCGCTTCGACGAGTCTCATTAAAGCCAACGAGTTGAAAGACTCCACCTTCAACTTCAGTTTTTAGGTGGAAATAACTGGACAAAGTTGGTTGAATATCTAGGTCAATGAGCAGGACACGTTTTCCTGCATCAGCAGCAATACCTGCTAAGTTGACCGCTGTTGTGGTTTTACCTACGCCACCTTTGGTGGAAATAACGGCTATTTTTTTCATGTGTTCCTCACAGAGTAAATGGTGGTCTGTGAGGTGCTGAATCCTTAGTAAGGTCAGGGTGGCTGGGGGTGACTTGTAATCAGTAGGTCCCGAGTTCGACTCTTGGTACCGGCACCATATTTAAAACCCACCTTTTTAGGTGGATTTTTTTATTTGTAAAAAATAAATCTTCTTGTTGAGTGAATGGCGAGAGTTTCTTTGTCGGGAGAAGAAAGCTGTTATCCTTTTTCCACCATTGCAACTACAGGGTTACACGGTGAATAGGCTATCTCGCTCTTTTTTTAGTGTGTTTTTTCTACTAGGACTTACTTTGCTTTTAAGTTTAAGTCCGGGGCAGGTAGTGGCTAAAGAACGTGTTGGATTAGTGCTGTCGGGAGGCGCCGCCCGTGGCTTGGCACATATTGGGGTGATTCGTGCCTTAGAAGAGCAAGGCGTAGAAATCAGTGCTATTGCGGGAACCAGTATGGGTGCAGTAGTGGGTAGTCTCTATGCGTCTGGTTATAGCACTGAGCAGTTGGAGCAACTGGCCACTGAGTTGGACTGGCGTGAAGCCTTGTCTGATACTCCCGATCGGCGTTTAAAGCCTTATCGACGTAAGCAAGATGATCGTGACTTTCTGGTGAAGCAAAAAATTAGCTTTAAAGATGATGGCAGCTTAGGTTTACCTATTGGGGTTTTGCAAGGGCAAAATCTGAACTTACTGTTAGAAAAGCTATTGGCTAAATACAGTGCAGTAGAGCATTTTGATCAGTTACCTATTCCATTTCGTGCCGTGGCTGCAGATATTGCGACTGGCGAAGCGGTGGTTTTTAGTGAAGGGCATTTACCTCTAGCAGTGCGCGCTAGTATGTCGATTCCAGCTATTTTGTCGCCCGTGGAGTGGCAAGGACGCTTACTGGTCGATGGAGGAATTGCTAATAATATTCCCGTAGATATTGCCCGTCAGATGAATGTAGATCGGGTGATAGTGGTTGATATTGGCTCGCCGCTGCAAACTAAAGAACAGTTAGAAACGGTTGTTAATGTATTAAATCAGTCGGTGGCGTTGTTAACTCGACGCAACTCAGAGGCGCAGTTAGCCACTTTGCAGGCCAATGATTTTTTGATTCAGCCAGAGATGAGCGCTTTTAGTATCACTGACTTTGCTAAGGCGGCGCAAATGATTGAGCAAGGCTATCAAGCCACTATGCAGATGCAGCCGCAATTAGCTGTCGTCGCATCACACCGTTCGCAGCATTGGTTGGCGGATAAGCCTAGTCGGCCGCTACGCATTACAGGGATTACTATTGAGAACAGCTCTAAAGTCAGTGATGCCGTGATTCGCAGTTATATCCGCCAAGCAGTAAACGAGCCACTGGATATTGAACAGTTAAGCAAAGATTTAAATACACTCTATGGCCTAGAGTACTTTGAGCAGGTGCAGTATCGCCTAGAGCATCAAGCAAAAGGACAAGCACAACTGGTTATTCATGCGGAACATAAACGCACAGGGACTGATTACTTGCGGTTGGGGCTTAACTTAAGTGATGACTTACGCGGTGATAGTACCTTTAATCTGGGGGCAAGCTTTCGGATTAATGGTGTTAATCGACTGGGTGCAGAATGGTTAACCCGCTTACAGTTAGGAGCCGAGCAAGAGCTATATAGCGAGTTTTATCAACCGCTGGATACCGGTTCGCGTTACTTTGTTTCACCTTGGCTGCAATGGAATTTGCGTAATATCAAGCAGATGCAGGGTAAGCATACCTTGGCTGAATATCGTTTAGATCGCTTTCGTTATGGAATAGATGTGGGGCGACAAATTAGTAATAACGGTGAAATTCGCCTGGGTCTAGGCTCTGGTTGGGGTGATGCCGATGTGCGCGTAGGTAGTCCTGATCTGCCTGAGTACAGTTTTAAAGAAGGTTATTATCAGCTCAGCTATGCCTTTGATACCTTAGATAACGTTGATTTTCCTAGGGTAGGAGAAGAGCTACAGCTGAATTTTCGCCAGCACAGTGCCAGTTTGGGTTCCGATCAAAGTTACCGACAATGGGATATTGTCTTGAATAAGCCTTTGACACTAGGGGCTAATACTTGGGTGATTGGTGGGCGTTATGCTCGTACGTTAGATTCTAATGAGTTAATTAACGCCAGCTATCAAATAGGGGGCGCACAAAACTTATCGGGTTATCAAAGAAATGCGCTAGCTGGGCAAAATGTAAGTTTAGGGCGGCTGATTTATTATCGACGACTGACCCGAGAGAATATTTTGCCGTTTAGTTTTCCCGTATATGCGGGCGCTTCCATTGAGCGTGGCCGTGCGTGGGATAGTGCTAAAAACAGTCACTATGACTCGGGTTACATTAATGCGCTGAGCCTGTTCTTAACTGTAGACAGTCCTTTGGGGCCAGTTAACTTTAGCTATGGCTTAAATACTGAGCATCAGAATGCGTTTTACTTAAATTTAGGCCATAGCTTTTAATGCTTAAGGTTCAGTTGGCTCGATCAGTTCAAACCAATGGGCTAATAGCAAGTGAGCTTCTTCGATACCCTGGCGTTTAGTGGCAGAAAATAATTGCACGCTGATCAGGTCATTATTCCAGCGCTCACGAATGGTTTTCTGGATCGTCAATAGCGTGGTTTTGGCCGCGCCAAAGGTTAGCTTATCGGCTTTACTAAGCAGAATATGCACCGGCATCTGACAGCTAGTAGCCCAGTCCAGCATTAACGTATCAAAGGGTGTAAGCGGATGACGTACATCCATGGTGAGCACAATCCCAGCTAAACTTTCACGGCTGCTTAAGTAGGCTTCAAGGTGTTGTTGCCAATGCTGTTTGAGCGGCAGCGGTACTTTGGCGTAACCGTAGCCGGGTAAATCTACTAAACGGCGAGCTTCATCTAGACTAAAAAAGTTAAGTAGTTGGGTGCGGCCAGGGGTTTTTGAGGTGCGGGCTAAACTGTTGTGGGTTAGGGCGTTAATCGCGCTGGATTTGCCGGCATTAGAGCGACCAGCAAATGCCACTTCAATGCCATTATCTTCAGGGCATTGATCGACTTTTGCAGCACTGATCAGAAACTTCGCTTGTTGACTTAAGCCAAGAATGGGATTTTTAAACGACATGATAATCTTCTGCCTAAAGAGTGTTGTGAATGACATCTTTCACGTTTTATGGGAAGCAGTATATAATGCCCCGCCATAGAAACGTGTATAACCTTTCACTTTGTCTGTAAATTGGTATAGTGAGCGGTAAAAATTATAGGGTGAAACCATTTTGAGTCCTTTATCTGGACCAAATGAGTTCAAATGAACAGTATTTTTAGCCGTATTTGGATTAGCTGATGAACAAATTACTCGTGAGTCTGCTGTTGGCCGTTGGTGTGACTGGTGTTGCTCATGCAGCTGGTGATGCGACAGCGGGCCAAGGCAAAATTGCCATGTGCTCTGCATGCCACAACCCGGATGGTAACAGCATGTTACCAAACTTTCCTAAGCTTGCAGGTCAGGGTGAACAGTACTTGCTCAAGCAAATGAAAGACATCAAAGCAGGCACACGCCCTGTAGTTGAAATGACTGGTATGCTTGATGCTATGTCGGATCAAGATTTAGCTGATATTGCCGCTTGGTATGCCAGCCAAACGATTGCGGGTGGCGCGACCGATCCTAAATTAGTTGAGCGCGGTGAAGCATTATTCCGTGGTGGTAAACTAGATGATGGCATGCCAGCTTGTATTGGTTGTCACTCGCCAGATGGTTCGGGTTTAGACCAAGCTAAATATCCGCGTCTTGCGGGTCAGCATGCATCTTATACGGTGAAGCAGTTAACCGATTTCCGTGAAGGTGATCGCGTCAATGACGGCGATGCGGAAATTATGCGTGATATCGCCGCAAAATTAAGTAACAAAGATATTGAAGCTTTAGCTAGCTATATTGAAGGCTTAAAGTAAGTTTTACGTTGTATTGGAACCGCCTCTAGTGCTCACTATAGGCGGTTTTTTTGTAAGCAAAATAGGTGTTTTGATTTCATTTGGCTGGCGCTGCGACCATGGTATAGCAACTTTGGTCCGACAATTCCCTTAGAATAAAAGCGTAAATAAGCGTAGGAAAACTGCGCAGTGGCTTCCAGTGGTTCAAATATCACAACTGGGCACAGTGATTAGTCAGTGCCGAGTATGAGCACCTAATTTAGGGGTAATGTCATGAGTGTTGATTTAAGTAAATATATTCGTAATAAAGCGTTTTTAGATAAAGTGGTCACTGCTGAAGAAGCGGCTTCCTGGATTGAAGACGGTATGACCTTAGGGATGAGTGGCTTTACCTTATTTGGTGAGCCTAAAGAATTTCCTACGGCGTTAGCCGAGCGCGGTAAAAAAGAAAAAATTAAAGTTAACCTTTACACTGGTGCGTCCATGGGGCCAGCGGCTGACCAAGCATTGGCTGAAGCTGACATGATTAATTTGCGTCTGCCTTATCAGGGTAACCCAGTGCTGCGCGGCAAAATTAACAAGGGCGAAGCTTTTTATATTGATCAGCACTTATCCCATACCGCTGAAGCCATTCGTCAGGGTGTGTTAAATCCAGTAGATTACGCCATTATTGAGGCGGCAGCGATCACTGAAGAGGGGCAGATTATCCCAACCGGTTCGGTTGGTAACTCGCCTATCTTTGTGCAAACCGCTAAGCATGTGATTATTGAGCTCAATACTTCAGCGCCTGCAGAGTATGAGGGTATTCATGATATCTATGTGCCTGAAGCAGCTGGTGAGCGTAAAGATATTCCGGTTTACGATATTAGCCAGCGCATTGGAACCATTGGGATTCCAGTTGATCCCGCAAAAGTGCGCGGTATTGTGCTGTCTAGTCGTCCTGATATTCCATCACCTTTGTTTGAGCCCAATGCGGAAACTCAACAAATTGCAGACAACTTGCTGGATTTCTTACGTGCAGAAGTTAAAGCAGGTCGTTTAACCGAAAAGTTAGCACCTTTGCAGTCAGGTGTGGGTTCGGTAGCTAACGCTGTACTCAATGGCATGAAGGACTCTGAGTTTAAAGATATCGTTGTTGCCTCTGAAGTATTACAAGACGGTATTTTTGATTTAATTGATGCTGGAGTAGTTAAGTTTGCCGCTGCTACTGCACTGTCTCTATCTAAGAAACGCGTAGAAACATTGGGTCAAGACTTAGCTAAATATAAAGATAAGCTAGTATTCCGCCCGCAAGAGATCTCTAACCACCCTGAAGTGATCCGTCGTTTAGGTGTGATTTCGTTTAACACTGCGCTTGAAGCCGATATTTACGGTAACGTGAACTCGACTCACGTGGGTGGTACGCACATGATGAACGGTATTGGTGGCTCGGGTGACTTTGCCCGTAACGCCCGTATCACGATCTTTGTGACGCAGTCGGTGGCCAAAGATGGCAAAATCTCAGCGATCGTTCCCTTTGTGTCTCACGTGGATCACACCAACCACGATGTGGATGTGATTGTGACTGAGCAAGGCTATGCTGATTTGCGTGGTCTAGCGCCGGTGCAGATTGCTGAAGCGATTATCGAAAATTGCATGCACCCAGACTATCGTGCCCAGGCCCGTGCTTATCTTGAAGAGGCAAAACAGCGTGGTGGTCAAACTCCACACGTGCTAGAAAAAGCCTTCTCTTGGCACACTCGTTTTGCTGAAACGGGTAGTATGAAAGAAAGTTAATAGTATGCTAAGTAATAGCTAATAAGTTAATTTTTGTTTAAACCAAAAACGCCCAATGCATTGCATTGGGCGTTTGTATTTTAACAGCTTTAAATTTAATTGATAATTGTTCAGATTTGTAATTGGTTGATGAGATGTATAGTTCGCTGAGCAATGAGTTTTATTAGCCCAACTAAAAAGCATGAGCACTTCAGTAAAAGCTTTTTTTTATACCTACCTGATTTTCTTGTATAAAAAATAGCCTTTTGCTAGGCTGCAAAAATACGGGGATAATAGGAAACAGGTAGCCTTTAAATTTCTAGGCTTTGTGGGAATAAAAATAGAATGGAACCTTTCTACTTCAACGGCCATATTCTTTGGCCGGAATACTTTAATAACGATTTTTTCTGCTTTGTATAAGCAAGGCAGAGGCTAAGGAGCTACATCTCTTTTTTGAGGGTGGCGGTTGTCATAATTTCGCGAGGGAGCGAATGCACTATGATCGGTAAATCGATTGGAGTGGTAGAAAAAGAAACGGGACAGTCTTCTAAGTTGGACTGGAGTGATACCGTAACTTTAAATTCTACCAGTGTAATCAAGATGCCTTTTGGACCAGAAGATGTTTCATCTTATGGGATAAATGGCGAAAGTTTAATTATTAATCTTAAATCTGGCTCAAGCATCACTGTTCTCGGCTTCTTTACTGAGTTTGAGGAAGACGAAAAAAACGAGCTGGTATTAGAGGATGATAATGGTGTTCTTTGGTGGGGTCAGTTTGATGCTGGCCTCTCAGAGTTTACATTTACAGAAATATCAGCTTTAGATGTCGCTGCTGGTGGCGCTGCTGGAGCAGCGACCGGTGGAGTCCCTGATTGGGTTAAGTTTGGATTAGCTGTGTTGGCAGTGGGTGGGATTATTGCCAACGAGAGTCACGGTAAGTCTAAGCATGAAGCAGGTAATGAGTCTGAGTCTGCGAAAGTGAAGGCACCGGACAGCACTGCTCCTGATGCCCCTGAAAACCTTGAAGTTACAAATACCGAAGATGCTGATGGCAAAACCACAACCACCGTGACCGGTGAAGGTGAGCCTGGTGCAACGGTAATTGTTAAAGATGCCGACGGTAAGATTGTTGGTGAAGGCACCGTTGACGAAGATGGCACCTTTGAAGTTGAACTTGATGAGCCATTCACCAACGGTGAAGAGCTAGAAGTTAGCTTGAAAGATGAAGCAGGTAATGAGTCTGAGTCTGCGAAAGTGGAGGCACCGGACGACACCGGCTCTGATAGCGACAGTGACTCTGACTCCGATAGCGATTCTGATAGCGACACCGGCTCTGATAGCGACAGTGACTCTGACTCCGATAGCGATTCTGATAGCGATAGCGATTCTGATAGCGACAGCGACTCGGACTCCGACAGCGACTCTGACTCCGACAGCGACTCGGATAGCGACAGCGACTCTGACTCCGACAGCGACTGGTGACTGCGACAGCGACTCCGGACCCGACAGTGACTCGGATAGCGACAGCGACTCTGATACCGACAGCGACTCTGATAGCGACAGCGACTCTGATTCCGACAGCGACTCGGATAGCGACAGCGACTCTGATTCCGACAGCGACTCTGACTCCGACAGCGACTCTGATAGCGACAGCGACTCTGACTCCGACAGCGATACGACTGCTCCGGATGCACCCGAAAACGTTGAGGTCACCAATACTGAAGACGGTGAAGGTAACACCACAACCACCGTGACCGGTGAAGGTGAGCCAGGTGCGACGGTGATTGTTAAAGATGCCGAGGGTAACGTTGTGGGCGAAGGCACAGTCGATGAGGACGGCACCTTTGAAGTCGAGCTTGATGAGCCATTCACCAACGGTGAAAAGCTAGAGGTCAGCTTGAAAGATGAGGCAGGAAATGAGTCTGATTCTGTCTTTACCAATGCGCCAGATACCACTGCTCCCGATGCGCCTGATGCGGAGATTGATGAGAGTAATGCTGTACTCACCGTCAAAACCGAACCTAATGCAACTGTAAAAGTGTATGACTCAGAAGGTAAGCCATTGTTAGATAGTAATGGTAATGCCATCGAGTTCCAGGCCGATGAGAATGGTGAGGCAAGTTACACATTTGAGCCGGCATTAGACCGCGGTAAGATCCTCAATGTTACTGCGACAGACGCGGCAGGTAATGAATCTAAACCTACAAAAGTTATTGCAGGCGTAGAGGAAATTCTTGCGACTTCAGATAACTATGTTGATGTGGTTCTAGATGCAACGCCAACTAAGACAACTAATCCAAAACCAAGCGACTTAAACAAGGGTGGCTTTGTTGTAGCAAGCGTTGGCTTAGGTCCGGTACTGGGTGTAGATGTATTAGCTGATGTTCTGAAAAAGTCTGTAATATTTGAGGTAGAAGAAGGCACTGTACGTGAAGTAACACTGCATGGCGTCTCAGGTGGTGTTCAGCTTTTAGGAACAATGGATCTATATGCCTACAAACTGAATGAGTCTACCGGAGAGTGGGAGCAGCAATCAGTTAATAAAAACTGGCTTGTTGCAGTGTTACTAGGTGGCAGATCTAAAGACACAGACTTTACCCTTACTCAAGGTAAATGGATGTTTACCATGGCCTCTGGTGAAGGTGTTCAAGCCTTAACAGGGTTTGGGCTCAAATTTACTAAGGACGTGGTACTAGATTACGCCAACGCTGAAAATGTGAGTGGTTCGGCAGAAGGTAATATGATTACCGATGACGACCCGAAATATGGTGCTGATGAAGTGCCAGAAGGTAGTACAGTTACTGCTATCAAAGATGGCAATGGTAACTGGTTAGACACTTCAGCAAATGGTGAAATTGTTGTTGAGGGTAAATACGGCACATTAGTAGTTAAAGCCGATGGATCCTATACCTATACTGTGAACGAGGATTTCCGTGGATATGGTGAGAAAGATGTCTTTACTTACCAGGTCACATCACCATCGGGCAAGACCTCTGAGTCTGACCTAACCTTTGTATTAGATTTAACTCCATCTGAGTCTCGTATCGAGATTGATAATATTGTGCTCATGGATACAGAGCCTACTATTACACATGATGGCAAGTCTGATATTAAACCAGCTGTTGGCTTCTCTTTATTAGAAGTAGGACTCTTAGGTCCAATTCTAAGCGCAGATGCCTTAGCTGGTGCTGGAGCAATGTCCTTTAATGTTGGTGAGAACCAAGTTAAAGAGTTGACATTCCACGGTAGCGCAGGCGGTGTTGCTTTAGGTGTTGGTTATGACTTATTTATCTATAAGCTGGACCCTGAAACGGGTAACTATGTTCAGGTTCATGCGGAGCCGAGTTGGTTCTTGGCTGTATTAGGTGGTAAGTCAAAACAGTTGACCTTACAGTTTGGTGAGGGTGAGTACAAGGCTTTACTACAAAGTAAAGGTGGGCTAGGGTTGCTTACTGGTGCTGGGCTGTATGTAGATCATGAAAAAGTCTACGATTACAATCAGCCGTCGAAGTTCGCTGGAGAAGTGAGCGGCGACATTACACCTGAAGACTCAACAATCGTCCTCAAGGTTGATGGTCAAGAGGTGGAGCCTGGTAAAGGCACAGTGGTTGAGGGTGAGTACGGTAAGTTAGTGATTAACTCAGACGGTACTTATACTTACACTGTAGAGAAACCAGTAAATGCGCCTGCTGACTGGAAACCGCCATACGGTAAGGTGGATACATTTACAGTAGTCACTCAAGATGCTAACGGTAAGACCATTATTGAAAAGCTAAACATCAAAGTGGGTGTTCATACAGCTATTGATGATTTCAATGATGTAATTGTTTCGGAGCATAACTTACAAACGATAGAGAAAGTAATTGACGGTGTTTCAGCTGCTACAACAGAGGTAGTTAAAGATTTCACCATTGCAGAAAACACTATAACCAGTGCAACCTTAAGCGTTAATACGACTACACTTGGTACAAGGTTAGAGTATTCAATTACTAATAAAGATACTGGGGAGGTTGTAGCTACTAATGCTGGAAATCCGGCAAGGTCACTAGATGTCACTATTGATAATCTAGAGCCTGGTAATTACACAATTGAGATTAAACGTGTGTCTGGTGCTGGACACCTCGTTACGGGGGGCTCTAGCTTTGTCACAGAGTCATTCCATCTTGATGAATACACACCTACAGCTATTAATCCAATTTCGGGAACATTGCTGTCTGGGCTTGATAATGATAAAGGCACGAAAAATATTACTGAGCTAACAATTAGTAATAAGTCAGTCTTTATTAATGCCCCTAATAAGGGAGCAGCTTCCATCACAATTGAAGGTCAGTACGGGACTTTAGTTGTGAAGAAAGACGGATCCTATACTTACACACCGAAAGGTGGGGTTTACGGTATTGATAAGTTTATTTATGAGACCACTTCAAAAGTGGGAACTAAAGAAACAGCAGTACTGGAAATCAACGTAGGTAAAAACGTCGTTGCTTCCCAATATGATGATATTGCTACAAGCTCTACTGCGAATGATACATTTACCATGGGTGCAGGTGCAGACACTGTTATCTTCACCAACTTGGCGGATGATCGTGGTGGTAATGGCGGCAATGGTCTCAATAAGTGGACTGACTTTAATGCGGAGGAAGGCGATAAGATTGACCTAACTCAGCTTCTCGATGGCAAGCAAACAGCCGATAATATTACCGATTACTTGAAGTACGAGGATGGTGTACTTTCTGTAGATCGAAATGGTAAAGGTGAGTTTGAGCAGCTGTTAGAGGTTGAAGCGGAAGATCTAGACTCCTTATTAGATGCTATCAACTGGGAGGTACAGGCTATTGTAGGAAGCAGAAGCCTTGATCTTTCTAATGTTGAAAGCTTTGAACAGGATGATGTTGATACACCTGAGGTGTTCAGCTTAACGCTAGAAGATGTCGTCTCCACTGAAGAAAATGAAGAAATTACTTTCTTCCTTGATTCAGAAGAGTCAGAGCAAGTGCTCCCTGTGGCAAGCACAGATAATGTTGCAGTTGAGTCTGCTGCACTAGATGTACAGCCAGTAGTGGATCCTTTGGATGACTTGCTGGAGCAAAATACTACATTGATTTAATGTAGCATGAGAAAACACCGGATCGTAAGATCCGGTGTTTTTATATTAATTGAGTAGAGTATTTATATATTTATTTTGCGAAATAATATAAATATATAAATGTTTTTTCTATCTTTTAAGGTAAGTGTAATGGGGAAAAAAGTTTTTTTAACGATGCCATTGTTTTTGGTTTCAAGTGTGGTATTAGCTAGTGATCTACTACCCGATATGTCGGCAGCAACTACATTAAAACAGCCGCAAAGTTATGCTCGCTTAAATTTAACTCAAGCTGTGCAGAGAGCAATTGAATGGCATCCAATGATTACGAGTGCAACAGAACGATTAAATCAGCAAAGTGAAGAAATCAGTTTCGCTAAATCAGCCTACTACCCTCAGATTAAAACAGGAGTTAAAAGTAGTTATCGCGACTCTGAAGGACGCAGTGAAGAAGCACTCACAGTAACAGGAAGCCAACTGCTATACGACTTTGGTAAAGTGTCTAGCCGAGTTGAGTCTGCAGAGTATGGGGTTGAGAAATACCAAGCTGATAGTCTAAGAATAATCGATCAATTAGCACGAGAAACAGCATTTGCTGCAACTGAAGTGCAGCGTTATCAAGAACTGGTTAAAATTGCAGGTGAACAGGTAGCCGGAGTGAGCGATTTACTGGAGTTAAGTAAAAAGCGTTCAGAAATGGGGGCAAGTACGCGTTCTGATGAAATGCAAGCCCAGTCACGCCGTGAAGCTGCTTTGGCTACAGAGCTACAATTGGTTTCTCAGCTAGAAATGTGGAAACGTACCTTGCAAAACTTAGTAGGCTCAACAGTTCCGCCAGAGATAATACCCAGTGTTGTGCCAGCAATGACGCAGGCTTGTAGTGTTAATATCTCAACGCTAAGTAATGTACCAGCAGTAATGGTGGCAGAAGCGCAGCGTGCTGAAGCTTTGGCAAATATTAAAGCGAGTAATGCAGAGTTTTACCCAACTATTACCGTAGATGCAGGTGCAGAGCATTATTTGCGAGACCGAGACCGTGGAAATAACAATAATAAAAGAGACCGTAATGACTATACGGTTAGTTTGAATTTTAATGTTGATTTGTATCAGGGTGGAGCTACTACTGCACGTAAGCGTGGTGCAGAGTATGCCTTACGTGCCGCAGATGCAGCAAAGGATGAGGCTCTCTTAGATATATCACGTGGTTTACAAGAAGCAACAACCCAGGCGGCAACTTACAATCAACGACTGACAATTTTACAAAGCCGTATTAGTAGTATTATTGATACGCAGAATATTTATAAGCAACAGTATATTTCACTAGGAACACGTACCTTACTAGATTTATTAAATACCGAGCAAGAAATTCACCAAGCACGTATGGAAAGAGTGAATACTATTCAGGATTTACAGCGTTTAAATATTGATTGCTTATATAATACTGCTAATCTTCGTAATGCGTTTTCAATCAATAATTACAGTATGCTAGGAAATGACAAGTGAGCGATTTAATCCAGCAGCCAGAAGAGGAGGCCACTGTTTCAATAGCTCAACTAGAACAAGAGAAGTACTCTAGTTGGATTGAAGCAGTGTTAATGATTGCTAAGCATTATAGACTGGAGTTTTCTAAGGAGAACCTAACACTTACCAGTCATTGGCTAAAAGATAAACCAGTTAGCGATGTGTTACGCAGCATGGCTCGCCAAGCGGGATTAACACTAAGTGTTATTAAATTAAATAAAAATGAATTAACTTCCTGGCGTTTACCTTTAGTCGTGCAATTTAAACAGGGACAAATTGCAGTTATTGATACAATAGATCAACAAGGGAATGTAGGAATTACTTACTGTGGTGATGGGGGAGTTAAAAGTTCACTCTCTAGTCATGAGCTGCTAACTAATATTGAGTTAGCTGTAGTTTTAAGACCCTCACATACGGTGCCTGATTCACGAATTGACGATTATATTAAACCGCATGACCAAAACTGGTTTAAAAAAATAATTTTAAAAGATTGGCGACCTTATAGCCATATTTTTATTGCTTCTTTGGTAGCTAATGTTCTTGGCTTGTCAGGTATTTTATTTACTCGGCAAGTTTATGACCGAGTCATCCCTGCAGAATCATACCCTACTTTATATGTTTTATTTAGTGGTGTAATGGTGGCCATCGTTTTTGGCTACATTATGCGAAAAATGAGATCGAGAGTGACTGATCTTATTGGTAAGCGGGCAGATTTAAGAATTTCAGATCGAGTATTTGGTCATGCATTAAGAATTAAAAATGCGTATCGGCCTCGCTCGACAGGCACTTTCATTTCTCAAGTAAGAGAGTTAGACAACGTACGTGAGTTGCTGACCTCTACCACGGTTACTGCTTTTGCTGATATGCCGTTTTTCTTGCTTTTTTGTGCTGTGTTTTGGTACTTGGCTGGTGAGTTAGTCTGGGTGCCGATTTGTGCTGTTATTTTAATGTTACTACCCGGATTGCTAGCACAAAAAAAGTTGCGTCAATATGCAAACGAAGCGATGCGGGAGGGTACTTTACGTAACGCTATGCTAGTGGAGGCTGTACAGGGTAATGAAGATATAAAAGTTCTTCAGGCAGAGCAACGCTTTCAGTCCCAGTGGAATAATTATAATGCTGTATCGGCTGATGTTAATTTACGTTTACGCTCGTTAGTTAGCACGCTAAGTATTTGGACTCAAAGTATTCAGGGGGCAACCTTTGCAATCATCGTATTATTTGGAGCACCGCTTGTTATTGAAGGTGATTTGACTACAGGTTCTCTTATTGCAGCTTCGATTTTAGGCTCGAGAATGATAGGACCAATGGCTGGATTAACACAGGTCTTAAGTCGCTGGCAGCAAGCTAAGGTAGCTTTAAATAGTATTAATCAATTAATGGAGTTACCGGTTGATAATCCTGAGCAAGAGAAGAAAGTTCATAAAGCTTGTGTTGATGGTAACTACTCTTTAAAGAATGCTAATTTTTTCTACGGGTTAGATAGCCCAGCACCTGCGCTGTCAGTCAAGAAGCTAAACATTAGTCATGGTGAAAAAGTTGCAGTATTGGGGCGCAACGGCGCGGGTAAATCCACATTACTTCAAGCACTGTCTGGCTTATTAGAAGCTCGTGATGGGGTTGTCACTTTAGATGGTGTGAGCATGGCGCATATTGATCCTGCTGATGTCAGGCGAGATGTAGGCATAATGAGTCAAAACTCACGATTGTTTCACGGCACTATTCGCGAAAACTTATTGCTCGGTGCACCTTTAGCAAGCGATGAGGATCTACTGCATGCACTGCATATGACAGGTGCTATTGAGTTTATTCAAAAAATTCCTACAGGGCTTGATTATGTGATTACTGAGGGAGGGCTTGGCCTTTCGGGTGGACAGCAGCAATCTTTATTGCTCTCACGCTTATTGTTACGTAATCCACATGTTTTATTGTTAGATGAGCCTACAGCTTCATTGGATGATACAACTGAAAAACACTTTATTCAGCAGTTAAAACCCTGGCTTGAAGGACGAACATTAGTCGTGGCTACACATAAAATGAGTATGATTCACTTAGTGGATAGAATTATCGTCATTGATAATGGGCAAGTAGTACTTGATGAGCCAAAAGCTGTTGCATTAGATAAATTATCTGGTCGGACGCAAAAGACAAAATAAGTGTTAACTTAAGGAAGCGTTATGAGTAACTCAGAACAGCAGAGTCAAGTTGTATTACTTGACTATCAAGAAGATAAAGAAAGATATAATGATCATATTGATGAAGCTGAAATTGTAAAATCGACTCGTATTATTTGGGCTACTGTATTGTTATTAGCATCGCTGATTACATGGTCTTATTTTGCAGAGTTAGTTGAAGTATCAACGGGCACAGGAAAAGTTGTACCTACCTCGCGAGAGCAAGTGATCCAGTCTCTAGAAGGTGGCATATTATCAGAATTGTATGTAAGGGAAGGGGATATTGTTGAAGCTGGGCAAATTCTAGCTCAACTTGATTTGACTAAAACTGAGGCTAATGTGGGGGAGAGTGCAGCAAGGTATCGTGCGACCTTAGCAAGTATTGCTCGTTTAGAAGCTGAAGTGAATCAAACTAAGTTAAGTTTTCCAGAGGAACTTAAGGAATACCCACATTTAATACAGACCGAAACACGGCTTTATCATACGCGTAAGCAGGGGCTTGATGAATCAATCAAAGGCTTAAACGAGTCACTGGGGTTAGTTCAGCAAGAGCTTAATTTAACACGAAACTTAGCACGAGCAGGGGCAGCAAGTAATGTTGAAGTGCTAAAGTTACAACGGCAAGTGTCTGAAATTCAGCTTAAAAAAACCGAGCGTAAATCCGAGTATATGGTCAGAGCGCGTGAAGAACTAGCTAAAGCAAAGGCTGAGGCGGATTCATTAGAATCAGTCATTAAGGGGCGTACCGACTCACTTTCTAGGCTTACTTTACGATCGCCAGTAAGAGGCATTGTGAAAGATGTAGCTGTGACTACAAAAGGAGGAGTAATTGCACCAAATGGACAGTTGATGGAGATTGTCCCTTTAGATGATCAATTACTAATTGAAGCAAGAATTTCGCCAAGAGATGTTGCTTTTATCTATCCAGGACAAGAGGCCAAAGTAAAAATTACAGCATATGATTACTCTATATATGGTGGTCTAGAGGGAGTGGTTACGATGATCTCGCCAGATACTATCCAGGATGAGGTAAAGCCTGAAATCTATTATTATCGAGTTTTTATAAGAACAGAAACAGATAGTTTGAGTACGAAAAATGGTAATCAATATCCTATCGTGCCCGGTATGATCGCCACTGTAGATATTAAAACAGGCGAAAAAACTGTTTTTGATTATTTGATGAAGCCTATTAATAAAGCAAAAGAAGCTTTGCGTGAGCGATAATATAAGTAATCTCTAAAATAGCATAGCTCAAGTATATGTTTTTTATAGAACACCTATAAAAGAATTTGATAGAAGCGAAAGAATGACCAAAGTACAAATAGTATCGATGTACTAAGAATTAGAGACTAATATATCTGTTAATGGAGTGTGCTATAGATATAGGATTACTAGATTAATATCCTATTGCTGGTACGTGGTTCCCAGCTACTAAGTGTGTCAAGTGCCTTAGAGATATTTAGTTAATGGGCTTCATGAGGGGAGACTGTACTAACAGTACTCGTCATTTAATCTTTAGTATAGTTAGTGACTATAATTACAAATCACTAGGCGTTGATATTGATATCAGTACTCTCTCATTAAAAATGACCTGCTACTTAGATCGGCTAACCGAGGCAAGTTCGCATGGATAGCAACAGAGATCTTACCTACATGTGTTTCCGTCTGTAATGAACAGGCGGAAGCGATTAAAGGCAAGTGTGGCTCTTATGTGGTGCTCAAGAGTATGAGTAACTGCGTTGTGGGATGCTTGCTAAAACTGGAGGTGGCAGTGGGCAGCTAAATCGTTAAATACTAAGGGTCAAGTATATATAAAAGATAGACAGAATTGTGTGATATATGTGATATTCAAAATACTGAATGTAACATATTTAAAAATACTAAATCTTACTAAACTTAGCTGCTGTAGAGTACTAGGGAAAACAATGAAATCCAAAAAACTAGAAGAGTTACTTACTCAAAATCTTCAATATTTCATTAAACATTGGAAAAACACAAGCCATCAAGGTGAGTTAGACAATAAACTAATTCTTTCTGTCTCGGACGGCTATGAGCGAGCAAAAGTTATTACACCGATCATCAGTCATAATGATATTTTAGAAGAGGGTGGTAAAGCTGTTTTAAAACTGCTGCTCAACAAGTTGGAGTGGGCAGCCAGTAAGTTTGATAATCCACTGAAGTGGTTGCGCTTAGAGTGGATTAATAAGGAAAGAAAGTTTACTTGGAAAGAATTTAATAAAGATCTTAGAGGTTATAAGCGGAACTACTATCGCTCTGGAATTGCCTATAAAGGTAATACAAAACCATGGTGCTTGTTAACTGAAATGGAACTTAATGCCAATGCTTGTTTGTATATGGGTGGTGAAGTGCCCTATGCAAAAGTTAACTACAAAAATTTAAATAAATACATAAAGTCACGACACAGCAGTAATAATATTCCAAGCTTTGATAGTGAGATGGAGCTGATTGTTTTTCAGACTTCTGGCATGTTTTTTGACGCACAAATGAATGATGTTGAAATTCTATGTACTTTACCTAGACGTCATGGTAGCCGTGAAATCTCTTCATTGACACCAAAAATCACATCAGATTTAATTGATAAAACTACTCTTTATTTAGCTAATCAAGTCAAACCTAGTGGACGTTTTGAATACGGGCATTTTCCTTGCTTTGGTAGAAACATCAACACCTACAATACGCTACGCCATGCCAGTAGTGTATATTCACTCATAGAAGGATATAGTTTTTGTCGTGAGCATCAATTAGAGACTCAAAATCTTCGTTTTATTGCGCAGCAAATTGAACTAGCGCTAACTTATTTAGAAGAGAATGTAATTAAACATTACTCTGATGATAAATCCTATGTGTTAGAGATAAATAATACAATTAAGCTAGGTGCTAATGCAGTTTGCATATTGGCACTAGTAAAATATATGCAAGTTTTTAAAGAATCTGAGCATAATTCAAGATTTTTGAAGCTAAGTAGGAACCTGGCAAATGGTATCCTTGCTATGCAAAAAGCTAGTGGACAATTTGTTCATGTGTTAAACGCAGATACGTTAGAAGTTATATCTGAGAATCACGTTATTTATTATGACGGTGAAGCAGTATTTGGTTTAATGCGATTGTATGGTATTGATAAGGACGAACGCTTGATTGATTGTGTTGAGCGCGCGTTTGATTACTTTATCGAATCAGAAGCTGGCCATAATGGTGCTCATGACCACTGGTTATCCTACTGTACTAACGAGATGGTTATTTATAGGCCAGAGAGAAAATATTTTCAGTTCGCTGTTAATAATGTTAAAGGATTCACTGACTTTATAAAAAATAGGATAACCACTTATCCAACATTATTAGAGCTGAGCATGGCTTTTCATAAGATGCTACTTAAGCTTGATGAGTATCCTGAACATAAGAGTGTATTAGAAGGATTTGATGTTAAAGATTTTTATGAGGCTTTACATGCGCGTGCAAATTACCTAGTTAACGGATTTTTCTTTCCGGAAATGGCTATGTTTTATAAGAAACCTGACACTATTCTGAATGGCTGTTTTATTCGCCATCATGCATTTAGAGTCCGAATAGACGATGTACAGCACTATTTATCAGGTTGGGTTGCTTATCATTCATTACTATCAGGACAGAGTTACCCTAAGTCGGTTAACCAAACCAATCGTAAATTAATAGAAGGTGATCAGGTTTTAACACCATTAGCTTTAGAAGAGGCTACTGGTGGACGTTGGTTGATTAGACCTAAAAAAGGATGGACGGCAACAGGACTTTGTATTCATCCAGGCGGCTTTAAGAAAGGATGTCTGCTTGTCGCTCGTGGTAAAAATATGGAAAAGGGTTATCTTCCCAAAGTTGCAGTGAAGTCGTTTACTCTTAAAGGAGCAGGAGCGATAGTAACTGATGATTATGAAGAGTATGTAGATTTCGGTGTGCCTGTGTTACTGGTGCCTAATGTTAGGAAAGCAACAATTGATATTGGAAAGTGGAGTCGGAAGTATTTTCGTGGTGATGTGATAGGAGTGACAGGTAGTGCCGGTAAGACAACAACTGTCGCAATGCTATCACATGCCTTACAGATGCAAGTTGAGATAGATCAGACTAAAGGAAGCGCAAACTTACCCATAGGGATAGCTTGGAATATGGCATCGATGTCACAAACTGCCAAGACATGGGTGCTTGAATTATCTATTGGTAATATGGCGTTAAATACACAATTAGCACAGCCTAATATAGCTATAGTGACTAATATTGCAGCAGCTCACTTAGAATACCATAATACACTAGATATGGTGGCTATCAAGAAATCTCGCATTTTTGAAGCTATGAATCCTAATGAGTTAGCTATTATTTGTCGTGATATTGAGCAGTACGAACTAATCTCAGAAAAAGCAAAAGAGCATGGTTTAACCATTATTAGTTATGGTGAACATGAGAAGTCTGATATCCGCCTGATTGATTATGCACCAAACATCGCAAAAATCAGTCTTCGTGGCAAAATCCATATGTTAGAAATGAGTTCAATTGGTAAGCATATGGTGCTTAATGCGATGGCGGTATTGGGTGTTGCCGATCATAAGTCTTTAGATATCTCCAAAGTGATTAATCAATTAAACTCTTTCTCCGCCATAGAGGGGCGAGGGGAAGTATCTAAAATGAGCTTTAAAGGTAAGAAAGTTACAGTATATAACGAGGCATATAATGCTAATCCTCTATCTATGAAAGCAGCGCTTAAAGCATTTTCTGAAGTAAACGTGCCTGCTGCAAATAAGCTAGTAATTTTGGGGGATATGTTAGAGCTTGGCGTTAATAGTCAAAAATATCACTTGGAATTAGCTAAAGACATTAAAAATATTGATTTTAGAAAGATTATATTGGTTGGAGGCTTAGTCTTAGAGCTAGCGAAAGAGCTCAAGAAATTAGATAAAGTTGTATATTATTTTGAAAATAAAAGCTTACTGGCCGCGCAATTGTCAAATATCATCAATGATGGTGATTCAATACTAATTAAAGCGTCAAATAGTGTCGGTCTACACACATTACTTTCTGAGAATAAAGATAAAATAAAGCCCAGTAATGTAATCAATGAGCTTACAGGGCAAGCAGCATTTGTTGTACAAAAATTTATATTAAAAAATAGTAAGATTACTGAGCGAAGAACGTTAGTTTCAGTTAAAGCGAACGAGGCTAAAGTCCCAGCATCACTTGCTAAGTTACTAACTGTGATGATGGTATGGGATAAGTTAAAAAAAGATAAAATTGATCCTTTTAAAACAGTGATAAAAATGCCAATAGACCTGCTGCCAGGAAGTAATGAGGCGTATAAGGTTTTTGAGAAAAATGAGGCTGTTCCAATAATTGAACTTATCAAGGCAGCCTTGATTATCAGCTCTAATGAATCAGCTTACGCACTAGGACTTTGGCACTCAGGCACTGAAAAAAAGTTTGTTATAGAAATGAATAAAAAGTCGATTAATTTAGGCTTAGAAAAAACCCATTGGGCTAGTAGCTCAGGACTTAGTAGTAAAGCTTACTCGACAGCAAATGATCTTCTTAAGGTAGCGGAGTCTTTTATTAGTGATTATAGTGAAGTCAGCAAATACTGTTCGCTAAGATCCTTTAAAAAAGGTAAAAAGATACTAATAAACACAAATCGTCTAATACACCAAGATAAAAGAGTGAAAGGTCTAAAAACAGGAAATATTGTGGGTATTGGTTCAAGTTTGATTAATTACTGGATTGATGAGAAGTCTCATTACTTAAGTGTTGTCTTATGTAGTGAAAATCGTAAGACATGCTTTACTTTGTCTGAATATGCAATGAGTAGTTGTAATCAAGATCGGATCCAAAATGTAGCTGAAAATAAACTATTTGAAGATATCTCAATAGAGGCTTCTGTACTAATAGCTGAGTATGAATTTAAAAACGGCTCTCTGATAAATAAAAAAATATTAAAAACGATAAATGATAATAGAATAAAACCATCTATTGGTCTGGCGAAAGTTGTTACTGCTATGCTTGTTATGGATAAGATAAGAGATGAAGGTCTGGATATTAATACAACGCAAATCTCTGCACCTAATAATCTGAGTGAAAAATTCGATAGCCACATATTTCACGATCTTGAAAAAATAGCTCTTATTGACCTTATTTCAGTTATGATTATTTCTGGCTCGAATGATGCAGCTTATATACTCGCTTGCTGGCATTCAGGCGATGAATCATCTTTTATCGAGAAAATGAACAGTAAATCTAGTCAGTTAGAATTAATGGATACTTACTGGGCTAGTTGCTCTGGATTAACTAGAAACTCATATACCACTCTTAATGATAGTTTAAAATTAATGGAGGAGTTTATACAGCGCTACTCTGAAGTTAGTAGTATGTGCAAAAAAAAGCAGTATACTTACAAAGGAAGTGTGATAAATAATTCTAATAGCTTGGTTTATAAATTTGATGATGTTGAGGGTGTGAATTTTAGTAGCTTAAAAGGTATTGGTGTAAATTTGGTAAGCAACTGGGTGAGAGATAATAAAAATTATATTAGTATTGTTCTAGGTGCAGCCAATAGAAAGGAATGTATTGAGCTATCCGAGCGGATAATTATCGAGTCCATGAATAAGTAGTTATGCTGTAATCTAAAAATAACTGTACTAATAAAGCATATGGGGAATAAAATGAATAATGAGAGAGCGTTCCGAGTTGTTATTCCTAGTTGGGGGATACAAAGTCCACAAATGCAGGCAGAGACCGGAACAAAGTTCCCTGTATTCATTTCTTTGAAAGGACAGCCGCTATGGGTACATATTTTAAATCTATACAAAGAAATTAGGGATGAAGCTGATTTTGTTATCATATTGAGAGAAAATACGCCCGACATTGACTTGAGCTTGGTCCCTGGATTCAATGTGAGAGTTATTCGTTTGAGCCAAAGCTATAGTATTGGTCACTCAGTGCTGAGTGGATTATCTGGCTTACCTGAATATAAGCATGCCATTGTTCACATGGCCGACACGCTTATAGATAAAATTTATGCTTTTGAAACAGATAATATTTATATCCAAAAACGTTCTGACTTATATCGCTGGACAAGTATATCCAGTAATAAAGATGGAATGGTAAAAATAAAAAGCGATAGAGAGGCTTTTGTTAAAGAAAAAGCAGCGAACGTTTGTGTCGGTTTATTCTTGTTTAGTCAAGGGTATAGATTTAGATCAAGTCTGAAGGACAGTTTAAATTTAAAAGATGAAGAAATGGATCCTTTTTTTAGGGCTATCGAAACGTACTCTTTAACAACCCCGATATCTTTGTTAAATGCTGGGGGCTGGAAAGATTTTGGTCATGTGGATTCTTATTATGAAGCAAGACTTAATTTTAATAATTTAAGGCATTTCAATGAGCTGTCGTACGATAGCGAGAGTGGCATCGTAACTAAAAGATCTGAGAATACTGAAGCATATAGGCATCAAGTGCGTTGGTTTAGCCAAATACCTGATGAAATGTCTTATTTTATACCAAAAATTTATGATAGTAATGATGGAGCTGTGCCGCATATTAGTATGGAGTTTTTGTCCATACCAACACTTAATGAGTTGTTTATTAGTGAGCGACTTGAAATAGGTGCTTGGAATAATGTTGCTAGAAAAGTTAAAAACTTTATGATTTTAGCTGAGAAGTATGAGTTTAAGTCGAGTTTAGCTAAATACATGGCTAGAGAGATATATGTTAATAAGACTCAAAGACGGCTAGAGCAATATATAAATGCTGATAAGGAGGCAGCATCACTATGGGTTGAAAAAAAAGGAGTGAAATTTGGTTTGTTTGATGTTTTAAAAGTCTTGGAGGACTTCTGCAGTAAGTTCAGATTGTTAGAATCTACAAAACTTACACCAATACATGGGGATTTATGCTTTACGAATATTCTTTACGATGTAAGATCACGGCAAATTAAACTTATAGATCCTAGGGGTGAGTTTGGGGTGCCCGGTATATATGGTGACCCTCGGTATGATAAAGCAAAGATGATGCACTCCTACTCAGGCCATTATGATTTTATTGTATCGGATAGATTTAAATATACTATTTATAATGACCAAAGAATTTATGCTGAGTTGGCACTGACTAACTATCATAAGCAAGTAAAATATGTTATGGATAATATATTGTTTGACGGCAGTACCAGTGAAGATAAAAAATCTATTGAAGCAATAGAAGCGCTGTTATTCTTGAGTATGCTGCCTTTGCATGCAGATAAGCCAAACAGACAGAAAGTAATATTATTTATTGGTCTAAGCAAATTTACCAAACTTTGGATGGAGGAATAGGCTGGTGAGCGTTATTATTACTATGGCGGGAGCAGGTAGCCGATTTACCGAACAGGGTTATACAGTACCAAAATATAGGGTGATGGCAAATAAAAAAACTCTATTTGAATGGTCTTTACTATCTCTCAAAAAATTTTTTAATTGTCAAAGATTTATCTTTGCCTGTCTGGAACAGCATGATAGAAATTTTATTTCTGAAAAAGCTAAAGCTTTAGGAATCCAGGACTTTATTATTCACACTCGAAAGGAGGTGAGTAAAGGTCAAGCTGAGACAGCTTATGATTGTTTAAAATATGCTAATCAGGAAGAGTCTCTTTGGATATTTAATATTGATACTTACGTATCTGAAGGATTTTCTCCTTATGATATTGAAGATGGGCAAGGCTGTTTACATGTTTTTAAATCAGAAAATCCTAGTATGAGCTTTGTACGCTATGATGATAGCGGCGCAGTATTAGAAATTGCAGAAAAAAAAGTTATTTCAAGTTGGGCTACAGTGGGAATGTACGGATTTGAAACAGCATTACTTTTTCGAGAGATTTATAAACAAGCCTTTTTAGATGATAAAAGTTTAGAAGTTCAAGGTGAGCGGTACATAGCTCCCATGTATCAACTGTTGATTGAGAGAGAAAATAAAGTCTTAGCGCCAAAACTTAGTTCGATAAATGTCCATATATTAGGCACTCCTTCAGAAGTTAAAATTTTTGATTCTCATGCAGTACCACCGCTTGGGGCAGTATAGCTAACATATTGTTTTTTTGATTGTCGACACTGAGGAATTAAGTAATGTTAAGTAAGGCCAGTGATGTAGAAGAACCCAAGATGCCCCCCCCTGTTTTTGTATTCTCGTTATTGCATGCAGAATCTCTTGAAGCCTTGGAGATGTTTATTAATAATTTTAGGCTTTTTTCACATAAAGAAGACTTTTTAATTGTTAATAGCACTAACCCTGATATAGAGAAATTTAAGCTGAGTACTGAAAGTAGTAATAGCAATATTACTATTACTAAAGGGCAAGCTAGGAAAGCCCATGGTGAGACTTTACTTAAAGGCCACATTCAGAATTGGAGGCTTGCAAAAGACATATTAGGTCCTGACGCAAAAGCATTTGTTTTTATTACGGTTGCTTCCAATTCACTATTTTTCAGAGCTTATGATAAAAAAAGTATTTTAGATACTATGACTGTAAAGCCCTTGCAGAATATATCGAAGTGTACTGGCTGGCAGTATAGTACAATTAAGGCTAATAAGTCATTTTTAGAAGCTTTTGGAGAAGAATATAGGCATTTACAGATAGAAGGGTTTACTTCATGGTCAGGAGGGTGGGAAGCAATTGAAAAAAAATTTATTGCTTTAGATTATTCAAGTCATAGTCTTAAAAGACATATTTGTCTAGAAGAGGTTTTGCCACTTCCAGCTTTAGCTGAGGCTAAATGTGAATCAACGAACATTGGCTTTGTTCGATGGTCAAAATATAAGCAAGGTCGGCAATTTGCAGGTATATACGATATTTGGATGGACGACTCATTCGAAAAACATATATGTATATATAAATGGTTTGAAAGAGACGAAGAAAATCTAGTGTCAGCATCTGTCTCTGATAATAGTTTGAATAGCGTTTTTAATAAGTTTTATAGTGAGCCACGAGTTAAGAATGCTGGCACTATTGAGCGAATCGGTTTAGGACGCTCATTTTTAGATGATATAGATATACCTTCTAAAGTGTTATATCTTGGGAACTATACCTGGGAGCAAAAAATACACTCTGATTTTAAAAGAAAAATTTTGCGCCTAAATGATGATGTTATGGGTATTTCACCTTATATATATTTTGAAGCTTTAGATGAGGGGTTTCAAACTAAGCTAAGTATTAATATTGAGCGTGATAGAGTACAGATATCTTCAACAACGAGTGAACTTCTGAATACATTGAATGAATCTAACTATTTTAAATTGAATTTTTATGCTGTTCTCTATTTGCCAGTCCCAAATAATACAACTGAGCTGTGGCTTACTGACTGGATTAATGAAGATGGTAAAAAGAGTGATTTTAACTCTAATAGTATGTTTTTAAATTTCGGAATGTTTGAACTAGATGGAAAATATAAAAGAGCTCAAGCAACAGAGAATTCATTTGGGTCGCCTCTTCTTAAGCCTTTTAGTATTTATAGCTTACCTAAAAAAGAGTCTAAAAAAACACGTTATTTTGGCATTCCATTTACACCCAATTGCATGTTTTCATTTTCAATTAGAGTTAAATAGTAGGTTTATTTTGAAATGATAAAAGAAGATAAAGTAATAGTGTGTGATATTGATAACACTATAACTAGTGAGAGTTCTGAAACTACTGATTACAGATCTCTACCAGTGGCGATACCTGTTAAAAATAAATTAATCGAGCTCAAGAGTAAAGGTTACTGGATCATCCTCTTTACTAGTCGAGGTATGAGATCTTCAGAAGGTAATACAGGTGTACTAATTAAAAATGTAGCTCCTTTATTATTTGATTGGTTAGAGGACAATGAAATTCCATATGATGAGATACATTTTGGTAAACCCTGGTGTGGAAGAAATGGTTTCTATGTAGATGATAGAGCAATACGTCCAAAGGAGTTTGTTGAAAATTCAGTTGAAAATATATTGCAAATTATCGAAAGAGATAAAAAAGTCTAAATTGAATTTGCTGCCTCCTGCGGAAATCCTCCCGAAAGATATCATTGCTCTCAAGTAGGGTTTTCTATGAGTCGTAAATATCGCAACACAGCGCAGTGGTTGTAGCTTATTGAAGTCTTTGAGCAGGCTCGGCAAAGCTCAGTTTAATCTTGCCTATTTTAGCAAACGTCGTGGTGAGTTATTGCAGGCTCAGTCTGAGCCTGCCTTTGTTCAAGTGCAGAGTCGGTCATCCTGCAACTCGGCGGTAAGCTTTGACACATTATTGACGTTACACTTACCTTTTAACGCTTTCACCCCAAAATGGCATTGATGTGAATAAGAGTAATAAACCCAGCTGAAAAGCCCTGCTTTTCAGCTGCCTGAAATTATTACGAGTAATCAGTATTATTTTACGGAGTAGTTACAAGCTCGCTCTAATTTGCGAGTTGTGCAGTATGGTTGCTAATAAGCTGCAGATGTTTTATAAGCTTTCCAATAACGGTAGCGCTAAGTTTTCCAGCATCACCCCCTGTGCCCAAACCGGTGGCTCTTGTTTGGGCTGAGTGAGTTGGTAAGTACCATCGCTTTGTAAAATCCAGGCATGGGTATTGTCGTTTAAGTACGTTTCTAGTTCTGCTTTAACACGATTAACAAGTTTTTTGTTAGTCAGCGGAAAGCAGGTTTCGACACGGTGATCAAGATTACGCTCCATCCAGTCAGCGCTAGAGAGGAGTAGTTTTTCTTCACCGCCACTGTTTAAAAAGTAACAAACTCTACTGTGCTCTAAGAAGCGTCCAATAATAGAGCGTACCTGAATATTGTGTGATACCCCTGCAACTCCTGGGCGCAGGCAACACATGCCGCGGACAATTAAATCGACTTTAACGCCAGCTTGGCTGGCACGGTAAAGGGCTTTGATCATCTTGGCATCGGTTAGCGCGTTAACCTTAATCACGATGCGTGCGGGCTTACCTTGTTCGGCTTGATTGATCTCGTTTTGGATATTATCGAGCAAGGTTTTTCTAAGGGTAAAGGGCGCGTGCATGAGTTTAGTCATACGCAGTGTTTTGCCCATACCAATCAGTTGATTGAAGAGTTTGGCTACGTCCTCACATAAAATAGGATCAGCTGTTAGCAAGCTATAGTCAGTGTAGAGCCGAGCATTTCCGGCATGATAGTTTCCTGTGCCTAAATGCGCGTAGCGCACTAGTTCATCATTTTCTCGGCGTAAGATAAACAGCATTTTGGCGTGTGTTTTAAAGCCCACCACACCATAAATCACCACCGCACCTGCAGCCTGTAAGCGGCTGGCTAAGGCTAAGTTAGACTCTTCATCAAAGCGGGCCCGCAGCTCAATGACGACTGTTACTTCTTTGCCGTTACGTGCTGCTTCAACTAAAGCATCGACAATTTCTGAGTTAGCACCGGAGCGATAAAGGGTTTGCTTAATGGCTAACACATTTGGATCTTTAGCTGCGCGGCGCAGTAAATCCACGACCGGGGTAAAGGATTCAAAGGGGTGATACAGCAACATATCTTGTTTACTAATTGCTGCAAATAAGTTTTCGCTATTTTGTAAGGGCTTGGGCGTGCTAGGAGTAAATGAAGGAAACTGTAATTCTGGATGAGAGTCTAGCCCAGTGACGCTAAAAAGACGGGTTAAGTTAACAGGGCCATTAACTTGATAAAACTCATTTTCATTTAAGTTAAATTGCTTAAGTAAAAACTCAGTTAGGTGCGATGGACAGTTATCGGCCACTTCTAAACGTACCGCGTCGCCAAAACGACGTGAGTACAGTTCACCGCGTAGGGCGCGAGCCAGATCATCCACATCTTCTTCAAGGGAGAGGTCAGCATTACGGGTTAAACGAAATTGATAACAACCACGAACACTCATGCCATGGAATAAATCATCAGCATGGGCGTGGATCATCGATGATAAAAATACATGATTAACGCCTGGGCCACCAACCTCTTCAGGCACGCGGATAATTCTAGGTAAAATTCTAGGGGCTGGAATAATCGCTAAACCAGAATCGCGGCCAAAGGCATCAACACCTTCTAACTCAACGATAAAGTTTAGGCTTTTGTTAACTAACAGCGGAAAAGGGTGAGTAGGATCAAGGCCTATGGGGGTAATAACTGGCTCAATTTCTTCGTGAAAATACTGCTTGACCCACTCTTTGATTTTAGGTGTCCAGTATCGGCGTCGAATAAACTTAATATTCTGTTTTGCCAATTCAGGCAATAGGATGTCATTTAATATTTTATATTGGCGGTTGACTTGCTCATGCACAATATCGGCTATTTTTTGTAGCGTTTGTTGAGGTTGCAAGCCATCGGCATCGGCACGCTCCCTAGAAAAAGTGATTTGCTGCTTAAGGTTAGCCACCCGAATCTCAAAAAACTCATCGAGATTGCTAGAGAAAATGAGTAAAAACTTTAATCGTTCAAGTAATGGGTTACTGAGATCAAGGGCTTGCTCTAGCACACGGATATTAAACTGTAACTGGGACAGTTCACGATTAATGTAGAGCGAGCTGTCATCCAAACTGATCTCTGTTGGCTCCAGTGAGATTGCCGTCGGCAATGTTTTTTCTACAGTCGGTGCCGAGTTTGCGTTCGCAGCGGACACAGGGCTAGGGGGGGATGTCTCCATGAAAAACCTCAGCAGGATTAATAAGCAATAAAAATAGATTAAACGATAGGTATTGGATGTGACAGTTTGATGACGCTAAGGGTTTAAAGTAACTGAAAAAAAGGTTTTCAAGAATTACTACCTTCTGATATTATTCGCCCCTATATTTTGCGTGCGGTACTCAGCAATGGTGTTGGGTGGCGGCACGAACACAATGAGGATTCATCATGAAAGCTGGTATTCACCCAAATTACGCAGATATCAACGCTACTTGCAGCTGCGGTAACGTTGTTAAAACACGTTCTACTTTAGCCCAAGACATCAACATTGATGTGTGCTCTGAGTGCCACCCGTTCTACACCGGTAAGCAGAAAGTATTGGATGTGGGTGGTCGTATTGATCGCTTCAAACAGCGTTTTGGTGGCTTCGGTAATAAGTAATTATTACTGCACTGCGATGCAATTTAAAAAAGCGCTCTTGATGAGCGCTTTTTTTATGCCTATTGTTTGAGGCGTCTTGTAAGGATACATCTGAGCAGATTAGATAACTTTAGTGGTTTGTATGTTTAGGTCGCGTAAACAATTGATTCTGTAGGGCAGAAGCTAAGAGGTCCGTTGCTTAGCTTCAATAGAGTTAGCAAAAATTAAAAACTATCGGTTGTTTATGAGTTGCTGTTCAGTCACTTTAGGTGCGTAAAATATAACTCGAGCTTAAATGCTGTTATTTACTATTTTTAAGGTTAAATATTCTTGGTTTTGTTTGTTTTTTAGAATAAAAGTGCAATCTTTTTAGATGCTAGGGCTAAACTGACTTGTGTCTTGTGACATGGCGGGTTCTTGAGTATGCTCAATGGCTTATTAGTTCATTATTTTTAGCGGAATAGCCAATATGTCTGATTTAAAAACAGCCGCTCTCGAATACCATGCTGAGCCTCGTCCAGGCAAGTTAAGTGTCGAGTTGACAAAACCTACAGCTACTGCGCGTGACTTAGCGCTAGCGTACAGCCCTGGTGTGGCTGAGCCGGTCCGTGAAATTGCACGTGATGCAGAGCTTGCTTACCAATACACGGGCAAAGGAAACCTTGTCGCGGTGATCTCAGATGGTACAGCTATTTTGGGTCTAGGTAACCTAGGGCCTTTAGCCTCTAAGCCAGTAATGGAAGGTAAAGGTGTACTTTTCAAGCGCTTTGCAGGGGTTGATGTATTCGATATTGAAATCGATGCAGAAAGTCCGCAGGCGTTTATTGATACGGTTAAGCGTATTTCGATTACTTTTGGTGGCATTAACCTTGAAGATATTAAAGCCCCTGAATGTTTTGAAATTGAACGTGCTTTGATTGAGCAGTGTGATATTCCAGTCTTCCATGATGATCAGCACGGCACTGCGATTGTTACTGCCGCTGGAATGATCAATGCCTTAGAAATTGCAGGTAAAACGCTAGAAGAAGCAAAAATTGTTTGCTTAGGCGCTGGTGCTGCTGCTACAGCTTGTATGAAACTGTTAATCAGTATGGGCGCTAAAGTTGAAAATATTTTTATGATCGATCGCAAGGGAGTGATCCACTCTGGGCGTGACGATCTGAATCAGTACAAAGCAGCATTTGCCCATGAAACCGATAAGCGCACTTTAACTGATGCCATTACTGGTGCTGATGTGTTTGTTGGTTTGTCGGGCGCTAATTTACTATCCCCAGAAAACTTGGCGCTAATGGCAGAAAATCCGATTGTGTTTGCTTGCTCAAACCCTGATCCGGAAATTAGCCCAGAGCTAGCACACCAAACGCGTCCAGATGTAATTATGGCAACGGGTCGCTCGGACTACCCCAACCAGGTGAATAACGTTTTAGGTTTCCCATTCATTTTCCGTGGTGCATTGGATGTGCGTGCTACACGTATTAACGAAGAAATGAAAGTAGCTGCAGTACATGCTTTAGCAGATTTAGCTAAAATGCCCGTGCCTAAAGAAGTGTGTGAAGCCTACGGCTTGTCAGACTTAAGCTTTGGTCGTGACTATATTATTCCTAAGCCAATGGACGCACGTTTAATTAATTTAGTGCCTGATGCTGTAGCTAAAGCAGCTATTGATAGCGGCGTAGCAACTAAACCCTATCCAAAGCATTACCCACTGACCTCAGTTGACGAAGTATTTAATGGCTAGTTATTAGTCGCTTAATAATTTGAAGTATAAAAATGCCCGCTGATTGCGGGCATTTTTATTGCGAGTAGTGCGTACCTAATTAGAAAAAGTCCATTGGGGTTTCGTAATAGTACTCAGTGGCAAAGGGTGGCAAGGTGTCTTCTTGTTTAAAGTATTCGTTACTGCCGCTATCTGAGCGTAATCCTTGGGCGTTTATTCGCACTTGTTGTAGTCCCTCAGGGCGCAGAATAGGTTGAGCAGGCTGATCACGTAAAGCTTGGGCCATGTAGTTAATCCAAATGGGTAGCGCAAAGGTACTGCCAAACTCGCGCCGACCTAAGCTTTTAGGTTGGTCATATCCGGTCCAAACAGTGGTGACATATTGCCGATTATAGCCAACAAACCATGTATCTTTAGCGGAGTTAGTCGTGCCGGTTTTACCAGCAAGATCTGAGCGGCCTAAAGATTTTGCTCGCGAAGCGGTGCCGCGTCGAATCACATCTTGCAAAATATCGGTCATAATAAAAGCTGTGCGACTATCAATAATTTGCGGTGCTGGCTGGGCATTATCAGTTTGATAGCGTGGAGAGTCGGGGGTGACGGCCGCTTGAGTCTTGCTGACTAAAACACCGTTCCGATCGTAGATTTCATCCACGATATAGGGAGTAATTTTGTAGCCACCATTAGCAAAAGTGGCCCAGCCTGTAGTTACTTCGAGAGGAGTAAAATCAGCACTACCTAAAGCTAGGGGGAGGTGACGCGGTAACTCGTCGGCAGGAAAGCCGAACTGACTTATATAATCTACGGCATAGTCTATGCCAATGGCCTCAAGCACTTTGGCAGCGGCAATATTTCTTGAGCGATAGAGCGCTGTACGCAGGCTTATATTACCGAGAAAAGAGCGGTCTGAGTTGTTTGGTGTCCAGGCTTTTCCATAGCGCGATGCAGGAAAGGTAGTGGGAGTGTCGGCAAAAATACTAGCGGCTGTGTAACCTTTATCTAAGGCCGCACTATAAATAAAAGGTTTGAAGCTTGAACCGACTTGACGTTTAGCTTGGACAGCACGGTTGTATTTACTTTGTTCAAAAGAAAACCCTCCGGTAATAGCTACGATTGCGCCAGACCGAGGGTCTAGAGAGACTAAAGCACCTTGTACTTCGGGCGCTTGTGCAAGGCGGTATTGCCCATCTGTCTTTTGTTGTACATAAACAAGATCTCCGGGTTGCATAATATCCCGTGCTGTCCGTGGGTTAGCGGCTTGACTGTTAACATTAATAAATTTTCTCGCCCAGCGCATATCTTGCCAATTAAGAGTTGCAGCTGCCTTATTGCGTAGCAGTACTTGAGCAGACTGTTGGTCTACTTTAGTCACTACAGCTATTTTTAGGGGATGTAAATCAGGCTCATTGTGCAGCAACTTTTGCCATTGCTCTTCTGGATACTTAGCAAAGGATTTTACAGGGCCGCGAAATCCATGGCGATATTCGTAGTTTAGTAGGCCTGTTTGTAAACTTGAGTTAGCGTATTGTTGTAGCTGTGAGTCAATGCTGGTTTTAACCGTAAAACCAGCAGTGTAGGCTTCGCCGCCATAGCGCTCGACCATTTCTGCACGGGCCATTTCAGCAACATACGGCGCCTGAAATTCAGGCTGGGCAATATGGAGCTTGGCCGTTTGTGGCTCGGCAAGCGCGGTAGAATATTCGGCTTCGGTGATGTAATTGAGTTTGTACATGCGGCCTAAGATCCAGTCGCGTCTAATCATACTGCGCGCTTCATTAGCAATAGGATTGTAGCGAGAGGGCGCTTTAGGTAAGCCAGCAATCATGGCTAATTGGGCAATGCTAAGCTCGCCAATGGATTTGCCATAATAGATCTGGGCTGCTGCTTCAATACCGTAAGCACGGTTACCTAAATAAATTTTATTGACATATAGCTCTAAAATTTCATCTTTACTGAGCTCACGTTCAATTTGCAAAGCTAATAAAATTTCATTGGCTTTGCGAGTGAAACTTTTTTCACTGGTCAAGAAAAAGTTTTTCGCCACCTGCATGGTAATGGTGCTACCACCACTTTGAATACGCCCGGTTTTAATCAACTCTGAAACTGCACGCATTAAGCTAATAAAATCAACGCCAGAGTGAGTTTTAAAGTTATCGTCTTCGGCAGCCAGTAGAGCCTGAATAAACTTTTCTGGAATAAGATTGAAGTTAATGGGAGTCCTACGCATTTCACCATACTCAGCAATAAGTTTGTCATCCTGGCTGTAAATACGGAGGGGCATTTGCAATTCCATGCTACGTAAAGCTTCTGCAGATGGCAGGTGAGGGCTTAAATATAAATAAGCCCCGGTGAATAGAGCGACTAGGCTGCCAAGCACGCTAGTAGTGGACCAAAAAATAAATTTTATTAGATTAATCAAGGTGTTAGCTACTTTGTGGGGAGTGAGTTTAAGCTTAAAAATTATGGGGGCCTATAATAACTTAGGCAGCATTATAGTGTGTTTATATAAGGTGTGCTATTTGCGACTTAGGAACAGCTTACAGTTAACGTTGTGAGAAATGGATATTTTTCACCTACAGCAATAGGGGTTTGATTGTGCTAACGCTTTTTAAAAAAAGACCCAGCAAATTGCTTGGAATAGATATTGATTCTACCTCTATCAAGATCGTTGAGTTGAGCTGTGTTGAGAGCAACTATTGTCTTGAGGCGTAGGCAATAGCGCCTTTACCGGATGGGGCGGTTAATGAACAAAGAGACAGGCATGCTGAAGGAGTAGCTGAAGCCATTCAGAGGACAATTATAAAGGCAGGCATTACCACTAAAAAATCCATCGCAGCAGTAGCTGGCTCATCAGTTTTCACCATGGTTGTTGAGTTAGAGCAGGGGCTAAGTGAAGAGCAGATGGAAAGCATTATCTATTTTAAAGCAGATCAGCACATTCCTTTTCCTTTAGAAAATGCAGCGATTGATTTTCATGTTTTAGGGCAGAGCAAAGAAGCTTTAGAGCGTATTCAGGTTTTAGTTGCAGTGTGTAGAAAAGAGAGCGTAGAGCAACTGCAAGATTGTTTAATAATTGCTGGTCTTGAGCCGAAGGCCATTGATGTAGAAGCCTATGCGCTTGAGCGTGTTTATCATCTAATCGTGCCTCAACTAGCTAAAGCAAATAAAAATACAGTGGTTGCATTAGTGAAACTTGGCGGTGTGATGATGACCTTATCGGTTTTTTCACATGGTCAGACTGTAATCCCCCCATTTTCCACAGTGCTCATTTGTAGAATTTAAGCTGCCTGTAATAGCTGCCTTGGCGGTACTCCTCCGATAGCAGTGTGAGGGCGTTCGTTGTTATAAGTCCAAAGCCATTGTGTAGCAAGTTCTTGAGCCTGTTCAATGCTGTCAAAGATGTTTAAATCTAACCATTCATGACGCACTGTTCGGTTAAAACGCTCAACATAAGCATTCTGTGTCGGTTTGCCTGGTTGGATATACTGCATGGTAATTTGCTGCTCTTTAGCCCAGTCCTTTATTGTTTCAGAGATGTACTCAGGACCATTGTCACAGCGTATTGCGTTTGGCTTACCGCGCCACTCAATGATTTGCTCTAACGATCGAATAACTCGTGCGCTAGGCAAAGATAAATCAACATCTATAGCCAAGCATTCGCGATTAAAATCATCGATGACATTAAAGGTTCTGATGCTGCGGCCACTGGCTAAACTGTCTGACATAAAATCCATTGACCAGACATCGTTAATAGTCGTTGGAACGCTCAGCGCGTCAGGCTTATCTCGCTTGATGCGTTTTCTGGGTTTGATACGCAAGTTCAGCTCCAGCTCACAGTAAATGCGGTAAACGCGCTTATGGTTCCATTTAAAACCTTTGACATTACGCAGGTACAAGAAGCATAGGCCAAATCCCCAGCGCTTTTATTGTCGGTTAATCGAAGCAGCCAATCAGCAATCTGCTCGTTCTCAGCATTGAGCTTGCTTTGATAGTAAAAACAGCTCTCGCTAATACCTAGACAGCTGCAAGCAAGGCGAATGCTGATGGCATGTTTGATTATCGCCTCTTTCGCCATCTCCTTGCGCAGGGATGGCTTTAGAGCTTTCCCTCAAGAGCTTCCAATCGAATCTCAGCTTTAAGGCGCTCTTCCGCATACATTTTTTTGAGTCGACGGTTCTCTTCTTCAAGCTCTTTCATGCGCTTCATGAGCGAAGTGTCCATGCCACCATATTTTGAGCGCCACTTGTAGAACGAAGCCGAGCTAATACCATGCTCACGGCATAGCTCAGGGACTGGAACTCCAGCCTCATTTTGTTTGAGAATTGCCATAATCTGGCTCTCAGTGAATTTTGATTTGCGCATAGAAAACTCCTTGAGTTTATATTAATGGAATTTTCTACAAATAGCCTCCGTGGTTTTGAGGGGGGATTACACCAGGCCTTAAAGGATTGTTCCGCCGTAAGATGAGGCGAGATGATAAAACTGAATTATTAGTTTTCATTACGCCAAGAATCATGAATAATCAAAGTATTTCCTTGAATCGTTAATATCTGTGCAAAATTTTATTCTTGTTGGCCCAATGGGTGCTGGAAAAAGCACCATCGGGCGTTTGCTTGCTAAAGCATTAAGCCTTCCTTTTTATGACTCGGATCGTGAAATAGAACTACGAACGGGAGCGAGTATTCCACTAATTTTTGAGCTCGAGGGTGAGTCAGGCTTTAGGGACCGTGAACAGCAAGTTTTAGCATCCTTGTGTGAAGAAGATGGAATTGTACTTGCAACAGGTGGTGGTGCTATCTTGCGCACTGAAAATCGAGAAAAGTTCATCCAGCATGGCTTCGTTATCTATTTAAGTACGTCCGTAGAGCATCAAATAGCTAGAACCAGTCGTGACCGCAATCGTCCGTTATTGCAAACAGACAATCCTGCACAAGTACTGACGGAATTACTTAAGATACGTCACCCGTTGTATCAAGAGGTGGCAGATTTAGTGATTGAAACTGATGAGCGACCACCTAAATATGTAGTGCAAGAAATCATCAGTTATTTAAAGCAGTGCGCGATTTTGCAGGATTAATTTTTATTCTTGATTAGCTATAAGGACTAAACATCATGACTCTCGCGAGTATTAAAACCCTAATGGTTGATTTAGCTGAGCGCAGCTATCCGATATATATTGGTCAAGAAAGCTATCAAATAAGTCCTTGGGCTGAGCATATAAAAGGCAAGCAAGTGGTTATCGTGACCAATGCCACAGTGGCTCCTTTGTATTTAGCCACGATTAAGCAGCAATTAGCGGCTTATCAAGTGTTAGAGATTGTTTTACCGGACGGTGAATCTTTCAAAACTTGGGAGACCCTGCAGCTTATTTTTGATCAGTTATTGCAGGCCCATTGTGATCGCAAGGTGACTTTGATTGCCCTAGGTGGTGGTGTTATTGGGGATATGGTTGGGTTTGCTGCTGCTTGCTACCAGCGCGGAGTGAACTTTATTCAGGTGCCTACTACGTTATTATCCCAAGTTGACTCTTCCGTAGGTGGTAAAACTGCCATTAACCATCCGCTGGGCAAAAATATGATTGGTGCATTTTATCAGCCACAAGCGGTAATCATTGATACCCATAGTCTCAGCACCTTGCCGGCTAAAGAGTTTTCTGCAGGTCTAGCAGAGGTGATTAAGTACGGGCTGATTTATGATGCAGACTTTTTTGCTTGGCTAGAAAATAATATGCAGGCTCTGTTAGCGTTAGATGCTGAAGCCTGTCGTTATGCGATTGAGCGTTCATGTGCGATTAAGGCCAGTATTGTTGCCGCTGATGAGCGAGAAAACGGGGTGCGTGCCACCTTAAACTTGGGCCACACCTTTGGTCATGCTATTGAAACCGAACAGGGGTATGGTGTGTGGTTGCATGGTGAGGCAGTTGCTGCGGGCACTGTAATGGCGTTACAGATGTCCTATTTGCTGGGTAATATTTCAGCCGCGCAGCGTGATCGTGGCATCGCTTTATTTATTGCGGCCCAGTTGCCGGTTGTGCCGCCACAGAATATGTCGGCTGCGACATTTTTACAGCACATGGCGTTAGATAAAAAAGTGCAAGATGGACAGATTCGCTTGGTATTACTTGCTGAGCTGGGACAAGCAATAGTCACCGCCGAGTATTCAGCAGAGTGTTTGCAGCAAACGTTAACTACTGATTATCAAGCATTGGCGACTGCGGTGCAGCGGTCGAGTGGAAGCTAAGTTATGGACCCACAGTTAATCGAGTACTTCGGTTTTAGCCAAGACCCTTTTGTCGAAGGTTTGCCAGGACAGCAGTTTTATAATCCAAAACGTAAGTCAGTATTAGCGGAGTTGCACTTTTTGGCCGAACAAGGTCAGCACTTTTTATTGGTAACTGGCCCTCAAGGTAGTGGTCGCAGTACCTTAGCCACGGCGTTTTTAGCGACCTGCGCGACAACTGATATTTGCCTGCACCTAAGTATTAATGGTGTGTCTGATGCCGGCGGATTGCAGTACCAAGTTGCACAGAAGCTCGAAGTAGCCGATGATTTGTTGCAGATTCTTGATCGTTTAGTGCTGCTCAAACAGCAAGATAAAACCTTATATTTAGTGGTCGACAATGCGGAAAATCTAGACGATTCTGCTTTGTTGTTTTTGTTACGTTTAGCACAAGGTAGTCAGGGCGCTAGTGCTCAAGTGATTGTTTTTGCTCAAGACAGCATTCTGGCTAACTTAAAGTTAGTCAGTGACAATCAGTCACTCTATCAACAGCTCGCATTAGAGGCGTGGGATTTCATCGAAAGTATGGATTACCTCAATTTTCGCCTAACGATGGCTGGTAAAAGTGTTGATTTGTTCAGTGATCAAGAACAGGCGGCTATTTATCGAGCAGCTGAAGGATGGCCAGGGCGTTTACATGAAGAAGCAGAAGAGCTGTTGTATGTGAAAGCCGATAGTCAGCCACCAGAGCGAGGTAAAAAAATCCTTGAGTTGAAAAAAATTGGCTTAGCACTTGCTGCTTTACTGATTTTGCTTGGGGTTACCATTAGTCTGTGGAATTACAGCAGTAACACCTCTCCTAGTGCGCCACAAATGTTAGAAGTTCCGCTAGAGGTAAATGTACCTGAGTCCAGCATCACACCAGATGCGGCTTGGTACATGAAGCAAAACCCTAATCATTACACGCTACAAATCTTAGCTACCCGTTCTGAAACTGCGGCGAAAAACTATATTAATTTGCATGGCATGGATTACCATTATTTTATTAAAAACCAGCAAAATAATAAGTTGTTTGTTGTTACTTACGGTGCTTTTAACAGCGCTGAAGCGGCGAAAAAACGTGCGGATGATGTTAAGGCAAGCAGTAACGATCAGCCTTGGGCTCGCACCTTTGGCAGTATTCAGCAGGAAATCGAGTAATTTATTTGGCTGTCATCTAGTTGTCATCTTGAAGCCATACAGTAGCGTTGTAGTGAAACAACACTGATCTGCAACTTACAACGATTATGGCTTCAAGGAGCAATGTATGAAACTGAAACGTCTGATGGCAGCCCTGACTTTTGTCGCTGCGGGTGTAGGCACAATGGCTGCTTCAGCAGCGGTTGATCCAGCGCTACCTGCCTACAGTAAAACCTCTGGGGTATCCGGCAACCTTTCTAGCGTGGGTTCAGACTCACTGGCTAACTTAATGACGCTGTGGGCCGAAGAATATAAGCGCAACTACCCGAACGTAAACATTCAAATTCAAGCGGCGGGTTCTTCAACAGCACCTCCAGCGCTAACCGAAGGTACAGCTAACTTAGGCCCTATGAGTCGTCCGATGAAGGATAACGAAATTCAAGCCTTTGAGGAAAAATACGGCTATAAGCCTACGGCAATTCCAGTTGCGATTGATGCCTTAGCGGTATTTGTGCACAAAGATAACCCGATTAAATCTTTAGATATTGAACAGGTGGATGCAATTTTCTCCAGTACCCGTTTGTGTGGTGCCGAGAAAGATGTAAAAACCTGGGGCGATTTAGGCTTAACCGGCGAGTGGGCGAATAAACCAGTGCAACTGTTTGGTCGTAACTCGGTATCGGGTACTTATGGTTACTTTAAAGAATCGGCTTTATGTAAAGGCGACTTTAAATCTAACGTGAACGAGCAGCCAGGTTCAGCCTCGGTGGTACAGTCAATTTCTAGCACCCTGAATGCCATCGGTTACTCAGGCATTGGTTACCGCACCTCATCAGTACGTGCTGTACCATTAGCTAAAAAAGGTGGTGAAGCCTTCGAAGCTAACGAGGAAAACGCATTAGCGGGTAAGTTCCCACTGGCGCGTTACTTCTACGTATACGTTAACAAAGCTCCGAACAAGCCATTAAGCCCAATCGATGCTGAGTTTGTAAAACTCGTGTTATCCAAAGAAGGCCAGGAAGTAGTGGTTAAAGATGGCTACATCCCGCTGCCGGCCAAAGTGGTTGAAAAAACCTTAAAAGAGCTTGAGCTGAACTAACCGTTTGCTGCTCACAGTAGCCCCGCTAAGATGCGGGGCTATTTTTTTGCTTGAATGATTTGATCCGCTTTAGTGGGATTATGACAGTTTATTTGCACTGTTATGGCAGTGTCATTTTATTGTCATATAACTCGTGCAGGATAAAGCTTCCTTCATCTGGTTGAACGGCTATGAACACAGAAACCTCCACTCATCATATTGATTTCGACACGCCGGCGCTGAAGCGTCATCGGCGCATGCGAAAACTGAAAGACCACCTGACTCGCTGGTATGTTACGGTTGGTGGCTTGGCCATTTTAGCGGCGATTACCCTGATTTTTTTCTATTTGGGAAGCGTGATTTTGCCTATGTTTCAGGGCGCTGAGTTGCAGCAAGAGCAACCGCAGGCGATCGCCTGGAGCCAAGATAGCCAAGGCTTATATTTAGCGATAGAAGAGCAGAACCAAGTAGGGTTGCGCTTGAACCAGCAAGGACAGGCACAGTTTTTTAACGCGCAAACCGGACAACTCCTAGAGAGCATTAACTTAGCATTGCCTGCAGATGCAGAAGTAACAGCTATTGCTCAAGATCAGCCAGGCAGCCGAACGTTGGCTTTGGGTTTAAGCAATGGCCAGGTGTTGGTGGTCGAGCATAACTATAAGGTGTCGTATCCAAATAACGTTAAAACCATTCAGCCAAGCATTGATTATCCCTATGGTGAGCAAGCGCTAACCTTAGCTGATACTACCTTAGATACAGTCGGAATGAGTGCCAGTAGTAACGGTTTAGTGCTGGTGGGTTCAGTGGGCGCCGCGGTACATGCTTTAAAAATCACCCGCGATGAAAACATCATGACCGGTGAGGTGACCTTAGCCGATGAGGCGCTGACAATTCCGACCATGGATGCGGCCATTAAGCAGCTGCTAATTGATCCACGCCACCAGTGGTTGTATGTGTTTAGCGGTAACTCGACGTTAGATGTGTTTGATTTGCGCCGTAATACATTAAATGGCCGCTACAAAATGGCCAATCAAGCCGATACCCAGATTACTGCCAGTAGCTTTTTGCTTGGCGGAATCTCCTTATTGGTCGGTGACTCAAAGGGTGGCATTAGCCAGTGGTTTATGGTGCGCGGTGAAGATGGGTTGTCGAGCTTGCAGCGGATTCGCGACTTTCAGCAAGGCGACAGTGCGATTACCCAAATTCTGCCTGAAGAGCGGCGCAAAGGTTTCTTAGCGTTGGATGCAGCCGGTACCTTGGGCGTCTATCACAGCACGGCGCACCGCACCTTGCTAAAACAGTCGGTGGCCGAAGGTGCAGCCTTAGCTAGCTTAGCGCCGCGGGCTAACTTAGTACTGGTCGAGCAGCAAGGGCAATTACAGAACTGGCGCTTAGATAACCCGCACCCAGAAATCTCTTGGAGCGCGCTCTGGGGCAAGGTGTGGTACGAAAGTTACGCAGAGCCTGATTATGTGTGGCAGTCCACTTCAGCTAATAGCGACTTTGAGCCTAAGCTTAGTCTGGCACCACTGGCCTTTGGTACCTTAAAAGCGGCTTTTTATGCCATGCTGCTGGCCGCCCCTTTAGCCATTTGTGCTGCCATTTACACCGGCTACTTTATGGCCCCGGCGCTGCGTAGTCGGATCAAGCCAGTGATTGAGTTAATGGAAGCACTGCCGACTGTTATTTTGGGCTTCTTTGCTGGCTTATTCTTAGCGCCTTTTTTAGAAAGCCATCTGCCGGGAATTTTCAGCTTACTGTTATTAATGCCGTTCGGTATTTTATTGGCTGCTTGGGCCTGGAGCCGTTTACCAGAAAAAGTACGTTTGGCGATTCCTGACGGTTGGGAAGCTGCGCTGCTGATTCCGGTAGTGATTGCAGTGGGTTTATTTTCCCTTGGTATCAGTGGCCATTTAGAAAACTGGTTCTTTGGCGGCGATATGCGCCTGTGGTTGAGTAATGATTTAGGGATTCCTTTTGATCAGCGCAACGCATTAGTGGTGGGCTTGGCCATGGGGTTTGCAGTGATTCCCAATATTTACTCAATTGCCGAAGATGCGGTATTTAGCGTGCCGCGCAGCCTCACCTTTGGTTCGCTAGCCCTAGGGGCAACGCCTTGGCAGACCTTAACTCGAGTGGTGATTTTAACCGCCAGCCCCGGCATTTTCTCTGCACTGATGATTGGGATGGGGCGTGCGGTGGGCGAAACCATGATTGTGTTAATGGCCACCGGTAACACGCCGATTATGGAAGTGAATATTTTTGAAGGCTTACGCACCTTAGCTGCCAACGTTGCTGTTGAAATGCCAGAGTCTGAGGTAAGCAGTAGCCATTATCGAGTGTTGTTCCTCGCAGCCATGGTGTTGCTGATGTTCACCTTTGTGATGAACACCGTAGCGGAATTGATTCGTAGCCGTTTACGCAGCAAGTATGCGTCTCTCTAAGGGTTAAGAACGTGAAAAAGCAAAATTTTAGTAGTTGGTTTAAAAGCGGTGCCCCTTGGATTTGGTTAAATGCTGGCGCTGTAGCTATTGCTGTGATTATGACCTTGGGTCTATTAAGCGTGATTGCCAGCAAAGGTTTAGCTCACTTTTGGCCTTCAAACGTGATTCAGGCGCAGTACGTGATTCCAGGGCAGCCAGCAAAGATTGTGGCTGGTGAGCCGGTACAGATTGAAGAAGTACCGCGTGCACGTTTAGTCAGCTCTGGGTTGCCGGTTGACGTTGAAGGTGGCGAGTTTATGACCCGCGAGTTGTTAAAAGTGGGTAACCGTGATCTGTACGGGGCGGACTTTAGCTGGGTAGTAGGTGAATGGTTGGAGCAACAAGAGCAACCTAAAAACCTGATGGTGGTTGAGCGCCGTGAATGGGGTAACTTTTATGGTTACCTCACCCAGTTAAAAGAAAATGGTCAGGAAATTGCCACCGGTGATGCGGCTTGGAGCCAGTTACAGCAGCAGATTGAGCGCAGTAGTGAGTTATATCAAACGCTAATGGCGATTCAAAAAGGCGAAATTGGACGAATCAACCATGGGTTAGAACGCCTGCGCTTAAAGACGCGTAAATTAGAGTTAAATGATCGCTTAAACGCAACGGCGCAAGCGGATATTGAGACCGAGCGCGCTGAGCTCAATGCCCGTTATGCTGAGTTAGAGCAGCAATTGGCCGAGGTCAATCAAGCCTTAAGTCAGTACAGCCTCGTCGCAGTGACTGCTGATGGCCGTGAAATGGAAATTAATCTAGCCAAGGTGGTGCGTGCTTATCAGCCCAATGCCATGAGCTTGCTGGATAAACTTGGCTTTTACTTTGCCAAGTTATGGGAATTTGTGAGCGATGAGCCGCGTGAGGCCAATACCGAGGGCGGAATCTTCCCAGCGATTTTTGGTACGGTGCTGATGACCTTAATTATGGCGATTATGGTAACGCCGCTTGGCGTGATTGCCGCGGTTTATCTGCGCGAGTACGCCAAGCAAGGAGCGTTAACTCGCGTCATTCGAATTGCGGTGAATAACTTAGCGGGTGTGCCATCGATTGTGTATGGCGTATTTGGTTTAGGCTTTTTTGTCTATGTGTTAGGTGGTTCACTGGATCGGTTATTTTTCCCAGAGGCGGCGCCAGCGCCGACTTTCGGCACGCCAGGCTTGCTCTGGGCCTCATTAACCCTCGCCATCTTAACTTTGCCAGTAGTGATTGTCGCGACCGAAGAGGGGTTGACGCGGATTCCCCGCTCACTGCGTGAAGGCTCGTTAGCACTGGGAGCCACTAAGGCAGAAACCTTATGGAAGGTAGTGTTGCCAATGGCAAGCCCAGCGATGATGACCGGCTTAATTTTAGCTGTAGCCCGCGCTGCCGGTGAGGTCGCGCCCTTGATGCTGGTGGGTGTGGTGAAGTTAGCACCAGCGCTGCCGTTGAATGGCAACTACCCGTACTTGCATCTAGATCAGAAGATTATGCACCTCGGCTTTCATATTTATGACGTAGGTTTCCAAAGCCCGAACGTTGAGGCAGCGCGTCCGCTGGTGTATGCCACGGCCTTACTGCTGGTGCTGGTCATTATCAGTTTAAACTTTAGTGCGGTGTGGATTCGTAACCACTTACGCGAAAAATATAAGGCGTTGGATAACTAAGTGAAGGCTTGAGCCATCCTATTAGCCAGCCATGTTTAAGAAATTGGAGTCAAGTATGCACACTGAAACAAACCACGCCTTAGGCATAGATCTAGAAGCCCTTGGTCGTGCCCGTCAAGCCTTAAATTTAGCCGATGAAGCAGTGGCGCTTGAGGTCCCAGGCTTAAATTTGTACTACGGCGAAAAACAAGCGCTGCACAATGTACAGATGAACATTCCCAAAAATCGCGTCACCGCGTTTATTGGCCCCAGTGGCTGCGGTAAATCAACCTTATTGCGTACCTTTAATCGGATGAATGATCTTGTTGATGGCTGCCGAGTAGAAGGTGAGATCTTATTAGATGGAAAAAATATTTACGCTAAGGGGGAAGACGTTGCTGAGCTGCGTCGTCGGGTGGGAATGGTGTTCCAAAAGCCCAATCCGTTTCCTAAAAGTATCTATGAGAACGTGGTGTATGGCTTGCGGATTCAAGGGATTAATAAAAAGCGGGTGCTGGATGAAACCGTCGAGTGGGCACTGAAAAGCGCTGCTCTCTGGGATGAGGTAAAAGATCGTTTACATGATTCAGCCTTAGGCTTATCCGGTGGTCAGCAGCAGCGTTTAATTATTGCCCGCACCGTAGCAGTACGCCCCGAAATCTTGTTGTTAGATGAGCCGTGCTCAGCCCTTGACCCGATTTCCACCTTAAAAGTAGAAGAGCTGATTTATGAGCTCAAAGATAGCTTTACCATCGTCATGGTGACCCACAATATGCAGCAGGCGGCGCGGGTGTCGGATTACACCGCCTTTATGTATATGGGTAAATTGATTGAGTATGGCGATACCGACACACTGTTTACCAATCCGGCGCAAAAACAAACCGAAGACTATATTACTGGACGCTATGGCTAGTAGCGGCTGATCAATTGTTTTAACCAAGAATAAATTTGGAGCATATGATGCAAAAAGAAACCTTAGGTCAGCATATTTCCCAGCAATTTACCGCGGAAATGGATGAGCTGCGCAGCCGCTTTTTAGGCATGGGCGGGCTGGTGGAAAAGCAAGTTAACGAAGCGGTCACGGCGCTGATTGAAGCGGATACGGCATTAGCTCAATTGGTGCGTGAGGCGGATAAACATACCAACCGCATGGAAACCACCATCGATGAAGAGTGTGTGCGTATTTTGGCGCGCCGCCAGCCAGCGGCATCAGATTTGCGCTTAATTATCAGTATTTCAAAAGCGGTGATTGATCTAGAGCGGATTGGTGATGAGGCCAGCAAAATTGCTAAGCGCGCGATTCAACTGACCGAAGAGGGCGAGTCACCCAAGGGCTACGTGGAAGTGCGGCATATTGGTGATCAGGTGCGCAAAATGGTGCAAGAAGCCTTAGATGCTTTTGCTCGTTTTGATAGTGCCCAAGCTCGGGAAGTAGTGGCTTATGATAAAACCGTAGACCGTGAATACAAAACCGCGCTGCGTGAGCTGATTACTTACATGATGGAAGATCCACGCTCAATTTCGCGGGTGTTAAACGTGATTTGGGCGCTGCGCTCGCTAGAACGGATTGGTGATCACGCACGTAACATTGCCCGTTTAGTGATCTACTTGGTGGAAGGCGACAAACTCTAAAACATGAGTGCATTGTTCAGCCGCAAAAAAAGGGATAAGTCGCGCTTATCCCTTTTTTGGGGGCCGGAGTTATTCCGGGGTTGGAAAGCTAAGGGTATTACCCGGCGCTTCACGATTTAAATGCAAGAAGGTCAGGTGGCGCTCGTAGCGGTCTAGGATATCGTTAATCACCTGTTCTTTCTTATAGCCCATCAAATCATTGCCTTGGCTCCCCTCAAGTAAGTGAGTTTCTAGGCGGTAGTAATGATCTTTGCCGCGCTTGGCCCGGTAACTAAAGGACGGCGAACTATAGCGCTCGGGCCAGATTTGATAAATAAAGTGCTGCTCATCTTGTAAGTCAATGCTTAAGGCAAGATGGTATAGCGTAGGCTCATCTTCTAAAGGGAGCGTTTCGATATGGACCTTAGCACCCCGCTGTTCAAGCTCGGTAGCCACTTCACGCATGGCCGGTTTACACACGGTTTCCAACATATTTAAGGTGTACTTGACCCCAGGGTAGTGAGTCACACGGCGGATTCGTTGTTTCCAGTTCAGTGCATCAGCATTACCAGCCACCGGTGCCGCACTAAGGGTATTACTGGAGTGACGAAAATCCTCTAGCCGCAGAGATTTAAAGAGCCCCGCCATGACAAAGAAAATAACAAAGCTAAAGGGCAGCCCCATAATCACGGTAGTGCTTTGTAAGGCGCTAACACCATTAGCCATTAACATCGCTAAGGTTAGTAGGCCAATGGCGACCGACCAGAAGATTCGAATCCAGTTAGGTGCATCGCTATTAATGTCTTGCAGTTTATAGGTGAAGTTACCTAGCACTAACGAGCCTGAGTCTGCTGAAGTAACGTAAAACAATAGCCCCGTAATGGTGGCGATTGAAGCGGTAAACATAAAGCCTGGGTATTGCTCAAGTAATCGGTAGAAACCCCGCGCCGGATAGTTAATGACTTCTTCGGCTAAGGCGAGGTTGCCATTACCAATGATTTCATTGAGCACGCTATTGCCAAAAATCGACAACCAGATCAGGGTGAAGATAAACGGAATAATCAGCGTGCCAACCACAAACTGGCGAATGGTTCGACCACGTGAGATACGGGCTAAAAATAAACCGACAAAAGGTGACCATGCAACCCACCATGCCCAGAAAAAGAGCGTCCAACTATTCATCCACTCGTCGGGGCGGTCAAAGGCGAAGCTGTTAAGGGTCATGCCGGTGAAACGATTAATGTAGTCGCCAATGTTCAGCACTAAAGCGTTAAGTAGAAACTCGGTATTGCCGGCCAATAAAATAAATAGAATCAGCCCCATTGCCAGATAGACGTTAAGCTCTGAGAGTACTTTAATGCCTTTATTGACACCAGAGGTGACGGAAATGGTAGCAATAATTACTGAAAGTAAAATCAGTCCAATTTGCACCGCTAATCCTTCTGGCACGCCAAACAGCACAGTTAAACCATAATTTAACTGCACGACACCAATTCCCAGTGTCGTGGCAATCCCAAAAATAGTGCCCAGTACTGCCGCAATATCTACGGTATGACCGATGGGACCATTAATACGATTACCAAAGATGGGGTAAAGCGCAGAGCGAATAGTCAGTGGCAGGTTATAGCGATAGCTAAAGTAGCCCAAGGCCACCCCGATTAAGGCGTACATAGACCAACCGGTGAGACCATAGTGAAACAAGGTCCAGACCACTGCTTGGCGTGCGGCTTCCGTGGTTTGACCTGCGCCCTCTGGTGGCAGCATGTATTGAGTGACCGGCTCAGCGACCGAGAAAAACATCAAGTCAATCCCAATCCCAGCGGCAAATAACATGGCCGACCAGCTAAGCAAACTAAACTCCGGCTTTGAGTGTTTAGGGCCAAGCTTGATATCGCCATAGCGGGAGCAGGCGATCAAAATCACGAACACGATGTAGAGCGTGGCAGCCAGCAGGTAGTACCAGCCAAAGGTACTGGAGACCCAGTTGAGGGCACTGCCAATGACGGCGTTGGCTTGTTCATTGAACAAGATAGTGAGAATGGAGAACAGCAAAATCAGGCCTGCGGAAATGAAGAACACCACATGATTTAGCTGATCGCGTGGAGGCGTTAAACTCTCGCCACGTACGCTCATAATAAACCTCTTAAGGATAGAATAAAGTTGCTTTTTACAGGGCCAATTAACGCGTGCTATTAATCACCGCTGTGGATAAATAATCCCATTAAATAATAAGAGATATTAATTTCTTATAGTGTTTTTTAATATTTAAAAAAGCGATAAACCCTATCAGCTGAGAAAAAAATAATCAATTTTTTTTGAATTTTTATTAAAGGTAATGTTAGGCTAAAAGGGTATTTTTATAAATGAATAATGAGTGAAGCCAAGCATAAAGAAGCTGTTTAGCAATGACTGTAAAGTCACCTTTATATTGATTTTCGTAAATTTAATTCTTGTAAATCAAGTGCTTATATCTGTTTTTTGGTTTTTGATTAGGCGTGCTAGTTAGCGCTGTGATCAGTGCAATCAACTGAATTAAATGGGCTTCCTTAATAGCAGTTTAGAATGTGGAGTAACACATGCTATATAAAGAACCTTGTAAGTTATATATTGATGGGTGCTATGTGGATGCCAGTGGTGATGCGTGTTTTTCGAGCATTAACCCCGCCACCGGTGAAGTATTAGCTGAGGTGCAAATTGCCACGCAACAAGATATTGAGCGTGCAGTGGTAGCGGCAGAACGTGGTCAGAAAATTTGGGCCAGTTATACCGCCATGGAGCGCTCGCGTGTGTTGCGTAAAGCCGTTGATTTATTGCGTGAGCGTAATGCGGAATTAGCGCATTTAGAAACTTTAGATACAGGTAAGGCCTATAGCGAAACCGAAAGCGTTGATATCGTAACGGGTGCGGATGTGCTGGAATATTACGCAGGACTTATTCCTGGTTTAGAGGGGCAGCAAATTCCCCTGCGTGACACGGCCTTTGTGTATACACGTCGTGAACCCTTGGGTGTAGTGGCTGGTATTGGCGCCTGGAACTATCCAATTCAAATTGCCCTGTGGAAATCTGCGCCAGCGCTAGCCGCAGGCAATGCGATGATTTTCAAAGCCAGCGAAATGACTCCCTTAAGTGTGCTCAAACTGGCAGAAATTTACACCGAAGCGGGTTTACCGAATGGTGTATTTAACGTGGTATCGGGTAAAGGTGAAGTGGGTCAATGGCTATCTGAGCACCCACGTATTGCTAAAATTTCGTTTACTGGCGGTGTGCCTACCGGTAAAAAAGTCATGGCCAACGCCTCAGCTTCAAGCTTAAAAGAAGTGACCATGGAGTTAGGCGGTAAATCAGCCTTAATTATTTGTCCGGATGCTGATTTAGCACGGGCAGCAGATATTGCCATGATGGCTAACTTTTATAGCTCCGGTCAGGTTTGTACCAATGGCACGCGGGTCTTTGTTCCAGAGGCGTTAAAAGAGCGCTTTGAGCAAGAGATCTTAACTCGAGTAGCACGGATTAAAGTAGGTGATCCGTTAGATCCGCAAACCAATTTTGGTCCGATGGTCAGCTTCCCGCATATGGACAATGTGCTGCGCTATATCGAGCAGGGCAAGGTCGAGGGTGCGCGGGTGTTAGCCGGTGGTGGCCGTTATACCGAGGGCGCTTGTGCCGCTGGCGCCTATGTGATGCCCACGGTATTTACTGACTGCCAAGATCACATGCAGATCGTTCAAGAAGAAATTTTTGGCCCAGTGATGAGCATTTTAAGTTATGCCACTGAAGCGGAAGTAGTCGAGCGTGCCAACAGTTCAATTTACGGATTGGCTGCTGGGGTAGTCACTCCAGACTTAAACACCGCACACCGCATTATTCATCAGATGCAAGCCGGTATTTGCTGGATTAATACTTGGGGTGAATCACCTGCAGAAATGCCGGTGGGGGGCTATAAGCACTCAGGGGTTGGCCGTGAGAATGGGGTGGCCACCTTGCAAAACTATACCCAAACCAAATCAATTGAAGTTGAGCTAGGGGGATTTAGTTCAGTTTTTTAACGTAGCCACGATGAGCAGTAACGTCGCGACCAAATTAAAGAATGAAGGAGAACCTAGTGTCTGAATTTGACTATATTATTGTCGGAGCTGGCTCAGCCGGTAACGTATTAGCTACGCGCTTAACCGAAGATCCTGAGGTCAGTGTGTTGTTATTAGAGGCTGGCGGTCCCGACTATCGTTTTGATTTTCGTACACAAATGCCCGCAGCCTTAGCTTATCCCTTACAGGGTCGGCTTTATAACTGGGCTTATCAAACCGATCCTGAGCCTTATATGAATAATCGCCGTATGGAGTGTGGGCGTGGTAAGGGGCTGGGAGGATCGTCGCTAATTAATGGGATGTGTTATATCCGCGGTAATGCCATGGATTTCGATGGCTGGGCGGAATTGCCAGGCTTAGAAGACTGGAGTTACGCCGACTGTTTGCCGTATTTCCGTAAGGCTGAAACCCGTGATATTGGTGCTAATGATTATCACGGTGATTCAGGTCCAGTCAGTGTGACTACCCCTAAAGCAGGCAACAATGAGCTGTTTCACGCCATGATTGAAGCGGGGGTACAGGCTGGCTATCCGCGCACCGATGACCTTAATGGTTATCAGCAAGAAGGCTTTGGGCCAATGGATCGTACGGTGACGCCTAAAGGGCGTCGAGCCAGTACCGCGCGTGGTTATTTAGATACTGCCAAACAGCGCGCTAATCTGACGATTATTACCCACGCAGTGACTGATAAAGTTCTGTTTTCTGGCAAAAAAGCCATTGGCGTGCAGTACCTAAAAGGTAAAAATACCGTGCCAGAGCAAGTAACAGCGCGTAAAGAAGTGCTAATTTGTTCGGGCGCGATTGCCTCGCCGCAAATTTTACAGCGCTCGGGAGTAGCCGATCCAGAACTGTTAAAGCAGTTTAATATCCCGCTGGTGCATGCGTTACCTGGCGTTGGGCAAAACTTGCAAGATCACCTAGAAATGTATCTGCAGTATGAGTGTAAAAAACCTGTGTCTTTATACCCAGCGCTGAAATGGTATAACCAGCCGCAAATTGGGGCTGAGTGGTTATTTAATGGCACCGGAATTGGCGCCAGTAATCAGTTTGAAGCCGGTGGTTTTATTCGCTCTAGCGCAGAGTTTGCTTGGCCGAATATTCAGTACCATTTCTTGCCCGTTGCGATTAACTACAATGGCAGTAATGCCGTAAACGAGCATGGCTTTCAGGCCCACGTTGGCTCAATGCGCTCACCAAGTCGTGGGCGGATTAAGATTACCTCAACCGATCCCCATGCTCATCCGAGCCTACTGTTTAATTACATGTCGAGCGAGCAAGACTGGCAAGAGTTTCGTGACGCTATTCGAATTACCCGGGAAATTATTGCTCAGCCGGCGCTGGATGAATACCGCGGCCGAGAGATCAGTCCAGGTAAACAGGTGCAAACCGATGCAGAGTTAGATGCCTTTGTCCGTGAGCGGGCTGAAACGGCTTATCATCCGTGCGGTACCTGTAAAATGGGAACTGATGAAATGGCTGTAGTTGATGGTGAAGGTCGTGTCCATGGCGTAGAGAATCTACGGGTAGTGGATGCTTCCCTGATGCCGTTAATTATTACTGGTAACCTCAATGCCACGACCATCATGATGGCAGAGAAAATTGCCGACAAAATTCGTGGAAGAACGCCATTGGCGCCCAGTACCGCAAGCTACTACAAAGCACAAGGAGCAGCAGTGCGGGGTACCCCCATGCGTGAAGTAACTACGGCGCCTGAACACTAAGTCGAGCTGGCGTACGTTACTTGGCCTTGTGGGTAGTAACCGACAAGGCCATTTTTTTGCTTAAAATAATTTCCCAGTGCCGGGAGTTTTCTTATAAAACGGCTTGGCTTCGGGTTTGGGTTTTTCGCTCAGTGGGCACTCTAAGCGTATTCCATAATCCTCAAGCGTGCAGGGTTGCATACGCTTTCGGTCTTGCAAAGTGGTTTGTCGCAAGTGAAAACGACTGGTGGCTGAGGTGTGCAAAGTCTTATCTTGAGTATTAATCACAGCAACTTTTAAGTTGTGGCTGCCGCGGTCAACTTCGCTGAGATAAAACGCCGCGCTGGTTTGTGGCTGCTCTACGCTTTGTCTATCTAAGTACAGTTGATAAAGGTGGCTGTCAGTCAGTGTAGGTTGGCTGTTGATGCTTTTGCTGGCGTATTGGTAAATACCGTGTGTCCCTGTACATCGGGATAGTGATAGATTTCGGCGTAACTTAAATGAGTGTTCGCTAGGGCTGCAAGGACAAGGCTGCTGAGTAGTACAGTACGCAACAAACTAAACATAATTAATATCTCTCCCGTTACTGATGGGCGCGTAGCACATAAATAGTGATAACTGGACTTGAGGCAATTACTTGCTCACCCTGCACCACCTGTAAGGTTAGCGAGTGGGCACCGCGATCTAGGTTATTTATGTAAAATATAGATGATTGAGTTAGAGCAGTTAAAGGCTGGCCATTAACTAATAGCTGTAGCTGATGGTCATCAAGTAGATCTGGCGATAGACTGGATTGTAGGACGATATTGCCATCATTGGCGCGAAAGGCATTGCCTTCTGGCAAGTTAACAAAGCCTAACTGATAGGTGGGCTGGGTCGGTAGGAGTTGGGTTGGGGAAACAGAGTTGTCCAACGATTGTATGGAGGACTGCATTTGATTTGGCGTGCTCAGCTCTACACTTTGTGCTTTACGAGTGGGATTGGGCTGGTCAGTAAACACTGTGTGACCTTGCTTATCGGTATAGCGATAAATCTCAGCAGCCTGTGTCAGTCCCGATAACAGTAGGATGCCCGCCATAAGTAAACGCATAGGTAGCTCCTTTTCTTTACTTGAATGAATCTGGTTAAGTGCTATTCAGTATAGTGATGTCTGTCTAGATCATGATTCTTAGGTTGAAGAATTATTGTTTTTGTAACGCAATAACTGCATTTAATCTGTGGTTTGCTCACTTAGGTACTAGCAACCAACGCCGATACGCGCGAAAATAGCCCCCTTGTTTTAGTCGCAGGGTTAAACTATCCGCCATAATGTGGGTTTAATCTTGTAACTGTCTTGCACCCCTCCTGGAGAAAATGATGTCAAAGTCCCTCGAACTCATAAAGGAACACAATGCAAAGTGGATCGATTTACGGTTTACCGACATTCGTGGCCAACAGCATCACGTAACGATGCCCGCTCGTGATGCCGACGAGGATTTCTTTGAAGAGGGAAAAATGTTTGATGGCTCTTCCTTAGCCGGTTGGAAAGGCATTGAAGCTTCAGACATGATTTTGTTACCCGATGATAGTTCTGCGGTCATGGATCCCTTTACCCAAGAGCCGACTCTGATTTTAGTCTGTGACGTGATTGAGCCGTCCACTATGCAAGGCTATGACCGTGACCCTCGCGCGATTGCCCGCCGCGCCGAAGAATACTTAAAGTCGACTGGAATTGGCGATCAAGTGTTTGTTGGGCCAGAGCCTGAGTTTTTTATTTTTGATGAAGTGAAGTTTAAGTCAGACACTTCAGGCTCTATGTTTAAAATTTATTCCAAGCAGGCTTGTTGGAACAGTGATGCCGACATTGAAGGCGGTAACCGTGGTCACCGGGTGGGACTAAAAGGCGGCTATATGCCAACGCCACCGAATGATCATGACCACGAAATTCGTGCGGCCATGTGTAATGCCCTAGAAGAAATGGGCCAGCTGGTAGAAGTCCATCACCACGAGGTAGCCACTGCGGGGCAGAACGAAATTGGGGTGAAATTTAACACCCTAGTTGCTAAGGCCGACGAAGTGCAGGCGCTTAAATATGTAGTGAAAAACGTTGCCGATGCCTATGGTCGTACCGCCACCTTTATGCCTAAACCCTTATACGGCGATAATGGCTCTGGGATGCACGTGCATATGTCGATTGCTTTAGAGGGTAAAAACACCTTCTCTGGTGAAGGCTATGCCGGTTTATCAGATAACGCGCTGTATTTTGTGGGCGGCATCATTAAGCATGGTAAGGCGTTAAATGCTTTAACTAACCCATCCACTAACTCCTATAAGCGCTTAGTGCCAGGGTTTGAAGCCCCGGTGATGCTGGCTTACTCAGCCCGTAACCGTTCAGCATCCATTCGTATTCCGTACGTTACTAGTCCTAAGGCACGGCGTATTGAAGCTCGCTTCCCGGACCCTGCAGCCAACCCGTACTTAGCCTTTGCAGCGCTATTGATGGCCGGTTTAGATGGTATTCAAAACCGTATTCACCCAGGCGATGCAGCAGATAAAAACCTGTATGACTTACCGCCAGAAGAGTCAAAACAGATTCCTCAAGTATGCGGTAGCTTAAAAGAAGCGTTGGAAGCACTGGATGCGGATCGTGACTTCTTATTACGTGGTGGCGTATTTAGTAATGAATTTATTGACGCCTTTATTGAAGTGAAAAAAGCTGAAGAGTTACGGGTTCGCACCTTTGTTCACCCACTGGAGTATGAGCTGTATTACAGCTGCTAAGGTTTTCACTTCCGATGAGCAGAGAGGCTTAGGCCTCTCTGATTTGAGCTTTAGGTAAAGCAGCAGAACAGCTGTTATACTTCGCACCCTATTTTTAGCTAGTCTCTAGCGCTTCAGAACACATCGACCTCCATGAAACTGATTGTTAAGCCCTTTGCGGAAATCACCATTAAAAGTCGCCCCGTGCGTCGTCAATTTATTCGCCAGCTGAGTAAAAATATCCGTACGATCTTAAAAGATCTGGCGCCAGATATTAGCTTAAAGGGCGAATGGGATAACGTGGAGGTGACCACTGCAGTTGAAGATTTTGATGCGGTCCAAGAAATGTTTGAGCGCCTGCGCAATATGCCAGGTATTCAGCATTTTTATCGTGTTGAAGACTATCCGCTAGGTGATTTAGACAGCATTGTGGCGCACTGCTACGACTATTACGCCAATATTCTGCCAGGCAAATACTTTGCTGTGCGTTGTAAGCGTGTGGGTAAACATGAGTTTACCTCGATGGATGTTGAAAAATATGTGGGTAGCCAATTACGTCAACAATGTCAGGCCGCTGGTATTATCTTAGGTAAACCTGAAGTTGAGGTGCGCATTGAAGTGCGCTTTGACCGCTTACTGGTGGAGCACCCACGTCAGCAAGGAATTGGCGGCTATCCATTAGGTGCCCTAGAGCAAAACTTAGTCCTGATGTCTGGCGGATTTGACTCAACCGTGGCAGCTTATCGGATGATGCGTCGAGGTATGCTGAGTCATTTTTGCTTCTTTAACTTAGGTGGCCGTGCCCATGAGTTAGGGGTGATGGAAGTCAGTCATTATTTATGGCAAAAATTTGGCCGCTCACACCGTGTGTTGTTTGTCAGTGTGCCCTTTGAAGAGGTTGTGGCAGAGATTCTAGATAAAGTCGATGACAGCCAGATGGGCGTCATTCTAAAGCGTATGATGCTGCGTGCGGCCAGTCAGGTGGCCGACTCGTTAGACTTAGAAGTATTGGTCACCGGCGAGGCGGTCTCACAGGTCTCAAGCCAAACCTTAAAAAACTTGGCTGTGATTGATCGCGCCACTGATAAGTTAGTGCTACGTCCACTGATTGCTAGCCATAAACAAGATATTATCAATACCGCCCGTGAGATTGGTACCGAAGATTTTGCGAAAAATATGCCGGAATACTGCGGGGTGATTTCGGTTAACCCAACCACCCGCGCTAAGTTGCCGCGGGTAGAAAAACAAGAGTCGTTTTTTGATATGGCGATTCTTGAGCGTGCGGTAGAACGCGCGACTCGAATTACTATCGATCAAGTGCTAGAGCAGCTAGGTGAAGATGTTCAGGTAGAAGAAGTGGCTCAGGCTTTAGCCGGACAGGTAGTAGTCGATATTCGCCATCCCGATGAGGTAGAAGATAAGCCTTTAACGGTGAGTGGTATCGAAGTGATTGAGCTGCCATTTTATGCAGTGAATAATCGCTTCAAAGAATTAGATTCCAATCGTCAATACTTACTGTATTGCGAAAAGGGTGTGATGAGCCGGCTACATACTCATCACTTATTGCATGAAGGTTATGACAACGTGCGGGTTTATCGTCCGCTCCCTGGTCAGCAGTAAGCTCCATGTATTTCTTAGTATGGCTGTGTGCTGGATGTAGTCTGATACTGATGTATCAGTTACGACCGCCTGACTGCTGCCTGAGTGTTTAACGAGTGTTAACCAATTTTTTGCTTTTCTATTAGAGATAAAACTTGTGATTGATAAATTACGCAACATTGCCATTATTGCCCACGTTGACCATGGTAAAACGACCTTGGTTGATGCCCTATTACGTGCCTCCGGCACCTTGGATCGTAAAGAACTAGACTCTGACCGAGTCATGGACTCTAACGATCAAGAAAAAGAGCGTGGCATTACCATTTTGGCGAAAAACACTGCGATTAACTGGAATGATTACCGGATTAATATCGTCGATACCCCAGGCCACGCTGACTTCGGTGGTGAAGTTGAGCGGGTAATGAGCATGGTTGACTGTGTGCTACTGGTGGTTGACTCTATTGATGGCCCAATGCCACAAACCCGTTTTGTGACGCAAAAAGCCTTCCAAGCTGGCTTGAACCCAATCGTAGTTGTTAACAAAATCGACCGTCCGGGCGCGCGTCCAGACTGGGTAGTTGATCAAATTTTTGACCTGTTTGATAACCTAGGTGCGACCGACGAGCAGTTGGATTTCCCCATTGTGTACGCCAGTGCGTTAAATGGTATTGCAGGACTTGATCCAGAAGAAATGGCCGATAACTTAGATCCGTTATTTGAAGCCATTGTTAAGTACGTAGAGCCGCCCAAGGTTGACGTTGATGGCCCATTTCAGATGCAAATCTCTGCCTTGGACTACAGCAACTTCTTAGGTGTTATCGGTGTAGGCCGTATTAACCGCGGTAGCATTCACGCTAATAGCCCAGTGACCTCGATTGATGCCAATGGTAAGCGTCGTAATGGTCGTATTTTAAAAATCATGGGTCACCATGGTTTACAGCGGGTTGAAGTAGAAGAAGCACACGCTGGTGATATCGTGTGTATCAGCGGTTTTGAGCCACTGTTTATTTCTGACACCCTGTGTGATCAGCAACACGTTGAAGCATTGCCAGCACTGACCGTAGATGAGCCAACGGTGAGCATGACGTTCCAGGTCAACGACTCTCCATTTGCCGGTAAAGAAGGTAAGTTTGTTACTAGCCGCAACATTAAAGAGCGTCTAGAAAAAGAGTTGCTGCATAACGTAGCGTTACGTGTAGAACAAGGTTCAGATCCTGATAAATTTAAAGTGTCAGGCCGTGGTGAGCTGCACTTATCGGTCTTAATTGAAACCATGCGCCGTGAAGGCTTTGAGTTGGCTATTTCTCGCCCTGAAGTGGTGATCAAAGAAGTAGATGGCGAAAAGCAAGAGCCTTACGAAAACGTGATCATTGATATCGAAGAGCAGCACCAGGGCACCATTATGGAGCAAATGGGACTGCGTAAAGGTGATCTGAAAGACATGGTGCCAGACGGTAAAGGCCGTGTACGTTTAGATTACGTTATTCCTGCACGTGGTTTAATTGGTTTCCGTAACCAGTTTATGACCCTTACTTCAGGTACCGGTATTTTAACCAGTACCTTCAGCCACTACGGCGCGATTCGTTCCTCTGAAGTGACTGCGCGTCAAAACGGTGTGCTGGTGTCTATGGCAACCGGTAAAGCGTTGAGCTATTCGCTGGAAACCTTGCAAAGCCGCGGTAAGCTATTCTTATCGCCAGGTGATGAAATCTATGAAGGCCAGTTGGCCGGTATCCATAGCCGCGATAGCGATCTAGTGATTAACCCAACTAAGGGTAAAAAACTGGATAACATGCGCGCCTCTGGTAAAGATGAAACCATCGCGTTAGTACCACCGATTCGCTTTACCCTTGAGCAAGCGCTAGAGTTCATTGATGACGATGAGCTGGTGGAAGTTACGCCGGTGTCGATTCGTTTACGTAAGAAACACTTAACGGAAAACGATCGTAAGCGTCACGAGCGTTCAAAAGCTTAAGTTAAGCTGCGTCATTAACAAAGGAGCCTGATGGCTCCTTTGTTGTTTGAGTTGAGAAAATTAGCGTAGATATTCGGGTTTAAAAATCTTGAGCAACGCTGTTTTTGGAATATCCAGTACCGGATGTCCGCTGGAATAAGGCGCAAGTGCATAGACTGGGTAAATCAGCTGTACCTTATATTTGGTCAGCGCAATATTATCGGTTTTCTGAAACGGCCACTGCTGTAGAAAATTAGGATCCTCTTGCTGCAGATTTTTTGAGTCTAGCCAGCGTAAATGCGCTCGCTCAGCTAACTCCCAAAAAGCGGCTTCTTGTCCTGGGCGCAGCATATCTTGCAAGGTAATCACTTGCTGTTTATTCCAGTCATAAATTAAGGTGGCTCGGCCTGGCATACCATGGGCGCCACCGGTATAGATATAGCTAGAAAACTCGATACTGGCGATCGAATTATGCTGATCTAGTACTCTCGCTTGTAACCAAGCCTGCCAGCCCGGCTCAGCCGTAGCTAAAAAGCGCTGACTGTATTGCTCGAGGGTACGATTGGCTAAGTTGGCTCCTTCATCATTGGCCATTTTTAGCAGATTGCGGGTAATTAATTGATTCAAGTGTGGTTGCTTGGGGAAAACCAAGGTATCCATATTGACCAAGCTGCATTGCTCTCCACGGCATTGATGATTGGTCTGCTCCCATTGAATCCGCTCAGGTTTGACTACTTTACCGCTAGCGGAATTAAAGGTTTGGCAAGCACTGAGCAATAAACTGATAAACACTAAAAAACCAGCACGTAGCATGGCAGTTAAACTCCTTCGATAAAACCAATACAGATGAGGCTAGAAAAGTAAGGGCCATTGCAGGCATCATGGCATTTTACGTCAAGTCACCGGTAAGTGAACCTCAGGGAGCTAAATAGCACAATGAAAGATGAGCCAACAGCCGTTAGCCAAGATGTAACGGTCAATCAGCGAGAAGTATGTTTCAAAGGGTTTTATCAGCTCGATCGCCTCAAGCTTCAGCACCGCCAGTTTTCTGGAGAAATGGGCCCTGAAATCACCCGTGAGTTATTTGTTCGTCCGGATGCGGTCTGTGTACTGCCCTATGATCCGCAGCGTGATACGGTGATTTTGGTCGAGCAGTTTCGTATCGGTGCGTTAGATAAAAGCCGTCATCCCTGGTTGCTCGAGGTGGTGGCGGGAATTATTGATACCGATGAAACAGCGCAACAGGTTGCTCGACGTGAAGCGGTAGAAGAAGCGGGACTCACTCTGCATGAATTATGGCCAGTTACCAGTTATTACCCATCGCCCGGTGGTTCTGATGAGCGGGTACAGTTGTTTGTTGGGCGCTGTGATAGCGAAGGGGCAGGTGGCGTCTTTGGCTTAGCGGAAGAAGGTGAGGATATTCGCGTCCATGTGTGGGCGTTAGATGCAGCGTTAGCTGCGGTCAATGATGGGCGGATTGATAACGCGGCCAGTATTATTACTTTACAGTGGTTGGCACTGAATCGAGAAAAAGTGCGGAGTTTATGGCTGAGTTAAGGTTTAACTGATAAGTTTACTTCGCGCAACAGCAAGCTGGCGCGAAGTAAACTAAATAGTAGGCTTAAAATCCTGGAAACTGCGCGCGAATATGCTTAATTAAGTTATCCAAAGAGGCTGGCTCATTGGTTTCAACTGGATAACGTGAGTTGAGCTCTTCAGCGGTGAGTGGTTCACGGTTTTGCTGCTGTTGTTGAATAACTTCTGCAGTGGCATCGGAAGGATCCAAGCCTTCGTTTTGCCGTTGCTCGAGCCACTTGGCAATGACGGTATCCGGTGCTTGGCAGTCCAGAATAATAAAGGGCACGCCTAACTCTTCAGCAATCAGTGCCGCCGCTTGACGCTGCTCATGTTTTAAATAGGTTGCATCAATGACCGCCGGATAGCCAGCTTGTAACGCTTGGGTGGCTAACTCGTGTAAGCGCGCATAGGTTTCAGCACTGGCATTAGGATTATAGATACCGCCACCCATCACCTCTTGTTGATCAGAAGGTTGCTCACCAAATAATCGTTTACGCTCAATGTCTGAGCGAAAGCGTAGGGCACCTAAGGCTTCCACTAAGCGCATGGCGACATGGCTTTTGCCAACGGCAGAAATACCATGAGTAATGGCCAGTAAGCGTGAGGGAATTGCGCTGTAGCTTTCTGCGAGCGCTGCGTAGTTACGATACAGCTGAATAATCGCTGCCCGTTGTACCGCGTCTTGCTCTTGAGCTAAGCGAAATAAATTAACCTTACCGCGTACCATGGCGCGATAGGCTTTGTAGAAGTTAATCAAAGGCATCGCTTGGTGATCAGCGGTATGCTCAATCCAAGCGTTAATAAAACGTCGTGATAAGGCTTTTAAACCACGGTCTTCAAGGTCCATGGCTAAAAAGGCGGCATCTGAGGCAACGTCAATTAAGCGAAATGGCTCGTTAAATTCAATGCAGTCAAACAGCGCGACCTTGCCTTCAAATAGGGTAACGTTACCTAAATGGATGTCGCCGTGGCACTCACGGATTGAACCATTGTGACGGCGCTGCTCTAACAGGGGAAGTAAACGCTCGAAGGAGGTTTCGGCCCAAGCTTCTAAGGCATCTAATTGCTGTAAGTCTTTTTTGTCGCTTAGCAGCGGGCGGATCTGCTCAAAATTTTGGCGGATCGGTGCCATAATCGCATGGGGATCACCCAGTGCGTGTGAAGCTGGTACTTGAGGCGCACTGAGGTGAAAGTCAGCGATTTGTTTAGCTAAGGCATCCATATGGGCTTCGGTGAGTTCGCCACGTTTTTGCATATCACCCAATAACTGGGTTTGTGGGAACTGGCGCATTTTTAGCATGTACTCAATCGCTGGTCCTTCGCCATTAATGACCGGGGCTTCAAGGCTACCGGTAATTGGCAAGACTTCTAGATAGAGGTCTTCGATAAGGCGTTGGTTAAGGCGCAGCTCCTCTTCACAGAAGTGTTTACGGGCGGCAACTTGAGTAAAATCTAAGAACCCGAAATCGACCGCCTTTTTGACTTTATATGCATAGGAGCCGGTCAAAATCACCCAGGAGATATGGGTTTCAATTACTTGAAATTCATCTACTGGGTGCGGATATAGATCGGGATTCTGCAATGCATTGATAAGAGCTTGAGTCACGGAAAATCCTTGGAGTCACTGAAAATTAATAGCATTATGGCTGCAATTGAGCGCCTTGCAAACTGATTGCTGTGCTATTTTACCTCGGCCTAAAGCGAGTAGTTGAGAGAAGTTATGACGCAAAGAAAAACCACCTCCCGTGGTAAACACCGAAAATCGCAGCCACAGAAATCTTTTTTGCGCAAGATTTGGGGAGTGAGTTGGAAGCTAGCCTTAGCCGCTGGCGTCATTTTAATTGGCTATATGGTGTACTTGGATGCGATAGTTCAGAGCAAATTTTCTGGTAAGCGTTGGACTGTTCCAGCCAAGGTGTACGCGCGCCCCTTAGAACTTTATGCAGGTCTGCCGCTAAAGCAAGAAGACTTTTTAATCGAATTGACGGCGCTTGGTTATCGTAAAGGGCAAGCGGTTAAGCGTCCTGGTGATATGCAGGTTAATGGTAATAGTGTTGAGCTCTATAGCCGTGGCTTTAAGTTTTATGATGGCACAGAACCGGCACAACAGGTTCGGGTGCGCTTTAGTCAGCAACAAGTGGCCGAAATCCAAGCGGCAGGGCAAGCGTTACCGATTTTGCGCTTAGAGCCGTTGACCATTGGTGGCATTTACCCGGCCCATCAAGAAGATCGAATTCTAATTCAGCTAAAAGATGCTCCGGCGTACTTAGTTGAGTCTTTATTGGCGGTAGAAGACCGTAACTTCTTTAGTCATCACGGCGTTTCACCGCGGGGTATTGCCCGTGCAGTATGGGTTAATGCGCAAGGCAAAAAAATGCGCCAAGGCGGGAGTACCTTGACTCAGCAGTTGGTGAAAAACTTCTTTTTAACCAATGAAAGAACCTTGTCGCGTAAAGCCAATGAAGCCTTAATGTCGATTTTACTTGAGCTGCATTACGGCAAAGAAGAAATTTTAGAAGCTTATTTGAACGAAGTATTTCTCGGGCAAGATGGTTCGCGAGCGATCCATGGATTTGGATTGGCTAGTCAGTATTATTTTGGTCAGCCCTTTGCTGAGCTAGAGGTACAGCAGGTGGCTTTATTGGTAGGCATGGTGCAGGGTCCATCGGGGCTGAATCCGCGGCGTAATCCAGAAGCTGCTACGACTCGACGTAACCTAGTATTAGATTTGCTGGCGCAGCAAGGTACCTTAACCGCAGAAGAAGCAGCCACGGCTAAGGCCAAAGGCTTAGGCGTAACGCAGCGCGGAAGCTTAGCGGATACGACCTATCCAGGCTTTATGGATTTAGTGAAACGCCAGCTGCGGGAAGATTACCGAGATGAGGACCTAACTAACGAAGGCCTGCGGGTCTTTACCAGTTTTGACCCGATTTTGCAGCGTAAAGCCGAGCAAGCAATTAGTGATACCTATAAACGTTTAGCCGGGCGCTCCGGGCTGGATAAGTTAGAAGCAGCAATGCTGGTAACTAACCCTGAAACCGGTGAAGTACAAGCATTGTTGGGTAGTAAAGCGCCGCGCTATTCCGGTTATAACCGCGCGCTAGATGCTTCGCGGCCGATTGGCTCACTGGTTAAGCCCGCGATTTATTTAACCGCATTGCAACGATCAGAGCAGTTTACTTTGACCACGTTACTGCAAGACACCAACTTGGTGGTGCAAGGTAAAGATGGCTCACGTTGGAGTCCCAAAAACTATGACCGCCGTGAACATGGTGAGGTGTTTTTATATCAGGCGTTGGCTAAATCTTACAACCTTTCCACTGCTCGATTAGGCATGGCAGTGGGCATTGGCGAGGTGCTGGATACAGTACGTAAACTGGGCGCTGCTCATCAGTGGCCAGCATATCCTTCGATGATGTTGGGGGCAGGAGACTTGACTCCTTTTCAAGTCACCAGTATGTACCAAACCTTAGCCAATGGTGGGTTTAATACGCCTCTGCGAGCGATTCGTGATGTGTTAACGGCGGATAATCAGCCACTGAATCGTTACCAATTTACCACTGAGCAACGTTTTGATCCGGGTGCGGTATTTTTAACCCAACAGGCAATGCAAAAAGCGATGCGCGAAGGTACTGGACGCAGTGCCTATCAGCAGGTAAGTAATGCCATTAATTTAGCTGGAAAAACAGGAACCAGTAATGATTTACGTGATAGTTGGTTTGCCGGTTTTAGTCAGAATCTGTTAGCGGTGGTGTGGATGGGGCAAGACGATAATGGCAAAACGGCGTTCACCGGGGCTAGCGGTGCCTTACAACTGTGGAGTAGTTTTATGGCTAAAGCAAACCTGGTGTCGTTAAACCCTGTGGCACCCAGCAATATTACCTATGCTTGGGTAAACTCTAAAACCGGTGAGGGAACAGAGCAGGGTTGTCCAAATGCGGTGAAAATGCCTTATATTTTAGGTAGCGATCCAGCGCCAGTGCCGTGCTGGAATACAGAAAATATTGATAATCCAGCAACCAATAGTTGGCTGCACGACATTTTTAATTGACGGGAATATAACGTTGAAAAATATAACTTGGCTACTATTAGGCAGCTCATTATTGTTAGCGGGCTGTAATACCACTAATCCTTATCAGCGCAGTCAGGTACCGGTAGTAGAGGCAGGTGGGCCGTTAACTGCAGGCGTATTGCGTGACCGTGATGCTCGGATGGCCGCAGGTAACGCGACTCAAGCTCCCACGCGTGCGCCAGTCAGCGCTCCGTCAAATGCTTGGCCGAGAGAGACTGATTCAGGCGTAGTGGCAATTCCTCAGGGGGTAGATACTGGGAAGCTAGAAACTTCACCTGTGATTAGTGGTGAAGAGATCAAGCAGCAGTACCAGCAACGCCAGCAACAGGTACAGCAGCGTTTTGACTCAGAAGTTAAGCAGCAAGGTGCGCAGTTAAAAGCGCCGGTGGTAGCGTTACTAGGAAGCGCTGATCAGGCTAAAAGCCAAGGTAATTTAGATAGTGCAGCAGCTAACTTGGAGCGAGCACTGCGTATTTCACCGCGAGAGCCTGAGGTGTTAATGCGCTTAGCCGATATCCGCTTGAAGCAGGGTAATCCAGCGCAAGCAGAACAGTTGGCGCAACAAGGGCTGAATGCGGTGCCTAGTAATACCCCCTTAGCAGCAAGTCTGTGGGATATTATTGCCCAAGCTCGGGATATGCAAAATGATCAGCAAGGGGCCCAGCAAGCCCGTGATAAAGCACGAGTGACGTTATGAGTGCCGAAATTCGTGCGCAGTTAGCCAGCGCTTTTGAAGAACTAGTTATTGAAATGCAAGCCCTTGACTGGTGGACTTTACCCAGGCCATCGCTGGCAGCCTTAGCCAGCGAGCAGCCCTTTGCTGCTGACACTATGGCGTTTAATCAATGGTTACGTTGGGTGTTTGTTGAGCGCTTACAGGCGTTGTTGGATAGTCCAGAGAGTGCTTTGCCGACTCGCTGTAGCATTGAGCCGATGGCTGAATACATGCATCAGCATGAGCTTGAGAAAGTGGCTGCGTTATTGGCGAAACTTCGACTTATAGACCAGCTATTAACTCGAGAATAAGTCAGTATCGCCAGCACTTTGATGCGAAGTGTCTGCGGCTAGCCAACAGACACAGGCTCGGTTCGAGGGTGTGGAGTGTGGTTTAGAGGAACGCACTGATGTGGTCGGCGCGATTACTGTGTTAAGGGGGCGCGCGCCCGGTTAGCCTGTGAAGTGAGCAGTGCAGTATGCCGCCAGCAGCAGGAACCGGCTGAAGCGCCTCAGGAGTGGCTCAACCCTGCACTTGAGCGCCTTAGGAGTCTCATGCTTTCGGGCCGTGAGGATGTTAACTAGGTTTTATAAGCTCTGCTGCGTCTATGGCGACTTCTGTTGGGACTTGCTAGGTGTAGCGTCAGTAGTTACACATTCTGCTGGGTAGTTGGCAGGTGGTTGTGCATCATTGTGCTGAACGCCTTGTTGATCAACCCTGCGATAAAAGTCTGCTGCAGAAACCATCATCTACGATGCGCATAGACTGATTAATGCGCAAGACACCAAGCACAAGCAGTAGATCGCATGGTGACTCTTTGAAGGTAGATTCAACTGTCAACTATAAACGCTGTTCGTTACTAACATGGATAGTAAAGAGTTGAGCTATTTTTTATGTGCGTTTTTTGGCAATTGGATCACCACTGAGTCTGAATATAGGTCATGCCAAGTGGCTTTTTTTGCGCTGAATACTAACCAAAAATAGCCAAGGCCGCCTAGCAGTAGTGAAGGAATAGCCACAAAAAAACGCAGTAACGCTTGCCATAGGCTAATCGCTGAACCATCTTTATTTTGCACTCGTACTCCCCAAACTTGCATGCCTAGGGTTTGTCCGGTGTGAGTCCAAAACTTGGCAAAAAAAGCGAATACACTGAATAATAGTAAGGTTGAGAGCAGCGGATCAATATCTAGCTGCCCGCTTTCTGAAAGTTGCTGCAGCTTATCTGCGCCATAGATTAAACGCAGCACAACTTGCTGATAAATTAGCGTCAGTACCATCACTAAGGCAATGACTAATAATGAGTCGTAAAACATTGCCGCCAGACGTTTGCCAAGTCCTGCAAGCGGAAAGTTTCCAGACGGTTTGAGCAACGGTTTAGCCATGTGGGTTACATCCAACAAAAAGGTTAGAGCTTATTCTAGCTAAAAAAGGAGTACAGTGTTGTTAACCTAGCTCTGAGATAAGTACTAGACATAAAAAAGCCGCTATTAATCATTAATAGCGGCTGAGGTACCGACTTAAGCTTACTTAATCTCGACTGCAAGGTTCTCTGCAATCTTCTCGTGCCAAAGTTTAGGGCCCGTTAAGTGCACTGACTCACCTTGGGTATCTACTGCCACGGTGACAGGCATATCTTTAACCTCAAACTCATAGATGGCTTCCATCCCGAGCTCTTCAAAAGCTACAACACGGGCTTTCTTAATCGCTTGAGCAACTAAGTAGGCAGCTCCACCAACAGCCATTAAGTACACTGCTTGGTTATCTTTAATTGCATCAATTGCAATAGGACCGCGCTCAGACTTACCGATCATGCCTAGTAAGCCAGTACTTTCTAAGACTTGGCGAGTAAATTTATCCATTCGGGTGGCGGTGGTCGGGCCTGCAGGGCCTACTACTTCACCGGCAATCGGATCCACTGGGCCAACGTAGTAGATAAAGCGATTTTTTAGATCAACCGGTAAGCTTTCACCTCGGTTTAGCATATCGACCATACGCTTATGGGCAGCATCACGTCCGGTGAGCATTTTACCGTTGAGCAGTACAGTTTCGCCTGGTTTCCAACTTTTTACTTCTTCTGGTGTGATTTCATCTAAATTCACTCGGCGCGCTGAAGGACCTGCTTCCCAAACGATTTCTGGGTAGGCATCTAATGGCGGTGCTTCTAAGCTGACTGGGCCTGAGCCATCGAGCACTAAGTGAGCATGACGAGTGGCGGCGCAGTTTGGAATAATGCACACCGGTAAAGAAGCGGCATGGGTTGGGTAGTCTTTAATTTTGACGTCTAAAACAGTGGTTAAACCGCCTAAACCTTGGGCGCCGATACCTAGTTGGTTGACCTTGTCAAAGAGTTCTAGGCGCAGTTCTTCTGCGCGGTTTTGTGGGCCACGTTGTTGCAGCTCGTGAATATCAATGGACTCCATTAATACTTCTTTTGCCATCACAGCTGCTTTTTCTGCCGTACCACCAATACCAATACCGAGCATACCTGGTGGACACCAGCCCGCACCCATTTCTGGAACTGTTTTGAGCACCCAATCAACAATTGAGTCTGAAGGGTTAAGCATCGCCATCTTGGCTTTGTTTTCAGAGCCGCCACCTTTAGCTGCCACGTCAATCTCTACGGTATTACCTGGCACTAAGGAATAGTGAATAACAGCAGGGGTGTTGTCTTTAGTATTTTTGCGGGCACCAGCAGGGTCAGCCAGGATTGAGGCGCGTAAGACGTTTTCTGGCAGTTTGTAGGCGCGGCGAACACCTTCGTTAATCATGTCATCAACGCTCATGGTCGCACCATCCCAGCGCACATCCATACCAACACGGACAAATACGGTGACAATTCCGGTATCTTGGCAGAGTGGGCGATGGCCGGTGGCGCACATCCGAGAGTTGATGAGAATTTGCGCCATAGCATCTTTAGCTGCTGGGGATTCTTCGCGCAGGTAGGCTTCATGCATCGCTTGAATAAAGTCTACGGGATGATAATAAGAAATAAACTGCAGGGCGTCGGCGACGCTTTGAATAAGGTCATCTTGCTTTATCACGGTCATGGAGCACTCCTTGGTTGTGGCGAAAGCTCACAGCTGATGCTGTGATTAACGGGTTATTATAGGTAGCACGCAGACTAGCCAAACAGGCTAGTTATGCGGTGTACGTGGAAACCTTTGATGGAGCTGCTGTAACAGTTGATCTTTCTCGCTCCATAATTGGTTGACCCACTGCTGAAATTCTTGGCGATAAGCTAAGTCAGTATCGTAGCTCTTGCCAATAAACTGCGGTGGAATTTCTAGGGTTTCAACGCGCATCACAATACGTTTGATTTTACCACTGAGTAGGCACCAAATTGTTGGCTTACCTTCAGGGTAGTAAATAGTTACGTTAACTAAACTTTTTAGCTGCTCGCCCATGGCATCTAAGACAAAAGCAATGCCGCCGGCTTTGGGCTTAAGCAGGTACTGATAAGGTGACTGTTGCTGAGTATGCTTAGCTTGGGTAAAGCGAGTGCCTTCCAAAAAGTTAAACACCGACACTGGATTGGTCTTATAGCGCTCGCACGCTTTGCGTGTGGTGGCTAAGTCTTGACCTTGTTTTTCAGGGTGTTTAGCTAAATAGGCTTTGCTATAGCGCTTCATAAAAGGAAACTCGAGTGCCCACCAGCATAAGCCAATCACCGGTACCCAAATTAGTTCTTGCTTTAAGAAGAACTTAAGCAGCGGAATGCGGCGGTTAAATTGATACTGCAACGCTAAAATGTCGACCCAGCTTTGGTGATTACTGGTTACTAAACGTGAGGATTGCATATCCAACAAGTCAACGCCTTCTACGTTCCAGTCAATCTTTTGGGCTAAATCGATCCAAAAGTTATTAATTCCAATCCAGGTTTCAGCAATCCAGTGCATGACAAAGCGCAGTGCCCGTTGGGTAGTCGGAAAGGGCAGCAGAAACTTCAGTAGCGCTGCAATAAAGAGCGGCCAGCAGAGAATTAGAGTGCTGAGGGTTAGGATCAGCGAAGAAATGATGCCGCGGATAAATGCAGGTAGAAATCGTAACATCAGCGAATAAGGCCTTTCAATAAATGAAAAGCACGACGGGTGTCGTGCTTTTCAGTCGTCAGAGTTAAACGAGTTAAGCCTGATTATAGCCTGTATTTAATACAGATGTTTAACCCGCTTACTGGCTAGCTGCCTGAATAGCGGTTAGGGCAATGGTAAACACAATATCATCGACCAATGCACCGCGTGACAGGTCATTGACTGGCTTACGCAAGCCTTGCAACATGGGACCAACGCTAATCACGTTGGCACTGCGTTGTACCGCTTTATAGGTCGTATTACCGGTATTTAGATCGGGGAAAATAAACACAGTAGCGCGACCTGCGACTTTACTTTCTGGTGCTTTTTGTCGGCCGACACTTTCAATGCTTGCAGCATCGTATTGAAGCGGGCCATCAATCGATAGCTCAGGGCGTAATTCGCGGGCTAAGCGAGTTGCAGTGCGTACTTTTTCAACCTCAGCACCGGTACCTGAGTCACCTGTTGAGTAGCTGATCATAGCCACTCGCGGGTCGATCCCAAAGGCTTGAGCGGACTCCGAACTCTGTAACGCGATTTCTGCCAGTTGCTCAGCATTGGGATCAGGGTTAACTGCGCAGTCGCCATATACTAGTACTTGATCAGGCAGCAGCATAAAGAACACCGATGAGACTAAGTTATAGCCAGGTGCAGTTTTAATTAACTGTAATGCAGGACGAATAGTGCTAGCGGTGGTATGAACTGCGCCTGATACCAAACCGTCGACTTCATCTTCTGCCAGCATCATGGTGGCCAGAACTACGGTGTCCTCGAGTTGAGCGGCGGCTAAGGTTTCATTGAGGCCTTTGTCTTTACGTAGCTCAACCATTGGCGCAATGTAGCGCTGGCGAATGCTGTCTGGATCAATAATTTCTAAGTCAGCCGGCAGTTCAATGCCTTGGGCTTTAGCGATTTCTTGAACTTCTTCAGGTTTAGCTAAGAGTACGCAGCGGGCAATGCCGCGTTGCTGGCAAATAGCAGCCGCTTGAATAGTGCGCGGCTCATTGCCTTCTGGGAGCACAATGCGTTTATTTGCAGCCTTAGCTCGTTGCACCAGTTGATAACGGAAAGCCGGTGGTGACAGTAGTAGTTCTCGTGCGGTACCGCAGCGTTCTTTCAACCAATCAACCTGTAAGAAACTGGCAGCGTGCTCGGTGACTGCTTTAGCCCGCTCTTGGTCATCAACCGGAATGCCCTTATTGATTCGGGTTAGATTATTGGCGGTATCATAAGAGCCAGTGGCGACGGTCATCACCGGCAAACCGGTTTTCAATGCGCCTTGGCAAAGATCCATGATGCGTGGATCAGGGGTAAAGTCGGTGCAGAGTAATAAGCCTGCTAATTGCACGCCATTCATTGCCGCTAAACTTGCAGCGACAATAATGTCATCGCGATCGCCTGGGGTCACAATGAGCGTGCCAGGCTGCAGCAGTGAAATCATATTAGGTAGAGCGCGGGCACAGAGTACGGTTTTTTGTACGCGGCGCTGCTGGATTTCACCGGCATTCAACACTTGGGCATTGAGCAGATGCGCAATATCTTGCGTGCGGGGCGCATTGAGCTCTTCAGAGTAAGGAATGCAGCCTAAGAGTTTGAGGTCGCCTTTTTTTAGCGCAGCCATTGCTTCGGTGAGCTGCGTGCAAAAAGCTTGTGGCTCGTGGTCAGTGACTTTGTTAACAATGACTCCAAGTACCTTAGCGTTTTTTACTCCGCCAAAAACTTGGGCTTGCATTTCAATGCGATCTACCAGTTCATCAATGGCTTGGCTTTGTGGCGCACTGACTAAAATGATTTCTGCATCTAGCGTTTTTGCAAGGTGCGCGTTGATCCGTTCAGCATAGTTGGCTTGCTGAGTTGGCGTCATGCCTTCAACAATGACGATATCGTGCTGTTCAGCGACGGCTTGGTAATTGCTAATGATCTCTTCTAAGAGTTCATCAAGCTGGCCATTACCTAGCATTTTCTCCACATAGTGCACTGATAAGGGAGTGGGCTGGGATAAGCCTAAGGTGCGCTGCACTAGCTCGCTAGCCCGCTCGGGACCGGCATCGCCAGGATGAGGCTGGGCTATGGGCTTAAAAAAACCAACATTCAGTCCACTACTGACTAAGGCATGAATTAGGCCAAGGCTAATTGAGGTTAAGCCCACACCAAAACCGGTGGGCGCTAATAAAAATGAATGCATGCAAATATCCTGCGCTTAAGCATCAAGTAGAGCGAGTGTTTCAACTGCAATTTGACGCTCTTCATTGGTGGGAACTACGAGTACACGGGTTGAGTTAGCTGCGCTAATTTGTCCTGCAACTCCACGTACGCACCGTTGGTTAGCTTCTTCATCTAAAGTGATGTTAAAGAATGGCAGATAACCAATGGTCTTGCTACGGACGATATCCGCATTTTCACCAATTCCGCCAGTAAAGACTAAACCATCTAAACGCGGCAGTGCACAAGACATGCTCGCTAGCGACTTGGCTAAACGGTAGCAGAACACCTCAATGGCTAAAGTGGCTTTTTCGTTACCTTGGGCGCTGGCCTCAAGCAGAGTACGCATATCATTGGATAAGCCAGATAAACCCAGTAAACCACTTTCTTTGGTCAGGACGGTTTCAATTTTGGCTAAGTCCCAACCAAGGGTGCGGTTTAGGTGGTTAGCCAGGCTTGGATCGACATCACCACTGCGCGTACCCATAACCAAACCTTCCAGCGGGGTTAAACCCATGCTGGTGTCACGACTTTCACCATTAACCACAGCGCAGGTTGAGCTGCCATTACCCAAATGGGCGATGAGCCAGCAGCTATCTTCTACCGGTAAGTTGGTTATCTCAGCAGCTTTACGGCTGACATACATATGGCTAGTGCCATGGAACCCATAACGGCGTACATGATGGTCAGTATAGAGCACTTCCGGTACAGCATAGCGGAAAGCGTGATCTGGCATGGTTTGATGGAAGGCAGTATCAAATACGGCAAATTGAGGTAAATCAGGGTAGAGCTCAAGTGACGCTTGCACCCCAATTAGGCCGGCGGGGTTATGTAGGGGCGCTAGTACTGCCGCCGCTTCAATCACTTCAATCACGTCAGGGCGTAGTTGTGTGGCTTTAGTAAAGTGCGCACCACCATGCACAATACGGTGGCCAATACCATGGAGTGAACCATGGCTGGCTTTTTGTACCATGGGCAATAAGCGCTCAAAGGCTTCTTTGTGAGTAGCGCCATGTAGCGAGGTTACGTGTTTTTCGCCTTCAAAGGTCCAGTTTAAAACAGCATCGTCTGAACCTAAGCGCTCTGCTAATCCTTGGAGGGGGAACTCATCAGAATTTTCATTTACTAGAGCGAACTTAACAGAAGAGCTTCCGCTGTTAATAACTAAGATATTTCGACCTGACATGGGATGTCCTTAAAATAAGAGATAAACACGAGGTAAAGGAAAGCTAGTATTTAGTCGTTGTTAAAGTATTGATCTAAAGCGGCTTACTACCCGATCTGGAGGCAGAAGAGATCAGAAAAACGACATTTATAAGTAAAATATTCGGCTAATCTTCCTGTTCGACAATTGCTTGGTCAACCCTGCAAAGGTCTTGTCATTCTAAAGTCGCATTCAAAATCATCTGCAGGTAAACTGCCGTTTACATTTACCCAGCGAAGGTTCTTTCTAATGCAAATCGCAAAAAATAAAGCAGTATCCATTGAGTACACCTTAACCAATGAACAAGGTGAAGTGATTGACAGCTCAGTAGGATCGGCTCCTTTAGAGTATTTACAGGGTGCGCAGAACATTATTGTGGGCTTAGAAAATGCTTTAGAAGGAAAAGCTAAAGGTGACGAACTTGAGGTCAGTATTGAGCCTGAAGATGCGTATGGTGAATATTCGCCTGAATTAATTGCGACATTAAGTCGCAGCATGTTTGAGGGCGTAGATACCTTAGAAGTAGGTATGCAGTTCCATGCATCGGCTCCAGATGGTGGCATGCAAATTGTGACTGTACGTGATGTTGAAGGTGATGAAGTAACGGTAGACGGTAACCATCCATTAGCCGGACAGGTTTTAAACTTTAAAGTGAAAGTAATGGATGTGCGGGATGCGACGGCTGATGAAATTCAGCATGGTCATATCCACACGGCAGGTTGTCAGCACTAAACTGTGGTGGTCACTACGAATAAAGGCACCTTAGGGTGCCTTTATTCGTTTCTATGATGAGTGAAAGGGTTATTTGAATAGTCCAAATGTTAGTCGGTTTAACCAGCTGCGTTTGGGTTTTTGCAGCTCCATGTCCTCACTATATAGCTCAGGTGGTAGAGCATCTACCGCATCTTGATATTGATTGAGCATATCTTTGCTGGCTTGGGTTTGTACTGGACGGGTATCGTGTTTGGAGTCAATCAAGCCCAAGGTTGCTTTACTTAACCAGTTACGGGTTTCTTCCTCTTTTACTAATGGCTTGAATTCGCCAGAGGCTAGGCTGGGGTGATCGGGATAGTTCAGCTTAAGAGTGGCTAAGCTATTAGCAGCTAAGTCATTGAGAGTTAAATGCTGATAGGACTCGGTCATTAAGGCTAAACCATCAGCAACAGCAGGGGTGCCCTGAAAGTTTTCGACAATATATTGGCCGCGGTTTAGTGAGGCAACATAGGCTTCACGCTTTAAATAGTAATAGCCCACATAGGCCTCTTGGGCTGCAAGCAAGTTACGTAGATAAATCATCCGCTGTTTGGCGTCTGGTGCGTACTGGCTGTTTGGGTAGCGGCTGGTGAGCTGCGCAAACTGATTGTACGAGTCACGCGCAGAGCCTGGGTCGCGCTTAGTCATATCTAGCGGCAGAAAACGCGATAAAATTCCGCGGTCTTGCTCAAATGAAGTTAGGCCTTTGATATAAAGCGCATAATCAACATTGGGGTTGGCTGGATTAAGGCGCATAAAGCGATCCGCTGATGCCCGTGCGGCTTCAGGCTCGGAGCTTTTATATTGAGCGTAAATTAAGTCCAGTTGTGCTTGTTCGGCATAACGGCCAAAAGGATATCGAGTTTCTAACGCTTTTAATTTTTTTGCGGCTGAACTGAAGTTTTCTTTTTCTAAATCAGTCTGAGCTTGCTGATAAAGTTCTGTTTCAGTGAGGTTTTCATCAAGCTTTTTATTTGATGAGCAGGCACTGACCAGAGCAAAGGCAGCAATGAAGAGTAAAGTCTTTACATGCATTATGGCTGACGTCCTAGTGACGGTTGGCTGTTTGGCTGACTTAGAATAAGTCGTCCTGTTATAGTGAGCATCTTTCGTTTCAGCAAAGAAGCATCGATGCTGTATTTAACCACAAGCGCAAGGCTGAAACCAAAGCCTGCGCCAATTGAATAAATAGTATGCCAGTAAATAGCAATGATTCCATCCAGCTGAGTGCAGAAGTTCCTTTTGAGTTAGGCGGGCAACGCTTGGATGTTGTAGCGGCCCAATTGTTCAGTGACCACTCACGTTCACGTATTACCCAGTGGATTAAAGAAGGTCAACTAACCGTTGATGGCAAACCAGCCAAGCCCAAAGATAAGGTACATAGTTCGGCGTTGTTGGAGCTAGAAGCAGAGCGTGAAGCGCAGGGCGAGTGGGTTGCTCAAGCAATTCCGTTGGATATTTTATTTGAAGATCAGCATATTTTAGTGTTGAACAAACCTGCTGATTTAGTAGTGCATCCGGCGGCGGGTCATCCTGACGGTACTTTGCTAAATGCGCTACTGCACCATGTACCTGAACTGATTAAAGTGCCGCGGGCCGGTATTGTGCATCGCTTAGATAAAGACACCACTGGGGTGATGGTGGTGGCAAAAACCTTAGAGGCGCAAACCCACTTAGTTGAGCAGCTGCAAGCACGTAGCGTGGGACGCATCTATGAGGCGATTGTTTATGGCGTGATCGTATCGGGCGATACCATTGATGCGCCGATTGGCCGTCATAGCCAGCAGCGACAGAAAATGGCAGTGGTTGAAGGCGCTAAGCCAGCAGTCAGTCATTTCCGCGTTCTGGAGCGTTTTCGTTCACATACCCATACGCGAGTGATTTTAGAAACTGGACGTACTCACCAAATTCGGGTGCATATGTCACATATTGGTTTTCCGTTGATCGGTGATCCGACCTATGGTGGACGTTTTCGCATTCCGCCAGGCGCTAACCCGACCTTAATTGAGGCCTTAAAAACGTTTCCAAGGCAAGCCTTGCATGCGCGCTTTTTAGAGCTGACCCATCCAGTCACAGGGGAGCGTATGAAGTGGGAAGCGCCCATTCCAGAAGACTTTGCATGGTTACTCAGTTTGTTGCGGCAAGATAGCGAGGCATTTATCTAGTGTTGGACTGGATTGTTCCTGATTGGCCGGCCCCCGCTCGGGTACGAGCTTGCGTTACCACCCGTAATGGTGGGTACAGCCAAGGACCTTATGCCCAGTTAAATTTAGCTGAGCATGTCGGCGATGATTCACTTCAGGTGCAGCGCAATCGCTTACTGGTCGATCAGTTGCTGGGCTGCCAGGCCACGTGGCTGAATCAAGTCCATAGTTGTGACGTAGTCGCTGCCAGCAATGATTTAGTAACAGCCGATGCAAGTTACTCAACTACGCCTTATCTCGCTGCTTGTGTGATGACAGCTGATTGCTTACCTGTACTATTCTGTGATCGGCAAGGCAGTACCGTGGCAGCGGCCCATGCCGGTTGGCGTGGATTAGCGCAGGGCATCTTGGAGGCTACGGTGCAGCAGATGCAGGTCCCTGCGAGTGAGTTAATGGCGTGGCTAGGACCTGCCATTGGGCCTGAAGTATTTGAGGTAGGGCCTGAGGTGCTTGAGGCTTTTGTCTCGATACAACCGGAAGCCAAATTAGCCTTTGTGCCTGCCGCGCGTGCGGGGCATTGGTATGCAGATATTTATGCGTTAGCGCGTTTGCGCTTACAGCGCGTGGGAGTGACAGCAGTGTATGGCGGAGAGTTTTGTACCATGACTGATGCCCAGCAGCGTTTTTTCTCTTATCGGCAACAGGCGGTAACGGGACGCTTTGCTAGTTTAGTTTGGTTGACTGAGTAACCTGTCGGTGGATAAAACAAGGCTAACCAATTGCACAGTGGATAAAAAAAGACCCGCACAAGGTGCGGGTCAAAACCGTGTTTAGCCTGATGAGGAGATAACCGTAAAACTTGGTTGGTTATCACTGACGAGCTGTCAGTGGTTGTTACTGTAATTGAGAATCATTATCATTGCAAGCGTTTTAGCTAATCTTTTTTAAGATGGCTGAAACAGTCTTAGGCGCATCAAGTGAGAACTAGGTGCTGGGCTGTAAAGTTGTAATTAAGGATCGACGACTGCAGCGTACGCTTGCCGTATTGAGTGGGGGACTCAAGCATTGCCACAGATAGCCACAGCGCAGCAGCCAGCCATTCGCTTGCTGCAAATAACCGATACACATTTATTTGCCGATCGCTCCCAGCATCTGTTAGGAATTAATACCTACGCTAGTTTAGCGGCACTCACGCAACAGATAGCCCAGCGTCTGACGCAGCCTGTAGATGCCCTGTTGCTGACCGGTGATTTAGTGCAAGACCACAGCCCAGAGGGCTATGAATATGTTGAGCAGTTAACGCAATCTTTAGCTAAGCGACAGTTTTGGCTATTAGGTAACCATGATGAGCGCGCAGTGATGACGCAGCATCCTCAGGGGGCGTTGTATTTACAGGCAGAATACGTGCTCGGCAATTGGGCGTTATTGTTGTTAGACAGCCAGGTAGCTGGCTGTGCCTATGGCCAGTTAGATACCGCACAGTTGATGGCGCTAGAGCACAAACTGGCTAATCTAAGCGCAGAGCATGTGTTATTGGCAGTGCATCATCACTGCTTACCTGTAGGCAGTGCTTGGATTGATCAGATTGGTTTACGTAATGCCGATCAGCTGCTGGCGCTGTGTGCTAAATATCCACAGGTTAAAGTGATTATTTCTGGGCATGTGCATCAAGCCAGTCATCAGCAAGTGGCAGGACTCGACGTGTTGACTACACCATCGAGCTGCGTGCAATTTTTGCCCAAGGCCGAAGACTTTGCTGTGGATACCTTGCAACCTGGTTATCGTTGGTTGACCTTGTATGCCGATGGTCGGGTAGAGACGCACGTGGAGCGCTTGCAAGAGCCTTGTTTTGTGCCAGATCCAGAGGCTGCAGGCTATTAATAGGCTCTATGAAATAATTGATTGTGAGCTCACGCAAAGAGATGGTTGCTGATAATATACGCCACGAATTGAGTGCTTGATGTCTAGTGTAAGAGGGATGCTATGTCGGCAAAAATTATTTATATCCATGGATTTAATAGCTCGGCCCTTTCAACTAAGGCGCGGCAACTTCGTGCGTACTGGCAGCAATTAAATCTGCCACATGATGCCTTAATTATTCCTGACTTGCCTAATGACTTTAGTGCGGCTATGGCACAGCTTGAAGAGCTGGTGCTAGCCAACCCACAGGCCTTGTTAGTGGGCAGTTCGCTGGGTGGTTTCTATGCTACCTATTTACATGATCGCTATGCTAATCCAGCCCTGTTGATTAATCCTGCAGTAGAGGCGCATCTGCGTTTTGAACACTATGTTGGGCCGCAAACTAACTACCATACCGGCGAAACCTGGGACCTCACTGCAGAGCAGATTAAACAGTTAACTCCGTTAGCAGTGGCACCGCCAAAGGCAGGAGCAAAGATTCAGGTTTGGTTACAAACCGATGACGAAACTTTAGATTACCGCGTAGCTGAACGCTACTATCAAGACTGTGTGGTAGAGGTAGAGCAGGGTGGCGATCATGCTTATCAAGGCTTTGCCCAGCGTATTCCCGAAATTTTAGCATTAGCTGGCATAGCTAATGCCTAATTGGCTGATGTTTTACCTCCTGCAGTACGTTTATATTTTGATTTAAAAGGCAGTTATGACTAATACGACCTATACCGCTGATGCGATTGAGGTGTTATCGGGGCTGGATCCGGTGCGTAAGCGCCCAGGCATGTATACCGATACCACTCGCCCGAATCACCTAGCCCAAGAAGTGATTGATAACAGCGTGGATGAGGCGTTAGCCGGGCATGCAAAGCAAATTCAGGTGATCTTACATACTGATCAATCGCTCGAAGTGATTGACGATGGACGCGGTATGCCGGTGGATATTCACCCTGAAGAGGGCATCTCAGGGGTAGAGTTGATTTTTACTCGGCTGCATGCAGGCGGTAAGTTCTCTAATAAAAACTACGAGTTCTCTGGTGGTTTGCATGGGGTTGGGGTGTCGGTAGTCAATGCTTTGTCGAGCCAAGTAGAGGTCCGTGTACGACGTGATGGTCAAGAGTACTTGATGACTTTTAACGATGGCTTTACCGCTTCGGCTTTAACCGTAGTCGGGACTGTCGGACGGCGCAATACCGGAACCTCAATCCGTTTTTGGCCTGATCCTAAGTACTTTGATTCAGCCAAGCTCTCGGTACCGCGGCTAAAGCATATTTTGAAAGCGAAAGCGGTACTGTGCCCTGGGCTGCAAGTGGTATTTGTTGATAAAAATACTAATGAAAAACTGGAGTGGCAGTTTGTCGATGGCTTGCGCTCCTATTTGACGGAGACCTTGGGTACGACTGAACGTTTGCCAGAAGAGCTATTTTGTGGCGAGCAAAAAGGTAAGACCGAGCAAGTTGACTGGGCATTATGCTGGTTACCGGAAGACGGAGAGTTAATTCAAGAAAGTTACGTTAACTTAATTCCTACCGCCCAAGGCGGAACTCACGTAAATGGCTTGCGCCAGGGTTTGCTGGATGCGATGCGCGAATTTTGTGAGTTTCGTAATCTATTGCCACGTGGAGTTAAGCTGGCGCCAGAAGATATTTGGGAGCGCATTAGCTTTGTGTTGTCGATTAAACTGCAAGAACCACAGTTTTCTGGGCAAACCAAAGAGCGTTTATCCTCACGCAACGCTGCCGGCTTTGTTGGCAGCGTAGTTAAAGATGCCTTTAGTTTGTGGCTTAACGCCAACCCTGAGTTAGGCACGCAGTTGGCAGAGTTAGCGATAGCCCATGCCGGTAAGCGCTTAAAATCAGCCAAACGGGTGGAGCGCAAAAAAATTACCCAAGGTCCTGCGTTGCCAGGCAAGTTAGCCGATTGCGTAGGGCATGACCCGATGCGGGGCGAATTGTTCTTAGTTGAGGGTGACTCGGCTGGTGGCAGTGCTAAGCAAGCACGGGATAAAGAGTTTCAGGCAATTATGCCGCTGCGCGGTAAAATTCTTAACACTTGGGAAGTCGATGGCAGTGTAGTGCTTGGTTCTCAGGAAGTGCATGACATTGCTGTAGCCATTGGGGTTGATCCTGGAGCTAAGGATTTGGGTCAACTGCGGTATGGCAAAATTTGTATTCTGGCTGATGCCGATTCTGACGGCTTACATATTGCCACCTTGCTCTGTGCTTTGTTTTTACAGCACTTTAGGCCTTTGGTTGAGCAAGGTCATGTGTATGTGGCAATGCCGCCACTCTTTCGGATTGATTTGGGTAAAGAAGTGCATTACGCCCTTGATGAAGGAGAGCGTGATGCAATTCTAGAGCAGCTCAAGCAGCAAAATAAACGTGGCAAGTTGCAGGTGACTCGTTTTAAAGGGCTGGGTGAAATGAACCCTGGGCAACTAAGAGAAACCACCATGGATCCGAATACTCGGCGCTTAGTTCAGCTCACCTTGGAAGACAGTCAACAAACGATTGAGTTGATGGATATGTTATTGGCGAAAAAGCGTTCCAGTGATCGTCGTAGTTGGTTAGAAGATAAAGGGAATCTGGCCGAGGTCTTAGCTTGAGAGCTAGTTGCTGGTCCCTCTTTACTACTTGGCTACTGTTGAGTCTGACGCAGCTGGTCTGGGCCGACGAAACCGTACTGGAGTTAGCCCAAGAGTATCCTGTACAGGGATTAACGGCAGGTCATTTATCAGGCCTTAGCCAGTGCCAAGGTCGTTGGTGGGCGGTGTCAGACCGTGTGGATAATCAAGTGTTTGAGCTGATTTTAGATAGCGCGCAGCAACAGTTTCTGGCTCAACCCTATGCGATTCAAGTACCACCAATTAATCGCAAACCTTTAGCCAATCGCCTATTACAGAGCGTCGTCAGTCAGGTCAGAGGCAGTGAGCTAGATTTTGAAGGTATTAGCTGCGATAGCCAGCACAACTTGTATTTGGTAAGTGAAGCATATTCTGCCGTGTTACAGGTTAATCGAGAAGGCGAAGGACGCTGGATTCGTTTACCGAGTAACTTGCACTCGATGGCGCGCGCTAACGGTTTATTGTTGCGGCACAATGCGGGTTTAGAAGGCCTTGCGCTAGCGGAAGATGGCAGTCAGCTCTGGTTAGCCGCGGAGCGGCAGGGTCGTGGCTTAATTCGTTTAACCCAGCATCAACTACAGTGGCGTTGTATTGATAACTGTGTAGTCTTAGCCGAGCAACATCAGGTGCCATTGCCCGCGCCTTATAGCGGTCGCACGGCGGCAGACTTCTCTGGATTAAGTATGTATCGCGATAAATTGTTTACCTTGGAGCGCGCCGAGCGACAGCTGTGTCGACGAGAGTTAAAACACGGAAAAGTTGAACGATGTTGGTCATTTGCGAGCACTGAAAGCCTGCCCGAGAAGCGCTACGGTGGCGCTCAGTTAGGGATGGCAGAAGCTTTAGTGATTGAAGAGGGTGCGGCGTGGGTTGGCTTAGATACGGCTGACAAAGTCCGAGCTGACCAGCTAAAAAATCCTATTATTTGGCAATTTAAAGCACCTGCCAAGGGCTGGTTGCATTGAGTGCAGCACTGTACAGCGTAGACGTACAGGCATTAACAGGCAGGTAAAGTAGAAAAGTTATGAGTGAATTAGTCGATTTAAGTTTTGAAGGGGTGGAGCAACGCTCGCTCGCCGACTTTACTGAAAAAGCGTACCTCAATTATTCGATGTACGTGATTATGGACCGGGCCTTGCCGCATATTGGTGATGGCTTAAAGCCGGTGCAGCGACGTATTGTTTACGCCATGAGCGAGCTAGGTCTAAATGCTGAAGCGAAGCATAAAAAATCTGCTCGAACCGTGGGTGATGTGTTGGGTAAGTTTCACCCCCATGGTGATTCAGCGTGCTATGAGGCGATGGTATTAATGGCACAACCTTTTAGTTATCGCTACCCGTTGGTCGATGGGCAGGGGAACTGGGGTGCGCCCGATGATCCTAAGTCCTTTGCCGCGATGCGTTATACCGAAGCCAGACTGGCACACTATGCCGATAGTTTGCTGGCTGAGTTAGGCCAGGGCACAGTTGATTGGATAGATAACTTTGACGGTACCTTGCAAGAGCCTTCGGTGCTGCCGGCACGGCTGCCCAATTTGCTGCTCAATGGCACTACTGGGATTGCGGTGGGGATGGCTACCGATATTCCACCGCATAACTTGTTAGAAGTAGCTAATGCCTGTGTGCAACTGATAGATCAGCCAAACAGTACATTAGAAGAGCTATTAACGCATATCCAAGGCCCAGACTTTCCAACCGCAGCTGAAATTATTACCCCACGGTCTGATTTATTAAAAATCTATCAAACGGGGCGGGGTTCGGTTCGCGCGCGGGCCGTGTATCGTCTAGAAGATGGCGAGATTGTGGTGACGGCACTGCCTTATCAGGTTTCAGGGGCCAAGGTTTTGGAGCAAATTGCCGGGCAAATGCAGGCCAAAAAACTGCCGATGGTGGCGGATTTGCGTGATGAGTCAGATCATCAAAATCCCTGCCGCATTGTGATTGTGCCGCGCTCTAACCGAATTGATAGCAAGGCCCTGATGCAGCATTTATTTGCCACCACGGACTTAGAAAGTAGTTACCGCTTTAACAGTAATGTGATTGGCCTAGACGGCAAGCCCCAAGTAAAAAATCTGTTGCAGATTTTAACCGAGTGGTTGAGTTTTAGACTGGAAACCGTGCGCCGTCGTCTGCAGTTTAGGCTCGATCGAGTTGAGCGTCGCTTACATTTGTTAGATGGCTTGCTGATCGCTTTTTTAAATCTCGATCAGGTGATTGAGATTATTCGAACGGAAGATCAGCCTAAAAGTGTGTTGATGCAATGCTTTGCCTTAACTGAAACCCAAGCAGACTACATTTTAGATACGCGCTTGCGTCAATTGGCACGCCTAGAAGAGATGAAAATTCGGGGGGAACAGGCTGAGCTATTGAAAGAGCAGAAAAAGTTGCAGGGCTTGTTGGCTAGCCCGACGAAGCTTAAGCGCTTAGTCAAACAAGAAATTCAGCAAGATGCTGAAATCTATGGTGATTCTCGCCGTTCACCGCTGGTTGAGCGAGTGGAAGCGAAGGCGCTTGATGAAAGTGCTTTGGTGCCGGTAGAAGCACTAACGATTGTTTTATCAGAACAAGGCTGGGTGCGTGCGGCGAAAGGACATGAGGTTGATGCGGCAGCTTTGTCATACAAAGCTGGAGATGGATTAAAACAGGCACAGCCTGCTCGCTCCAATCAGCAGGTGAGTTTTTTAGACAGTGAAGGACGTAGTTACTCGCTAGCTGCCCATACCTTACCTTCGGCCCGAGGCCAAGGTGAGCCCTTAACTGGCCGCTTAGCCCCACCAATGGGCGCTAGTTTTGAATGGATTCTTGCCGCTGAAGATGAGGCACTGTACTTAATGGCCAGCGATGCCGGCTATGGCTTTTTAGTGAAGGGTGCCGATTTACACACTAAGAATAAAGCCGGTAAGGCTTTAATCACTTTACCTACTGCTGCTAAGGTATTGCCGCCAATGGAAGTTCAGGCGCTAGAATCGCAGTTGCTAGCGGTGGTGACGAATGAGGGACGATTATTGGTATTTGCCTTAAAAGAGTTACCCATTTTATCCCGAGGCAAGGGTAATAAAATTATTGGTATTACTGCTGAGCGCGCGGCTAAGCGTGAAGAGTGGGTAGTTGGTTGTGCACTCGTTACTGCTAGTGATTCGTTAATTGTGCAGTCGGGTAAGCGCACCTTGACGTTAAAACCTGATGACCTAGAGCATTACTATGGCGAGCGAGGTCGACGTGGCAGCAAACTACCGCGCGGCTTTCAGCGTGTTGAAAAAATATGGGCCGATCAAGCAACCTCTTAATAAAAGGTAAACAGCTATGGCAAGCGTGCCAGATCAAGCAATTTTAGAGTGGGATGGCACCGAATCTGCCAGGCTAAACTTGCGTGGTGCTTGGACTTTACACCAAGCCAAACCGAATCTAGCCAAAGTATGGAAAGCTAAACCTAAGTCGGCTAAGCACATCACTGTGCAGGTTGAAGTAGAGCAATGGGATAGCAGTTTACTGGCGATGCTACGGCGGATTCGTCGCTTAGCTGAGCAGCAAAATGCAAGTGTTGAATTTGCCGAGTTGCCGCCAGCAGTTAGTAGGCTCTTGGTGATGGCGGATACGCCATCGGTGCAAGCTAAAGCACAGGAGCCTCAGGCCTTTGGCAGAATTGCCCGCTTTGGTTTAGTGGTCATGGCGGTGTTTGCTGCGATTGGTAAAAGTTGTCAGTTTATTGGCGAAGTATTAATCGCCTGCTGGCGCATGCTGCTTGGAAAGGGGCGCATGCGTATGAGCGATTTTTGGGATGCCCTGCAACAGTGCGGGCCAGGAGCCTTACCGATTGTGGCTCTGATTGCCAGTCTAGTGGGGTTGATTCTAGCCTTTGTTGGCGCCGCGCAGTTAGAAGCCTTTGGTGCGCAACTGTATATTGCCAACATGGTGGCAATTGGTATGACCCGAGAAATGGGCGCGTTAATGACCGCAGTGATTATGGCCGGCCGAACCGGGGCGGCCTATGCGGCAGAGCTGGGCAGTATGCAGGCAAATGAAGAAGTCGATGCATTAAAAACTTTTGGTTTTCCACCATTAGAGTTTTTAGTTTTGCCGCGTTTGTTAGCGCTCTTGATTAGTATGCCGATTTTAACGGTATTTGCCGATGCCTTGGGGATTTTTGGCGGGTTCGTGATTGGTTCGGGCTTATTTGATATTTCTGCGACCCAATACATTAACCAAAGCTTATCGATGTTGACCTTAACCGATTTTATGATTGGTTTATTTAAAAGCTTAGTGTTTGCGGTACTGATCGGTTTAATAGGCTGCTATTACGGCTTAAACAGTGGTCGTAATGCCCAGGCGGTTGGTAAAGCCACCACCGGTGCGGTGGTTAGCATTATTGTCGCGCTGGTAGTGAGTGATGCGATGATTACCTTAATCTGCACCCAGTTGGGGATTTAATATGCGAAACTCAGGCATTTTAGTTGCTGAAAACTTAAGTGCAGGTTATGGCAGCTTAGTGATTCAGCGCGACCTAAATTTTTCAATTAAACAGGGCGAAGTCTTTGTCATTATGGGTGGTAGTGGGTGTGGTAAGAGCACCTTGTTGCGCCATCTGATTGGTTTGCAGGCGCCACTGGCAGGAACCAGTTACTTTCATGGCGAAGACTTTTGGGCGCAAGATGAAGATACACGGGCTAACTTGCAGCAGTATTTTGGCGTGTTGTACCAAAACGGCGCGCTCTGGGGTTCGATGACCTTACGGCAAAATATTTGCTTACCCTTGGCCGCGTGGCGTCCCAATTTAAGTCGTGCTGAGCAAGATGAATTAGCTGAACTTAAGTTATCCTTAGTTGGGCTAACAGGCTGCGCTGATTTGTATCCTTCTGAGCTTTCGGGGGGGATGCGTAAACGAGCTGCTTTAGCTCGAGCTTTAGCTTTAGATCCTGAAGTGTTGTTCTTTGATGAGCCTTCGGCAGGACTTGATCCGCTAAGCTCACAAGCATTGGATGAGCTGATTTTACAGTTGCGTGATAGTTTAGGCTCAACCATTGTATTGGTTACCCACGAGTTACCCAGTATTTATGCAGTGGCTGACACCTGCTTGTTTCTCGATAATAAAACCCGTACCCAAATCGCATTTGGTTCCTTAACCGAGCTATTAGATAATGGCCCAGAAACCGTACAACGCTTTTTACGTCGTGGTGCAAAAGCCACGGAGGCACTATGAGTGATTCAAGAAAACCTTTTTTAATTGGCGCCTTTGTGCTGGCTGGTATTTTTTTATTGGTCAGTGGGGTGATGATTTTAAGTCGAGACAGTTTATTTACTAAACCTGCTGAGTACGTGGTTTATTTTACCGGTACTCTCGATGGGCTGGATGTTGGCGCTGATGTTACTTACCGTGGAGTAAAGGTCGGCAGTGTGCGTGAAATTCGTTTGTCCTATGATCGCAGTATTCAAGATGTGATCATGCCGGTGGTGATTCGCATCAACCAAGGTGAAAACGAAGCAGCCAGTTTAGGTGGCAAAGGTTTTGATGCGGTGGTTGAGCCTTTGGTTGAGCGTGGTCTGCGTGCACAATTACAAACCCCTAGTTTGTTAACGGGTAAGGCCATTGTCGCGCTGGATTTTTTTCCGGGGCATGAAGGGTATATTCGTGAACCCCATCGCTTTGATGTGCCAGCAATACCTAGTGTGCCGTCGAAAATTGATCAGGCTGCTGATGTGCTGCGTGATTTAGTGTCAGGTCTGAAAGATGTGCCCATTGCTGAACTAATGGAAACTGCCAGTGGTGCGATGCGCTCATTGGATAAATTAGCCAGCTCACCAGCGCTCAGTGAGGGGCTGGAAGGGGTGAATAAAATTTTAGCCAATGTTGACCAGCTGACAGCCCAATTAAACTTAGATGTACCGCAGTTAATGGGTACGGTGACCGGCAGTGGTAATGAACTAACCGAAGTGATGAAAGAGTTACGCCAAACCGCGAAAAATACTCAGCAGGTTATCGAGCAGATGAATGGCTTTGTCGTAGATAGCCGTCGCTCCATTGGTCCGCAATCTGAATTACAATATGAGATGCTCAATGCTCTGCAAGAACTGAGTCAGGCAAGTAAAGCTATGCAGCGCGCTGCTGAAGGTTTAGAGCGCAATCCAGAGTCATTAATTTTTGGGAAAAAACAATGATTAAGCACCTACCCGTATTACCTGCAGTCTTGGCTGTGCTTACAATGGCAGGCTTAGGTGGCTGCGCCACGACTGAGCCAGTTCAGTTTTATCAGTTGCAGTCGGCGGTGGCGGCTAAAAACACCAAAGAGCATGATTTAACCGTATTACTTGGGCCATTGAAGGTGGCTGATTATTTGCAGCGCGAAAGTATTTTACAGCGTGACGCCAATGGCAGTTTTAGTATGGCCAAGGGAGGACGTTGGGCTGGCAGTTTACAAGATAATATTGGTCAGTACCTCGTGCGGCAGCTAGCAGCGGAGCTCAATACTAGTAAAATTTCTTTATATCCTGATCGCATTGGGGTTGAGCCTCAGCAGCAATTAGTGCTGAGTATTAGTCGTTTAGATTCAGGTGTACAACAACCCGCGCTGATTGAGGCGCAGTGGCGTTTATTGGATGCCAACGGTGAGCTTTTAGACAGTGGTTTATATACCGACAATGAGCCGCATCAAAATAGCTTAGACTCACAAGTTAAAGCGCAAAGTGCGTTGTTGCAGCGCTTAAGTAAAGCTTTAAGTCAGCAAATGCGCCAGCAGTCAGCTAAACGGCAAGTGGCTTATAATCAATCTAGCGTGCGCCCAGCTAAGACGCCAACTAAGACGGCAGTCGAATCTGCTAGCACAACACCGACTAAGAGGTTAGCGACGCCTGCAACCTTACCTGAAGCACCAGTGAAACCATCGGCTGAGCAAGTTGAAGTATTTCGTTTCTAACCATTACCTTATCGAGTGGAGATAGCGCCTTGCGCGAAATAGTATTGATTAATATCACCGGAGAAGATCGCCCGGGTTTAACCGCGGCGATCATGGGAGTGCTGGCTAATGCGGGGGTAAATATTCTTGATATTGGGCAGGCGGTGATTCATGACACCCTATCTTTTGGGATTTTAGTCGAAATTCCCCAGGCAGAAGGTTCTGCCGACGCGCTTAAAGATGTGCTGTTTACTGGTTACAAGTTAGATCAGCAAGTGCGCTTTACTCCTATTTCTGAGCAAGATTATCAGTTGTGGGTACAAGGACAGGGTAAATCGCGCTATATCGTTACCCTGTTAACCCGCAAGGTAACTGCTTTACAGCTGCAACGAGTCAGTGAAATTACTGCTAAATATGACCTAAATATTGATCATATTGATCGTTTGTCTGGTCGTCGTCCGCTTGATTTGCCTTTGGATAAAAGCAAAGGCTGTATTGAGTTTTCAGTGCGTGGTGAGCCTGAAGATGTGGCGGCATTGCGAGCTGAGTTTTTAAGTGTCGCCCAAGAGTTGAATGTTGATATTGCCTTCCAGCGCGATACCGTTTTTCGGCGTAACCGTCGATTAGCAGTGTTTGATATGGACTCGACGTTAATTGAGGCCGAAGTTATTGATGAGTTAGCTAAAGCGGCTGGTGTTGGCGAGAAAGTAGCAGCTATTACTGAGCGCGCGATGCAGGGTGAGCTGGATTTTAAAGCCAGCTTTAAAGAGCGTTTAGCACTCTTAAAAGGTCTACCAGAGTCTAGCCTGCAAGGTATTGCCGATAGTTTGAAGCTTACCGAAGGTGCTGAGGTGTTATTTACCGAGCTTAAGCGTTTGGGATACAAAACTGCGATTTTGTCCGGTGGTTTTACCTACTTTGCCAAGCAGCTACAAGCTAAATTAGGCATTGATTATGTTTATGCTAATGAGCTAGAAATTATTGATGGCAAGGTGACTGGGCGAGTGATTGAGCCAATTGTCGATGCCCAGCGCAAAGCTGATTTGCTGCAAGAGTTGACTGCTAAAGAAGGCTTACGCTTAGAACAGACAATTGCTGTTGGTGATGGGGCGAATGATTTGCCGATGCTAGGTTTAGCAGGTCTGGGTGTGGCTTTTCGGGCAAAGCCCTTAGTTAAGCAAAGTGCCCGTCAGGCGATTTCAACCTTAGGTCTGGACGGCATTTTGTATCTACTAGGCTATCGTGAACGGGAAAGCATTGAGGACTAAGTTCGCCTGCGCTCAATTTGATTCAACGCCTTACTCTTAGGAGTAAGGCGTTTTTGCTTAAGGGTTAACTGGCGCTTGCAAGTAGACAGCTAAGCTCTGCCATTCAGAGGCAGCATCTGCTAGCAACTGGATAAATTGCTCTAGGGCATCGGCCTCAATTACAGTGGCTTTTGCAAAGGAAATATACAGCCGTAATGGCTGCTGTGGGTTCCATGGGACTTCACTTAAACAGTCCCAAGCGGCATCCCAGTTATTGCCAAAGTATTCGGCAAACTGAAAAGTTTCGCTCAACCAGCTCAAGAGCGTACAGCGATTCACTGCGGTAGGGGTAAACTCATAATCAACACTTACAGCAGGGCGTTGATTGACCCAAAATAAACCGCTTGCAGTGGTCATGGCTGCACCTTTAATTGAATAAAACTTTGATAATGATCTTCGGTGTAATAGTACACTTCTGGCGGTTGCCCGCCAGTAACTACACGTTTGGCACCGCGATGTTTGAGATTGGGCGTAGGAACTGTGTATTCTCGGTAGTAGCCGCGCGGCTTGAGAGGTAAGCGTTTTTCGCGATTATGAAACAGGCTATTATCTTGCCGATAAGGGTAAGGGCCACCTTGTTGAATAAGCGCGAGGGTTTGCCTAAGCTCCTGTGAGTATTGGGTTTGTTTTGAATTGCTAGGCTCTAGCTGCAGCCAAGCCAGCAGTAAGAGCAAAGCTAGACCGATAATAGTGCTCAGGATTTTTTTAGGCGCAGTGCGCATAATAACTCCAAGGTGAATCACTCAGGCAGTAAGGCCTTTGCGCAGTTAAGTAGAAGGTATAGATGAATAAGCAGGCAGCATTAGTGCGTAAGCTGAGAAAAGCAACTCGGCATTATAATAAATATGACGAAACAAATGCCGAGTTAATGGAGAATTTGTTACTTAGCTGTATTGAGGAGCTAACCGAGGTCGTACACCCTGATTTGCTATGTAACTTACAAGATACGGTATTGGTGTATTATTTTAAGTTATGGACTAATTATGTGGTGAGCTTTCCCGAGTATGAGCAGCGTTTACCCGCCTTGATTAAGGGAGTGAGTTTTTACTTAAGGGATCCAGGGCGGGTGCAGCAAGAGCTGGCCCAAGAAGAATTACCGTTTAGTAGCAATGTGCTTGAGTTTCAATAGATTGGGGTAATCTTTAAACAAAACACAGGCCATAAAAAAGCCGAAACCTAAAAGGTTTCGGCTTGTTGTTACAGGGCAGAGTAAAACTTAACGCCAGCCAGCACGATCCATTAAGCGAATCGCTTCTGCTTGACGCTTACCTGCTACTTCAACAGGGATTTTATCGGCTTCAAACTCGCCCCAAGCAGCTACTTCTGCTGAAGGCTTAACTGCTGGGTTCGCTGGGAACTCTTGGTTTACGCCAGCGAAAATCGCCTGCGCTTCAGGGCCAGTCATCCATTCTAACAGTTTAACCGCAGCTTCTTTATGCGGTGCATGCTTAGTGATGCCAGCACCTGATAAGTTGACGTGTACGCCACGATCTTCTTGGTTAGGCCAGAATAGTTTTACTTTTAAGTCTGGGTTTTGCTGGTGTAAACGGCCGTAGTAATAGGTGTTAACAATACCTACATCGCACTGACCCGCATCAATTGCTTGCAGTAAAGCGGTGTCGTCAGAGAAAGGATCAGTTTTTAGATTACTTACCCAGCCTTTAACGATTTCTTCAGTTTTTTGCTCGCCATGGGTTTCCATTAAGGTGGCGGTTAGTGACTGGTTATATACTTTCTTACTGGTGCGTAAGCAAAGACGATCTTTCCACTCTTTATCCGCAAGCGCTTCATAGGTGGTCAATTCTTTAGGATCAACACGCTCTGTAGAGTAAACAATGGTACGTGCGCGTAGGGATAAGCCTGTCCACTCGTTATTACTGGAGCGATATTGGCTAGGAATGTTGTTTTGAATGGTTTCAGACTCGATGGGCTGTAAGATGCCCATTTGCTCTGCTTGCCACAGGTTACCCGCATCAACTGTGATCAGCATATCAGCAACAGTATTGGCACCTTCGGCTTTTAGGCGGGCCATTAAGGGCGCTTCTTTGTCGGTAATAAACTTAACTTTAACGCCGGTTTCTTCAGTGTACTTGTCAAATACTGGCTTAATTAACTCATCAATACGTGATGAGTACACCACCACTTCATCGTTAGCGGCAAAGGCATTGCTCGCTAGTACAGCTAAGCCCATAGCAGCCAGTAAGGGGGTACGTTTGTGCATAACAGCCTCGTGTCCATGTGTGAGATAAAACCAAATGATATTGAATTGCATTTACTTTGGCAAATGTTTTCAATAAATAGCTAAAGGCTAGTCATTAACTGGGTAACGGCCGAGCAAGTGCGGGTAAATAGCTGCCTTCGCCAAGGGCTTGGCGGGTAATCAAAGCTTTGCTCAGAGGTGTATCATTCATCAGCTTTAAACCAAAATTGCGAGCTAAACGCAGGGCAAGGTGATCACTTTGAAAAAGGTGTTGAAAGCCTTCCATTGCTCCCATCATGGTTAGATTATGGGGCATACGTTGGCGCTCAAAACGACTGAGTACACGCTCGCTAGCCAGTTGTTCACCACGCTGGGCAGCGGCTATTAAGTTTTCGGCAAGGGATGCTGCATCTAAAAAACCCATATTCACCCCTTGGCCCGCTAGTGGGTGGATGGTATGGGCGGCATCACCAATAAAGGCCAGTCCTGGTTGCACATAGCGTTTCAAGTGGCGCTGGCGTAGTGGAATGCTAAAGCGTTGATCGCTGTGGATAATTTTTCCTAAACGATATTCAAAGGCTTGGCCCAGAGCTTGATTAAAGGCTTGGGAATCAAGTGCCATTAATTGACGGGCATGTTCAGGTGTGGTCGACCACACTAGTGAGCACCAATGGCCTGCTAGCGGTTGGCCAGTCAGTGGTAGTAAGGCAATGGGACCAGTAGCAGTAAAGCGTTGCCAAGCAGTGTGTTGATGCGGCTGTTCGGTTTGTACGCTGGTGACAATGGCGTGATGTAAATAATCCCACTCACGGGTTGCTGCTTGAGTTAAGCGGCGCACGGCAGAATTCGCACCATCAGCTGCGATTAATAGTGGCGTGGTTAACTGGCTTTGATCAGATAAGCTTAATTGCCAGCCGTTTTGACTGCGTGTGAGTTGCTCTAAACGAGTATGCGCTAAGAGCTGAATGGGTGAGTTTGCGAGTTGCTCAAGCAGCGCATCTTGGACTAAATCATTCTCTACGATATGCCCTAGGTGCTCAGCATGTACATCAGCTGCAGAGAATTGAATATTGCCAGTGCCGTCGCCATCCCAGACTTCCATCTGATAATAGGGGCAGGCACGGCGCTGCTGTATGCCAGACCAGGCCTGAAGTCGAGTTAGAATCCGTTCAGAGGCCAAGGATAGGGCACTCACTCGCGGTGCAAAAGGGCGTTGAAAATCCAGTGGTTGGGCGCTTAAAGAGCTGCCATCTAGCAATACAATCTTCAGCGGAAGTGACTGTAAGGCTAGTGCCAAGGCGCTACCAACCATACCGGCACCAACAATAACGATATCTGCGTGCATAACCAATCCTATTGAGTTGCTGGGCGATACTCGGGTTTCAGGCGCACATACACCGTTTTTTGTACCCGTGCGATCACGCGTTGCTGTGAGTCGAGGATATTGACCTGAAACACTGGTAAGTATTTTTCACCTTGAGCTGTTTGGCGCTGAATATCTAGCAATTGTTCATCGGATAATTGAAACTGGGCCTGCACATAGCCTTTGCCAGGACTAATAAAATCAATCTGTGAAGCCTGATCCCAGACCAGATAGCGGGGACCCAAGCATTGCATGAGCATCAGCATATAAAAAGGATCGGTCATCGAGTACAGCGAACCACCGAACTGGGTACCAACATAATTGCGGTTATACCAGCGTAGCTTCATTTGTACCTGAACTTGGCGAAAATCAGCGGAGATTGACTTAACTGAGATGCCAGCGCCCAAGTAAGGAGGATAGAGACTGATGCCCCATTTCAACCAGCGCGCTTTTTTAGCTAAGGCGCGTGCGTGTTTAGATTGAACAGATTTAGACATAGCGGCGTCCACCTAAGCCCATGGCCTGTTGCGCAAACCATTGTTTCGCAGGAGAGGCTAATTCTAAGCCCAAGAGCCCTAAGCTGCGTAACTGAGCCAAGGGCGCGCGGCTGTGTGAGAATAGCCGCGTCACCTGATCAGAGAAACCAATGGTTAAGGCTTGATCTTGCTGCTGCAGCCGTTGGTACTGTTGCAAAGTGGCAAAGTCGCCAAGTGGCTGATTACTGGCTAATAAAGTATTGGCTAAGCATAAACAGTCGCGCAGTGACAAGTTATAGCCTTGTCCGGCAATTGGGTGCAGGCTATGGGCAGCATTACCTAGCACTACTAGGTGAGGGCGAACTTGCTCGCTACTTTCGATCAGGTTCAGAGGATACAGATGCCGTGTGCCCACTTTATTAAAAGCGCCTAAGCGATAACCAAACTCACGTTGCAGAGCGTGTTTAAACTCAGCATCAGGCAATTGGCTTAGCTGTTCGGCAGTCGTTGGTGGATGAGTCCAGATGAGCACCATCCGATTATCCACTAAGGGTAATAAAGCTAAGGGACCGGTCGCGGTAAAGCGTTCAAAGGCTTGGCCTTGGTGATCCTGTTGCGGGGTAACGGTGCTGATTAAGGCAGTCTGTTGATAAGGTGTTACCTTGGCATAAATACCTAATTGCTCACGTAAACCCGAGCGCCCACCATCGGCTAAAATAGTGAGCTCGGCAGTTAATTGCGAGCCATCATTAAGGCTGAGTTGATAGCCTTGTTGATGGACTTTAATGTGCTCGACCTGAGCAGGACAGCGCCACTCAACCACCTCTGGGTCGAGAGCATCCCACAGGCAGCGCCCTAACCAAGCATTTTCTACCACATAACCTAAGGCTGGCACTCCTGATTCGCTAGCGAGGAGGCGCGTGTTAGCAAACTTGCCTTGTTCTGACACATGGATTGAGCTAATCGCTTGGCTGCGCAGCTTGAGTTGTGGCCAGATACCTAAAGCGTGATAAATTTGTTGGCTGCCATAGGAGAGCGCGGAGCCACGGGCATCATAACTAGGTTGAAAGGCATGGCCTGGTTGGAAGGGCTCAATCAGCGTAATGCGCCAACCCTTTTTCTTGGCTCCAGCTTGCAGGGCTAAGGCGAGACTGGCACCCACCAAGCCACCGCCAATAATAGCAATCTGGGTGGTTGAAGAGCTAGATGCTTGCCGTGTACTCATGGAAATGCCTTCTCACTTGGTAAAATGCAGCGCTTACGCCATTAACGCTTCAATGTCTGCACGTTGTTTTGGAACGCCTTGGGTTAGTACTTGGTATCCACTATCGGTAACGAGTACGTTATCTTCAATGCGCACACCAATGCCACGCCACTTCGCAGCCACGCTCTGATCATCGGGCGCAATATAAATCCCAGGCTCGATGGTAAATACCATTCCCGGAGTTAGCTCACGCCAGTTGCCCTCTACTTGGTAAGCACCTACATCGTGCACGTCTAAACCTAACCAGTGACCAGCACGGTGCATATAGTAAGGGCGATAAGCATGGCTTTGAATCAGTTGCTCTAGCTCACCTTGCAAGATTCCAAGCGCTATTAGGCCTTCAGTAATCACGCGTACGGTAACATCATGGGGCACATTCCAACGTTGCCCTGGGGCAACAGATTCGATTGCTGCTTGGTTCGCTTGGAGCACGATATCGTAAATCGCGGCTTGTTCAGGACTAAAGCGGCCATTCACTGGAAAAGTGCGAGTGATATCGCTAGCATAACCATTGATTTCACAGCCAGCATCAATCAGTACTAGTGCGCCGTCAGGAATTAATTGGTTATTTTCCACATAATGCAGAATACAGGCATTGTCGCCACCGGCCACAATCGAGGAATAGGCGCTGTGATGGGCGCCGCCTTGACGAAAGGTATAGTCTAGCTCGGCTTCTAATTGATACTCGTAGATACCTGGCGTAGCAGCTCGCATCGCATTGCAGTGTGCCGCTGCTGAGATCTGCATAGCTTGTTGCATTTGCTCTACTTCAAATGGGCTTTTGATCAGACGCATCTCATCGAGCACCTGAGTAATATCTTCAATCACCGTGGGTGCGCTAGCCCCTGCTCTGGCTTGTTGTCTTAGCTGTTGCAGTGCCGTACTGACAAGTGTTTCTGAGCGCTCGGCGTAGGCAAATAATTGATAGAGAGTCTGTTTGCCATTGAGTAGTTGCGGTAAGTGCTCGGCTAATTGGGTGATCGGTAATGCTTGGTCAAAGCCATACTGGATAACAGCACCTTCAAGGCCTGCTCGTTTTCCTTCCCACTGTTCTTGTTCGGGATGGCGCTCGCGGCAAAATAAAATACTTTGGGTGCTATGCTGCGCATCTTTAACTAACACCAGACACGCCTCAGGCTCGCTAAAACCGCTGAGGTAATAAAAGTGACTGTCTGGTCGATAGCTGTATTCAACGCTGCCATTACGTGTAGCCACTGGAGAGGCCGGCAGAAGGAGTAGGCTATTAGGCGCCATGGTTTGTAACAGCTGTTGGCGCCGCTGGTGAAAATGTTGAGCAGTTGAATTAAGCATGAGTAAACCTATGGCTAATTGAAGATTAATGAGTCACTGGTGCGCGATCTTGCGGAGCAACAATGGTTTGCTTGGCTCCGCACTCAGCAAATAGCAGCAATGGGGCAACCCTTAGGTATTCACTGACTTCCATATAATCTTGCTCGTTTTCTTCACCCTCTTCGGCGTCAGCAATATTGGCTAAGGCGACAAAGTCCTCAAGTACCTCAGCTGCTTGTTCAGTCACGACAATGCTACCAATGCTTAAACCAAAGCCTGCTAAGAAACTTTGGCACCATTCGCTCAAAGCTTGTAAGCGCTCACTGAGTGATAGCTCATCTTCAGGTAGCAATAACGTCAGAGCCATGGTTTCGGTGTTAGTCAGTTCTTGATAGGTCATTAATTGTAAGCCCTGCAAGGCGCTGTGTAGCGTCTCAGGCAGTTCGCCTGCAAACAGTTCTGCTGCATCAATTAACCACTGTTGCTGATCGAAATTAGCATTTGCACAGCTGCGGCCGAGTAAAAAACCTTGTAATTCAGCCGGTGTCACCGGTTGTTGCAGGCTAGTAAGTAAGGTGGCAAAGGAGTGATAAGCAGACTGTTGGGCAGACATAAGAAACCTAAAGCAAAGACAGAAAATAAGTAGTGAATGACTAAGCCGATACTATATACCGTCTTATGTTACTACAGCCAATTGCTTAACGATGTGCAGATCCTTAGAAAAAGCAAGAATTACCTAAAGGAATAGGCTGCCACTTAGCGTAAATCTTTGTTAGAATCAAGCGCAAAACGCGCTTTGTTTAGTTTTTAGGTGAAATAACCTGCAAAACTGGGCGTTTACTTCCATGGGTATCAAGCACTGTCATTCATCCCACAGTTACTGCTGTTTGATGTAAGCGCTGTCAGTCTAAATACCTCCTTTAGCAAACAGGAGGCAGAGTGAGCCAAGATAACTTACAGAAGCTACTAGAGCGGGTTGATCAATTAGTGACCCAGCACTTAGATTTGCAAGCGCGCTATCAGCAGTTGAGTGAGGAAAATCAACAGTTACTTCAACAACACACTCAAGCATGTGCAACCATCGAGCGGATATTAGTACGCTTAGATGCACTGGAGCAGAGCGATGACTTCTAAGCAAAAAGATGTAGTGAAAATACAGATTCTCGATAAGGACTATCATGTCGCCTGTGAGGCGCAGGTTGCGCCGGCTTTAACTACGGCAGCAGAGTATTTGGATCAGAAAATGCGTGAGATCCGTCGTACTGGACGAGTGATGGGAACAGAGCGCATTGCAGTGATGGCAGCGCTAAACATGGCTTACGAGTTACAAAATAAACAAGGTGCAGTGGTCGAGAATTTCCCTACAGCGGAAGTGCAATCTAAAATTGAAGCTTCATTGCATCAAGTTAATGCGGTCCTTGCAGAGCAAGCGAAAAAGGCTTGAGCCTCAGCAGTGAGTGTGTATACTGAAGGCATCCCTAGAGTGTTGGCCAGCTTGCTACGCCCGGAGCCGATTCTCATAACCCGGAAGTTGTAACACGATCGGTGAGCAGGTCCGCTAGACGGAAAGCCTAAAGATCAATCATGACTTCCACCTTGAACTGTTCGGGTTCAAGGGTCATGCAGGCAGCGGCACTTCCGGGGAACCTTTCTGCGTTTGTCGTCACTTTTTTGTTCGGTTATTAAACCTGTCTTGAATTTAAACCTCGCACCTACTGATTTATCCAATCGACGTTTATTACGTGCTCAACTGCGTAAATTACGCCGCAGTTTAAGTGCGGTGCAACAACAGCAGGCATCGCTTAAGGTAATTAAGCATCTACGTAGTCATCCTTGGTATTGGAGTGCTCAGCATATAGCGCTCTATCAAGCAGCCGATGGTGAGTTAAACTTAGCGCCCTTAATTAACGTATTGCTGGCTGATAAAAAAATGGTTTATCTGCCCGTGTTGGCTAAGTGGCCACGTACTCAGATGTCCTTTCAGCGCATTACCGCAGATAGTTGCTATCAAGCCAACCGTTTTGGACTGGCTGAGCCTTTAAGTAACGCTAGTCAGCAGCGTTCAGCATGGGCATTGGATTTGGTATTAATGCCTTTGGTCGGATTTGATCAACAGGGTAACCGCTTAGGTATGGGCGGAGGCTTTTATGATCGTGCATTTGCATCCGTTCGGGTGAAACAGCCTAAGTTGATGGGGGTTGCCCATAGTGTTCAGCAGGTTGAGCAGTTAACTGCCGCTGCTTGGGATGTGCCTTTAGATGCAGTGCTTACTGAGCAGCAATTAACTGTTTTTACCACTGACTAGTTAACGAATACTCAGCTCTAAGGCTTGCTGATACTCTTTGCTGGAGTTGTGTCTTTCCCAGAGGCTTGACGCATAACTGGTAGTCACAATGCCTAAGCCTAAAACAATCGCTAATACTACGAGCAAGTCAGGTTTTTTGTGACGCATGAACGCAAAAATCCATGTAATAAATAGAAGTTAGGCAAGATCGATAGTGATCGGTAGTTTAAGTTGGCTTAACAAGACTTACATTTGAGCATTAAGTTCAAATTAATGCTCTATATTATACGGTGGGCTGATTTAACTTAAAACAAAAACAATAGAGTAATGATATTTTTGTGAAATGGTAGGAAAATTACTTTAATTGATTACAATCAAATGAATGGAATCAGTCCGTTTAAGGCCGATTTTTTAGTTTTAGTCATATTTCAGGGGATGTTATGTCTGCTCAAAAGTCGTTAGCACGTCATTTTATTTGGCCGGTACTGCTGGTATTAGTGGCAGCTGCAGGTTTTGGTTATTGGCGTTCGCTGCAAGTGAAGTTGCCAGAGGGAGTCTATGAAGCCAATGGGCGGCTGGAGGCGACTGAAGTCCATATTGCTACCAAGTATCCAGGGCGCTTAGAAACTGTATTAGTGCGAGAGGGCGACAAAGTTACTAAGGGACAGTTATTGGCTAAGTTGGATACGAAAACCTTAGAAGCTCAGAAAAATCAAGCACAAGCTGAAGTAGCGCGGGCTAAAGAAAACCTAGCTACTACTAAAGCCACCGTTGCGCTACGTAGTAGTGAGCAAAAATTAGCTAGACAAAACTTAACTCGCTTTAAAGAGCTGTATGACCGTGGTCATGCTAGTGGTCAGCAGATTGATCAACACCAAGCCCAGTTTGATACCGCACGTGCGGCAGTAGCTGCTGCGCAGTCGCAAGTGTCTGCAGCAGAGGCAGCGATTAGTGCGGCCGAAGCCACTGTAGCGCAGCTGACCAGTGAGATTGAAGACAGCAGCTTGCGTGCCCCCATGGATGGTGTGGTGCAAATGCGTTTAGCAGAGCCTGGTGAAGTCTTAGGCGCTGGCGGGCGAGTGTTATTACTGATTGATCCTACAGATCAATATATGAACGTTTATTTGCCTTCCGCAGTGGCGGGAGCATTAGCGACTGGCGATTCGGCGATGGTGCTGCTAGATGCTTTAGATCAAGCATTACCGGCTAAGGTGCAGTTTGTGGCTGATAAAGCGCAGTTCACCCCTAAAGAGGTGGAAACCCGTGATGAGCGTCAGAAGCTAGTGTTTCGAGTAAAGCTTCGTCTTACTGATCCTCAAGCAAGCCCACAAGCTAAGCCGGGCATGCCAGGTTCTGGTTTTGTGCGTAAATCAGAGCAGATAGAATGGCCTGACAAACTTAAGTAGTGATGCCAAGCACATGACAATTGGAGGGAAAGCCACGCTTAAGGGGGAGCCATGGGTAGTCAAGTAGCCATTCAAGCAACAAATATTAGCCATCAATACGGTACACAGCAGGCACTACGCTCGATTAGTTTTGAGTTGCCAGTGGGCGCACGGTGTGGATTGATTGGTCCTGATGGGGCGGGTAAATCGAGCTTACTGGGGTTGATCTCTGGGGTTAAGATTTTACAAAAGGGCGAGCTGTCGGTGCTGGGTGGGCCGATAGATCAACGCCGTCACCGTAAAACACTGTATCAGCGCATTGCATTTATGCCCCAAGGATTAGGGCATAACCTGTATCCTGACTTATCCATTGAAGAAAATATTCGTTTTTTTGCTACGGTATTTGGTTTATCACGCGAAGAATGTGATCAACGCATGGTGGGCCTGTTAGCTGCGACCGACTTAACAAAGTTTGCCCAGCGTCCAGCAGGTAAGCTATCCGGCGGGATGAAGCAAAAGCTAGGGCTCTGTTGCGCCTTGATTCATGATCCTGATTTGTTAATTTTAGATGAGCCAACCACTGGTGTTGACCCCTTATCCCGCCGTCACTTTTGGGAGTTGGTTGAGCGAGTGCGGGCTGAGCGTCCACACTTAACCTTATTAGTGGCCACGGCCTATATGGAAGAGGCCGCGCAATTTGAGCACTGCCTAATGCTTGATCAGGGACAGATTATTGCTCAAGGTGCGACTGCAGAGTTGGCACAGGTGGTGCCGAGCCAAAAGCTGGATGCGGCCTTTACCTATTATCAGCAGCAACGGCTAGTTGCTAGTGGTCAAGCCAGTGCTGAGGCGGCAGAGTCAGGTGAGTTACAGATTCCGCCGCGAACGTTAGAAAATGCACCCATTGCGATCAAAGCCACTGATTTAACCTTAATGTTTGGCGACTTTACTGCGGTTAAAGAGGTGAGTTTTGCCATTGAAAAGGGCGAGATTTTTGGTTTTCTAGGTTCCAACGGCTGCGGTAAAACCACCACCATGAAGGTGCTCACCGGCTTATTGCCAGCAACCTTTGGTGAGGCTTGGTTGTTAGGCCAGCCAGTGGATGCCAAAGACTTAGCCACTCGCAAACGAGTAGGCTTTATGTCGCAAAGTTTCTCGTTGTATGGTGAGTTGAGTGTGCGACAAAACCTAGAGCTGCATGCCAAGTTATTTGATATGCCGCGTGATTTAGGCCGGCAGCGCGCCCAAGCATTAATTGAGCAATTTGGTCTCAGCCCTTATGCACAAGAACAGGCAGGGGCTTTACCTTTAGGGGTTAGGCAGCGTTTATCATTAGCAGTCTCAATTATCCACCAGCCAGAAGTATTGATTCTTGATGAGCCAACCTCAGGCGTAGACCCTGCAGCTCGAGATGAGTTTTGGCGGATCTTATTGCAGCTGTCTCGAGAAGATAGCGTCACGATCTTTTTATCCACCCACTTTATGAACGAAGCGGAACGCTGTGATCGTATTTCCCTGATGCATGCCGGTGAAGTATTAGCCGTTGGGACACCAGCACAGCTACAGCAGCAGTTTGACGGTGAAACTTTAGAAGATGCCTTTGTCACTTGTTTGCAGCAAGCCCAGGATGAAGTGCCTAGCGAGGCCAGTACCCTAGCGGGAGAAGATCAGGAGATCCAAGCACCGCGTCAGGGGTTTAGCTTAACCCGAACCTATGCTTTGGCGATGCGTGAAAGCAAAGAGTTACTAAGGGATAAAGTGCGGATGGCATTTGCGCTCTTGGGTGCGGTGTTTATGATGATCATTTTTGGCTTTGGGATTTCGTTGGACGTTGAGAATCTCGCCTTTGCCGTGCTTGATGAGGATGACAGTGCACAAAGTCGGGCGTATTTAGAGGCTTTTCGTGGCTCTCGTTATTTTTCTGAGCAAGCACCGCTGCACAGTATCCAAGAGCTGCATGGGCGTTTACAGCGTGCTGATATCAAGCTGGCGCTAGAAATACCGCCCAATTTTGGGCGTGATTTGTTGGCGGGTAAGCAGCCAGAAGTTGCCGCTTGGTTAGATGGTGGCATGCCTTTCAGGGCCGAAACTAGCCGCAGTTATGTTGAGGCAGTGCATGCTGAAAGTATGCAGCGTTTGCAAACAGAAAGTAGTTTAGCCTTGCCCCAAGTGAGGCAGCCGATTCATTTAGAAACGCGTTTTCGCTATAACCAAGACGTTATCAGTGTCAATGCAATTGGACCTGGAGTGATGGCGCTGATTTTGGTGTTTATTCCGGCCATGCTTACCGCGTTAGGAGTTGTGCGTGAAAAAGAGCTAGGATCGATTACTAACTTTTACGCGACGCCTTTAACTCGCTTAGAGTTTTTACTGGGCAAGCAAGCGCCTTATCTATTAGTTAGTCTATTGAACTTGGGTTTATTAGTAGCGCTTAATAAATGGTTATTTAATGTGCCACTGAAAGGCAGTGGGTTAACTTTATTTGCTGGCGGTACCTTATATGTCTTGGCAACTACCAGCTTTGGGTTATTGATCTCGACTGTAACCAAAACTCAGATTGCAGCCATCTTAGGTACGATGATCTTAACCGCATTGCCAACGGTGCAATTTTCCGGCCTGATTGTTCCGCGCTCTTCGCTAGAGGGTGGTTCGGCGCTGATGGGTGACTTTTTTCCCGCCGGGTATTTTTTAGATATTGCCGTGGGTACCTTTACTAAAGCCCTTGGATTTACTGAGCTTTGGCCGCAGTTTGTCGCGCTAGCAGGGTTCTTTATTTTATTTACTGGCATTAGCTTGCTGTTACTGAAAAAGCAGGAGGCATAAAATGCACAAGTTATCGCATATCTTTAATTTAGGTATTAAAGAGTTGATTAGCTTACGCTATGACTCAGTGCTGATTTTATTTATGTTGTACGCCTTTAGTGTGGCGATTTATATGCCAGCCTCTGGCTCAAGCATTGGGGTGAATAATGCCAGTATCGCCATTGTAGATGAGGATAACTCTCGAATCTCTCGGCAGTTGCTTGAGGTGCTGCGCGGACCAGAGTTTCAGCCACCAGTACTGATTAATTATCAACAAGTCGATCAGGCGCTGGATTCGGGGCAATACACCTTTGTAATTAATGTGCCGCGTAATTTTCAGGCTGACCTGTTAGCCAATAAGCAGCCAGAATTACAAGTGAACGTGGATGCCACCGCCATGAGCCAAGCCTTTATGGGGGCTGGCTATATTGGACGAATTCTACAAACTGAGCTGGCGCGTGCCGCACCTAAAGCTGCCGTGGCTCCGGTTAAGTTAACGACGCGCGCGCTGTTTAACAGTAATCTGCAAAGCGGCTGGTTTTTAGCCATTATCCAGATTATTAACAACGTAACAATTTTGGCGGTGTTGTTAACCGGAACGGCACTGCTGAAAGAACGCGAGCATGGGACCCTTGAGCACTTATTGGTGCTGCCGCTGACTGCTGCAGAAATTATGCTAGCCAAGGTTTGGACTAACATTCTAGTGGTAGTGTTTTGTACTTGGGTGTCTTTAGAGCTAATTGTTAAAAAAGCCTTAGGTGTGCCTTTAGTAGGTTCTATGCCATTATTTTTAGGCATTACCGCGTTGTACTTATTTGCCTGTACAGCATTGGCGGTATTTTTAGCGACCTTGGCTAAATCAATTCCGCAATTTGGCTTATTGGCAATTCCGGTGGTGATGCCAATGCTGCTGCTCTCTGGAGGTACCACTCCGCTTGATAGCATGCCAGAATGGCTGCAAATGGCGATGCAGATTTCGCCAACCACACACTTTGTCAGCTTGGCCACGGCGATTTTATTTAGGGATGCTAGCTGGTCGTTGGTTTGGCCTGAGATATTAGCTTTATTAGCCGTGGGTGTGAGTTTCTTTACCGTTGCTTTGCTACGCTTTAGACAAAGCTTGAGCTAAGTAGTATAGAGTGCGCTGGTTAATACCAGCGCTGCTCATTATTCGGGCGATTTTTGAAGCGTTTCATGCTCCACATATATTGCTCTGGCCAGCGTTCGACGTATCTTGCTAAGACAGCACTCATTGCCGCCACTGCCTGCTCGCTATCGCGGCTATACATTGCTTCCGGCGCTGCTTCAATAATCACTTTAAAACCACGGCCGTGTTCTAAACGGATAGCATGTAAAAACACCCCTAAGGCTTTTTTACCCTTGAGCATGCTGGGTACAAATTTACTGGTTAATGCCGTGGTACCTAAGAAGGGGACATAAAACCCTGCTGACTCGCTAGGTTCGGGGTCGGCTGGAATGCCTACCGCACCACCTGCACGCACTTCTTTGATTACACTTAAAATGCCGTCACGGGTTGAAGGCGCCACGCGGTTACCTAGTTGCACACGTTGGGCACTGATTAGCTCATCTAGGGCTTTAAGTTTGGGTGGGCGATAAAAAATAATCGGCTTACACTGTGAGCAAAAATAATGATTGAGCACTTCCCAGTTGCCTAGATGGCTGGTAATTCCAACGACGCCCAAACCACTATTTAGTGCGGTTTGCAGTATTTCCTCACCCTCAACTTCAATAATTAAGTCTAGAGTTTTCTCTACAGGCCAGAGCCAAGCAGCAGCGCTTTCAGTCATCGTTTTGCCGATATGGCTAAGGGTGCGTTTTTGTAACGCTTGCCGTTCCTGAAAGGGTAGGTTAGGAAAACAGTAAGACTGATTGATACGCACAGTTTCCTTGGCTTTAGTGGGTAGCGCCCATAGGCTCCAACCGATTAAACGACCCACTGACTGTACGGTATGCCAAGGAAGCTTTGCAATAAGGCGCAGCAGAGATGTTGCGATAAAACCTTTGATGGTTTTCACTCTAACTCCGAACATTGTTAGACAAAAAATACAAAATAAAACGCAGATTATACGTTTTATTTTGTAGTTAAGGACTAAATTTTATAAAGCGAGTATGGCTAGAGGGTATTTATGCTTGCTGGGTTTCAGCCATGGCATAAGCAGTGTTAAGAGCTACTTGCATACTGCCTAAATCAATTTGTCCGGTACCAGCTAAATCTAGTGCAGTGCCATGATCGACCGAAGTACGAATAATTGGCATGCCTAAGGTGATATTCACTGCAGCGCCAAAGCCTTTGTGTTTTAACACTGGCAGGCCTTGATCATGGAACATTGACAACACCGCATCGCAGTTTGCTAATAAGCGAGGAGTAAACAGGGTATCAGCTGGCAGTGGTCCGACTAAATCCATACCCTCAGCTCGAAGCTGTTTGAGGGTTGGTTCAATCACTTCAATTTCTTCGCGTCCCAGATGACCACCTTCACCGGCATGTGGGTTTAAGCCGCAGACCAGTATTTTAGGCTGTGCAACACCAAACTTACTAACTAAGTCTTGATGCAGAATACGGGTAACTTTGGTTAACCGCTCAGCAGTGATGGCATCGGCCACTTCACGTAATGGCAGGTGGGTCGTGACTAAAGCTACGCGTAAGCCTTCAGTAGCTAACATCATTACCACCTGCGGGGTATGAGTGAGCTCAGCTAAAAACTCTGTATGCCCAGAAAACGGAATGCCGGCTTCATTGATCACGCCTTTATGCACAGGAGCAGTAATCATTCCGGCAAAGTCTTTACCTAGGCAGCCGTAACCGGCACGATTTAAGGTATCGAGCACATACTGCGCATTGTTTGGATTGAGCTGACCAGTAACTACAGGCTCTGCTAAGGGAATATCCCACACATACAAGCTGTTGGCTGGTGCGGGTTGTTCTGGCCATGCCAGTGGGTTAACTGCTAATAGCTCGACCGTTAGTCCTAATTCTGTAGCACGTTGTGCTAATAGATCTTGACTAGCAATAGTAATGACTGGATGGGGCTGCGCTTTCGCAGCCAGCATTAGGCATAAATCTGGACCGATGCCCGCCGGCTCGCCGGCGGTGAGGGCGAAACGTTTAGCCATTAGATTTTAATGTCCACATAAGCTTCATCACGGATTTGACGTAACCAGGTTTGCACTTCTTCTTCAAATTTGCGGTTACGTAAGATATTTAGCGCCTGTTGCTCGCGGGCTTGGGTGCTGCTATCGGTCGTGCGGCGATCTAACACTTGCAAGACGTGCCAGCCAAATTGAGTAGAAAATGGCTTGCTGATTGCATTTATCGGAGCGCTGGCCATGGTTTCTCTAAACTCAGGCACCAACACATCTGGATCAATCCAGTTGAGGCTGCCGCCATTTAACGCCGAGCCCGGGTCTTCTGAGAAATTTTTCGCCAGTTCGGCAAAGTCTTCGCCATTTTGTAAGCGATCATAAATACGCTGGGCTAGCTGCTTTGCTTCTTCTGGACTACGAATCGCGCTGGGCTTAATGAGAATATGGCGCACTAAGGTTTCTTCTCGAGTGCTGGCCTCTAAACTACGCTTATCCAATAGCTTAATCAGCACAATGCCGCCTGCAGTACGGGCCGGTTGGGTTACCTGACCGACTTGCATCTGACCGATTTGCTGATCCAGGGGTGAAGGCAGCTGTACTGCTTTACGCCAGCCCATATCACCGCCTTGGAGGGCATTTTCACTGGCCGAGAATTGAATGGCTAACCGAGCAAAGTCAGTGCCTTGCTCGAGTTTGCCCATAACTTCTTGTACCTTTTGCTCCGCTGCCTGCAGATCTTTTTGGGTCGGTGCATCGGGTAGTGGGATTAAGATATTGGCCAGATGGTATTCATCACCGAGCTGGATTTTGCCTAGATCTGAGGCCAAGAAGTTTTTCACTTCTTGGTCAGAAACCTGAATCCGCTCCGATACGCGGTATTGGCGAACCCGAGAAATAATCATTTCTTTACGGATTTGCTCGCGCGCCTCGGCTAAGGACAAACCATCTTCAGTGAGTGCTTGCTGAAACTGTGCAACGCTTAAGCCATTGCTTTGGGCAATCATTTCAATGGAGTTATTTAGCTCTTCGTCACTGATTTGAATGCCCGCACGCTCACCCATTTGTAGCTGAATGCTATCTAAAATTAAGCGCTCCAGAATTTGCTGGTGCAGTACTTCGGTTGGCGGAGCTTCAGCACCTTGATTACGAATGGCACTGGTTACTTCTTTGACCCGTTGTTGAAACTGGCTACGCATAATCACATCGTCATTGACGATAGCTGCAATGCCATCAATCGCTTGTACTTGCGCCAGCGCCGTACCTGAAAGCAGGGAGCTAGCAAGTAATAATGCCGCGCCCAGCATTTTAGGGCGCAGAGAGTTAGAAAGCTTGATCTTCACGTTCACGATACCCTTTAATGCCTTCATCTAAGAATGTGTCTATTTTTTGGCCAGTGACTGAACCTAAGCCTTTAAAGACAATTTGTAAAAATACGCCACGATCCGCTTCACGGTTATCATTCGGGCGCTGGTTATTCTCATCATAATCTAACCAGTAACGGTTGATTAGGCGTAATTTCCAGCAACAACTGTCGTACTCAAAACCGGCAAAGGCATCTAAGGTACGATTACGGTTGTAGTCGTACTGCCAGCGGGCAATCGCGCTCCATTGTGGAACCACGGGCCACATGACCGACATATCGGTTTGTTTGATTTTGTAGAAGTCTTTAACGTAGTCACTGCTGCCTGGGCTACCGTAATCGGTACCTGTTACCCATTCACCTTTTTCACTGTCGTAGTAGGTGCGGTCAGCGCGGTAGCGCACCCCAAAGTTAACAATTTTATTCAGATCAGCATGATCTTGGTAATGGAACATTAAGCTGCCTGAGCGTGTGCTGTGGCTGTTTTTATCCCATACAAAGTCTGAAGTTAGGCGCCAGTCTTGGTTAAAGCGCAGCATATATTCCATTGCATAAGGCGATTGGCTGTGCTTAGACTCAGGCTTATCTTCATAGTTAACCCCTGGCATCTGCACCTTGCGATCACGCAGGTAGTAGCTTTGGCCAATCGAGAAGCGTTGGCGCTCTAAGCCACTTTCATCAATCCAGCGGTTTGTTACCCCCAGTGAGAACTGGTTGGTATCACCAATTCTGTCTCGGCCACTAAAGCGGTTGTCGCGGAACATGCCAGCGTAACTGAAAGTGCTTTCACTGGTATCAAATACCGGAATATCACTTTGATCTTTATATGGCACATTGAGGTAGAACAGGCGTGGCTCTAAAGTTTGGCGATAGTTTTTGCCAAACCACTGGGCGTCACGGTCAAAGTATAGGCCGCTGTCAACGCTGTAGATCGGCACACTACGTGATTGATTGCTATGAAATTTCTGCCCACCTAAAGTGTCTTTTCCACGGCTATCTAAGGTTAAGTCATATTTAGTATAGGCGTATTTAATTGCCGGTTTAATGTAACCCCATGACCAGTTCAGCGGCAGACTAATGCTAGGCTCAAGGTGTAAGCGATTACCTTCTGCTCGGGCTAAGCCTTGGATATAGTGATCATTCCAGTAAGGTTTGTTGTGATTACTTATTCCATCTTGATCATGATATTCACTACTTTTAAGACTGCGCTCAAAACGAACCAGCTCGGTTTGGTAGCCCATATCTAAACCAGCTAGCTCAAAGGGTGCACGCCCATTGAGGGTTAACTGCGGTAGACGGTTATAGGGGGTTACATCGGCAATATTGGCTCGCTCATAGGCGTGGGCATTCAGGCCGGCAGTAAAGCTATCGCCGCGCCAAGTCAGGCTACCGCGTTGATCAACAAAGTTTTTGGAACTGATATCCAGCGAGGTATTCAGGTCATCAAAAAAGTAAGGATCACTGAGGTCGGTATAGTCTAAATCAGCACGTAAGCGCGAAGTTAAGCCATGGGTGTGCTCAAGGCGATAGAGCCAGCGCGTATCTTTGTATTCTGATTGGTGTTTACGCTCATCTTCGCGGTCATTTAACCAGGAGGCACTGACCTTACTTTCGCTGTTTTTGCTGAGGTAGCGGAAATCACCTTCCATTAACAGGCCGCGCTTACTGATCAACTGCGGATACAAGGTAGCATCCATATTCGGTGCTAAGTTGAAATAGTAAGGGGTAGTAACTTCAGCGCCTTTTCTACGACTATAGGAAATACTCGGCACTAAGAAGCCCGATACCCGGCGATCATCCAGCGGAAAGTGAATATAGGGCGTATAGAACACAGGAATGTCTTTAACCCTTAAGGTTACGTTAGTCCCGGTACCAAAGCCTGTTTCATTATTTAGGGTGATATTGTTGGCCCGTACGTGCCAAGTGTTGCTGCCAGGTGTACACCGGGTGTAGGTTCCATCTTTGAGGCGGATAATGCCGTCTTCTTGACGCTTAACGTATTGGGCCTCACCACGTACGCGGCCTTGGTGCATAACGTACTGGGCATTTTCAACTTTGGCTGCACCGGTATCCAATTGAATTTCTGCACGATCACCGACCAATAACGCACCGGTATCGCGTAACCGTACGCCACCAATTAGCTCACCACGATTCTCTTGACGGTAAAGCTTAGCCTCATGGGCTTCGGCTTGCATACTGGCTTGGCGTAGCACCACATCACCGGCCAGCATAGCCACATCGCTGGTTTGCTCGTAACGTGATGCCTTAGCAGAGATATAGAGCGGCGACTCATCGGCAGGAGTTTTATCATCCATACCCGGGCGCAAGGGCTCAATATAGTCGCCTGCGCAGTAAGGGCTAATTTCTTCTAATTGGGCAGCGGTTAGTTGCTCGCGAGGTACCCAGTCTAAAATTGCGTAATCATTGGTTGAGGGTACGCCCTGATAATCATTGGCAACGGTTGAATCAAGACGTAGCGCAGGTTCTGCTGATGACTCAGCTAAGGGCGTTTCTACTTTTGTCTTGGCCGGCTGGGTAGGCAGCAATAAAGGTTCAGCTTGGGTGCTTATTTGCTTGGGTCTGGGCGGTAGGGGTTGGCTAGGTGCCGCAGCACTACAATCCCATTGGCCTGAAGCAGACACCTGGCAAGCAAACTGCTCGGATGCAGCGCTGGCAGAAAAAGTCTGAATAGCGAGTAAACTGCTAGTAACTAGCAGGGGAAATTTTCGACGAAATAAAGGTGTTTTAGCTGCCATTGTGATGTCCGTGCTTCCTGAGTGCCATTGGCTGGTATTATAGCCGCACGCCCCTAAGGGCTGGAAAGTGAATACGCGATAATAAAGCAACCAATGCAGAACGGCTACACCGTTAGGAGAATATGAATGCCAGAATCTACAGATAGCATCGCTGATCATCGTTTACAGCAGTTAAACAGTTGGTTGCAACAACAAATTCCACGCTTAGCCGCTGAGCGCCAGTGGGGTGAACTGAATCAGCCCAGCTTAACTGCAGCCAGTAGTGATGCTAGTTTTCGCCGTTATTTTCGCTGGCAAAGTGGTGCGCTCAGTTTAGTACTAATGGATGCACCGCCCCCCAATGAAGATTGCCGACCGTTTATTAAGGTAGCAGAGCAGCTGGCTAAAGCAGGGCTTAATGTACCAGAAATTTTAGCCGCAGATGTTGAGCAGGGTTTTTTGGTTTTATCAGATCTGGGCCTAGAGACCTGGTTGCAAGTGTTAACCACTGAGAATGCTGATCAGTTATTTAGTTTGGCAATTCAGGCTTTAATTACTATGCAATTGAACACCGACACAGCAAACTTACCTAGGTACGATCGGGCGCTGTTAGCTCGCGAGCTGAATTTGTTTCCTGAGTGGTATGTACAGCATGAATTAAAACAATCGTTCACTGCACAGCAGCAACAATTATGGCAGCAGGTATGTGAACTGCTAATTAACAGTGCACTTGAGCAACCCACTGCCTTTGTTCACCGCGATTATATGCCGCGCAACCTGATGCTGAGTGCACCTAATCCTGGCGTGCTGGATTTTCAAGATGCAGTGCAAGGGCCGATTAGCTACGATATTACGAGCTTATTTAAAGATGCCTTTGTGAGTTGGCCGGACGATAAAGTGAGCGAGTGGTTAGCCCACTACTGGCAGCAAGCGCAGGCTGTGGGTTTAAATGTAGGTACTGATTTTGCTGAGTTCCAGCGCTGGTCAGATTTAATGGGCGTACAACGTCATCTTAAAGTGATTGGGATCTTTGCCCGAATTAATTACCGTGATGGTAAGCCGCGTTATTTGGCTGATACCCCGCGCTTTTTTAACTATTTAAATACGGTGATTGCACGCCGCCCTGAGCTAAAACCATTACAGCAATTGCTCAATAGTTTGGGCCTTTAATTCAGGCAAGGATGGAGTGAAGCATGAAAGCAATGATTCTGGCTGCAGGTAAAGGAGAGCGCTTACGCCCGCTGACTTTAACTACGCCTAAACCATTAATTAAAGTTGCCGATACCCCGCTGATTGAGCACCATATCCGCCGCTTAGCAGCTGCTGGTATCACAGAACTGGTGATTAACCATGCTTGGTTGGGTGAAAAAATTGAGCGCTATTTAGGCGATGGTGCACACTGGGGAGTGTCGATTCAGTATTCGGCTGAAGCAGAACCCTTAGAAACCGGTGGTGGCATTTTACAGGCGCTACCGCTGCTTGGGCCTCAGCCCTTTATTTTGCTCAATGGTGATGTATGGACCGATTATGACTTTAGTCATTTGCGGCAGACAGCGTTGCTAGAGGGGCAGCAATTAGCTCACTTGGTGCTGGTAGATAATCCTGAGCACCATCCTTTAGGTGACTTTGCTCTGACCCAAGGGCAAGTGCAATTAAAGGGCGAATGCTTAACTTATAGTGGCATTGCGCTGCTTGATCCCCGTTTACTCAGTGACTGTGTGCCAGGTGCTTTTAAGTTAGCGCCGTTATTAAAACAAGCGATTAGCGCTGGCAAGGTCAGCGGCGAGCATTATGCCGGACGCTGGATTGACGTCGGTACCGTCGAGCGCTTGGCTGAAGCTGAATTGGCAGCACGGCAGTAGAGTTAGCTTGGTGTTCAATTGGCGTCAGTTACGAAGAGCGCGGCCGCTGCACGGTGAAAGTGCGCTGCAGCGGTTATTCTTTCTTTATTTGGGGCATGTGGCTAAGTTGGCAGGGGCGGTGCAAGCAGCGCAGATTCAGCAGTTAGAGCAAGAAATGCGTCGGCTTAGCTTAGGTAGTATGGCGGTAGACTGGATTGCTGCAGCGTGTAGCCAAGGTAAACAGCTAAATTCAGATAAGGTTTGCGCTCAGTTGCAGCGACTCACGCTTGCAATGCAGGATAAATCCGATTGGTTGGCTGCTGGCTGGCGGATGGTATATGCCTCAACCTCACCTACCATGGCTCAACTGGGTTTTTTGCAACAGTTAGCCCAGCGTTGGCAGATGAGTCCGATAGTTGCTTTAAAATTACAGCACGAGGCTCAGCAACAAGCTAAAGGTCGCCTAGTGCAGGGGCGGCAAGCAGCTTTACAGGTGCTGGGGTTGAATTATGCAGCACAGTGGCCAGAAATTAAGCGGGCGTATCGGCGCTTAACCAGTCAGTTGCATCCAGATAAATATGCTGCAGTAGCAGATGCCCAACAGGTGCAGCAGATCACTGCTCGACTCATTGCAGTACAGCAGGCCTATCAGTATTTAAAGCAGCAAGTGCAGCGCGGTGTTTAGGGAGTTAGCTTTAGTGGGGTAGAGAGCTCAGGCTCAGGCAGCAACTCTTGCATATAATTATAGAAAATTTGGCTCAGCATTTGGTTAGCCAGTTCAAGTTCTTGGCTTTGCATGCTACTGGCTACGCGGTCAGCATCATCAATTGCTTGCTCTTCGCCATTAATTGAGGCCATTTTTAAGACAATAAATGACTGCACTTTATTGCTCGGCACCCCTTGGCCATGGAAAAACAGCAAGCCTAAGCGCCATTGTGCAGTGGCATGGCCTTGCAGTGAGGCTTGTTCGAACCAATGGATAGCTTGATTTAGGTTAGGCTCAGGGCGTGACTCAAAGTACCAACCGAGCTGATATTGGGCATCGGCATCACCTTGTTCAGCTAAACGGGTGCAGTAATTTAACTGCTGAGTCAGGGCTTGGGTTAATAAAGGCTGATTTGGGTCGGCAGTTTCTTGCAGTTGGCTATGAGTGGCACTGAGTTCGCAGTTGGCTTGTGGCACGATCAGGCTGTTACTTTCAGCACGACTGATGAAGGGAACGCTTAGTAATAAACCCATCACTAGAGTACGACTGAAAATAATCATTTCAGTGAGATAACCTCGAATTTGCCAAGTAAATAAAAAAGATTCTGCTAAGTCAGATTAACTGCAGGTTTGCGCGGATAAAAGTTACAGGGCGGCCCTGCAGATTGCAACGGCTAATTAGCTAAAGCCATGCAATAAAGCAACTTTAATCAGAAAATGGCACTTTTTAGACTAATTTTACAGCACGAGAGTAAGGCGCTAAGGGCACTTACTCCAACCCCAGTGCTTGCCAGATACGTAACACCGCATGACGTTCGGGATGAAAGCTTTCCCCACCGACTACTGCTCGCTGTTTTTGCAGAGCAAAGCGGTGTGCGGCGGCGCGATAACTTTTATAGGCTTCCTGTAATAGTAGTACATCATCTTGGGTAAATAACTGGCTGGCATTCAGTGCATCTAAAATCCGAATGTTATCGGTATAGGTGACAAGTTCTGGGTATTGCCATGACCAAGCTAGGGCCGCATATTGCACAATAAACTCAATGTCGACGATGCCCCCAGCGTCTTGCTTTAGATCAAATGGCATATTCGCCTCAAAGGCGTTGGCATTACGCCCACCATCGGTAATCTGTGTGGCTAAATTATCACGCATTTTCCAGCGCATCTCGCTGACCGCTGAACGTAACTCGATTAAGTCACGCTGTTTAGCGAGTACGGTTTGCCGAACTTGATTAAAGCGCTCGGCAAGCTGTGGGCAGCCTGCTACGACCCGGGCACGCACTAAGGCTTGGTGCTCCCATGTCCAAGCTTCCTGTAGCTGATAACGTTCAAACGCAGTTAAGGTGCTGGCTAATAACCCGGCGTCACCACTGGGGCGTAGGCGCATATCTACATCATAGAGCCCGCCTGAAGTGGTGCGGGTGGTGAGCATAGAAATAATGCGCTGACCTAGACGAGTATAAAACTGGGCACCATCTACTGGGCGCGGTCCATCGGTTTCAGCTTGGGGATCACAGTCGTAAATAAACACTAAATCTAGGTCTGAACTATGTCCTAGTTCAATACCACCTAATTTGCCATAGCCCAAAATAATAAAGTTTAGCTCGCAGGGGCAGCCATCTAATTGTTTCGGATAACCATGTTTGCGCACGAGTTCTTGCCAAACTAAGAGCATGACTTGTTCTAAAATTGCTTCAGCTAGCCAGGTTAAATAGTCGCTGACCTTCATTAACGGCAAGGTTCCAGCAATTTCAGAGGCAGCTACGCGTAAACGGTGCGCCAATTTAAAGTGGCGCAGGACGTTGAGCTGTTGCTCGACATCTTCTTCCGGGACGCGCATTAAGCGCTCACGTAGTTCTGCTGCCAGCTCGGGAGCAAGCGGTGGGCGATAGAGGCGTCCCTCGTTTAACAACTCATCCAGCAGAGCAGGAAAGCGAGTAATTTGCTCGGCAATCCAAGGGCTAGCGGCACATAAAGTAATTAGGCGTAATAAAGCACCAGGATTTTCTGTCAGTAGCACCAGATATGCTGAACGCCTAGCCACCGCTTCAATCAGTGGTAAGACGCGCTCTAGCACTAAATCTGGCGTGTCATGTTCAGCGGCTTGACTTAACAGCCTAGGCATAAACGCATCTAAACGTTCACGGCCAATGCGTTGCATAGCGCGCACTTGCGAGCCATTGCGAAGCAGATGCAGGCGTTGCACCGCGGTAACGCCATCGCTATAACCGGCTTGGATAAATTGCTGGCTGGCGCTTTCATCATCAATAGTTTGTTCCCAAACCGGTAACCATTCACCGCCGATGATTTCTTCATCTTCTTCGCAGTCTGGATCGGCAATCACTTCACGAAAGTGTTTTTCTACGTCTTTACGCTCGTAAGCTAAACGCTGTAAAAACTCAGTCCAGTTAGCAAAGCCCATAATGGTGGCAATACGTTGTTGTTCGATTGGAGTATCGGGCAGGGTTTGGGTTTGTCGATCGGCCACTGCCTGTAGTGCATGCTCGGTGTAACGTAAAAAACGATACGATTCTTTCAGCTCGGTAACATCGGTTGCAGTTAAATAGCCTTGGGCTGATAAGGTATCGAGGGTATTAAGTAGTGGCCGCTGCTGTAAACTGAGATCACGACCGCCATGGATTAGCTGAAAGGCTTGGGCGATAAACTCAACTTCGCGAATGCCACCCGAGCCAAGTTTGATGTTGTCATCCATGTCTTTGCGGCGAACTTCTTGCTGAATTAATTGCTTCATGGAGCGCAACGCTTCAATTGCCGAAAAGTCCAGATAACGACGATAAACAAAGGGGCGCAAAATTCGTAATAACGCTGCACCATTACTGTGCGCACCACCCACCACGCGCGCTTTAATCATGGCGTAGCGCTCCCAGTCGCGGCCTTGATTTTGGTAGTACTGCTCCATAGCCGTAAAGCTATAGACCAGTGGCCCGCCTGAGCCATAAGGACGTAAGCGCATATCGACCCGAAAAGCAAAGCCTTGGGCAGTAATCACATCTAGCGCTTTAATCAGTTTTTGCCCGAGCCGAGTAAAAAACTCTTGGTTGTCTAGGCTGCGTTTGGCACCTTGGGTTTCACCGGCTTCAGGGTAAGCAAAAATTAAATCCACATCGGAGGACAGATTCAGCTCATAAGCACCGAGTTTGCCCATGCCCAGTACTACTAAGTGCTGTGGTTGTTGGCTGTAACGGCCAATTGGGGTGCCAAACAGGGCGCAGTGTTGTTGGTACAACCACTGATAGGCAGCATCAATACAGGCATCGGCTAGGGCTGAAACATCTCGACAGGTTTCCCCCAGTTCGGCTTGGCGGGAAAGGTCGCGCCAAATAATGCGAAACTGCTGACGATTACGAAATAAGCGCAGCTGCAAAATGAGTTGCTCTTCGGTTTCGCAGTGGGCCAGACATTGATTCAGTTGATAACGGGTTTCGCCGGGCACCAAAGTGCGATCTAGCTCACCTGAGGTAGCTAATGCAATGGTTTTATTAGGACAGCGAACGGCATATTCCAAAATAAAATCGCTGAGCGTAGCCAGGTGGAGAAACAGTGCTTGACGTTCATCAGACCAAGGAACAGCAGGCAGTTGATGTTCAGCTAGGGCATTCAGCCAACGCTGTTTGGCGCGCTGCTGAAGCGGTAATAAAGCCTCGGGTAGTGGCTCGATAAAAGCTGGAATCATGACGCACCTACTGTGAGCAAATGATAAGTGAAAATAAATAAGCTGTTTAGTTTAGCTGGCTTAGGCGTACTTTGCTTGGGCTAAAACTGGCCGAATACCTATTCGACAAAAGATTGATCTAAGCCGCTAAATAGCAGCTGACTTGCTGGTCTATTTGTAGTAAAACTACAAGAAACTAAATACGCTTTAGTGATTCTTACCAAGTACGATGACTTATCCAGTCAACTGTACAGCAGGCTTCAATAAAGCGTGAAGTCACTTTGGAGAGAGTAGGTTATGCAGGATTTAGACCCAGTTGAAACCCAAGAATGGCTAGACTCTTTAGAGTCGGTGCATGAGCGTGAAGGAGAAGAGCGCGTTCATTATCTATTAGAGCGTCTTGGTGAGTATGCTAGCCGTAACGGTACCCGTTTACCCCATGCCATTACCACCCCTTATCGTAATACGATTCCGGTGACCCATGAAGCGCGAATGCCGGGTGATTTGTTTATGGAGCGGCGAATTCGTTCGCTCGTGCGTTGGAATGCATTGGCGATGGTGATGCGAGCTAACCAAGCTGATCCTGATTTAGGTGGACATATTGCCACCTTTGCTTCAAGTGCTACCTTGTACGATATTGGCTTCAACTATTTTTTTCAGGCCCCGACAGAGGAACACGGCGGTGATCTGATTTACTTTCAAGGCCATGCCTCGCCCGGAATCTATGCGCGGGCATTTTTAGAAGGGCGTATTTCTGAAGAGCAGCTGAGTAATTTTCGCCGTGAGGTTGATGGCAAGGGTTTATCTTCTTATCCACACCCTTGGCTAATGCCTGATTTCTGGCAGTTTCCGACAGTCTCTATGGGACTTGGACCGATTCAGGCAATCTACCAAGCACGTTTTATGAAATATCTTGAACACCGTGGATTTATTACGCCTGGTAAGCAAAAAGTGTGGTGTTTCTTAGGCGATGGGGAAACCGATGAGCCAGAATCCTTAGGTGCAATTTCGCTGGCTGGGCGTGAAAAGCTGGATAACTTAATCTTTGTGATTAACTGTAACTTACAACGCTTAGATGGCCCCGTACGTGGTAACGGCAAGATTATTCAAGAGTTAGAAGGGAATTTTCGCGGTGCCGACTGGAACGTGATTAAAGTGTTGTGGGGACGTTTATGGGATCCATTATTTGCTAAAGACACTGAAGGGGTCATGCAGCAGCGTATGGAAGAGGCCGTCGATGGAGATTATCAAAACTATAAAGCCAATAACGGTGCCTTTGTCCGCAGCGATTTTTTTGGCACTGATCCACGGCTGTTAAAAATGGTGGAAGACCTCAGTGATGATGAGGTGTGGAAGCTCAACCGCGGTGGCCATGACCCCTTTAAAGTGTATGCCGCTTACCATGCCGCGGTGAACCATAAAGGTCAGCCTAGTGTGATTTTGGCGAAAACGATTAAAGGCTATGGCACCGGTAGTGGTGAAGCGCAAAACATTGCACATAATGTGAAAAAGGTCGATTTACCTAGCTTACGTTCATTCCGTGATCGGTTTGGGATTCCAGTGGATGATGACCAGCTGGAAAGCTTGCCGTTTTATCGGCCTGCCGAGGACAGTCCAGAAATTAAATACATTAAGCAAAGCCGCGAAAAGCTCGGTGGTTTTGTCCCGCAGCGGCGCAGCAAAAGTATTAGCATTCCAACGCCTCCATTAGAAACGCTAAAAGCGATATTAGATGGTACCGGTGAGCGTGAAATCTCAACCACCATGGCCTTTGTGCGAATTTTATCGCATCTAGTTAAAGACAAAGATTTGGGCAGTCGTATTGTGCCCATTATTCCCGATGAAGCTCGTACCTTTGGCATGGAAGGCATGTTTCGGCAGTTAGGCATTTACTCGGCAGTCGGGCAGCTGTATCAGCCGGTGGATCATGAGCAAGTGATGTACTACAAGGAAGATAAAAAAGGGCAAATTCTAGAAGAAGGAATCACTGAAGCGGGTGCGATGTCTTCATGGATCGCCGCAGCCACTGCGTACAGCACCCACAATCAGCCTATGTTGCCTTTTTATGCTTTCTACTCGATGTTTGGTTTTCAGCGTATAGGCGATTTGGCTTGGGCAGCTGGGGACATTCGAGCGCGTGGTTTCTTGATGGGCGGTACTGCGGGGCGCACTACGCTTAATGGCGAAGGTTTACAGCATGAAGATGGGCATAGCCATATTTTGGCAGGCACTATTCCTAATTGTCACAGCTATGATCCGGCCTATGGCTATGAAATGGCGGTAATTATCCAAGAGGGTATTCATCAGATGTTGGAGCTGCAAAAAGATTGCTTTTACTACATCACCATGATGAACGAATCCTATGTGCAGCCTGCCATTCCTCAGCAGGAAAATATTGAGCGTGACATTATTCGCGGCATGTATTTGCTTGAAGAAGATAAGCGCCAATCAGAGCTGCATGTGCAGTTATTGGGAAGCGGTACGATTTTGCGTGAAGTACGCGAGGCAGCGAAAATTCTACGGGATGAGTTTGGAGTAGGTGCTGACGTATGGAGTGTGACCAGTTTTAATGAGCTACGCCGCGATGGTTTAGAGGTGGAGCGCTGGAACCGTTTACATCCCCGTGAGCCGATGCGTTTAAGCCATCTTGAGCAGTGTTTGACAGAGCGGCGTGGTCCAGTGGTGGCCTCAACGGATTATATGAAACTGTACGCTGATCAGGTACGGCAATGGATTCCACAAACCACTTATAAAGTTTTAGGAACCGATGGCTTTGGCCGCAGTGATACACGTAAAAAACTGCGCGATTTCTTTGAAGTGGATCGGCATTGGGTGGTGTTAGCGGCGCTTGAAGGGTTAGTAAAAGATGGACAGCTAGAGGCACAAGTACTGCTGGATGCGATGCAAACATTTGGTATTGATGCCAACAAACCCAACCCACTGGACTGCTAAGAAGGAGTAAGGCGATGACCACTGAATTAATTCGCGTGCCTGATATCGGTAATGGTGAAGGTGAGGTAATTGAGTTATTTGTCAAAGTCGGCGATGAAATTGAAGCGGAGCAAAGTTTGCTGACGCTGGAGTCTGATAAAGCCAGTATGGAAATTCCAGCGCCGAAAGCAGGGATTATTAAAAGCTTAAAGGTACAGCTAGGGGATCGTTTAAAAGAAGGCGATGAATTACTGGAGTTGGAGGTCGAATCGGCAGCGGTTGAAGCTACTGAGTCTGCAGAGCAAAGCCAGTCAACGACAGAGCAAGCGAGTGAAGAGCAGGCTGAATCTTCAGTAGCGCCCGCTGTTAAGTCAGCAACTGAAATAAGTGCTGAAGAGCAAGAGATTAAAGTGCCAGATATTGGTTCCACTGGTAAAGCACGGGTGATTGAGCTGATGGTGGCGGTGGGTGATCAGGTGCAAGCGGAAGATTCACTGCTGACGCTGGAATCAGATAAAGCCAGTATGGAAATTCCATCACCCGTTGCCGGTGAGATAACTGAAGTGCTGGTGCGCTTAGATGCTGAAGTGGGTACAGGCGATTTAATTTTTAAAATTAAAACTCAAGTTGCTGCAAGTGAAGCAGAAGCTACACCTGATACAACCGCCCCAGCAACAGAGTCAATGGCACCAGCAGAGCCTATTGATACGGCTACCTCTGTATCCGTTGCGCCGATTAGTCAACCGACTAAACCTGTAAAAGCCAAAAGCCAAATACATGCCGGCCCTGCGGTACGAAAATTAGCCCGTGAATTTGGGGTGGATTTAGGCTTAGTGACTGCGACTGGGCCGCACGATCGGATTGTTAAAGAAGATGTGCAGTTGTATGTGCAAACTGTCCTTAGCAAACAAAAGGCTGCGAGTGGAGAAGCGCCGGGCGCAGGTATTCCGCCTATTCCTGAAGTTGACTTCTCACGCTTTGGTGAAGTAGAAGAGGTCGCCATGACCCGTTTGCAGCAAATTGGGGCGACTAATTTGCATCGTAGCTGGCTGAACGTGCCACATGTTACGCAGTTTGAGTCGGCAGATATTAGTGAGCTCGAAAAATTTCGAGTGGCACAAAAAGTGGTAGCGGAACAAGCAGGGGTCAAATTAACCATTCTGCCGTTTTTACTAAAAGCCTGTGCTCATTTGTTAAAAGAAATGCCAGATTTTAATAGCTCATTAGCACCGAGTGGTACGGCATTAATTCGCAAAAAATACGTGCATTTAGGCTTTGCAGTTGATACGCCTGAGGGCTTATTGGTACCAGTGATTCGGGATGTGGATCAAAAAAGTTTGCTGCAATTAGCCGCTGAAGCAGCAGAGTTAGCCGACAAAGCCCGTAATAAAAAACTTAGCCCTGATCAAATGCAAGGTGCGTGCTTTACTATTTCAAGCTTGGGACATATTGGTGGAACCGGTTTTACTCCGATTGTGAATGCTCCTGAAGTAGCCATTTTAGGTGTATCGCGCGCCACCATGCAGCCGGTTTGGAATGGCAAGAAGTTTAAGCCGCGCCTGCTGCTGCCGTTGTCATTATCCTATGACCACCGAGTAATTAATGGTGCTGCGGCTGCTCAGTTTACCCGGCGCTTAAGTGATCTGTTAGCAGAAATTCGCAGTCTGCTATTGTAAAACTAGCGAAGTTCGCGCCAATGCCCAAGCCTAGCCTTGGGCATTTTTTATGGGTTATATAGCCATTAGTTATTTATGGTTCGGCAGATATAGCGTTAGATTGATTTTTTAGCGACGAGTTAGGGAGAAGCGGGTTATGGCAGTAGAGCAGGTCAATGTCTGTGCTGAGTTACAACAAGGGGTTGCAGTTAAGGTGCAGGCGCGTCAATTTGAGCTCATGCTAGATGAGCCCAAGAGCTTAGGCGGTACGGATACTGGAATGAATCCTGTGGAAGCATTGTTGGGCGCTTTAGGTGCTTGCCAGGCCATTGTAGCTCGGGTCTATGCCGCCAAGTTTAATGTGGTATTGGACGGATTTAACGTTAAGTTAGAGGGCGATTTGGATCTTGATGGGTTTTTAGGCAAGTCAGAGGTGCGTCCTGGCTATTCAGCGATTCGTTACCAGTATTGGATTGAGTCGCCTTCGGCGAAAGAGGATGTTGCAGCCTTAATTAAGTTTGTGGCTGAAAAGTGTCCGGTGGGGGATAGTTTGGCTCAGGGTGTTGCGCTGTCGTTAAATGGAGTGCACTTAAATCAACAAGTGCTATAGCAAAGGCGTGGAGTTGTTAGTGTAGTAATAATCAAGCCGCAGAATATGCGGCTTGATTAGTGTTATGGTGCTGAAATTTAGAGTTGTTCGCGAATCAGTTGCCCTAAAATTTCAATGCCTTGACGAATACGCTCTTCAGATACCGTCACAAAACTGAGACGGAAGGTATTCGTTTTAGCTTCGGCGGTGGCGTAGAAGGGTTCGCCAGGAACAAAGGCTACATTTCGCTCAATAGCTTTTTGCAGTAACTCATTGGCACTCATATGCTCAGGTAAGGTGACCCAGAGGAACATTCCTCCTTCGGGACGAGTCCAGTGCACGCCTTTAGGGAAGTAATGCTGCATTGCGTCCAGCATAAATTGGCATTGGCGTTTATAGAGTTCACGCACCGTTGGTAAATGCTGTTTTAAGAAACCATTTTTTACCGCTTCATAAACGGCCATTTGCGTAACGGTTGGTGAGTGTAAGTCGGTGGCTTGTTTAATTTGCACCAGCTTATCGATAATTGCTGAAGGTGCCACGATATAGCCTAGACGCAAACCAGGCGCTAATACTTTAGAGAACGAACCTAGGCGGATCACGGTTGCACCCGCTTTGCGGCCTAGGCTTAGCAAGCTGGGCTGTGGGCTGCCAATATAGCGCAGTTCGCCGTAGGGGTCGTCTTCGATAATCGGTAAGTTAGCGGCAGCACAACGCTCAACAAACTCTTGGCGACGTTCAGCACTCATGGTGCGGCCAGTAGGGTTTTGGAAGTTCGGCAGCGCATAAATAAAGCGCGCGCCTTGAGCTTTAGCAGTGGACACTTCCGCAGGAATTAAGCCGCCTTCATCGGTATCCATCGCTACGTATTCAGGCTCAAACACAGAGAAAGATTGGAGGGCGCCGAGATAGGTTGGCGACTCCACCAGTACTTTACTGCCATTATCAATAAATAATTTACCCAGCATGTCTAAGGCTTGTTGGGAGCCGGAAACAATTAATACTTCATTAAGATTAATTTTGACATCGTCGGTACTGAGATCATCAGCTACCCATTGACGGAGTGGAGTATAACCTTCGGTTGGGCCGTATTGCAGTGCTTCACGGCCATCATTAGCGAGTACCTGATCAAAGGCTTGACGTAATTCAGGAATAGGAAATCCATCAGCTGAAGGAAGGCCGCCAGCAAAGGAGATAATTTCCGGTCGAGTGGTGACTTTCAGGATTTCTCTAATGGCGGAACTGGTGAGCTGATTGGCTCGGTTAGAAAAAGTATATGAATGCTGAGAATCCATGATATGACAGTGATCCTGATAAAAAGAGGGGTGAATAACCCCAAGAAGAGAACAGTACTGAGCTAGAGTACAGGATTAAATCTCAAGGGTGAATAGCTAGGGTGCTTTATCCCGCTTGCCATCAGTGATATTAGCCAAAATTGCGACTCTGGAGTCAGCGGTTACGCTAAAGTGCAGTGCGAGTTTTATTAAAGCTGCTTTATCCTAGGGCAAATATAGGAGAACTCAATGACCAATCTTACCCCCTTGTACTTAGACGATTTAGCCGTAGGCGATCGTTTTACCAGTCGCAGTTATGAATTAACCTTAGACAGCTTATTAGAATTTGCCAATCTGTATGATCCGCAGCCATTTCATTTAGACCCGCAAGCAGCACAAGTCACCGTGTTTAATGGTTTGGCAGCCAGTGGCTGGCAAACCGCTGGCATCACCATGCGTTTATGGAGTGAGTGTTTTCCGGTGGCTAATGGCTTGATTGGTTTAGAGAGTCAGGTCAGTTGGCCGATGCCCACCCGTGCAGGTGATCAGCTACATGTCGAAGTTTGTATCACCGAGATCAAGCCTTCCGCCTCTAAACCCGAGATGGGAATTGTGACCTATCAGAGCGAAACTAAAAATCAGCACGATCAAGTGGTGCAAAAAAACACCACCAAGATCGTGGTATTTCGCCGCTCTACAGCGGCTGACTAATCTTATCTAGCAAATACACTAAGTGCTGATAACTCAGTCCGCTGTAACTAGATAAGCCAATTTCACAGGTTCGGCTGCTACTAAAACCCTGCTGGCAGCCTTGCACTTGGGGTGCCAAGTTGCGCAGTGCATGCTGATTGAGTTCTGGCACAGTAAAGCCTTTATCGCCAGCAAAGCCGCAGCAATAAATCCCTTCAGGCACGATCACTTGCTCAGCGCAGGCCTGAGCAATGGCTAATAGATCGCTGCTTTGGGCTAAATGTTGAGAGCTGCAGGTGATGTGTAAGCTAATCGGGGCTTGTTGCCGAGTGATCTTTAACCTAGGCAGAACAAATTGTTGCAAGAAAGCCGGTGAGTCATAAATGGCTAGGCGTGGATCAGCCACTTGCTGAATTAAGCGTAAGCTGCAAGGACTGGTATCGCAGTAAATCGGGTACTTGCCCTGTTGGCTGGCATGCAGCAAGGCTAATGCCAGTTGATTGAGATGCTGCTGGGCCTGTTCAGGGTAGCCCTTTGAGGCAAAGGGTTGACCACAGCACAGGCTGCCGGGCTGCTCTGGAATAATTACCTCAAATCCTGCTTTAGTGAGCAGCTGTAGCGTTTTTTCACGTAGTGGAGTTTGTTCTGGATCTAAATGACTAGGTCCCATGTTATTGGAAACGCACGAGCTAAAATAAACCACTTTATCCTGTGCGCTATCAGCTGTTGTTGGTCGCGCCAACGGCACAGACTTAGCCGCCGTGGGCATAGCAGTTAAATATACAGGGACTGAAGCATAGCGCTGATGGAGTTGTGTGGTCCAGCGATTAAGCCGTGGTGCGCCAAGCACCTTGCGAGCTAATTCAGCGCTAGTTAATAGCCAGCGCGTAGCCGTAACTGTCGCGCTAAAGTGACGGGCAAGGGTTTGTGCAAGGCGCGGGCTTTGGGTTTGTTGTGTACGCAATTGACGCATTAACTCACCGGTATTAATCCCTACCGGACAACGCTGCGCGCATAATCCGGTCGCTGCACAGCTGTCAATAGCCTGATATTGATAAGCCGTTTCAAGGGCTTGGGTGTTCTGTCCTTGGCGTTTTTTCTGTTGGATATCACGCCAAGCAACAATACGCTGGCGCGGAGTGAGCGTGAGTCCGTTAGATGGGCATACCGGCTCGCAAAAGCCACATTCAATACACTTATCCACTATCGGATCCGCTTCAGGTAGTGGCTTGAGATGCTTTAAGTGAATCTGTGGATCTTTAGAAAGCACCACGTCTGGGTTTAAAATTCCCAGTGGGTCGAGCAGATGTTTAATTTTCCACATCAGTTGATAAGCATCATGCCCCCATTCCAGCTCAACGAAAGGAGCCATATTACGTCCTGTACCATGCTCAGCTTTGAGTGCGCCACCAAACTCCACTGCCACTAACTGGCTGACCTCTTGCATAAAGGCGGAGTAGCGAGCGATAGCTTCTGGGCTATCAAAGCGCTGAGTAAATACAAAATGTAGGTTGCCTTCGAGCGCATGGCCGAACAAAATCGCTTCGTCATATTGATGTTTATCGAGTAAGGCGAGTAGGCGCTTAACCCCCTGGGCCAAGACTTCTAGTGGAAAAGTAACGTCTTCGATAATGACGGTAGTGCCATTTTCGCGTACCGCGCCGACTGCAGGAAAGGTATCTTTACGCATCCGCCACAATAATTGGTAGGTGCTGGGGTCTTGAGTAAAGGCAACCTGCTGCTCTTGTGGATAGCTAGCTAGGCTATCGGTGATGTGCTCCAGTTGTGTGCTTAAGGTGGCTTGATCGGGCGCATTGGATTCAATGAGTAAGGCACAAGCGCTCTCCGACAGTTCTTGAATCCACGTTGGCATCCCTTGCATAAACTGCACAGAACGTAAGCTGCGCCGATCCAATAACTCAACGGCGGAGACGGGTTGCTGTTTTAGTGTAACAACCGCTTGGCAGCAGGTATCAATATCAGGAAATACCACTAACGCCACGGCTTTATGTGGGTAGTCGGGAACGGTGCGATAGGTGACTGAGCTGACAAAACCAAGGGTGCCTTCAGAGCCCACCAGTAAGTGCATTAAAATATCCAGCGGATCAGTAAAGTCGATGAGCGCATTGAGCGACAAACCGGTGGTGTTTTTTAGCCGATATTTATGGCGAATTTTGTTTGCCAGCTGTTGATTGCTTTTAGTCTCAGTAGCTAATTGAGCAAGCTGGTCTAATAATGTTTGATGAGATTGGCGAAACTGTTTTCGACTGGTTTCTGACTCCGTATCCAAAATGCTGCCATCGGCTAGTACCAAGCGCATACCAGCCAGTGTGTGATAACTGTTTTGTGCAGTACCACAACACATGCCGCTGGAGTTGTTAGCGACAATCCCGCCAATTTTAGCCGCATTAATCGATGCTGGATCAGGCCCTATTTTGCGTTGCAAGTGCGCCAGAGCGGCATTGGCTTGGGCGCCAATTACGCCAGGCTGTAGGCGGATTTTTCTGCCATCTTCTAGCAGTTGTTTAGCATTCCAGTGATCACCCAGCACAATAAGTACTGAATCACTGATCGCTTGCCCTGATAAGCTGGTGCCCGCAGCCCGAAAGGTTACGGGTACTTGATGTAAGCTGGCTTGCTGCAAAATAAACACCACCTCTGCCTCGCTCTCAACTCGAATGACCAGCTTGGGAATCAGTCGATAAAAACTGGCATCGGTACCGAAGGTGAGGGTGCTTAACGGGTCAGTAAATAGACGCTGTTGCGGTAGACGTTGCTCAATAGCAGCTAGAAAGGCAGCAGGAAGGCTCATGGTGCAGCTCCATAATCAATAGGTGCGTCCTTGCACTGTAAAACAATCGCTGACTAAAAGCTGCAATCGGTTAACAGTTAGGCACGGCTCCAGTCAAAACTGAGTACCTGGGCGATCTCTTTACAATCTAATAGGTGCAGCAGCACCCGATCTAAACCTAGGGCAACGCCAGAACTGTCGGGTAAGCCTACTTCTAAGGCTTGTAGTAACAGCTCATCGCAAGGCCGGTCGGTGCCTTGTAATTCTTGGTTAAAGCGCTGGCGTTGGATTTTTGGATCAGTCAGCTCATGGTAACCATTGGCCAATTCCATGCCATTAAAGAACAGCTCAAACCGCTCGGCAACAGCGATGCCGTCCCGTTCAATAACTTTGGCTAATGCTGCTTGTGAGGCTGGAAAGTAATCAATAAAGACCAAGGTATTGGCCGGAAGGTTAGGCTCTACCTGATGACTCATAATGATATCCAGCCAGCCGTCGCGGCTCAGTGCTAAATCAGCATTGGCCAGTTGCTGGCCCAATGAGGCAATGTTTTGATCATCGGTATGATGCACATCTAGATCAGCATAGGCTTGCATGGCTTCTGCATAGCTCAGGTGCAGTATAGGTAACTCGGTAAAGCGTGGCTTGAGTAGCCGTTGCATAAGCTCTGCTACTTCCTCAATAAGTTGCGCTAATGACCAGTCGACGCGGTACCATTCCAGCATAGTAAATTCGGGGTTATGGCGACGGCCGGCTTCGCCCTGACGAAACACTTTGCAAATTTGGTAAATATCTCCAAAGCCAGCGCAAAGTAAGCGCTTCATTGCATACTCTGGGGAGGTGTGTAGCCAGCGGCCTTCACAGTGCATTGGGGTGATGTTGGGATCAGCTACTGGCGCTAAAGTCAGCAGTGGGGTTTCGACTTCTAACACCTTGCGCTGGGCAAAAAAATGGCGAATTGTTTGATATAGGGCTTGGCGAGCGAAGAGTGCTTCGCGAGTGGCCGAGGGTTGCCAGTTGTGCATAGAAAACTCGTACTCAAGACACAAAAAAGGGAGTCAACAGACTCCCTTTAGGAAAAACGGGAAAGGCTAACTGCTTACGCGCGGCTGACGTATTCGCCAGAGCGGGTATCAATTTTTAGTTTTTCACCGATAGTAATAAACAGTGGAACCCGTACCACCGCGCCTGTACTTAAGGTTGCAGGCTTAGTACCACCTTGCGCTGTATCGCCTTTTAGGCCTGGATCAGTTTCAGTCACTTCTAACTCAATAAAGTTAGGTGCAGTGACGCTAACAACTGATTCATTGAACAGCATGATGTTGTATACTTCCTGCTCTTTTAACCATTTTTTGGTGTCGCCTAAGGCTTGCTCGCTCGCAGCGATTTGCTCAAACGAACCATCAGTTGCCATAAAGTGCCAGAACTCACCGTCGGTGTAGAGGTATTCCATATCGCGGTCGTTAATATCGGCGCTTTCTACGCTCTCGCCTGATTTGAACGTACGCTCCCAAACACGGTCGGTGCGGATGTTACGCATTTTAACGCGAGTAAAAGCTTGGCCTTTACCTGGTTTAACAAACTCAACATCAATCATGATGCATGGTTCGTTTTCCACCAGTACGCGAAGTCCTGGTTTGAATTCGTTGGTAGAATAGTTAGCCATTCCAATGTCCTGTTTTAAGGTCCTGCAAAATGCATATTATAACGCAAACTCATGATGAATATCAGGGCATGAGTTGGCAGCAGATATTAGCTCAGTCGGTAAAAACCGTAGCCGAGCTAATCACACAGTTAGCGCTTGATACAAGCCAGATTGAGCGCACGCTCCGTACAAAGTTGGCGTTTCCTTTATTGGTGCCGCCAACCTTTGTCGCGCGTATGCAAAAAGGGGATTGGAATGATCCACTGCTGCGTCAAATACTGCCTGTGCAGCACGAGCTGCAGCAGGTTGAGGGGTTTGGCGTTGATCCGCTAGGTGAACAAGTCACTAATGTGCAGAAAGGTATTATCCACAAATATCGGGGCCGAGTGCTACTGATTGCTGCCAGTGGTTGTGCAATTAATTGTCGTTATTGTTTTAGAAGGCATTTTCCTTACCAGGAAAATCGAGTCGGACGAGAGCAGTGGCAGCACCAATTGCAATATATTGCAGAGGATTCCAGCATTAGCGAGGTGATTCTGAGCGGGGGAGATCCGTTAATGCTGAGTGATAGTGCTTTAGCAGAGCTGCTTGAGCAAATCGCGGCGATTCCCCATGTGCGGCGTTTTCGAATTCATAGCCGTTTGCCGGTGGTGATTCCGCAGCGCTTAACCGATGAGCTGTTAACGCTATTGCAACGTAGCCGCTTAAAAACTACGTTAGTGTTGCATGTAAATCATCCCCAAGAGTTATCGACTGAGCATGCTAAACGTTTGCCTATTTGGCATCGCAGCGGAATTCACTTGTTAAATCAGAGTGTGTTACTGAAAGATATTAATGATTGCGCTGAGGTGCTGATCGAACTCAGTGAACGCTTATTTGAGCTGGATGTGCTGCCGTACTATTTGCATGTCTTAGATCGCGTGCAGGGTGCGCATCACTTTGAAGTGGCAGAAACTCAAGCCAAACAGTTACATCAACAATTATTAGCTAACTTACCTGGTTATTTGGTGCCTAAATTGGTGCGTGAGATAGCGGGTGAGCCAAATAAAACCCCTTTACAGGGGTAATCCAGTTTAGTTGCTGCTAGTAGAAAGCTAGCAGCGTTAAGCTAAATAAATACTTTATCTAATAGGTAAACTTGTGTCCCAATCTTCGGCATTTGCCACTCTTAATCTTTCGCCCGCGATGCTGGAGAATCTTCAGCAGCTGGGCTATCAATCCATGACAGCGATTCAGCAGGCCAGTTTGCCTGCTATCTTGCAAGGTCAAGATGTTATTGCTCAGGCTAAAACCGGTAGTGGTAAAACTGCAGCCTTTGGTTTGGGTGTATTGCAGCAGTTAAATCCACGTTATTTTGGTTGTCAGGCGTTGGTATTGTGCCCAACTCGTGAGCTGGCGGATCAAGTGGCTAAAGAGCTACGCCGTTTAGCTAGAGCGCAGGATAATATTAAAATTTTAACGCTCTGTGGTGGTGTCCCTTTTGGTCCGCAGGTGGGCTCGTTGGAGCATGGTGCGCACATTATTGTGGGCACACCGGGGCGCATTCAGGATCATCTGCGCAAAGGTACGGTGAGCTTTAATGGTTTAAAAACCTTAGTACTTGATGAAGCTGACCGGATGCTGGATATGGGTTTTTTTGACATTATGCAAGAAATTATCCAAGCCACCCCAAGTAAGCGCCAAACCCTATTATTTTCAGCCACTTACCCCGTGGGCATTCAGCAGCTTGCGGCAGAATTTTTGCGTCAGCCGGTGACGATTAAGGTTGAAAGTCAGCATCAAGCTAGCCAGATTCAACAATACTTTTACGAGGTGCAGCCAGAGCAGCGCTTAACGGCTGTGGAGCAGCTGCTACGGCATTATCTTCCGGATAGTTGTGTGGCATTTTGCCAAACTAAACAGCAGTGTAATGAGTTGGTCGCCCATCTTGAGCAACAAGGTATTGCTGCGGTGGCCTTGCATGGCGATTTAGAACAACGCGATCGCGATAAAGTCTTAACTCTGTTTAGCAGTCGTTGTACGCGGGTATTAGTGGCAACAGATGTTGCAGCACGTGGTTTAGATATTGATGATTTGCCAATGGTGCTCAATGTTGAGTTGGCTCGAGATCCTGAAGTGCACACCCACCGTATTGGTCGTACTGGGCGGGCAGGGGCGAGTGGCATTGCCGTGAGCTTGGTCACGCCTAAAGAAGCGTATCGTGCAGCAGCGATTGAAGCCCAGCAGAGTGAGCCGTTAGCGTGGTATTCATTAGCAGCTTTAAAACCAAGCTACCAAGATTACACACCCGCTATGCAGTGTTTAAATATTGGGGCAGGGCGTAAACATAAATTACGTCCAGGTGATATTTTGGGAGCCTTAACTGGTGATGCCGGATTGTCAGGAGCGCAGGTGGGAAAAATTTCACTGTTTGATCATCAGGCCTATGTGGCGGTTGAACGTGCAGTGGCGCGTAAGGCTCTGCAACGGTTACAAGAGGGAAAAATTAAAGGGCGCAATTTACCGGTACGTTTTGTCTCGTAACGGGATAAGTAAGCTGCTGAGGCCGTTATGATCAATCTCATGCATCAGCTGTAATAGTTCACCAATTTCTCCTTTGGGAAAGCCAGTGCGGGCAAACCAGTTAAGGTAATGGCCAGGTAAGTCGGCAATCAGCCGACCTTGGTATTTGCCGTAGGGCATAGTGCGGGTGACAAGTTTTTCTAAGTCAGCAGGTTGCATGGTTCACTCAAAAGGCGATATAGGCTAGGGGTGTGGCAGTCAATCCTAGTTAGGGTACACTGCGCGCCTCCTTAGGGTTTAACAATAACGAATAGTGTAAGGTGAGGTCGATGTTAGTTAAAGCATTACGCAATGGGTTGGGGCAAATCATTATTTTTGCTGATTGGGTGACGCGCCCGAAAAAGAAGCAACGCTCTGCAGCTGAACAGCAGCAAGTGGATCAAGCAGTACAGGGTTTCCAGTTGTATCAGTTCCATGCTTGTCCTTTTTGCGTCAAGGTGCGACGTAAAATGCACGAGTTAAACGTATCGATTGAGCTGAAAGATGCTAAAAATGATCCGCTGGCGCGTGCAGAGCTAGAGCAGCAAGGCGGTAAAATTCAGGTACCTTGCTTGAAGATGCTTGATTCTGCTACTGGGGAAGTGACTTGGCTGTATGAATCCAAGGCAATTGTTGAGTTTTTAGAAAACCGGTTTGCTTGATAGTAAGTCAGTGGGAGCAAATAAAAACAAATAAAAGCTTGACAGGTTAATGTAGTGTTAATAGTATATGCGCCCTGTCAGCACAGCAAGTTTGCTTGCCACTATTTTGCAAAGTTTAAAGAAATTTAAATAGTTAAAATAAAGGTTGACAAAGAGAATTAACTCTATAAAATACACCGCCACTAGCACGGAGGAAGCGAAAGCAACCTAAAGCTAGATTGAAGTTCCGCGATAGCTCAGTCGGCAGAGCAAATGACTGTTAATCATTGGGTCCCTGGTTCGAGCCCAGGTCGCGGAGCCACTCGGGGTATAGCGCAGTCCGGTAGCGCGCCTGCTTTGGGAGCAGGATGTCGGGAGTTCGAATCCCCCTACCCCGACCATTTTTGGGTCGTTAGCTCAGTGGTAGAGCAGTTGGCTTTTAACCAATTGGTCGTAGGTTCGACCCCTACACGACCCACCATAAAACAACGCTTAGCTTAGGCTAGGCGTTTTTTTATGCCTGTCATTTATGTCAGCCATCAGCTAAGCACTTTATTAAGTTAATAATAGTGCTTAGTGAGAATCATCCTGGGCTTGAAGGGATTGCTAACCAGTGCGTGTTGTCGCTTAGTTGGCTCTTTGCACAATGTAGTCTGCAATTAAGCGCAGCGGTTGTGCACGCTCCGGCTCTGGCAATTGCTCAAGGGCTGAGATTGCTTGCTGATGTAGCTCTTGGGCATAGCGCTTAGCAGTTTCCAATCCCATCAGGCTAGGGTAGGTGGGTTTGTGCTGTTCTAAATCACTGCCTTGGGGCTTGCCTAGGGTTTCGGTGTCGCTGGTTACATCTAAGATGTCATCTTGAACCTGAAAGGCTAGGCCAATCGCTTTAGCGTATTGATCTAGAATAGCGAGGTTGTGCTGGTTGGCTTGGTTGCTGGCGAGAGCGCCTAAGCGAATGCTGGCCGCAATCAGTGCGCCGGTTTTATGTTGGTGCATATTCTCTAAGGCGGACTGGTTCAGTTGCTGGCCTACTGCACTTAAATCGATCGCTTGTCCACCGACCATGCCTTCAGCGCCAGCTGCTTGAGCCAGTTCAAGGGTCATGGCTAAGCGTAAATCGCTCTCAAGTGGTGAGAGTTCAGGGTTGCAAATGGCGGCAAAGGCCAAAGATTGTAGGGCATCGCCGGCTAAAATCGCGTAAGCCTCATCAAAGGCAATATGGGTGGTAGGTAAGCCGCGGCGCAGTTCATCGTTATCCATTGCAGGCAAGTCATCATGCACCAGCGAATAGGCGTGAATGAGCTCTACTGCGCAGGCAGCACCATGGGCAGTGCTCAGCTCGCCACCTAAGGCTTCACAGGCTGCGTAAACCAAGAGTGGGCGAACCCGTTTACCGCCATTCATCACGCTGTAGCGCATGGCTTCATAGAGCCGAGTCAGCTCAGGCTTGTCAGTGCTTAGTAGTTGCTTGAGTGCTTGATCAACTAAGGCTTGGCACTGCTGTTGATAGGCTTGAATCATGCTTTTTCATCCGCTACAAAAGGTTGCTCAGTGGGTGACTGATCTTTATCAGCTAATAAAATAGAAACTTTTTGCTCGGCTTGGGCGAGGGCGGTTTGGCACTGGCGGGTGAGTACAACTCCTTGTTCAAACACTTGCAGTGCTTTATCTAGGGGTAAATCGCCTTGCTCAATTTTTTCTACCAGAGCAGTCAATTCGGTAAGTGACTCTTCAAAAGAGGCAGTGGCTTTTTTGCGGGCCATAACAACATCTCGCTAATGCAGTGACCTTGAGCTAGCTAAGGTCTAAATTAACACCCAAGCGGGGCGGATCATTAAAATGCAAACAGCCGGCAAAAGAGCGCCGGCTGTTTAAGGGATCAAGCAGTTTCGTTAGTGCTTACTTGTTAAAAGCAGCCACTGCTTTAGTGATCTCGGCGCGGGCAGCTTCTGCATCGCCCCAGCCTTCAACTTTTACCCATTTGCCTTTTTCTAAGTCTTTGTAATTTTCAAAGAAGTGTTTGATCTGCTCGAGTAGTAGGGCAGGCAAATCAGTGTACTCCTGTACGTCATTGTACAGTTGGGTCAATTTTTCGTGTGGTACGGCAATCAGCTTGGCATCGCCACCCGCTTCGTCAGTCATGTGCAGAACACCAACCGGACGAGCGCGGATCACCGAACCAGGAGCTACTGGGTAAGGAGTAACAACTAGCACATCTAAAGCGTCGCCATCATCGGCTAAGGTGTTAGGAATAAAGCCATAGTTTGCAGGATAGAACATTGGGGTTGCCATAAAGCGGTCAACCATTAAGCAGTCGAGTTCGGTGTCAATTTCGTACTTGATTGGCGATGAGTTTGCTGGAATCTCGATTGCTACATAAATATCGTTAGGTAAATCTTTTCCGGCAGGAATGTTGTTATAGCTCATGATTATTTATCCACAGTTAAACGTGCGTAAAGTATAGGTTATTTCGACAAAGCTTGAACAGGGCGGGTGTGCAATCAATGCTTCACTCAAGCGCCAGGATATAGTTGGTTAGTTGATGATTCTCATAAAAGCCTAGCGACTCGTACATTTTGCGGGTGGTTTCATTGGCACTGTTGGTAGCCACTCGAATTCTTACGGCATTGTTTTTAATCGCTTCTTCTTTGGCGCGAATCACTAAATGGCGGGCCACTTGTTTACGCCGCGAGTCTTCGCAGACAAAGATGTCGTTTAAAATCCACACTGGGCGCAGTGACAATGACGAATGACTTAAATACAGCAGGTTAAAGCCCATCAGCTTGTCAGTGGCTTCATCAAATGCTAGAAAGGCCACTGCTTGTTGGGTGCTTAGGCATTGCTCAAGAAAAGCCCTGGATTCTTCAACTAATGGCATCGCGCCATATAGCTCACGGTAACGAATAAACATTGGGGTGAGCACGTCTAAATGTTCGAGGGTGGCTTGAATTATTCTCATGGTAGCGCCCTTAATGCAGCTAGGAGTAGTGTCCACATCCTGCCTAATCACTAGCAGATATGCAATACAGCACGGCCCTTAATCCACGCTTAAGCGGCTTGTTTCAGCTGCTTTGTGGTAATCTTTGCCAGAGTTATTAATGAGGTGGTTATGCATATTCATATTCTTGGGATCTGTGGCACGTTCATGGGTTCTTTAGCGATTTTAGCGAAACAGCTCGGACACCGTGTCACCGGTTCGGATGCCAATGTGTATCCACCGATGAGCACACAACTAGAGGCCCAAGGCATTGAGTTGCAGCAAGGTTATTTGCCGGAGCATTTGCAGCCAGCCCCTGATTTAGTGGTCATTGGTAATGCCATGTCGCGGGGTAATCCGGCGGTTGAATATGTGCTAGATAAAGGTTTGCCTTACACCTCAGGTCCACAGTGGCTGGCCGACCATGTGTTGCATGGGCGCTGGGTGTTAGCCGTAGCCGGTACTCATGGAAAAACTACCACGAGTAGTATGTTGGCTTGGTTACTTGAGTGGGCGGGCATGCAGCCGGGCTTTTTGATTGGCGGTGTGCCGCAAAACTTTGGGGTGTCAGCGCGTTTAGGTGAGACGGATTTCTTTGTAGTGGAAGCCGATGAATATGACAGCGCCTTTTTTGATAAGCGCTCCAAGTTTGTCCATTACCGCCCCCGCACTTTGGTGTTAAACAACCTGGAATTTGACCATGCCGATATTTTTGACTCGTTGGCGGATATTGAGAAGCAGTTTCACCACGTAGTGCGCACTGTGCCAAGCCAAGGTTTGATTATTTATCCACAGGCAGAAACTGCGTTGCAGCGGGTGATCGACAAAGGCTGTTGGACACCAACGCAAACCACAGGTGAGCAAGGTCAGTGGCAGGCGCACTTATTAGCCGCAGATGGCAGTCATTTTGAAGTGCTGCTTGAGGGTAAAGTGCAAGGTGAAGTGAGATGGGCCTTAACTGGCCTACATAACGTAGCCAATGCTTTGGCTGCTTTAGCCGCGGCGCGTCATGTTGGGATTGACATTGCCCAGGGCGCTGAAGGCTTAAGTGAGTTCCAGAATGTTAAGCGGCGCATGGAAAATCTAGGTACGGTTAAGCAGGTCACGGTCTATGATGACTTTGCCCATCACCCGACAGCGATCGAATTAACTTTAGATGGTTTGCGTAAGCAAGTGGGGGCGGCAAAAATTATTGCGGTGATTGAGCCGCGCTCTAACTCCATGAAGTTGGGTGCACACCGAGAAGGCTTGGCGCCTTCGGCAGCGTTAGCCGATGAGGTGTTTTGGTATGCGCCAGCCAATTTAGGTTGGGATTTAGCTGGTGCAGTAGCCGATGCAACTAATCCAACCCAAGTTCACGAAAATTTGTCTGAGCTGGTTAATGCCGTGGTGACGGCTAGCGAACCCAATACCCATATTGTGGTGATGAGTAATGGTGGTTTTGCTGGAGTGCACCAGTTATTGCTAAAAGCATTGGGTGAAGCATGAGTGGGCCGCAACGTATTACCTTAGCCATGACTGGCGCCTCTGGGGCGCAATATGGCTTACGCTTACTGCAATGCTTAGTTGAGCAGCAGCGCGAGGTGTATTTTTTAATTTCCAAGGCAGCGCAGTTGGTACTTGCGACCGAAACCGATGTGCAGCTACCGGCCAAGCCGCAAGCGATGCAAGCCTTTTTAACTGAGTACACGGGGGCAAAGCCAGGTCAAATCAAGGTGTTTGGCAAAGAAGACTGGATGTCGCCCGTGGCTTCTGGCTCCGGCGCACCAGCGGCGATGGTGGTGATTCCTTGTTCTACCGGAACTCTTTCGGCAATTGCCAGTGGTGCCTGTAATAACCTTATTGAGCGCGCCGCAGATGTCACCTTAAAAGAGCGTCGGCAGCTAATTATTGTGCCGCGTGAGGCGCCATACTCGAGTATTCATCTTGAGCACATGCTTAAATTATCAAATTTAGGCGCAGTTATTTTACCGGCGTCCCCTGGTTTTTATCAGCGTCCACAGTCAGTGGATGATATGGTTGATTTTATTGTGGCGCGGGTACTGAATTTACTGGGCATCCCACAAACTTTGCTCAAGCAGTGGGGGAGTGGCTACTCAGGAGTGGCCCAGGAGTAACGGATTTTTCGTAAACAATAAATTATCAGGTATACTGTTCACCCTTAAAAATGTGCTGGTTTTTTAGCGGAACGTTTTGAGCAGTGTATCCAGCAGATTTTTAAACAAACATTCATTTTAGCCACGCTTAACTGCGTGGCTTGTTGTTTATACCGCGCGGATTCGCGCTTGCACAGAAAAAGAGGCTAGACCATGGGCGCATTGGTTGGCGTTATTATGGGTTCCAAATCAGACTGGAGCACCTTGAGTCACACAGTGGAAATGCTAGAACAATTAGGCATTCCCCATGAGGTTCAAGTAGTTTCAGCACACCGTACACCCGATCTGCTATTTAGTTATGCAGAGCAGGCGGCCGATAAAGGTTTAAAAGTGATTATTGCGGGCGCAGGTGGCGCTGCGCACTTGCCTGGTATGTGTGCGTCAAAAACACATTTACCAGTATTAGGGGTGCCGGTGCAATCGTCGATGTTGTCGGGCGTTGACTCACTGCTATCGATTGTGCAAATGCCAGGTGGCGTACCGGTTGGGACGATGGCGATTGGTAAAGCAGGCGCAGTCAATGCTGCGTTAATGGCTGCCAGTATCTTAGGTGTGGCTTATCCTGAGTACCATGAGGCATTGAATAAATTCCGTTTAGAGCAAACGGAAACAGTGCTTGCTAACCCCGATCCACGTGAGGCCTGATTATGAAAGTGGGTGTGATTGGTGGTGGACAGTTAGGTCGTATGCTGGCTTTAGCAGGTACTCCACTGGGAATGAGTTTTAGTTTTTTAGATCCGGCAAAGGATGCCTGTGCAGCGAATTTAGGACGGCATATCGTTGCCGGTTACAGTGATCAGGCTGCTCTGAAAGAGTTGGCTGAATCTATTGATCTAGTGACCTTTGAGTTTGAGAGCGTACCTGCAGAGACGGTTGCCTATCTTGAGCAGTTTTTACCTGTTTACCCAAGTGCTGAAGCATTGCGTATTGCACGCGATCGTTGGTTTGAAAAGTCTTTGTTTTTAGAGCAGGAAATTCCTACTACCGAATTTGCTAATGTGTTATCCCAAGCTGATTTAGAGCAAGCAGTGACGCAAATTGGCTTGCCTGCGGTGTTAAAAACACGCACCTTAGGTTATGACGGTAAAGGGCAAAAGGTACTCCGTGAAGCCGCTGATGTGGTGGGAGCTTTTGCTGAGTTAGGCGAAGTACCCTGTATTTTAGAGGGCTTTGTCAATTTTAGTGGTGAAGTGTCTTTGATCGCTGTGCGGGCCCGCGATGGTGAAACCCGTTGCTATCCGCTGGTCCATAACGAGCACCACAATGGCATTCTGTATTTATCGGTGGCGAGTACTGATCATCCGCAGCAAGCATTAGCTGAGCAATACGCCAAACGCATGCTGGATGCTCTGGATTATGTTGGGGTGTTAGCGTTTGAGTTCTTTGAAGTGGAAGGTGGTCTTAAAGCCAATGAAATTGCGCCCCGCGTTCATAACTCGGGGCACTGGACCATTGAAGGCGCTGAGTGCAGTCAGTTTGAAAACCACCTACGCGCAGTTGCCGGATTACCCCTAGGTTCGGTGGCGAAAGTGGGCGAAAGCGCTATGTTTAACTTTATTGGCTCAATACCTGCTGCTGCAGAAGTGTTAAATGTGGCAGATTGTCATTTGCACGATTACGGCAAAGCTTTTAAAGCAGGACGTAAAGTAGGGCATGCCACCTTGCGTAGTAGCAATATGGCGCAATTACAGCAGGGTATTGAGCAAATTAAGCAGTTAATTGCCAATTAATCTGAACCATCAGTGCCTCCATAAGTCTTTATTAGCGTATATAAAAACAGATCAATGGAGGCACATCATGGGTATTATTGGCACGATCGTTATTGGCTTTTTAGTGGGGTTGATTGCACGCTTTATTAAGCCAGGCGATGATCCTATGGGCTGGATCATGACGATTATTTTAGGTATTGCAGGTTCTTTTGCTGCAACCTATGGTGGTCAGGCATTGGGAATTTATCACGCAGGTGAAGGCGCAGGTTTCATTGGTGCTGTAGTAGGTGCCGTGGTAATTCTGGTGGTGTATGGCATGGTCAGTAAAAAATAACGATGTAACATGGTTATGCAGTGCTTAAGCAAATAAATTTTAAATCGCTGCTTTGTGCTGTGCTACTAATAAGTAGCGCAGCACAATGGGTTTTGGCTGCTGAAGAATTAGACTGGTTAGAGTTAATGCCTGCCTCAGATGTTGAGGCGTTGCTTAATATGCCAGAAATTGAGCATACCGGCCCAGAGGCTGAGAGTGGCTTTTATAGCCCTGGAGGCCTAAAAAATCAGGATAAAAACCTGCCTGAGGTCATGTTTTCTAATAAAACTGTGCCTGCGCTTGATGGTAAGCAAATCGCACTTGCTGGATATCCTGTGCCCTTAGAGACCAATGAGCAAAGTGACTATATTGAGTTTTTCTTAGTGCCTTATCCTGGGGCATGTATTCATGTGCCTCCTCCGCCTCCTAATCAAATCGTATTAGTGCGCTATGCTAAAGGCATTGCCTTGCCCGATATCTACGAGCCATTGTGGGTGGAAGGTACATTAAAGGTTGAGCCGATCAGTAATGAACTGGCTGATGCTGCCTATGCAATTATCGCAAAACAGGTGCAAGTCTTAACTGATGATGAGTAATTGCCGCTGGGCGATCAATTCAGGCTATCATTTAACTAATTTTTTTGACTCCCACGCCTTGAGGAAAATCAATGCAACCCTATGCTATTGCCCCATCCATTTTATCTGCTGACTTTGCCCGTTTAGGTGAAGATGTTGACCGTGTGTTAGCGGCCGGGGCAGATATTGTGCACTTTGACGTAATGGACAACCACTATGTGCCTAATCTAACTATTGGGCCTATGGTATGCAGTGCGTTGCGTAAATATGGTGTGACAGCGCCGATTGATGTGCACTTAATGGTTAAGCCAGTGGATCGGATCATTGGTGACTTCATTGAAGCTGGCGCCACTTACATTACCTTTCACCCTGAGGCTTCCGAGCATATTGATCGTTCGTTGCAATTGATTAAAGATGGCGGCTGCAAGGCAGGTTTAGTGTTTAATCCAGCGACGTCATTAGATGTATTACAGCATGTCATGGATAAAATTGACATGGTGTTGTTAATGAGCGTAAACCCAGGGTTTGGTGGGCAAAAATTTATTCCCCATACCTTAGAAAAGCTGCGTCAAGCAAGACAGTTAATTGATCAAAGTGGCCAAGCCATTCGTTTAGAAGTTGATGGTGGCGTCAACGTGCAGAACATTCGTCAAATTGCCCAAGCCGGTGCCGATACCTTTGTCGCTGGGTCGGCTATTTTTAATGCGCCTGATTATCAGGCTGTGATTCAGCAGATGCGCGCTGAGTTAGCGGAGGTGAAATAAAAGCTGTGCAAGGCTTAACTACTCGATTTTCAGGACAGCTACCGCAGCTTATCATGTTCGATCTAGATGGCACCTTAGTTGATTCGGTACCTGATTTAGCCGCAGCGACTGATCAAATGTTGTTGCAGCTTGGACGCCCGGCAGCGGGCCTCGATAAGGTGCGCCTATGGGTAGGAAATGGTGCAGAGGTGTTAGTGCGCCGTGCATTGGCCGATGCGCTCGATGCAAGTCCGGTAGATAACGCAGAAGCAGCGGCAGCGCTCACTTTATTTTTACAGTTATATGAGCAGCAGCATGATTTAACCGTGCTGTATCCTCAAGTGCTAGCCACCTTGACGACGCTCAAGCAGCAGGGGATTGCCTTGGCTTTAGTAACCAATAAGCCTGAGCAGTTTTTGCCAGCGCTGTTTGAGCGCCATGGACTCACTCAATTTTTTGACTGGGTGGTGGGTGGAGATACGTTTGCCCAGCGTAAACCTGATCCTTACGGGATTAATTGGGTCTTACAGCAGGCTAAGGTACAGCCAGAGCAAGCAGTCTTTGTGGGCGATTCGCGAAATGATATTTTGGCGGCTAAAGCCGCTGGAGTATTGAGTGTCGCGCTAACCTATGGCTATAACCATGGTTTACCGATTGAGCAAGAATATCCTGACTGGATTATTGATAGCTTGGCTGAGTTAGTGCAATAAAGTTTAGCTGAAATAAAAAAGTGAGCCGATTAAGGCTCATTTTTTTTGAATAAGTTAAATAATATTGTTAGAACAAAAAAGCAGTTGCGCTGCGTCGGTGCTTCGGCTAGTGTTCTAGTTATTCTTTTACTGCATACCGCTCACCAAGGGGAATCTCGTGGTCGTTATTTGCAAACAGTGGACTAAATATGTACCAGCGGCTAATGGCCGTTGGCGCTGGCGCGCCTAATTTATTCTATCGGCAACTTTGCCGAGCCTGTTTGCACATACTTATTTTTGTTGTCCCTCCTCAAACCACGAGGTTGCTATGAATTTTGAAGAATTTCAATGCTTAGCCGAGCAAGGCTATAACCGCATTCCTGTGTCCCGCGAAACCCTCGCCGACTTTGACACACCGTTATCGATTTATTTAAAACTTGCCGATGCACCCAATAGTTATCTCTTGGAATCAGTTCAGGGCGGTGAAAAGTGGGGGCGTTACTCGATTATCGGCTTGGCCGCTAAAACTGTTCTTAGTGCCCGCGGTGAGTTAGTGGAAATTCATCACCAAGGTGAGCTAATTGAATCATGTGAAACCACCGACCCGCTTGCCTTTGTTGAAGACTTTCAGGCGCGCTATCAGGTGCCGCATATTGCTGGCTTACCCCGTTTTAATGGCGGCTTAGTCGGCTACTTTGGCTATGATTGTGTACGCTATGTGCAACCTAAATTAGGACCAGCGCCAAGCCAAGACACTCTACAAAATCCTGATATCTTGCTACTGGTTTCAGAAGCTGTTGTGGTGTTTGATAACTTGGCCGGTAAACTGCATTTAATCGTATTGGCTGATCCCGAGCAAGACGATGCCTATCAGCAGGCGCAATTACAACTGGATCAGCTGATGGAGCAACTACGTCAGCCAATTACGCCGCGCCCAGGATTAAATCCACAGTTAGCTAATCAGCCAGAACCTGCGTTTATTTCCAGTTTTACTCAGGCTGATTATTTAAACTCGGTGAATAAAATTAAGGACTATATTGCCGCGGGTGACTGCATGCAGGTGGTGATCTCGCAGCGGATGTCGATTCCGTTTACCGCTGCGCCGATTGATTTATACCGTGCTTTACGTAGCTCTAATCCAACCCCCTATATGTACTTCTTTAACTTTGGTGACTTCCATGTAGTGGGTAGTTCGCCTGAAGTTTTAGTGCGTGTTGAAGATGGCTTGGTCACCGTGCGCCCAATTGCCGGCACTCGGCCACGTGGGGCAACTAACGAAGAAGACCTGGCTTTAGAGCAAGACTTACTGTCCGATAAAAAAGAGTTGTCTGAGCATTTAATGCTAATCGATTTAGGCCGTAATGATGTGGGGCAGGTGGCGCAAACCGGTAGTGTTAAGGTCACGGAAAAAATGATTATCGAACGCTATTCCAACGTAATGCATATAGTGTCGAATGTCACTGGCCAAATTCAGCCACAACTGAACGCAATGGATGCGCTGCGCTCTATTTTACCGGCCGGTACCTTATCCGGCGCACCTAAGGTGCGGGCGATGGAAATTATTGATGAGTTGGAGCCAGTCAAGCGTGGCGTGTATGGCGGAGCAGTTGGCTATTTGGCGTGGAATGGCAATATGGATACCGCCATTGCGATTCGCACCGCGGTCATTCAAGACGGACAGCTGCATGTTCAGGCGGGTGCCGGGATTGTCAGCGATTCACAGCCGCAATTAGAGTGGGAAGAAACCTTAAATAAGCGCCGTGCGATGTTTAAAGCAGTGGCTTTAGCCAGTCAGCCACACAAGTAATGAGCGAGCCAGCCAGGCAGAGTCGGGGTAGTCGCTAGAGTGCGCAGTTTGTTGCTGTGCAGTGAAACAACGGGAGAGCAAAATGACACAAAAAATCAGAATCGGAATTGCTGGTTACGGCAATCTAGGTCGTGGAGTTGAAGCGGCCATCGGGCAAAACGAAGATATGGAGTTAGTGGCGGTATTTAGTCGCCGCGATCCAGCTTCGGTGCAGTTGCTGAGTGCTGAGGTACCGGTATATGCGATGCAAGATGTGGCCAAGTACACCGAGCAAATTGATGTGATGATTTTATGTGGTGGCTCAAAAAGTGATCTGCCAGAGCAAGGCCCAGCGTTGGCCGCATTGTTTAATACAGTCGATAGCTTTGATACCCACGCTAAGATTCCTGAGTACTTTGAAGCAGTCGATCAGCCCGCCCGTGAACATGGCAAAACCGCCTTGTTATCGGTGGGCTGGGATCCAGGCTTATTCTCACTGAATCGACTGATCGGTGAATGCGTACTACCGGTAGGAGAAACCTATACTTTTTGGGGTAAAGGTCTCAGTCAAGGTCACTCCGATGCAGTACGACGAGTGCCGGGAGTCAAAGCTGGGGTGCAGTATACCTTGCCGTCCGAGCAAGCAATGAACCGCGTGCGAGCCGGCGAACAGCCAGAGCTCTCTACTCGGGAAAAACATACCCGTGAGTGCTATGTGGTGCTAGAAGCAGGCGCCGATGCCGAGGCGGTGAAGCAAGCGATTGTCACCATGCCTGACTATTTTGCTGACTACGACACCACTGTGCACTTTATTGACGAGCAGACGCTAGCTAGTGAGCACAGTGCTATGCCGCATGGCGGTTTTGTGATTCGCAGTGGTAAAAGTGGCTTAGGCACCCAACAAAATGTTGAGTTCTCGTTAGCACTTGGCAGTAACCCTGAGTTTACCTCCAGTGTGTTGGTTGCTTATGCCCGCGCTGTGCACCGGTTAAATCACGTAGGGGATATTGGCGCTAAAACGGTATTTGATATTCCTTTTGGTTTGCTATCGCCTAAGAGTCCAGCGCAACTGCGCAAAGAACTGTTGTAATTGGCTATCGCGCTGCCTAACCATGGCAGCGCACTAAGGAACGCCCATGTTGTTGATGATTGATAACTATGATTCCTTTACTTGGAATCTAGTGCAGTATTTTGCTGAATTAGGCGCAGAAGTGCAGGTGATACGAAATGATCAACTGGACCTAGCCGCGATTGAGCAACTAAACCCGGAGCGCATCGTTATATCGCCAGGCCCTTGCACGCCGAATCAGGCGGGAGTTTCGATGGAGGTAATCAAAGCGTTTGCCGGTGTTTGTCCTATTTTGGGCGTGTGCCTTGGTCATCAGAGCATCGGCCAAGTATTTGGCGGCACTATTGTTCGCGCAGCGCAGCCAATGCACGGTAAAACCAGTCTGGTAACCCATGTCAATCAGGGGGTGTTTCAGGGTCTGAATAACCCGCTAAGTGTGACCCGTTATCATTCTTTGGTGATTGATCCGGCCAGCTTACCTGAGAGCTTAGAGTTAACGGCTTGGACTAGCGATGAGCAGGGGCAATTAGAGGCGATCATGGGCGTGCGTCATACCCAGTATCAGATTGAAGGGGTGCAATTTCACCCAGAGTCGATTTTAACCGAACAAGGTCATGAGTTACTGGCCAACTTCTTACAGCAACAAGGGGGAATGCGTCAGTGAATATCAAGGAAGCGATGAATCGTATCGCCAGTAACCTGGATTTATCCACCGAAGAAATGCAGTCAGTGATGCGTTTAATCATGACCGGACAATGCAGTGATGCGCAAATTGGTGCCTTTTTAATGGGCATGCGTATGAAAAGTGAAAGCATTGAAGAGATTGTCGGCGCTGTGCAGGTATTGCGTGAACTGGCAGAGCCTGTGCTGATTGAAGGTGAGCATTTAGTCGACACCTGTGGTACGGGCGGCGATGGAATGAACATTTTTAACGTCTCCACTGCGGCTTCCTTTGTGGTGGCGGCAGCCGGTGGCCAGGTGGCTAAGCACGGTAACCGTGCAGTCTCGGGTAAAAGTGGCAGTGCCGATGTGCTAGAAGCTTTTGGTATTAATCTGGAGTTAACAGCCGAGCAAGTGGTGCGCTGTATTGAGCATGTAGGCGTGGGCTTTATGTTTGCCCCTGCGCACCATGGTGCCATGCGTTATGCCAGTAAACCTCGCCAAGACTTAGGCATGCGTACCTTATTTAATATCTTGGGACCGATGGCTAACCCCGCACAAGTTAAAAATCAGGTGTTAGGGGTGTTCAGTCGGCAGCTTTGCCGGCCGTTAGCCGAAGTGCTGCGTCGATTAGGCAGTGAGCATGTATTAGTGGTGCATGCCCAAGATGGCATGGATGAAATCAGTTTGGGCGCGCCGACCTTTATTGCTGAACTGAAAGATGGTGAAATCACTGAGTACCGCGTGCAACCGGAAGATTTTGGCATTAATAGCCAATCACTCATCGGTTTTGAAGTGGAAGATGCAGCTGCCTCAGCGGCCTTAATTAAAGATGCGCTCGGCAAACGTGAAGGAAAACACGCGCACAAAGCCGCCGAGATGATTGCTTTAAATGCGGGGGCGGCGCTCTACGCAGCTAATATTGCCGACAGCTTAAAGCAGGGCATTGCTTTGGCCCATGACACCATCTATACCGGCCTAGCTTTAGAAAAGCTGCAAGAGCTAGTGGCCTTTACTAATGTGTTTAAGGAGTAGTACGGCTATGAGTTTGCCAACCGTATTAGAAAAAATTGTTCAGCGAAAGCATCAAGAAGTAGCCCAGCGTCAGCAGCTAGTTAGCCTTAGCGAATTACGTGCGCAGATTCGAGAGCAAAGCCCAGTGCGCGGATTTGCAGCTGCTCTGCAAGCGCAAGCGGCGGCAAAAAAGCCAGCGGTGATCGCTGAGATTAAAAAAGCCTCGCCCAGTAAAGGAGTTCTGCGTGAGGAGTTTAATCCTGCAGAAATAGCGCAAAGCTATCAGCAAGGTGGCGCGACCTGTTTATCTGTGTTGACCGATATTGATTTCTTCCAAGGTGCAGATCGTTATTTGCAAGAAGCACGTAATGCCTGTGAATTGCCAGTTATCCGTAAGGATTTTATGGTTGATCCTTACCAGGTGATAGAAGCTCGAGCGATTGGTGCTGATTGCATTTTATTAATTGCCGCTTGTTTGTCGGATCAGCAAATGAGTGAGTTAGCTGCCTGCGCCAAAGAGTTAGAACTTGATGTGTTGGCGGAAGTGCACGATGTCGATGAGTTAGAACGGGTACTCACTACGCTAGATACACCATTGGTGGGGATTAATAACCGCAACTTGCATACCTTTGAAGTGTCGTTAGAGACTACTATGGATTTATTGCCGCGAGTACCAGCCGATCGATTAGTGATTACCGAGAGCGGTATTTTAAATCGTGCGGATGTTGAGCTCATGGAGATTAACGAGGTGTATGCCTTTTTAGTCGGTGAGGCTTTTATGCGCGCACAAGATCCGGGTGCTGAGCTACAACGTTTATTTTTTAAAAAATAAGCAGCTAAGTTCGAATGAAGGGAAGCCTAGGCTTCCCTATTTTTTTAGTTTGGATTTTAGTTTTTTGTAAGCTGCGGATTAATGCCGATAAGGCGTTGTTAATTTCTTGGGCGCTGGCTGGGTCACGCAGGGTGCTGAGTAGAGTGTTGCTGTAGGCAAGCAATAAGTCACAGCTGGATCAATGCCAAATACGGCAATTTTTTCAGTGTTAACTTGGATTGCCCCCGTTGCTATGTAACGTTTTTCGCGACAAATGTTCAGCTGGGCACTGTCGGTATAGCTCACCGAGTAGGTTAAACTGTTGCGGTTTTTTGGGTTGAGTTGGTATTCAGCGCGTAGCGCTTGTGCTGCCAGTGGGTCATTGAGGTGCCGTTGCAGAGCTTGACGCTCATCTTGAGTCAGATACAGTTACTTCAGTTTATTCAAGTAGTCGGCATGGGGCTCGCTGGCTTTAATTAAGGCCGGTGTGCTGGGGATAGGCTCTAGCGGGTTAGCCTGCACGCAGCTAAGGCTAAATGGGCTAGCAATTAAACCACCAATAAGGCTTGGGGTAAGCAATGAAGAACGAAAAAATTTAGAAACCTTGCCAAAAAATCAGTCACAAAAGTCAGGAACAAGAGGCGCGCAGTCTAGCAGTTGACTGTGAGTTATACAGCTTTAACTTAAGGGTAAGGTCAGTATGCACAAACCTTGGATTGTCGGTTTAACCGGTGGTATTGGCAGTGGTAAAACGGCGGTTGCCAGTTGTTTTGTAGAGCTTGGCGTTCACACTGTGGATGCCGATGATGCCGCACGCTGGGTGGTAGAACCAGGCGAGCCAGCCTTGGTGGCGATAGCTCAACACTTTGGGCCTTCGGTCATTCAGCCTGATGGGCAATTAGATCGTGCAGCATTACGGGCGATAATTTTTCAGCAACCTGAACAGCGCCAATGGCTAGAACAATTATTGCATCCGATTATTCGTCAGCGCATTGTGGCTAACTTAGCCACAGCGACATCGCCCTATGCGATTTTAGTCTCGCCGTTATTGATTGAGACACAGCAAACCCAGCTTTGTCAGCGGGTCTTGGTGATTGATGTGCCAGAGGCGTTACAAATCAGTCGCACCATGCAGCGTGATGGGGTATCCGAAGCGCAAGTGCGGGCAATTTTACAGGCCCAGCTCTCGCGTTTACAGCGTTTAGAACAGGCCGATGATGTGCTAGTGAATGATCAAGACCTAACCCATATTCGGCAGCAAGTGCAGCAGTTACATCAACAGTATTTAGCGTTAAGTAGTGGAGAAACCGTATGACTAAGGTGACCCAAGTAGAGTGTCCTCATTGTGGTGAAAGCGTCGCTTGGACTGCTGAAAACATCTATCGCCCTTTTTGTAGCGAGCGTTGCAAGCTGATCGATTTTGGCGCGTGGGCCAATGAAGAGCACAGTATTCCGGGCGAGCCAGAGCTCGATGATGTGTTTAGTGGACAGCTAGATTAGTGGCTAAGGAAAGCAAGGCATTATGAGTCAGCTACATCCGCGTAATCGGCAACAAGGGCGTTATAATTTTCCACAGCTGATTCAGGCCGAGCCGGCATTAGCCCAGTTTATGTTGACTAACCCCTATGGCAAACCCAGCATTAATTTTGCTGATCCACAAGCCGTGCGGGTGTTCAATCGCGCGTTACTTAAGCAGTTATACGGATTAACCTATTGGGATATTCCGCCTAATTATCTGTGCCCACCGGTGCCTGGGCGCGGTGATTATGTGCATAACTTGGCTGATTTAATGGTCGAAGATGGCATTGCACTCACGGCTCAACAAGGCTGTAAAGTGCTGGATATTGGGACCGGAGCAAATTGTATTTATCCCTTACTTGGGCACTTGGATTATGGCTGGCGCATGGTGGGGGCGGATATTGATCGTCAAGCCTTGGCTTCGGCGCAGTACATTGTGCAGCAAAATCAGCTGCAGGCAGCCATTGAGCTACGCTTACAAACGGATCCCAAACAGTTATTTACTGGGGTGATTCAAGCGGATGAGCGTTTTGCGTTGACGCTGTGTAATCCACCCTTTCATAGCTCAGCGGCAGAGGCGGCCAGTGGCAGTCGGCGGAAGTGGAAGAACTTAGGCAAGCAAGCGCCAGAGCGGCAATTACCCACCCTTAACTTTGGTGGACAAAGTAATGAGTTGTGGTGTCCTGGTGGTGAAGTGGCTTTTATTCGGCGCATGGTGCGAGAAAGCCAGCGTTATGGGCAACAAGTAGCTTGGTTTACTAGCTTATTATCCAAGCAAGATAATGTGCGCCAAGCCAAACGCGAGTTAGAAAAACTATCCGGTGTAGTGGAAATTAAAGTGCTTAATATGAGCCAAGGGCAAAAAATTAGTCGTTTTATTGCCTGGAGTTTTCAGCCAACTGTGCAGCGGCGAATGTTTCTTAAGTCCCCCCTAGCACAGGCTTAGAGTGGAAACAGCCAAGGAATTAAAATCACGCTGACCAGCATCACCAGTAAGGTAAAAGGGACTCCAACGCGGACAAAGTCCGCAAACCGATAATTACCTGGCCCTAGGACTAAGGTATTCACGGGTGAGGAAATCGGCGTCATAAAGGCTGCGGAAGCGGCCACCGCTACTGTCATGGCAAAGGGGTAGGGTGATGCACCTAAGGCTTGGGCGCTAGCAATGGCAATTGGCGCCATGAGTACCGCGGTGGCGGTATTAGAAATAAACAAGCCAATGACCGCGGTGGCTAAAAACAAACTGGCTAAAATCACCCGCGGCGCCGCTTCGCCCATAATACTGAGCAAAGCGTGCACGGCTAAATCAACTCCGCCGGTTTTTTGTAGGGCCGCGGCAAAGGGCAACATGCCAACAATCAATACCAAACTTGGCCAATGAATGCTTTTATAGGCGCTGGCTAAATCAATGCAACGAAATAAGCCCATTAGCAAGCAGCCTATTAGCGCGGCGAGCACATTGGGTACAAGACCGCTGACCATTAAGCCAATCATCACTGCTAAACTCAGCAGAGCATAAGGGGCCTGACTGATAGCCGGTGCCACATCATCGACTTCCGCCGGTAACGTGAGGACTAATAGATCACGCTGCTGGTTTTGCAAGCGGCGGATATCAACCCATTTACCTGCCACCAATAAAATATCCCCCGCTTTTAATTGTTCATCTACCAGTAAGCCGCTGAGTGCTTGTTGGTTACGTCGCAGACCAATCACATTAAGTTTTTTCGTGCTGCGAAACGCCAATTGCTGAATCGTTTTGCCTGCCAAGGAAGTGCCAGGCGGTAGCATGACCTCTGCTAACCCTAGTTCACGCTGGTGAGTAACAAAATAACTTTTGACCCTGGCTTGAGGCTCTAATCCCAGCTCGTAATAAATACCCTGTAAGCCAATGGTGGGACTGGCCAGGTCAACTAAGAGAATATCATCGGCGCGGATTTCTGTGCTGCCAGTAGCGCCAAGGAGAACGCTACGAAAGCGTTGTTGACGCTCAACGCCAATCACATTAATCCCGTATTGTTTACGCAGCTGTAACTCATTGAGTAGCTGCCCTGTAAGTGGTGAGTGGGGAAGGACTTTAAGTCGTCGTTCACGTTCAGGTAGGCGATACTCTTTAATTAAATCGGCCAAGCCATGCCGTGATTCGCTGTTATCGATGGTTGCCGAGCGTGGAGTTAACCAGCCGCGCACTACTAACATATAACCAATGCCGACCAGTAATACGGTTAAGCCAATGGGAGCAAAAGCAAAAAAACTAAAACCTGTTAAGCCACTACGGACTAACTCACTGTGGACTACCATGTTCGGTGGCGTTGCTACTAAGGTCAGCATGCCGCTGATCAAGCCGGCAAAGCTTAGCGGCATCATTAAACGACTGGTGGAAATCTTAAGTTTGGCCGCGATGCTTAACACAATAGGGATAAAGATAGCCACGACCCCAGTTGAACTCATAATCGAGCCCAATGCCGCCACGGCGAGCATTAATAAAATAATTAATCGGGTTTCGCTCTCTCCTGCATGGCGCATCAGCCATTCACCTAGCTGATAGGCAACCCCGGTGCGCACTAAACCGGCACCAATAACAAAGAGTGCAGCAATGACAATCACGCTAGGATCGCTAAAGCCGGCCAAGGCTTCCTCAAGGCTCAATATGCCGGTCAGAGGTAAGGCCACCAGCATTAACAGCGCGACCACATCCATTGCAGGCTTATTGCGGATAAACAACACAATGGCCAAAGCCAGTAAGGCTAATACGATCAAGAGTTGAGGATTCATTGAAGGCTATCTCATGGCAGGGCTAAAACGACAACAGCGCTAAAAAAGCGCTGTTGTTGAGAAGAGGTAAAGCGCTGCTTAACTAAGCAGTAAAGCGTCGTCAGAGACTTTTTCACCGCGCACCTTTTCAAACATCTGCAGCAGATCAGGCACATCTAAGCCTTTGCGCTCTTCACCTGATACATCTAACACCACCTGACCTTGGTGCAACATCACCGTGCGATCTCCCACATCTAAGGCTTGGCGCATACTGTGAGTCACCATCATGGTGGTTAGCTGTTTTTCTTCGACAATGCGTTGGGTTAGCTCCAGAACAAACTCTGCGGTGCGTGGATCAAGGGCCGCCGTATGCTCATCGAGTAACAAAATACGTGAAGGTTGCAGTGCGGCCATTAATAGGCTGACAGCTTGACGCTGGCCACCTGAGAGCAGGCCGATGCGGTCGGTTAAGCGATTTTCTAATCCCAGACCTAATTTAGCCAGATGCTCACGAAAGCCTTCGCGCATAGAGCGCTTAACCGCCCAGCTAAGTCCACGGCATTTACCACGTTGTTGGGCAAGGGCCATATTTTCTTCGATGGTTAGGTCTTCGCAGGTACCGGCCATAGGGTCTTGGAAGACCCGCGCCACTTGTTTGGCTCGGGTCCAGACCGATTGCTTAGTGACGTCTTTATCATCAATCAAGATGGTGCCGGTATCGACACTTAAATCACCGGAGACGGCATTTAAGAAAGTGGATTTCCCTGCACCATTGGTACCGATGACCGTGACAAATTGCCCAGTCGGGATATCAAGGGATAATCCTTGCAAGGCTTTGGTTTCAATCGGGGTGCCTGGGTTAAAGGTCACTTTTAGATTCTGTGCACTTAACATGGGATTAGCCTTTGGGTCTCGATAAACGCTGCTTTAATAGCGGAATCACTAAAGCTACCGTCACTAATAGCGCGGTGACTAGGTTTAGGTCTTGGGCTTGTAAGCCAATAAAGTCGCTGTTGAGTGCTAGCGCGATAAAGAAGCGATACACAATAGCACCTAGCACCACAGCCAGTGTGGTATAGAACAAGCGGCGCGAGGGCAAAATGCTTTCACCGACAATTACTGCGGCCAGACCAATCACAATAGTACCAATCCCCATCGAGATATCAGCCCCACCTTGAGTTTGCGCAAACAACGCGCCGGCCAGAGCAACTAAAGCATTCGATACCGCCATCCCTAGAATTACCATAGCGCCGGTATTGACTCCCTGGGCGCGGGCCATCCGCGGGTTAGCACCGGTAGCACGAATGGCTAAGCCTTGCTTGGTGGAAAAGTAGGCATCTAGGCCGAGTTTGGCCAGTACCACAATCACAATCAGAATTAATGGACGGGCGATGTAATCGGCCAGCCACTCGGGCTGTAAAATACTAAAGACCGTTGGTTCCATAATCAGTGGAACGTTAGGGCGACCCATGATGCGCAAGTTAATTGAGTACAGCGCAATCATCATTAAAATACTGGCCAGCAAGTCCATAATTTTAAGGTGCACGTTAAGCAGTGCGGTAATCACACCGGCTCCTGCACCTGCTAAAGCCGCTAACAGTGTGGCTAAAAAAGGATCCATGCCACTGGCAATAGCCACGGCCCCTACTGCGCCACCTAAGGGAAAACTACCGTCAACGGTTAAATCAGGAAACCGTAGTAAACGGAAAGAAATAAAGACACCTAGTGCGACCAAGCTAAAAATCAGGCCGATTTCTAGCGCGCCAAACATTGAAAACAAAGACATGAACGTGTGGACCAGGGTGATAAAAGAATGCGCCAATTAGCCGGGGCTAACTGGCGCGGTTGAGTAACGCTTACTGTACGATTTCGCTGGCGCTATCGAGTAACTCTTGGGATAGGGTTACACCTTGCTTCTTAGCTGCCGCTGGGTTGAGTAAGAGCAGTAAATTCTCGCTGGTTTCAGGCTTAATATCACCTGGTTTTTCGCCATTAAGAATGCGTACCACGATGCGACCAGTTTGTTGGCCGAGTTCGCGGTAGTCAACGCCTAGGGCTGCAATGGCACCACGCTTCACGCTATCAGTATCTGAGGCGATAATTGGCGTTTTGGTGTCGTTACCAACTTTAGCTAGCGCTTCATAGGCAGACACGACGTTATTGTCGGTGCTGCTGTAGATCACATCAACCTTGCCAACTAAACTGCGGGCGGCTGAGCTCACATCCACTGAGCGGGGTGCTGCAGCTTCTACCAGTTGCATATCGCGCTTGGGCAGTAAGTCACGGAGTTTATCCACAACCACCACTGAGTTGGCCTCACCTGGGTTATACACAATGCCCACTTTTTTCGCGTGAGGTACAACTTGTAAAATTAGATCAACTTGCTTATCCAGCTCTAATACGTCTGAGGCGCCAGTGACGTTAGTACCTGAGGCTTCCCAACTGGGGGTCAGCTGACCTTGTACGGGATCAGTCACGGCAGAAAATACAATTGGAATATTCTTAGTGCCAGCAACTGCAGCTTGCGCTGAAGGGGTACCAATCGCCACGATAGCATCTGGCTTATCGCCGATAAATTTACGAGCAATTTGTGCTGCAGTACCAGTATTGCCTTGGGCGCTTTGGTATTGCCACTTAAGATTTTTACCTTCGCTGTAACCGGCTTCTTTAAGGGCATCCAGTACACCGTCACGCACTGAGTCAAGTGCTGGGTGCTCTACAATAGCGGTGGTGGCTACTGATTTAACATCAGCGGCGACACTGCTAAATGAGGCGCTCATGGCTAAGGTTAACGCGCTGAGTGACAGTAACGCTTTTTTAGAAAATGTAATCACGTGTAATCTCCTAACAGGCCGTGGCCTGATCCTTATTCCAGGTGCTACCGTTACAGGCTAGCAATCCGTTGACGTTGCTCGGCTAGCTGCGCTAACGCATGCTCAAACTCTGTTTGCTTAGCTCGCTCTTTTTCAATCACTTCGGCTGGTGCCTTAGCGACGAATCCTTGGTTAGACAGTTTGCCTGAGACGCGTTTAATTTCGCCTTCAAGCCGCTGAATTTCTTTATCTAAGCGGGCCAGTTCAGCTTGGGTGTCAATTAAGCCTGCCATTGGCACCAATACTTGCAGATCACCCACCAGTGCGGTGGCTGCCATCGGGGCTTCTTGCTCATCCACAAGGAGGGTAATACTGTCGAGCTTAGCTAACTTAATCAGTGTGGTACGGTTTTGCTCTAAGTGTGCTAAATCAGCAGCTGATGCTTTAGCTAGCAGTACTGGTAGCGGCTTGCCTGGACCAATATTCATTTCAGCGCGAATATTGCGCAGACCCAGCATCACGGCTTTAAGCCACTCAATACTGGCGCTAGCTGCTTCATCAATTAAGGCAGGTTCAGCCTCAGGAAATGGTTGCAGCATAATGGTGGCGCCTTGTTTACCAGCCATCGGCGCAATACGCTGCCAGATCTCTTCAGTGATAAAAGGCATAAAGGGGTGCGCTAAACGCAAAATACTTTCTAGCACTTGTACCAGTGTGCGGCGGGTGCCACGGGTACGCTCTAATGGCGCAGTTTTGTCCCAGAGTACTGGTTTGGATAGCTCTAAGTACCAGTCACAGTACTGGTTCCAAACAAATTCGTATACCGCTTGGGTTGCAAGGTCAAAGCGGAACTGCTCAAGCTGGCGCGTTACCTCGGTGCTGGTTTTTTGCAGCTCAGAGAGAATCCAGCGATCGGCAGTGGTTAGCTCGACGGCTTCACCTTGCACGCCACAATCTTGATCCTCGCACTGCATCATCACATAGCGGGCAGCATTCCAGATTTTGTTGCAGAAGTTACGGTAGCCTTCGACCCGGCCCATATCAAACTTCACGTCACGGCCAGTGGAGGCAAGCGAGCAGAAGGTAAAGCGCAGGGCATCAGTGCCGTAACTGGCAATGCCGTCAGCAAACTCGGCACGGGTTTGTTTTTCAATTTGCTGGGCTAGTTTGGGCTGCATCATCCCGCTGGTGCGTTTTTCAACCAGGGTTTCAAGATCAATGCCGTCAATAATGTCCAGCGGATCCAATACGTTACCTTTGGATTTGGACATTTTATGGCCTTGGCCATCCCGTACTAAACCATGTACATAGACCGTTTTGAACGGAATTTGTGGGCTGCCATCTTCGTTTTTAATCAGATGCATGGTGAGCATCATCATGCGTGCAACCCAGAAGAAGATGATGTCAAATCCAGTCACCAACACATCGGTCGGGTGGAAAGTTTTCAAAAATTCTGTTGGTTCAGGCCAACCAAGGGTGGAGAATGTCCATAAGCCTGAGCTGAACCAAGTATCCAGCACGTCTTCGTCTTGGCGTAAGGTAATATCGCCTAGGTTATGTTTGGCTCGTACTTCTGCTTCATCTCGGCCAACGTAGACATTGCCTGCCTCGTCATACCACGCCGGAATTCGGTGGCCCCACCACAGCTGACGGCTGATGCACCAGTCTTGAATGTCACGCATCCAGCTGAAATACATATTTTCGTACTGTTTTGGGACAAACTGCACACGACCGTCTTCAACCGCAGCAATTGCAGGCTCGGCTAAAGGTTTGGTTGAGACATACCACTGGTCGGTTAACCAAGGCTCAATCACATCACCGGAGCGGTCACCACGGGGCGTTTTAAGTGCATGTTCGTCAATACTTTGCAGTAGCCCAGCAGCATCCATTGCGGCCACGATTTTCTTGCGTGCTTCAAAGCGATCTAGCCCTGCAAATTCTGCAGGCAGTTGATTATCTAGCTGTTCATTGACGCTGCCGTCAGTATTGAAAATCTGCGCTGTGGCTAAAATAGCCGCATTTTTATCTAGTACGTTGATCAGCGGTAACTGATGACGCTTGCCCACTTCATAGTCATTGAAGTCGTGGGCTGGCGTGATTTTAACGCAACCGGTACCAAACTCAGGGTCACAGTAATCATCGCCAACAATTGGAATGCGTCGGCCAACTAAAGGCAGTTCAACATACTTACCAATTAATGCTTTATAGCGTTCATCTTCTGGGTGAACGGCTACTGCACTGTCGCCTAATAAGGTTTCGGGACGAGTGGTAGCAACCACTAAGTAATCTTTCCCTTCAGCGGTTTTTTCACCATCGGCTAAGGGGTAGCGCAAATTCCATAGGTGTCCTTTTTCGTCATGATTTTCTACTTCTAGGTCAGAAATTGCCGTATGGAATTTAGGGTCCCAGTTGACTAAACGCTTACCGCGGTAGATCAGACCATCTTCATGCAGACGAACAAAGGCCTCTTTAACCGCAGTTGATAAGCCGTCATCCATAGTAAAGCGCTCACGGGACCAGTCGACAGAGCTACCTAAGCGGCGAATTTGTCGAGTGATAGTGCCACCTGACTGCTCTTTCCACTCCCATACTTTGTCAAGGAAGGCTTCACGGCCTAAGTCATGGCGATCTTGGCCCTGCGCTGCCAGTTGGCGCTCAACCACCATTTGTGTGGCAATTCCGGCGTGGTCGGTGCCAGGTTGCCAGAGGGTATTGCGGCCCTGCATACGACGGAAACGAATAAGCGCATCCATGATCGCGTTATTAAACCCATGACCCATGTGTAAGCTGCCTGTTACGTTCGGCGGCGGAATCATAATGGTGTAAGGCTTACCTGAACCTTGGGGAGCAAAATAATTGTTTTGCTCCCAAATTTGGTACCAGTGGCTTTCAATAGCGTGCGGCTGATAGGTCTTATCCATAATAGCGGCGGGACCCCTAAATAAAATCGGCGAATAGAAAAACGTGTGAGTATAGCCTGAAATCTAGGCGAACTATAATTATTTGTGAGTGTCTGCTGCTCGCTTAGTCGCTGTCAAGGTGTAGGCGATGCAGTACCCGATGAATCACAGGGGCACTTAAAACCCCCAGTAGAGCCAAAATAATCAGCTGTACATAGATTGAGTAAACGACTAAAAATAGCTTGCCACTTAAGCTGTTGGGTGGCGTGAGGTAACTTAAACCACTAAATACATAGGCGGCGTTAAAAAACGCATCATGCCAGCTCATGTCCTCAAAATAATAATGACCTAAGGTGCCCAGTAATAGAGTCAGGGCAATAATCAACAGGGCGATGAGCAGGTGCTGTAGTAATCGCTGCACAAAATGCCAGCGTGGCAGTAAAGGCTGAAATTTAGATTCGTACATACAGACTCGATTAAAAAGCCCCGACAACAGTGCACTGCTGACGGGGCTGCTAAGTTATACAGCTTGGCTTAAGGGAATAAGCCGCGTAATTCACGGGCCTCTAAAATACGGGTACAGGCGGTAATGAAGGCCGCAGTACGTAGCGTGACTTGGTGCTGTTTGGCTGTGTTCGAGACGGTTTCATAAGCGGTGCTCATGATTTTCTCTAGGCGCGCATTGACCTCTTCAACGGTCCAGTAGAAGCTCGATGAGTTTTGTACCCACTCAAAGTAACTCACTGTCACACCGCCAGCATTAGCTAGGACGTCAGGTACGATAATGATGCCTTTTTGGCTTAAAATATCGTCAGCTTCAGGGGTGGTTGGGCCGTTAGCACCTTCTACAATAATTTTACTGTTGATGCTTGGCGCGTTGCCTTTATGAATCTGACCTTCTAAAGCGGCAGGAATCAGAATTTCATTTTCTACCGCCCAGAAGGCGTCTGCACTAATAGCTTCTGCGCCTGGGAAACCACCAACACCGCCATGCTTTTGCACGTAGTCAGTGAGCGCTGCGGTATCGATACCTTGGCTATTGTGAATGTTGCCAGTGTGGTCTTGTACCGCGACCACTTTAGCCCCTACTTCAGCAAACAAACGACCAGCAGTACCGCCGACGTTACCAAAGCCTTGGATGCTGATACGGGCGTCTTCAATAGCAATACCGGCATCTTTGGCGGCTGCCATACCGGTAATAAATACACCGCGACCGGTTGCTTCAACTCGGCCTAAACTACCACCTAAAGAGATAGGCTTGCCGGTGACGATGCCTGGTGCGGTGGCACCGTTTTTCATGGCATAGGTATCCATCATCCATGCCATGGTTTTGGCATTGGTGTTGACGTCAGGACCTGGGATATCTTTATCAGTGCCAATAATTGGGCTGATTTCGCTAATGTAGCGGCGAGTAATTCGCTCAATCTCAGTTTGTGAGAAGTTGCGGGGATCAAAACGCAAACCGCCTTTAGCGCCGCCATAGGGTAAGCCAACCACCGCGTTTTTGACTGACATCCAGGCAGAAAGCGCCATCACCTCAGAGAGGGTGACGTCTTGGTGGTAGCGCACGCCACCTTTACCTGGACCTAAAATTAAGTTGTGCTGGACCCGGTAGCCTTCAATATGAACCACGCTACCATCATCGCGACGGACGGGAATATCCACCATTAAAATGCGCTCAGGACGCTTGAGGGTGTCAACCCACTTGGAAAGCTCGCCCAAGTAAGGCGTTACGCGATCAACTTGTTCTAAAAAAATGCCCCAAGGACCCGGATTATTTTCATCAAGGTAGGAGGGCAGGTGCTGCGTTGATTGTTGTGACATGGTTGAACCTTAAGCATTAATTAAAAATTTACAGCAAATAGAATCTTTACTCACTGACTTGGGTAAATACCGTGCAAAAGCAGAATACTTTAGCGCAAACTTTTGTGACTGGCGCGTTTTTACATTGTTTTTCTTTGTTATTCGCCAGATTTAGCGCAAGTAAACTATCCTAAAATGAAAATAATGCGCAAAAAAAATTACTAGACAGGCTGCAGTGGAGTACTGCTAAAGTGCGTAAGTAGGGCTTAAGGGATGCTCTAAGCAATTGTTTTTATTGTTGTTTTATTGAATTTTAGCAGGGCTTCAAAGCAGCGTGCGACATTCTGTCGCACGCTGCTTTGAAGTAGAAATTAGGCGAGCAATTAGCGCCCATCCTCAGGTAGTGCGGCGATCACGTCTTCGGCTTGTAGACCTTTTTCGCGTTCCATCACGGTATATTCGACACGCTGACCTTCAACTAAAACGCGGTGTCCTTCACCACGAATTGCTCGGAAATGGACAAAAATGTCATCTCCTTGATCGCGGGAGATAAACCCAAAACCTTTAGAGGTGTTAAACCATTTAACCGTACCGGTTTCACGATCCGTTAAGTCTTGTGATAGAGGGCTGGCTTTACGCACTACTTTGCGCAGGTTTAACATTAAGTGCAGCACCGTAGCTAAGAGCAATAAGCTAAAGCTAGTGGAGGCTAGAGCTTGGGCAGAAGTAGCATCGGGCTTGGTAAACATTGCAAAGGCTAAGAGTGCAGTAGCAGCCACCATAAGGGCCGAGGTGAGCAATTGCCCCGAGCGACGTTTACCCCGTGCCCAGTTCGGCACAATGGGAGCAAGGATTAAGTGGATAAGGCCAAAGGTCGCCAGTAACAGTGCGGTATGGCTATGGTTAGACAGGAACTGTACGCCACAAAGCGCCAAAACTAAGGCCAGTGCACCTGTAATTAAGTGAAGGAGTTTAAGCATAGGAAGACTCTTTAAAATAATAATTTAAGTTACGTGAGTTAAAGATTAAAAAGTGAGCTAGGTGAAGCTTATTTATCGCGATTTAGAAGGCTGTGCCACCTGAATCAATCAGCCTGCCCGTATTTAACAGCAAACACGCCTGCTACTCAAATAGCAGTTGCTTAGCACTTTAGTAATGACGCAGCGAAACTAAGCAAAAACTACGTATTCAAGGTAGGATAAGTGCATTTCATTACTAGGTTAGCTGTTGCTTGCAGTCAATAGACGCTGGTTTAGATCAATAAATCACTTTTCAGGATTAATGCTAAACCCAAAGGCGATTGTGGCTTGCTGGGCAAGGTTTACTTAACAGCGCTAGTCGTAGCAATGGCTAATGGATATAATTAGCCGCATTTCTTAATGGCTGCTTGAACAGCTATTTACATTTATCGAATTGAATCGGGATACACAACATCATGATGCGCAGTCACTATTGCGGCCAGTTAAATGCAAGTTTGGATGGTCAGGAAGTTACCTTATGCGGTTGGGTACATCGTCGCCGTGACCACGGTGGTGTCATTTTCTTAGATATTCGTGACCGTGAAGGAATTGCCCAAGTGGTGTTTGCGCCTGAACACGAAGACGTATTCAACAAAGCTGACCGCGTACGTAGTGAATATGTGGTTAAGGTCACAGGTACTGTGCGTTTGCGTCCAGAGGGTGCGGTTAACCCGAACATGGCCAGCGGTGAAATTGAAGTAGATGCCAGTGCGTTAGAAGTACTCAATCAAGCAGATACCCCGCCTTTTCCATTGGATGAGCACTCAGAGGTAGGTGAGGAAACTCGCTTGCGCTACCGTTTTATTGATTTGCGTCGTCCAGAAATGGCCGAGAAATTGAAGTTGCGCTCACGGATCACCAGCAGTATTCGTCGCTACTTAGATGATAATGGCTTTTTAGATGTTGAAACCCCAATTTTGACCCGTGCCACCCCTGAAGGTGCCCGTGACTATCTAGTGCCTAGCCGCACCCATGCCGGAAGTTTCTTTGCCCTACCGCAGTCACCGCAGCTATTTAAGCAGTTGTTAATGGTGGCAGGTTTTGATCGCTACTATCAAATTGCCAAATGTTTCCGCGATGAAGACTTGCGTGCCGACCGTCAGCCTGAGTTTACCCAGATTGATATGGAAACCAGCTTTATGGATGAAGATGACATCATGGCGATTACTGAGACCATGGTGCGTAATTTATTCAAAGAAGTATTGAATGTAGAGTTTGGCGAGTTCCCTCATATGCCTTACTCAGAAGCAATGCGCCGCTTTGGTTCGGATAAGCCAGATTTACGAATTCCGTTAGAACTGGTTGATGTTGCTGATCAGCTAACCGATGTTGACTTTAAAGTGTTCAGTGGTCCAGCAAATGATGTTAAAGGACGAGTAGCTGCGCTGCGCGTGCCTGGTGCTGGCAGCATGCCGCGCAAGCAAATTGATGACTACACCAAATTTGTCGGCAACTATGGTGCAAAAGGCTTGGCTTACATTAAGGTTAATGAGCGAGCATTGGGCGTTGAAGGCTTGCAATCACCGATTGTGAAATTTATTCCGGAAGCTAACCTCAATACCATTCTTGATCGAGTGGGTGCTGTTGATGGGGATATCGTGTTCTTTGGTGCGGATAAGGCTAGCGTAGTTAACGACGCGCTGGGTGCTTTACGGATTCGTCTAGGCCATGATCTTGAGCTGCTTACCTGTCAGTGGGCGCCGATGTGGGTGGTTGACTTCCCGATGTTTGAAGAGAGTGACGATGGTTCGCTGACCGCGATTCACCACCCATTCACTTCTCCTAAATGCAGCCCAGAGGAGCTAAAAGCTGCTCCGCAAACTGCATTATCTCGTGCTTATGACATGGTGCTCAATGGCACTGAGTTGGGTGGTGGTTCAATTCGTATCCATGACCGTAAAATGCAGCAGACAGTATTTGAGATTTTGGGTATCAGTGAAGAAGAGCAGCGCGAGAAGTTCGGCTTCTTGCTGGATGCACTTAAATACGGTGCCCCACCGCACGGTGGCTTAGCTTTCGGTTTGGATCGTTTAGTTATGCTGATGACAGGCGCTAACTCAATCCGTGAAGTGATTGCTTTCCCGAAAACCCAAAGCGCGGCTTGTGTAATGACTCAGGCGCCTGGTGAAGTAGATAGCAAAGCCTTGCGTGAATTGCATATTCGTTTACGTGAGCAAGCTAAAGTAGAGTAAGAGGTAATACCCAGTGCTGCCTGATGGCGGGTGGCACTGGGCTATGTTTTGTAATCGCAGATCAATAACACAGGATTTTATATGGCAGGTCATTCCAAATGGGCGAATATTAAGCATCGCAAGGAACGCCAAGATGCTAAGCGCGGTAAGATTTTTACCAAACTTATCCGCGAACTCACAGTTGCGGCTAAGCAAGGTGGCGGAGTACCTGACGATAACCCGCGATTACGTTTAGCCGTAGATAAAGCCTTAGGTGCCAATATGTCGCGTGACACCATCGATCGTGCGATTGCCCGTGGGGTAGGTGCCAATGATGGGGAAAACGTTGAAGAGTTAATTTACGAGGGTTACGGTCCTAATGGCGTCGCAATTATGCTTGAGGCGATGACCGATAACCGTAACCGCACCGCAGCTGAAGTGCGCCATGCGTTTAACAAAAATGGTGGCAATTTAGGTACTGATGGATCAGTGGCTTACTTATTTGAGCGTAAGGGCCAGATCTGCTTTGCTCCCGGCATTGATGAAGAAGCCATTATGGACGCCGCACTTGAGGCTGGCGCTGATGATGTGCTGATCAATGATGATGGTTCGGTTGATGTACTCACTGCTTTTGCAGACTTTATTGCGGTTAATGAAGCGCTAAAGGCCGCAGGTTATGTGGCTGAAGAAGCTGAAGTTACTATGATTCCAAGCACTCAGGCTGAGTTAGACTTAGAGGGCGCGCAGCAAATTATGCGCTTAATTGACGCCCTAGAAGACTTAGATGATGTGCAAAACGTGTATTCCAATGCTGAAATTCCCGATGAAGTGATGGCGCAGTTATAAGTCTTTACTAAAGGGTCATCAGCAGTAAATACCTAACCTCCAGCGCTATCTTGGCATAGACTGGAGGTTTTGTTTTTGAGTAAAGCAATGACATTAATTTTAGGGATCGATCCAGGTTCACGCATTACCGGTTATGGGGTAATTCGTGATACGGGTAAAACCTGCGAGTACATTGCTTCAGGTTGTATTCGAACCGGCAGTGGCGAACTGTCTGAACGACTGAAAGCGGTTTATCTTGGTATTAGCCAAGTGATTGAGTTGTATCAGCCCGAGTTGGTGGGGATTGAGCAAGTGTTTATGGCAAAAAATCCCGACTCTGCGCTCAAGCTTGGGCAAGCGCGTGGCGTGGCGATTGTGGCCGCTGCGCAGTCAGGGTTGCCGGTCAGTGAGTACAGTGCCACCCAAGTTAAATCCGCCGTAGCTGGCAGTGGCCGAGCGGCCAAAGAGCAGGTGTTGATGATGGTGATGCATTTGCTTAAGTTAACCAAAAAGCCGCAAATTGATGCTTCTGATGCTTTGGCTGTGGCCCTGTGTCATGCCCATCACCGTCAAACTTTAACCCCCCATGGGTTAGCCAGCGCTAAGCGCCGGGCTGGCCGTTTACGTTATTAGTCAGGAGTCCAGATGCTGGGTCGATTACGTGGAGTACTGGCGGAAAAACAGCCGCCGCATATTTTATTAGACGTTAATGGGGTGGGTTATGAGCTAGAAGTGCCGATGACCACCCTGTATCAGTTGCCAGCGCTAGGTGACAATACCACCCTGCATACGCACCTAGTGGTACGAGAAGATGCGCAGTTGCTGTATGGTTTTATTGATCTGCAGTCCCGAGATTTTTTTCGTGAACTCATTCGCCTCAATGGGGTTGGGCCTAAACTGGCCTTGGCGTTAATGTCGAGTCTAGAAGTGGACGAGATGATTGCCTGTGTGCAAGCCGAAGATATTAAGCGCTTAATGAAGGTGCCTGGGGTGGGTAAAAAAACGGCTGAGCGTTTATTGGTCGAACTCAAAGATCGCTTTAAGGCCTGGCAGACTAGTTCCCGTATGGGCGCGCTGGTGAGTGATGTTGCGATCGACTTTGCGCCCGATGCAAAACAAGATGCGATCAGTGCGCTGGTGAGCTTAGGTTTTAAAGAGCAAGAAGCCAGTAAAGCCGTTGCTGCAATTAAAGATTCAGAGCTCAGCAGTGAGCAATTAATTCGATTAGCCTTAAAAGGCATGGCGTAATACATAGGTGATGCATGATAGAAGCTGATCGTTTAATCGCAGCGACTCCTAAAGAGCGTGAGGAGCAGATTGATCGCGCGATTCGCCCTCACTCCTTAGCTGATTATATCGGGCAGCCGGTGGTGCGTGAGCAAATGGAGTTATTTATCCAGGCTGCGCGGCAGCGGCAAGAAGCGCTTGATCATACATTAATCTTTGGTCCGCCCGGTTTAGGTAAAACTACCTTAGCCAATATTATTGCTCAAGAAATGGGCGTTTCCTTAACCAGTACGTCAGGGCCGGTGCTAGAGCGTGCCGGAGACTTGGCCGCTTTGCTAACAAATTTAGAAGAAGGCGACGTGCTGTTTATTGATGAGATTCATCGTTTGCCACCGGTAGTGGAAGAAGTGCTGTATCCCGCTATGGAAGACTTTCAGCTGGATATTATGATTGGCGAAGGGCCTGCTGCACGCTCGATTAAGCTTGATTTGCCGCCTTTTACTTTGGTCGGCGCAACCACTCGAGCGGGAATGTTGACCAATCCGCTGCGAGATAGATTTGGGATTGTGCAGCGCTTAGAGTTTTATAATCATGCTGATCTAACACAGATTGTTACTCGTGCAGCCGGTATTTTAGGCTTGCCGATTGAGTCTGAGGGCGCCTTGGAAATTGCCCGCCGAGCACGGGGTACGCCGCGTATTGCTAACCGTTTATTGCGCCGAGTGCGTGACTTTGCCGAAGTGCGTGGCACTGGTAGCATTACCCAAGCTGCTGCTGATCAGGCTTTGAGTCTTTTGGATGTAGATCGGTTGGGCTTTGATCATCAGGACCGCCGTTTAATGTTAGCTATTATTGAACGCTTTGATGGTGGCCCGGTCGGGTTAGATAACTTGGCCGCTGCGATTAGTGAAGAGCGACACACCATTGAAGATGTGCTAGAACCCTACTTAATTCAGCAGGGCTATATTATGCGTACACCGCGTGGGCGGATGGTAACGCGTCATGCTTATCAACATTTTGGAATTAATCTGCCCTCCAAGTTGTCCGATACCCCAGTTGATGATTTAGCGTAAATATATTTGCTCTACCATATTGGCAAGCACTAGGAGAACTCTTACAGTATGCAACTTCAAACAGCGCCCGGCACCTTTGCTCTGCAAAGTCGTGTTTATTACGAAGATACAGATGCGGGCGGAGTGGTTTTCTACGTTAATTACTTGAAGTTTATGGAGCGGGCACGGACTGAGTTTTTACGTGACCTAGGCTTTAAGCAGTCGCAATTAGCGAAAGAAAACTGTTTGTTTGTCGTGCATAGCGCTAACGCTCGTTATCATGCGCCAGCACGTTTAGATGATTTACTCTTAATCACTGCTACAGTAAGTGCGATCAAGCGCGCAAGCTTAGTGTTTAAGCAGCAAGTTATTTGCCAGACAACCCAACAGCTATTGTGCGCAGGTGAGTTTATCGTTGCTTGTGTGCAGGCTGATACTTTTAAACCGCGGGCTATCCCGAAAACCTTAGTCGATGCTTTTGAAGCGTACGATAGACGTTCAAGTGCAGGAGAAAGAGCGTGAACGCTAGTGTAAATACTGTAGATCATATGTCGATGTGGAGCTTAATCAGCAATGCTAGCTTGTTAGTACAGCTGGTAATGTTGATTTTGGTGCTGGCCTCTATTGTGTCTTGGGTGCTTATTTTTCAACGGGTTAACTTATTGCGCGCTATGCGCAGTAGCTTTACTGCCTTTGAAGATCGTTTTTGGTCAGGAATTGATTTGGCGAAACTCTATCGCCAAACCAGTGCCGAGCCTGATGTTGACTCAGGAGCTGAGCAAATTTTCCGTGCCGGTTTTAAAGAGTTTTCGCGTCTACGTCAGCAATCGGGTACAGACCCTGATGCAGTAATGGAAGGTGTCGCTCGAGCCATGCGAGTGGCTATTTCCCGTGAGGAAGAAAAGCTTGAGCGTGGTTTGCCGTTTTTGGCAACGGTTGGCTCGACCAGTCCTTATGTGGGTTTGTTTGGTACGGTATGGGGAATTATGAACTCGTTCCGTGGTTTAGCGCAGGTACAGCAGGCCACCTTAGCCACTGTTGCTCCTGGAATTGCCGAAGCCTTGATTGCTACCGCGATTGGTTTATTTGCCGCGATTCCAGCAGTCGTCGCTTATAACCGATTCTCTGCGCAAGCTGAGACCTTGATTGCTCGTTATTACACTTTTGCCGATGAGTTCCAGGCTATTTTGCATCGCAAAGTACACTCTTCAGTTGATGAGTAAGTTTAATGGCTAGAATTAGAAATAGACGTAAGCCCGTTGCTGAAATGAACGTAGTGCCTTACATCGACGTGATGCTGGTGCTGTTGGTTATTTTCATGGTGACTGCGCCAATGCTCAATCAAGGGGTAAAAGTTGATTTGCCGCAAGTGAGCAGTGAGGTGTTACCCCAAGATAACGATGCGCTAGTGCTTACTATCTCGATCAAAGCAGATAAAACCTATTACTGGAATACCGGTGCTGAAGTAGATGTCGATACAGTACAAGATGAGGCCGTTTCGCTGGAGCAGATGATCACCGCTGCGCAGGCGATTATTGCTGCTAATAGCGCCCAAGGTAAGAAGGTGCAGGTGTTTGTTCGCGCGGATAAAGCAGTGGATTATGGTAGCGTGATGGCAGCGATGGGTGGCTTACAACAAGCCGGTGTGACAGATGTTGGGCTAATTACTGAGGCACCCTAATGCACGAGTTGCGTTCTCCGTCAGAAAAATTATTTTGGCCGGTGCTGCTAGCAGTGACGATGCATGCGTTGTTATTTGCTTTTTTGTTTGTCAGCTTTGCGAAAACTCCGGAGTTGCCGCCTAGTCAACCGATTATCAAAGCAACGTTGTATCAGTTGCATTCACAAAGCCAAGCCACTACCCAAACCAATCAGAAAATTGCGGGTGAAACGCAAAAAACACAAGCACCGCAGTACGAAACAGAGCAGCTGGAGCAGCGTAAAGCTGAGCAGCAAGCGGTAGTGGCGGCAAAGAAAAAGGCTGAAGAGGCGGAAAGACAAAAGCAAGCCGAGGCTAAAGCCGCGGCAGAAGCAGCACAAAAAGCCGAGCAAGCTAAGCAGCAAGCAGCAAAACAGGCAGCTGAGCAAAAAGCAGCTGAGCAGAAAAAAGCAGAAGAAGCAAAAAAAGCCGAGGCTAAGTTAAAACAAGAGCAGCTAAAACAAGCTGAAGCCGCTAAATTAAAAGCGGCTGAAGAAGCGGCGAAAAAAGCTGAGGCTGAAGCAGCGAAGAAAAAAGCCGCAGAAGAGGCTAAAAAGAAAGCCGATGCTGAGGCTGCGAAGAAAAAGGCGGCAGAAGAAGCCAAGAAGAAAGCTGAGGCTGAAGCGGCCAAGAAAAAAGCCGCCGAAGAGGCAAAGAAGAAAGCCGATGCTGAAGCAGCGAAAAAGAAGGCAGCGGAAGAAGCAAAGAAAAAGGCAGCTGCAGCCAAAGCTTTAGAAGATAAAAAAGCTGCAGCTTTAGCTGAATTGCTAGCTGATGAGGTGGGCTATCAACAAACTAAAGCAGCAACTACGGGTAGCCAAGTAGCAGGCGGAATTGATGATCTGATTGTACGGTTAGTCAGTCAGCAGTGGATTCGTCCGCCTTCGGCGCGTAAAGGAATGTCAGTTGAGGTAACCATTGAGATGATGCCTGATGGCACCATCACCAATGCTTCCGTGACGCGTTCGAGTGGTGACTCATCATTTGATGCCTCAGCAGTGGCTGCGGTCAGAAAGGTGGGCCGCGTAGCCGAAGTGCAGAAACTGGATCGTGCTACCTTTAATCAGTTATATAGAAAACGTCGTGCCGTATTTAAACCGGAGGATTTAGGATTGTGAAAACCTTAAAATATCTGATCTCAGCTACTTTGCTGCTGCTCAGCAGTGTGCTCTATGCGGCTGATCCATTGGTTATTTCCAGTGGTAATGATCGCGCAGTACCAATTGCTGTGGTGCCTTTTGGTGGTAGTGCGAGCAGCTTGCCAGAGGATTTAGCGAGTATTATCGCCAATGACTTACGTAACTCGGGCTTATTTGAACCCATTGCTCCGCAGAATATGATTAGTCGCCCAGCTACTGCAGGTGAAGTTGTGTTTCGTGACTGGCAGGCTATTGGTGCGCAGTATGTACTGGTGGGGAATGTGGCAGTGAATGGCTCGCGTTACCAGGCCCAGTTCTCTTTGCTCAATGTGAGCAGCCAAGAGCAGATGGCGCAAGGCACCGTGGGTGGCAGTATTGAGCAGTTGCGTGATATGGCGCACCATATTTCGGATAGTGCTTATGAAAAGTTGACCGGGCAAAAAGGAGCTTTCTCTACTCGCTTACTGTATGTAACTGCAGAGCGCTTCTCTGAGACCAATACCCGTTACACGCTGCAGCGTTCTGACTACGATGGCGCGCGCGCTGTAACCTTGCTGCAATCACGGGAGCCTATTCTGTCACCAAGATTTTCGCCAGACGGTAGCCGTATTGCCTATGTTTCTTTTGAGCAGAAACGCCCACGTATTTTTGTCCAGCATATTGATTCTGGTCGCCGGGAACAGGTGACTGATTTTGAAGGGTTAAATGGCGCGCCGGCCTGGTCACCAGATGGTAGCCGCCTTGCTTTTGTATTATCAAAAGACGGTAACCCCGAAATTTATGTGATGAATATGTCCAGTCGCCAGTTAACACGGGCAACTAATCACCCAGCCATTGATACTGAACCATTTTGGGGTAAGGATAATCAAACGATTTACTTCACTTCAGATCGTGCAGGACGACCACAGATTTACAAAATGAACTTGGGTTCAGGTGCGGTAGAGCGTGTGACTTTCGTAGGAAATTACAATGCTAACCCTAAACTTTCTGCGGATGAGAAGACCTTGGTCATGATTCATCGTCAAGAAGGGTATAAAGTATTCAAGGTGGCGGCACAAGACTTGACTCGTGGTGATTTACGTATTTTGTCTGAAACGAGTTTAGATGAGTCGCCTACTGTTGCACCGAATGGTGGCATGGTAATCTATGCAACCCGCCAGCAAGGACGTGGAGTACTAATGCTTGCATCCATTAATGGACGCGTGCGAGTATCTCTACCAACTGCGCAAGGAGAGGTTCGCGAACCATCATGGTCTCCTTACCTCAAATAAAATGATGTACACAATCATAATGTAAACATAAAAGTTCACTCAGGAGCTTTAAAATGGAAATGCTAAAATTAGGTAAATTTGCTGCGCTATCATTAGCTTTAGCGGTAGCGGTTGGTTGTTCTTCCAAAGGCGGTGACGCAAGCGGTCAAGGTCAGGGCACGGACGGTTACGATCCAAACGCTGGCTACGGCGCTGATGCGGGTTCCGTTGATGGCAGCATGAATGCTGAAGAAGCAGCATTACGTGCGATCACTACGTTCTACTTCGAGTTCGACAGCTCTGACCTAAAACCAGAAGCAATGCGCGCGCTTGACGTACACGGCCGTGACCTGCAACAAAGTGGTGCGCGTGTAGTATTAGAAGGCCACACCGATGAGCGTGGTACTCGTGAATACAACATGGCACTCGGCGAGCGTCGTGCTAAAGCTGTTCAGCGTTACTTAGTATTACAGGGCGTTTCTCCTGCACAGTTAGAACTCGTTTCTTACGGTGAAGAGCGTCCAGTAGCGGTTGGTAGCAACGAAAGCTCTTGGGCACAAAACCGTCGCGTAGAATTACGTAAGTAATGACTATGATGAAGCTTCGATACCTTTCTATGGTGATTGCACTGAGCTCAGGCTTGGTGCACGCCGCAGTACCTGTCTATGAGGGATCTCAATCGGGATCTTATAACAGTAACCAAGGCTACCGAGATGCTAACGGAGCTTCAGCTCAGGGCGGTGCGCAAGCACCGCTCTCTGCACAAGGTCAGCTGTTTATGCAGCTGCAACAAATGCAGCAAGAAATTAGTACGCTACGTGGTCTAGTTGAAGAGCAAGCGTATGAGATTAAGCAGCTCAAGCAGCAAGGCTTAGAGCGCTATCAAGAGTTAGATCAACGCTTTAATTCTATGGAAACTGCAGCACCTGTGCGTGAGGCAGCTGCTGACTCCGCATCATCTGAGCCTGCAGATCCAGCCAAAGAAAAGTTATTTTATGATGCGGCTTATGATTTAGTAAAGCAGCGCGACTTTGCTAAAGCACAGCAAGCATTTTCTGCCTTTTTAAGAAAGTATCCACGCAGTCAGTATGCTGCAAATGCGCAGTACTGGTTGGGTGAGGTTAACTTAAGCCAAGGTAATCTGGAGCAAGCCGCTAGCTCATTTGAAAAGGTTACGCTTGATTGGCCAGAGCACAGTAAGACGCCTGATTCTTTATATAAGTTAGGTGATGTGCAGCGGCAAATGGGTAACCGTGAAGAAGCTAAATTGCTGTGGCAACGAGTGGTTTCTAAGTATGCCGATAGCTCTGCGGCGAAGCTGGCCGAGCGAGAGCTGCGTAACTACTAAACTCTATTTTATCGTGCTCGCTTGTATTGGGTAGGATGAGTAGTTTTAAGGGCAGATAAAAATATTCTTTGCATCAATTCAAAAAAAGAGTATTATGCCTGCCCCTCGGGTCGTTAGCTCAGTGGTAGAGCAGTTGGCTTTTAACCAATTGGTCGTAGGTTCGACCCCTACACGACCCACCACTTTTCCAAATCACTATTAATGTCGACATTCCTAAATACAGCAGCTACATTGTGCGCGTATTTTTTTGATGCGTTTAAAAACGCTTGAGGGCTGGCGAACATGAGTCATATTTCTGAACGTATTCTTGTGCAGGCACATCTTGCCGCAAAGCAAATTAAGCCGCTAACGGCTGAGCGAGAGCAAGAGTTACGTGAGAAAATCGTCCATGAGTTAAACGCTCAAAACGCTGTTCTAGTGGCACACTATTATTGTGATCCTGTGTTGCAGGCGTTAGCCGAAGAGACGGGGGGCTGCGTGGCAGACTCTCTAGAAATGGCACGCTTTGGCACGCAGCATGCAGCCGACACTTTGGTGGTTGCTGGTGTGCGGTTTATGGGCGAAACAGCAAAAATTTTAAGTCCAGAAAAACGAGTACTGATGCCAACTTTAGAGGCAACCTGTTCGTTGGATTTAGGTTGTCCGGTAAAAGCTTTTTCAGATTTTTGTGATCAGCATCCTGAACGCACAGTAGTGGTTTATGCCAATACTTCGGCTGCAGTTAAAGCGCGCGCCGATTGGGTGGTAACCTCAAGTTGTGCTTTAGAGATTGTTGAAAGCCTAATGGATAATGGTGAGAAAATTATCTGGGGTCCAGATCAGCACTTAGGCCGTTATATTCAGCGGGAAACTGGCGCTGATATGTTGCTGTGGGATGGGGCTTGTATTGTCCATGAAGAGTTTAAATCTAAGCAGCTAGCGGATATGAAGCAGTTATATCCTGAGGCGTTAGTATTGGCTCACCCCGAGTCGCCTACTGCAGTGCTGGAACTGGCTGATGTGGTAGGTTCTACTTCGCAATTGATTAAAGCTAGCCAAGAGCGCCCTGAAACTCAGTTTATTGTGGCTACTGATAAAGGCATTTTCTATAAAATGCAGCAGTTAAGTCCTAACAAGAGCTTTATCGAAGCGCCTACAGCGGGCGAGGGTGCATCTTGCCGTAGTTGTGCACTTTGCCCTTGGATGGCGATGAATACGTTAGAGGCGCTGCTAGAGAGTCTACAAACGGGTTCTAACGAGATCCAGGTGGATCCTGCGCTGATTCCTAAGGCGGTGAAGCCACTGCAGCGTATGCTGGACTTTACCCAGCAAGCACAGCTAACAGTGACAGGTAACGCTTAATCACGGTTTGCCGATCAATAAAAAGCCGAGCTTAAAGCTCGGCTTTTTTGTGTCTGTGTGATTTGTGCTGGATAAATACTAAGAAGTATCAATGTAGAAAAATATTTTCCTAGCCTCTAGTTGGCTGACATTTAAAAGTTAATAAGTAGTGGCTAACAACAAATTGAGTATCTGTAACTAATCAATTTAGGCTGTCTTATTAGATGAGAGAGAAGGAGACAGAATCAATCAAGAGTGAGGGCGTTGAAAAAATACGCAGGCTAATGAGTAAGCTATTAGACATTGTTAAGCCTTATTTAATTAAGACTGAATAAAAAATGCCCGATATCAATATCGGGCATTTTAAGTTGCAATAGTTCCAGCCTACTTTAACACTGGATAGTGGGCTAACTATTGCTTGGTATTTTGCTGTTTTAGCAGGTCGCGAATTTCGCCAAGTAATAACTCTTCATTGCTAGGCGTTGGATCTGCGGGCGCTTCTTCTACCACTTCTTCTTCACGCTTTAGGCGGTTAATGGCCTTAATTCCCATAAATACGGCAAATGCGATAATTAGAAAATCAATCACTGTCTGTAAAAATTGACCGTAAGCCAGTAATACCGCCGGGGTATCGCCTTGGGCTTCTTTGAGCACGATGGCTAGATCTGAGAAATCAACACCGCCTAGCAATAAGCCAATAGGTGGCATGATCACATCGCCAACAAAGGAGGAGACAATTTTACCGAATGCAGCACCAATAATGATACCAACTGCCATATCGACAACGTTACCTTTTACGGCAAAGGCTTTGAATTCTTTGATAAAACTCATTCTGAAGTTCCTATTTCTTAGAAATGATGACGCAAGCTATAAGCGGGTTATTTTAGCGTTAAAATGGCTGTTGAAGAACCCTTATCTTATAATAGTTAAAAAATAACGACCCTAGGTTCAGTGAGCTAGAGTCGTTGATTGCTTCGGTTGAATTAGTGAGTTCTGGCAACGGCGAACTGTGCAAGTTCAGTGAGTGCTGCTTTATATTTTGACTCAGGTAATGGGGATAGATAAGCGATCGCTTGATCGGCGTAATGGCGTGCGCGTTGTGCGGTGTAGGCAAGTGCGCCGGAGTCATTAACCGCTTGGCTGATCGCCTCTAGGTTTTCAAGGCCACCTTTTTGAATCGCACTGCGTACTAGAGCTGCTTGTTCGGTTGTGCCTTCGCGCATCGTCACAATTAAAGGCAGAGTCGGTTTGCCTTCGGCTAAATCATCGCCAACATTTTTGCCTAGAGTTTCAGCATCGCCTTGGTAATCCAATAGATCGTCAACCAACTGGAAAGCAATACCTAGAGCATCACCGAACAGGCGCAAAGCCTCGCAGTGTTCGGCGGGGGCGTTGGCTAACACTGCGGCGCTATGGGTTGAGGCTTCAAATAGCATGGCTGTTTTACCGCGAATTACTTGCATATAGGTTTCTTCGGTAGTGCTAGCATCACGCACCTTGGTTAGCTGCAATACTTCGCCTTCAGCAATCACACGGGTAGCATGGGAAATTATCTGCATCACTGGTAACGAGGCCAATTTAACCATCATTTCAAACGAGCGGGCATAGAGAAAATCGCCGACTAGCACGCTGGGCGCATTGCCCCATTTAGCATTAGCAGTCGCACGGTTACGGCGTAAATCAGACTTGTCCACAACATCATCATGCAGCAGTGTTGAGGTGTGAAGAAACTCAATAATGGCTGCCAGTAGCAGCAATTCATCATCTTGTTTATTGACGGCATTGCCAGCTAGCAGTACTAATAAAGGGCGTAAGCGTTTGCCGCCAGCTGAGATAATGTAATCGCCTATTTTTTCAACCAGCGGAACATCAGAATTAAGTTGTTGTTTGATTAGTTGATCGACGGCAGTAAATTCATCCGCTACGACTTGATAAAAGGCTTGTGGTTGCATAGTTGTTAGGCTTTTAAGTGAGTTTGTATGCATGCTAGGTCTGCCGTCGAAGACTGTCAAGGTAATGCGCGTAACTACTTGCTTAGCGGCAAATAGTTGCGTACAATTCGCACCCCTAAACCATTTTATTTGGGTAACAACCCTGACTTACGCAATTGCAGAGGCCCTAATCCAGCTAATGCAGCCATGCCAACCATTACTTATTTCTATAAAGCGTTGGGTGAGCAGGTATAACGGAGAATGCGAATGTACGCAGTAATTGTAACCGGCGGCAAACAATATAAAGTCGCTGAAGGTGAATACCTTAAAATTGAAAAGCTAGAAGTAGCTACCGGCGAAGCAGTAACTTTCGACCGCGTACTTTTAGTGGGTAATGGTGATGATGTTACTATCGGTGCGCCTGTTGTTGAGGGTGCTAAAGTGACTGCTGAAGTGGTTGAGCAAGGTCGTCACGATAAAGTGCGTATCATCAAGTTCCGCCGTCGTAAGCACAGCATGAAGCGTCAGGGCCACCGTCAGTGGTACACTGAAGTTAAAATCACTGGTATCCAAGCGTAAGCTTGAACCCCCAACTGGAGTACTGAACTCATGGCAACGAAAAAAGCTGGCGGTTCTACCCGCAACGGTCGCGATTCGGAATCGAAACGCCTTGGCGTCAAGATCTTCGGCGGCCAAACAGTTAAAGCTGGCAACATCATTGTGCGTCAGCGTGGCACCGAATTCCACCCAGGTAACGGTGTTGGTATGGGCAAAGACCATACTCTCTTCGCTAAAGAAGAAGGCGTGGTTAAGTTCCAAGTAAAGGGTGCTTTTGGTCGTCGTTACGTTAGTATCGAAAACGCATAAGTATCTTTTTCAGAAAAGCCCTGTCTTATGACGGGGCTTTTTTGTTTGTGCAGGCAGTAAAGACGGATGACCGTGCTTGTTGTATCCTGCGAGACTATTATTATGCCCGTAGGCAAAGCGGGAGGAACAAAGCATGAAATTCGTTGATGAAGTATCCATCTTTGTAAAAGCAGGCGACGGCGGCAATGGCTGCATGAGTTTTCGCCGTGAAAAATTTATTGAGTTTGGTGGCCCTAACGGTGGCGATGGCGGTGATGGCGGGTCGGTTTTGATGGAAGCCGATGAAAACCTCAATACCTTGCTCGACTACCGTTACACCCGTCGCTTTGATGCGCAGCGCGGTCAAAATGGAATGGGCAGTGAAAAAACTGGGGCTAAGGGTGAAGACCTAATATTAAAAGTGCCAGTAGGTACCACCATTATTGATGCTAATACCCAAGAAATTATTGGTGATTTAGTTGAGCATGGGCAGCGGATTATGGTGGCCCAGGGTGGTTGGCATGGACTGGGTAATACCCGTTTTAAGTCCAGTACGAACCGTGCACCGCGGCAGACTACGCCGGGTAAACCAGGTGAGTCGCGTGACCTTAAGTTAGAGTTGAAAGTGCTGGCCGATGTTGGGTTGTTGGGTTTACCGAATGCCGGAAAAAGTACCTTTATTCGCGCAGTTTCAGCGGCAAAGCCGAAAGTAGCGGATTATCCGTTTACAACGTTAACTCCAAATCTTGGTGTGGTCGGCGTTGGGCGCTTTCAAAACTTTGTGATCGCCGATATTCCCGGCTTAATTGAAGGCGCGGCAGAGGGTACAGGATTAGGTATACGCTTCTTAAAGCACCTAACTCGTACTCGCTTACTGCTACATATTGTTGATCTTGCACCGCTTGATGAAAGTGATCCAGCAGAAGCAGCACAGATTATTCTGAATGAAGTTGAGCAATTTAGCCCAGCATTGATGCAACGTGAGCGTTGGCTGGTGCTCAATAAAGCTGATCAGCTGTTTGATGATGAGCGCAACGAGCGTGTGCAACATGTGATTGAGCAATTAGCGTGGGAAGGGCCGGTTTTTGTGATCTCGGCCATTGAGCGTGAAGGGACTGAGGCGCTGTGTAAAGAAATTATGCGTTTCTTAGATCAGCGTGCGGCGCGAATACAAGAAGAACCTGAGTTTGCTGAACAGTTAGCCGCCTTAGACCAGCTAATTGAAGATGAAGCACGGGCTTACTTGCAGTCGTTAGATGATCGCCGAGCCTTACGCCGTGCCGGAGTAAAACCGGTGGACGAGCTACTAGACGAGGAAGAAGACTTTGAGGATGAGGAAGATCCTGAAGACGGTCCAGAGATTATTTACGTTCGTTAAAATCAGATGATTATTGGCGAGTGGCACTGGGGTGCCTCGCTCTAAGGTGTGAACTATGCGTGAGAAGGTAACCAGTGCCCAACGTTGGGTGGTAAAGATTGGCAGTGCGCTGTTAACTGCTGATGGTCGAGGGCTTGATCGTGAAGCAATGGCGATCTGGGTCAGGCAAATGGTCGCGTTGCGCCGAGCAGGAATTGATTTGGTTCTAGTTTCTTCTGGTGCAGTGGCTGCAGGTATGAGCCGCTTGGGCTGGTTGGAGCGCCCCAGCGCGATTCACGAGTTACAAGCAGCCGCTGCAGTTGGGCAAATGAGTTTAGTAAAAGCCTGGCAAACCAGCTTTGCTGAGCACAATGAGCGTACCGCGCAAATTCTTTTAACCCATGATGATCTGTCGGATCGTAAGCGTTACTTGAATGCGCGTAGCACCCTGCGAACTTTACTTGAGTTGGGCGTCATTCCAGTGATCAATGAAAATGATACGGTGGCTACCGACGAGATCCGTTTTGGTGATAACGATACCTTAGCTGCGTTGGTGGCTAACTTAGTGGAGGCTGACTTGCTGGTTATCTTAACGGATCAGCAGGGTATGTTTGATGCTGATCCACGGAATAATCCAGAGGCGCAGCTGATTTATGAGGCTAGGGCTGATGATCCAGAGTTAGATGCAGTGGCTGGTGGCACTGGCGGAGCCTTAGGACGCGGCGGGATGCAAACTAAGTTGCGTGCTGCACGTTTAGCAGCGCGTTCGGGCGCTTACTCGGTGATTGTTGGTGGTCGTATTGAAAGGGTATTGGATCGCTTACATAGTGGTGAGCGCTTAGGTACTTTGTTGTCACCGGAGCAATGCCGCCATGGTGCACGTAAACAATGGTTAGCCGGGCACTTACAAACCCGTGGCACCCTAACTTTAGATGCCGGTGCAGTTAAAGCCTTGGTTGACGATCATAAAAGCTTATTGCCAGTTGGTGTTACTGCGGTCGAGGGTAAGTTTCGCCGCGGGGAAATGGTGGTCTGCGTGGATCAGGACGGTAAAGAAATCGCCCGTGGTTTGGCTAATTATAGCGTAGCTGAGGCAGAAAAAATTCTTGGTCACTGCTCGGAAGAAATCGAGAAGGTACTAGGTTATGTCGCTGAGGCTGAGTTGGTGCATCGGGATAACTTAGTATTGAGTTAAGCGCATAATTAATGGGTTGTTGCTAGAAGCCGTGTTCATTACTGAACGCGGCTTTTTTGTTTTTAACTATCCTAGCAGGAGCGCATTTTTAGGCTAAGCACCTAGTCTTGAGCATAGAACAGGTCGCGGTCGGTAAGACGAGGGCTAGGTGATGAGAAAGTCAGTAGCAGGTTTTAGCCTAATCGAAGTGTTAGTGGCATTAAGCGTGTTCTCTTTGGGAATGCTCAGTGTGCTAGAACTGCAGGTTAAGGCAAGTACTTACGCTGGGCAGGCCAAATATGCGCAAGCTGCGCACTTGTTGGCTTTGGATTTGCGCGGAATTTATCAGTATCAGCTACTAAAGCAAGCGAATGAGGGCGCTACTGCTAATGATCTGTTGTTACCAACGAAAACCTTGGGTGGAAATTTGCCCATAGCGACCTGTGCAGCTGACATAGGCTCAATTGAGGTGCAGCTGAGCTGTTGGCAAGAACGCATGTTTAGGCAATTACCTAGTGCTGAGCAAGTGTTTGCTGAGTATGCCTATATTTGTCAGAGCGCCGAGCCAGGTCGGTGCAGCGCTACCGGTGATGCTTTAGAGATTCAGTTGGCTTGGACTGCGACTAATAGCTTGTGCTCGGTAGTATCTCCGCTGGATAGCGGGCAGCAACTGTGTTTTTATCGCGCGCGTATTGAGCTATGAATAAGTCGGTCAGGCGGTATATGCAAGGGTTAAGTCTGATTGAGTTATTGATCGGCTTGGTGTTAAGCAGTGCCTTGATACTTACCGTCAGTACCTTGTATTTAGCAGTTAAGAAGCACTATTTGCTACAGGAGTCAGTATTGAGCACGCAAGTTAATAGCCGATTACTGCACAGTTTATTACTGGAATATGTAGCTAAGGCAGGTTTTCGCCAGCACTTTGATCAGGAGCGGTCACAGGTATTTCCGACATTGACGACTTATGCAGAGTGCTCGTTTAAGGCGGCGCAGGTTTTAGTGGTAGATACGCAATTAAATCGCTTTTGTGTGCGTTATGAAGCAGCCACTAACGCACAGTTAGATTGTACAGGGCAGCCAATAGAAGGGACTGCGGTGTTGTTGTTTGAGTTTCGCTTAAATCCACAGCAGCCCTATTTAGGAGCGCTTTACTGTAAAAATCTAGTGGCGAAAGTGCCAGCTGCTGTGGAGTTGCTCTCGGGTATAGCTGATGTGCGTTTGCAACCGCTGCATCGACACAGTGCACAGCAAGAGCAATTGGTTGGATTGGATGTGCAGTGGCTAATAATCAGTGAGCAAAAATTTGAGCAGGTTTCTTCAAAGGACTTAGATGGCTGGCGTGGCGGTTTACAGTCTCGCTTGCAGCAACATTTTGCAGGGCATCTGTATCAAGAGGCGCGGGCTCATTTCACGACGCGGCAGCAAGGCTTATGAAAAGGTTAATGCGTGCAGATCAGCAGCAGGGAGCTGCATTATTAGTGAGCTTGGTGTTGTTAATGCTAATGAGCTTGTTAGTGATTAGTGTGGTGGATGGCGTTATTTTAGAGACTCGTATTACTGGGGTGATTACTCAGCAACATAGCTTAGAGCAGGCAGCTGAATATGGTTTAAAACAAGCAGAGCAGCAGGTGTATGCATTAAGTCAGGCGCAGCAGCATCCTTGGCTGTTGCTTAATGAGTGTGGGAGTGCGGGCTGTATCAAACCTTTGCTTACCCAAGAGCAGCTACAGGAGTTTTATCAGGCGGAGCTATCGCTGTTTCAGCGCTATGACGCCCAAAGTCAGCGATTAGCAGGTGATGAACAGTTGCAGGTGCGCTGGTTGATTGGTTGGGTGAGTCCTGTGCTATTGAAGGCGACAGTAGCGCATTACTCCCCTACAGCATTACCTGCCGGTGCGCAGTATTTTATTGTCAATGTATTAAGTCAAACGGAAGCAGGGCAGCACGTGCAGTTACAAACCGTGCTGGCGGATTTTTGGCTGGCGGAGTAATCAGCGCTTAAGGGAGTTAACACATGTGGAGACTATTTAGCCAAAAAGCACTTTGGTTGTTAGCGCTTTATATTTTACAGCCTGCTGAGGTAGTAGCAGAGGTTGCCTGCGATCCTGCCCATTTGTCGGTCATTCAGCATCTCAGTCAGCGAGCAAGCCCACCTTTAGTTCGTTTTATTACTCAACATAACCCGACTGTTTTATTGCGTAATCACCTGTTGCAGTTAGAGGCAGAATCCAGTCTTCAAGAGTTGTTATTAGTTCAAGTAGGTCAAGATCAGCAGTTATATGTCACACAGCGTAATGGTTCGTTGCTGGGGTTAAATCTGCAAACAGGTGCTGTGCTGTTTGCTTGGCAGCCAGAACAACTTAATAATCTACTACCACCAGTCTTGGTGCAGACTAAGATGCAAGCCTTGCCACAGTCTTCGAGTCGCCAAAGTGCAACGGCTGCACTAGTAATCGCGATGACTGGCAGTATTGAGGGACTACTGGTATTGCAATTAGGTAGTCATCAATTACCACAACTCCGTTGGAGTCAGGTGGTAGAGACAGTTGCTACTAGTCCATCGCTTGGTTATTCACCCTCGATGCAGATAGCCGAGTTAGCGCCGAACCAGTGGTATGTGTTGTGGGGAGTGGCGGGTGAGTTGTTGTTTTACAGCTTAGCGACTGGAGAGTTAAATGCTCGAACAGTGCTTAGCGAAGAATCAGAGCCGCTTTCAGCTTTGGGTTTGTTTGCGTGGCACAGCGCAGAAATTGCCACCATGGCTTATGTGGGTGGGGCCAGTGGGCGATTATGGCGAGTTAATTTAGCGCAGGTATTAGCGGGTGCCGCAACGAGTGCCAGACTTATTTTTCAAGGAGAGCCGCAACAATCGATCGTGCTAGCCCCCTTGGCTTTGCCATTAGCTAGCAGTCATCACGAGCCACAGTTACTGGTGGTCTTTACTGCAGAGCATCGTCAGCAGAATCGCTCCTATGTGCTCGGTGTGCGTGATGGTTGGTTGAGCGAGCATGCTGGCACAGCAGTGGTTACCTCCGAGCAGTTACTACAGCAGCACATTGCCGTGGAACAGTTTGAGTTCAATGTGCTCAATCAGATGAACCAGTTAATTAATGGTGAGTTAGATTGGCAGCGTTATGCCGGCTGGCGCTTGGCTTTATTAGAGAGACACTTCGTAGTTGAGCCGTTGCTAGTGCTAGATAAAAAGTTATTTCTAGTCGCCAGAGCGTTGGATACCGAGCAGTGTTTAACCAGTGCTCAGCATTGGTTATACGGACTGGAGGTGAGCGAGCAGCAGGTCTTTAATAAAGCCGTTTTTTTGGCGCCAGAGGAGCCTATTCAAGGGCATCTCATTACCTTGGAGGAAGCACCAGAGTTAAGTGTGAAACGCAAGAATCAGCAACATTTATCCCTTTGCAGCTTGTCTCAGTGTTTTGCGTTGGGGCTTGAACCGCGACTCAGTGGACGCCAGTCTTGGCGAGTCATTCGATAAAGGAGGTGCCTATGGATAGGCAGCGCATACGAGGTTTTACCTTGTTCGAACTGATCATTACCGTGGCAATCGTTGGGCTGCTAGCCTCGATTGTTTACTCCAGTCATAAATTAAGTGTGCATAAGGGCTATCGGGCAGAAGGCAAAGCGTACTTGATGGATTTGGCGATCAAGCAAGAGCAACATTATTTTCAGTATCAGCAGTATATACTTGAAAATAGTAAGTTGGCCGAACTTAAGATGCCGGCTCGCAGTGTTAGTAATAAGTATCAGGTGAGTTTGGCTAAATTGGCTAATGATGGCGGTTATACCATGCAAGCTACGCCATTATTTGATGATGAGCTGTGTGGTACCTTGTCAATTAATGCTAAAGGTGAGAAAAAACCAGCTACCGCGGGTTGCTGGCCTTTGCCCTAATCAGTTTCAGCTAACCTTTGCCTGCAGATTATTCAGCAACAGGCCTGCAGGCAAAGGGCGCTTCAGGTATAATCCCCGCTTTATGTAAAACTACAGAGTTTGAGTGTGCTGTTATGGAAATCAATCCGCTGGTAACCCGTATTAAAGACTATTCCGAACGTACTGAAACGATTCGGGGGTATCTTTGACTACGCGAATAAAAAAGATCGCTTAGTTGAAGTCGAGCGTGAGCTCGAAGATCCTAATGTTTGGAATGATCCTGAGTACGCTCAAAACTTAGGCCGCGAACGTTCAACACTGGCTAAAATCGTTGACACCCTAGAAGAGTTAGGTGATGGCTTAGTGGATGCCAGCGAACTGCTAGAGATGGCGGTTGAAGAGGATGACGCCGACGCGGTTGCAGAAATCGAAGCAGAAGTGGCACGTTTAGGTGAAGAGCTAGAAAAGCTTGAGTTTCGTCGGATGTTTAGCGGCGAGATGGATGAAAATAACGCTTACCTTGATATTCAAGCCGGCTCAGGTGGTACCGAGGCGCAAGACTGGGCCAGCATGTTGCTGCGCATGTATTTGCGCTGGGCTGACCATAATGGTTTTGAAGCAACCATTATGGAATTATCTGACGGTGACGTGGCTGGGGTCAAAGGCGCCAGCTTACATATTAAAGGTGAGTACGCCTATGGCTGGTTACGCACTGAAAGTGGCGTGCATCGCTTAGTCCGTAAAAGCCCGTTTGACTCGGGTAATCGCCGTCATACTTCGTTTACTGCAGTGTTTGTCTCGCCAGAAATTGATGACAATATTGAAATTGATATTAATCCGGCAGATTTACGGGTTGATACCTATCGTTCATCTGGTGCTGGTGGTCAACACGTTAACACTACTGACTCGGCGGTGCGTATCACCCACGTGCCAACCAATACTGTAGTCGCCTGTCAGAATGAGCGCTCGCAACATGCCAACCGCGACACCGCAATGAAAATGCTGCGGGCTAAACTGTATGAGCAAGAAATGCAGAAGCGCTCGGCAGCTTCTCAAGCCTTAGAAGATGCCAAATCAGATATTGGTTGGGGGCATCAAATCCGCTCATACGTACTGGATCAGTCACGAATCAAAGACTTACGCACCAACATTGAAAACAGTAACTGTGATGCAGTGTTGGATGGCGATATTAATGACTTCTTAGAAGCCAGCTTAAAGCAAGGGTTATAACCACCGGGTGTGGGATTTAACAAATATTTTTTAGCAGCTTAGCTGCACTGACTAAATTATTGGATGCACTCATCATGAGCGAACAACCGCTAAATACAAGTGAATTGCAAGAGGAAGAAAATCAGTTAATTGCGCTACGTAAAGAAAAACTTGCAGCAGCGCGGGCCAAGGGTAATGCCTTTCCCAATGATTTTCGTCGTGAACATTACTGCGCTGATTTACAGAAGCAATACGCAGATGTCAGTAAAGAAGACCTCGAAGCCCAAGCAATTCCAGTGAAAGTAGCGGGCCGCATCATGTTAAACCGTGGTGCATTTATGGTTATACAAGACAGCAGCGGCCGTTTACAGGTGTATGTGGACCGCAAAGGCTTAGATAAAGAAAAACTTGCTGAAATTAAAACCTGGGATTTAGGCGATATTATTGCAGCGGAGGGAACTTTGGCCCGTTCGGGTAAGGGTGACCTGTACGTACATATGACAGCAGTGCAGTTGCTGACTAAATCATTACGTCCGCTGCCTGATAAGCACCATGGCTTAACCGACACTGAGCAGCGCTATCGTCAGCGCTACGTTGACTTAATCGTCAATGATGAAGTGCGCGATACCTTCGTCACGCGTTCTAAAGTGATCAGCTATATTCGTAACTTCTTAACTCAGCGTGGTTTTTTAGAAGTTGAAACGCCGATGCTGCAAACCATTCCAGGTGGTGCGTCAGCTAAGCCTTTTGAAACCCATCACAATGCGCTGGATTTAGAAATGTATCTGCGCATTGCTCCTGAATTGTATTTAAAGCGGTTAGTAGTTGGTGGATTTGAAAAGGTCTTTGAAATTAACCGTAACTTCCGTAATGAAGGGGTTTCTACGCGCCATAATCCAGAATTTACGATGTTGGAGTTCTACCAAGCTTACGCTGACTACGAAGATAATATGGACTTAACCGAAGAGTTATTCCGTGAGCTAGCGTTAGAAGTTTTAGGCACGACGGATGTGCCTTACCAAGGTAAGGTATTCCACTTTGGTGAGCCGTTTGTGCGCTTATCATTGTTTGACTCGATTCTCAAATATAACCCAGAGATTACTGCCGAGGACTTGCAGGATCTCGATAAAGCGCGTGCCTTGGCGAAAAAGCATGGGGCTGATGTGTTAGGTTTTGAAGGTCTGGGTAAGTTACAAACCATGATTTTCGAAGAAACCGTTGAGCATAAGCTTGAGCAACCGACCTTCATTACTCGTTATCCGTTTGAAGTTTCGCCTTTAGCACGGCGTTCGGATGATGATCCAAATGTAACCGACCGTTTTGAGCTGTTTATTGGTGGCCGTGAAATCGCCAATGCTTATTCTGAGTTAAACGATGCAGAAGATCAGGCCGAGCGTTTTATGGCGCAAGTGGCCGATAAAGATGCCGGTGATGATGAGGCGATGCACTACGATGCCGACTTTGTACGAGCATTAGAGTACGGTATGCCACCGACAGCCGGTGAAGGTATTGGGATTGACCGTTTAGTAATGTTGCTCACCGACTCGCCGTCGATTCGTGATGTGATTTTATTCCCGCACATGCGTCCAGAGCATCACTAAGTTAGCGTAAGTCATGCCGCACCGAGGTTACTGGGTGCGGCATTTTTTTTATCGTAAAAAGGTTGGTTGTTCGGCGACTGACTACAGAGGTTGCGCCTTGGCGCAGAGTTTTCTATGAAAAGTAGCGCCCTAGGCAGTACGTTTATTGTTGCAGGCACCGCTTTAGGTGCCGGTATGTTGGCTATGCCGTTAGCCACTGCAGGTGTGGGGTTTTTCCCAGCTTTATTAATGCTCGGTGGGTTATGGGCGGTGATGTGCTATACCGCGCTATTACTGGTTGAAGCCTATCAGCAGCACGCGCCATGCCTTGGTTTAGCTTCATTAGCTGCTCATTATTTGGGACCAGTGGGTTATTGGTTGGCGACCTTAGCGATGCCATTTTTGATGTATGCTTTGGTGGCTGCTTATATTAGTGGGGGTGGCGAATTAGTTCAGGTATCGCTGGCGAACTGGCTAGGCTGGCAGCTGACCAGCACTGAAGCGATTTTACTGTTTACCCTGACCGGAGGGGCGATCGTTTCTTTAGGCACTCGTTCGGTCGATCTTGTGAATCGTTGGCTATTTGCGGTAAAGATCTTGTTTTTATTAGCCATGTTAATGCTCTTGCTACCCCATGTTGAGCAAGTCAACTTACTTACTATGCCGGTTGAGCAGGCATTAATCCTATCGGCGATTCCTGTGGTGTTTACCTCCTTTGGCTTCCATGGCAGTGTCCCCAGTATCGTTAGCTATTTAGGCGGCGACACTCAGAAGCTACGTTGGGTATTTATTATTGGTAGTGCGATACCGTTAGTGATTTATATTCTGTGGCAGTTGGCGACCTTAGGGGCGATTCCCTCTACTGAGTTTGTCGGCATTATGGCTGAAGAAAGTGGACTGAATGGGTTACTAACAGCAGTTAAAGATGTGGTGGAAGTACCTAAAGTTGAAGTGGCAGTACGCTCTTTTGCAGCGCTGGCTTTGGCTACTTCATTTTTGGGTGTAGCACTTGGATTGTTTGATTTCTTAGCGGATGTTTTTCAGCGCCAGCCAACAGCCAGTGGACGCTTGCAAACTGGTTTGCTTACCTTTATTCCGCCCTTATGCTTTGCCTTGTTTTATCCCAAAGGGTTTATTTTTGCCTTGGGTTTTGCAGCCATTGCTTTATCAGTCTTGTCCTTGTTGTTGCCGGCAATGATGGTCTGGCAGCTGCGTAAACATACGCAAAATACCAAATTGTATCGAGTTGCTGGTGGTTCGCTGGCCTTAGTTGTGGTCTTTAGTTTAGGGCTAGTGATTATTCTGATTCAGCTGGGAATTGTGCTGGGTAAGTTGCCTGCAGTAGGCTAGCAGTGAAGAAAGTTTAGCTGACTTAGAAGTCAGTTAGACTTTGCTTGATGCAGATCATTGGTAAGGGTTTTTGCTAGAAAATAGCCATTAGCTTCGCTATCTAAATATATATATTACGAGTATCAGACAGTTATTCTAAAGTTGTATAAGCAGCTGTAGAAAATTGAATATCAAACCGTTGCTAGGAGGCGGTATGGGACTCGTAAAACGCATGGGCGTCGTGGGTGTAGTAGGCTTTGCTGCAGTACTGGGCTTCGCCTATTCAGTGCCCCATTGGTATGCACCCAAACAAGAGGCTGAAGTAAATATCCATGATCCAGAGTTGATCAAAAAGGGTGAATACGCGGCCATTGCCGGAGACTGTGTGGCCTGCCATACCGCGCCAGGAGGCAAGCCATTTGCCGGTGGTTTAGCTATGCACACACCACTGGGCGCGATTTATTCCACCAATATTACCCCAGACCCTGAAACGGGAATTGGTAATTACTCCTATGCTGATTTTGAGCGTGCAGTACGTCGGGGTATTCGTCCAGATAATGTGTCGATGTATCCTGCGATGCCATCGCCTTCTTATCAGATTGTCAGTGATGATGAAATTAAAGCGATGTATGCCTACTTTATGAGTAGCGTTGAAGCCGTACGTCAAGACAATCATGCCTCAAGTATTCCTTGGCCATTTAATATGCGCTGGCCGCTAGCGTTATGGCAGGTGATGTTTGCTCAGCCGCGTGAATTCGTGGCTGACCCTGCGGCAACGCCTGAAGTACAACGGGGCGCTTATTTGGTGGAAGGACTGGCGCACTGTGGTGCTTGTCACACCCCACGCGGCATCGCCTTTCAGGAGAAGTCCTTACATGCCAAAGATGGTGATTATTTCTTAGGCGGTGCAGTACTTGAAGGCTGGTATGCCAAGAGCTTGCGCGGTGAGGGCACCGGACTTGCTACCTGGACGGAAGATGAGTTGTATGACTTTTTACGCTCAGGTCGAACTGAAAAAACGGCGGCTTTTGGCAGTATGGCGGATGTGGTCTCCCATAGCTTGCAACATATGACAGATGCTGATGTGCGTAGTATTGCGAAGTACATTAAGCAGTTACCAGCGAAAAAAGGCTATGCGGTTGAGCGGCAGCAGCAAGCGGATACCACTACTGGTGCCTTGTTAGATGGTGATTATTCAGCTAAGGGCGCGTTGGTCTATGTAGAGCACTGCGCGGCGTGTCACCGCTTAGATGGTAAAGGGGCACCACGTATTTTCCCTGCTCTAGCCGGTAACTCAATTGTATTTGCTGAAGATCCGAGTTCACTGATTCAGGTGACGCTAGAGGGTGGCTATATGCCAGCCACGCGACATGATGTGATGACCTTTGCTATGCCTGGCTTTGAGCATTTAACTGATACTGAGGTGGCAGATGTACTGACCTTCATTCGTCAAGGTTGGACTAACCAAGCCAGCGCTATTGATGTTAAAGACGTAGCTCGTATGCGCAAACTGGTAGTTAATAAGCCTGCCCACTATGTACCTGAGGGTTACTTAGCTGAAGGCTATGTGGCTGACAATGATCGTTCCGCTGAATCTGCAGGAGACCAACATGAGTAAGTGGATTGCTGCATCCGCAGCCTTAGCTTTAATCTTAGGCGCTCCATTGGCTGTAGCCGAAGTTGGTAGCTCGAAGTTACCGATTAGCCTGTCTGCGGTAGATAAAGACGGTAAGCCGTTGCCAACCTATATTGTGCCCAAAGACGCTGATATTCTGCGCCATGATAATGCTGAGCAAATTATGCTGGGTAAGCGCTTATTGAATGAAACTAAGCGTTTATTACCAGAAAATGTCGGCGCTAATATGAACTGCAATAGCTGTCATGTGGCTCAGGGTAAGATGCACTTTGGCGCACCTTATCTAAATACAGTGAATTCATTCCCGCAGTTTAACCCACGGGCAGAGCGAGTGATGACCCTTGAAGAGCGGGTCAATGGCTGCTTTATGCGCTCGATGAATGGTAAGCCATTGGCTATCGACAGCAAAGAAATGCAGGCAATTGTCGCCTATATGCAGTGGTTGGCCCAAGATGTTCCCCATGGTGGTAAAGCAGTGGAGCTGGTTAACTCGGGACCGATTGATATGAGCTTGACGCCTGATCCAGTGCGAGGCCAAGCCATCTATGCTAAGCAGTGCGCAACCTGTCATGGAGTAAATGGCGAAGGCATGATGGATGGTGCTGGTAACGTAATGTTTCCACCCTTATGGGGTGAAGAGTCCTTTAATATTGGGGCAGGTTTGGCTCGTTTATATAAAGCGGCGCAGTTTGTTAAGTACAATATGCCGATGGGAGTGAGTAAAACTAAACCCTGGGGCCAAGGTAATGTACTGAGTGATCAGGATGCAGTGGATGTGGCTGGCTACTTTACCCAGATGCAGCGTCCCGACTTCCCAGCCAAGGTCAATGACTGGCCAAGTGGTAAAAAGCCTAAAGACGCACGTTATTAATAGTACATCTGAGTAATAAAGGGAGCTAGTTTTAGCTCCCTTTATTTTATGCTGCTGTTAACTGCTGATTCAGGGCTTCTAATAAGCCTTTAATTGACTGCTGATTAATGACTAAATCAGCTAAATAGTCCATGTCCGTTGGTTCGTAGTTAATGATCACTAACTTTGCCCCCATTTGTTTAGCCAGATGTGGAAAGCCATTGGCCGGTGAAACGCTTAGCGATGAGCCCAAGACAATAAATAAATCGCATGCTCGGGTCAGTTGCTCGGCCCTTTGAAAAGTGTCTTGCGGTAACATCTCGCCAAATAACACAATTCCTGGGCGAACAGTACCGCCACAAGGGCAATAAGCTGAGCCGGTTAAATAGGTGTGTCGCGCCATCGCTGCGCCACAGGAGTGGCAATGTAAGTCACGGAAGCTGCCGTGTAATTCCAGTACTTGTTGGCTGCCTGCATCATCATGAAAGCCATCAACGTTTTGGGTGATAATTCCTTGCAGCAAGCCGTGTTGTTCCCAGCGGGCCAAAATGTAATGTCCGCTATGGGGCTGATACTGATTAATGTCAGCTAAGCGGGCCTGATAAAAGGCGGTAAATTCGTCGCGGTTATGCTCAAGAGCGCGCACATGGGCTAACTCAGATGGATTAAACTTCTTCCACAGCCCACGCTCGGCTGAGCGAAAGTCTGGCAGGCCACTTTCGGTTGACATGCCAGCTCCGCTAAACACTAAGGTATGTTTAGCCTGTTTGAGCCAATTAAGTAGAGTAAGGGTTGATTGCTGCATGCTGTGCTCCTCACGTACTGGGTAACAGTTAATTGCCCCGCGGCCAAGCATTCGTGATCGGGTAATGACGATCTGCACCAAAGCTACGTTTAGTGATGCGTGGTCCTACGGCGGCTTGCTGGCGCTTATATTCATTAAGATCGACTAGGCGCAAAATACGTAGCACGACTTCTTCGGCAAAACCTTGTTGAATAATGGCTTGTGCCGACTGATCTTCTTCAACATAAAGGCGCAAGATTTCATCGAGCAGCGGATAGGGCGGCAGTGAATCTTCATCTTTTTGATCTGGCGATAATTCTGCTGAGGGTGCGCGCTCAATCACTCGCTCAGGAATAACATACCCTAAGCTGTTGCGATAACGTGCCAGTTCATAGACTAGGGTTTTAGGCACATCCTTTAACAGCGCAAAACCGCCGGCCATATCGCCATAGAGCGTGGAGTAACCTACCGCAGTTTCACTTTTATTACTGGTAGTCAGGACTAGATAGCCACTTTTATTGGATAGCGCCATTAATAGAGTGCCACGACACCTTGCTTGCAGGTTTTCTTCGGTAGTGTCTTTAGGTAAACCTGCAAAGACGGGCTCTAAGGTCGCTAGAAAGCTTTCCACCATCGGCGCGATGGCTAGGGAGCGATAGGCTACACCCATAAGCTTGGCTTGTTCAGCTGCGTCATCCTGACTAATTTGTGCGGTGTAGTGGTAGGGCATCATTACTGCCTCTACCTTATCAGCACCTAAGGCATCGGCGGCAATAGCCAAGACCATGGCGGAATCAATGCCCCCTGATAGTCCAAGCAAAACGCCTTTAAAGCCATTATGTTGCACGTAATCTTGCAAGGCTAAAACCAAGGCTTGATAGGCACTGGCGAGCATGGGTAATAAGGGCGTGATTGTTTGTGAGGGTAGCGCCTGGTGGTTAAATTCAGAAAGATATAAGCCTTCAGTGAAAGCCGGTGCCCGTAGTGTGAGCTGTCCTTGAGGGTTTAGCGCAATGCTTTGGCCGTCAAAGATAAAGTCATCCTGCCCGCCGACTAGATTGGTGTAGTAAATCGAGAGCTGATGCTGGGTGGCCAATAAGCTTAAGAGTTGCTCGCGCTGAGATTGTTTGTCTAGCTCAAAGGGCGAGGCATTGAGGGTTAAAATAATTTCAGTTCCCGCAGCTTTGGCTTGTTTCACGGGCGCAGGGTGCCACAGGTCTTCACAGATAAGCAGTGCGCAATCAACGCCTTTAACTTTAAAGGTGCTACTGCTATTGCCGGCACTAAAGTAATTAGGCTCAGCAAACACGGGAGCGCCTGGTAGCTGTTGCTTATGGTACCAATGCACAATCTGACCTTGATAAATCACCACAGCACTATTGAAGCGCTGTGTGTTTTCTAGCCAAGGTAAACCAATCACGCAGTAGAGAGCTTTGGGTAACTGTGCCAGTAGTCTGTTTAAGGCCGCTTCGATACGAAGCTGCATACTCGGTCGCAGTAGTAAGTCTTGGGCCGGATAACCGCACAGGGTAAGTTCGGGAAATAGCACTAGATCCGCCTGTTGTTGCGCGGCTTGTTCAGCGTAGTGCAGGATTTTTTCCACATTAGCTTCAATATCACCGACTCGACATTTGATTTGCGCTTGGGCAATCCGCAACAGATTAGGCATAGTACTTATCCTAGCTTTATATAGTGAAAACAGTAATTCTTAGGTATTAATGATTAACTGAGTCAAATAAACAGTGCTATGATACTTGATAATTTTTCCGGCTGCTGCGGGCATAAGGCTTGTGCTAAGCAAAATACAGCGCCATATACATTCAGTAGTCAAGGCATGTGCAGTATCAAAGGTAATTGCCTACTGACGCTATTATTCACAACATTAACTTAAGGAATCGCAATGGAACTTAAAGATAAGGTCATTATTGTTACTGGTGGTGGTCAAGGCCTTGGCCGCGCGATGGGTGCTTACCTTGCAGGTAAGGGCGCCAAGTTAGCATTAGTTGACTTAAACCAAGAGCGTTTAGACGAGTCTGTAGCAGCCTGTGAAGCTGCAGGTAGCCAGGCGCGCGCTTATATCTGTAACGTCGCTAACGAAGAAGATGTAACCAAAATGGTTAATCAGGTGGTAGCGGATTTTGGCACGTTAAATGGTTTAGTGAACAACGCTGGTATCTTGCGTGATGGTTTAACTATTCGTGTGCGTGATGGCGAAATGACTAAGATGTCACTCGCTAACTGGCAGGCGGTGATCGATGTTAACTTAACTGGCGTATTCTTATGTACCCGTGAAGTAGCAGCGAAAATGATCGAAATTAAAGCGGAAGGCACCATCGTTAATATTTCTTCAATTTCACGTGCAGGTAACATGGGTCAAGCTAACTACTCTGCGGCTAAAGCAGCAGTAGCGGCTGACACTGTAGTGTGGGCTAAAGAATTAGCACGTTATGGAATTCGTGTGGGTGCGGTAGCACCAGGCTTTATCGAAACCGAAATGACCTTAGGTATGAAACCGGAAGCGCTAGATAAGATGACTTCAGGTATTCCATTACGTCGTATGGGTAAGCCGGAGGATATCGCTCACTCAGTCGCTTATATCTTTGAAAACAACTACTTCACCGGTCGTGTGCTGGAAGTAGATGGTGGTTTACGTCTGTAATCGCCTAAACTCTAGTGATCGCTTATTTAGCAGCGATTGCTAGTTAATAAAAAGCCCAAATTCAGTAATGAATTTGGGCTTTTTTATGTTACTAAGCAGCTGTAACGCGTGATTATGCGTCTAGGCCGAGCAGCTGATTAGAGCGTGCTTGGGTGCTGCGATAAAGATCGGCATCGGTTTTTAGTGCTTCTAAGCGCGCGGGGAAGATCGTCGCAAGCTTCGCTTGCCACTCTGCGCTTTGTAGTTGCTCTGGGAAGCAGCGTTCGAGCAGCTCAAGCATGATCGAAACCGTCACTGAGGCACCAGGTGAAGCACCTAGCAGTGCGGCTAAGGAGCCATCTTGTGAGGCAACCAGCTCGGTACCAAACTGTAATACGCCACCTTTTTTAGGGTCTTTCTTAATGATTTGGACGCGTTGGCCTGCCACTTCTAAACGCCAGTCGGCTTTATTGAGGGTTGGATAGAATTTTTTCAACGATTCTAAACGCTGATCCATCGACTGCATAACTTCGCTGATTAGATAGCGAGTCAGATCCATATTGTCTTTGGCGACAGAGAGCATCGGCCCAATATTGCCTAGACGGATGGAAAGTGGCAGGTCAGTAAAGGAGCCAAATTTTAAGAACTTAGTGGTGAAGCCAGCATAGGGGCCAAATAGTAATGAAGTATTACCATCCACTACTCGGGTATCTAAGTGAGGGACCGACATGGGGGGGGCACCCACCGAAGCTTGGCTATAGACTTTAGCGCGATGTTTTTCGACAACTTCAGGGTTGTCGCAGCGTAGCCATTGGCCACTCACTGGGAAACCGCCGTAGCCTTTACTTTCAGGGATGCCAGACATTTGCAGCAAGGGCAGTGCGCCACCGCCCGCACCTAAAAAGACGAACTTAGCTAATAGGGTGCGCTTAGTGCCTGACTGCAAATTTTTAGTGGTGACTTTCCATTGCTCGCCTTGACGCTCAATTTTAATCACGCGCTCATTACAGCTAAGGGCCGCTTCAGGTTGCTGGGTTAAGTAGGCTAAGAGTTGCTTGGTTAGCCCACCAAAGTTGACATCTGAGCCGCCTTTTACGCGAGTCGCAGCTAAGGTTTCATCAGCGTTACGACCTTCCATCATTAATGGAATCCATTGGCGCAATTGGGAGTGATCGGTGGTGAACTCCATATGCTCAAAGGCGTGATGCTGTTTTAATAGCTCGGCGCGCTTTTGTAGAAAGTCGATATCTTTGGGGTTGTTAACAAAGCTAAGGTGCGGTACAGGCGTGATAAAGGTTTGTGGATTACCGAAGGTGCCGGTTTCCACTAGGTGTGCCCAGAACTGCTTAGACTCTTCAAATTTGGCGTTAATATCTAATGCTTTACTAATGTTAATGCTGCCATCAGCTGCTTGTGGTGTGTAGTTAAGTTCGCACAGTGCAGCATGTCCGGTACCTGCGTTGTTCCATGGATTAGAGCTTTCTAAAGCGCCATCTTGCATCTGCTCAACGATTTCTAAGCGTAAGCTGGGATCCAATTCTTTTAATAGCACGGCGAGGGTTGAGCTCATAATGCCGGCACCGATAAGAAGTACATCTAGAGAGGTTTGATTGTGTTGCGCCATTAGCCTGTCTCCGAAAAGCAGTTAGATAACTGTACAAAAAAAGGGGGTTGTTAGGTTGTTCAGTAACAACGCCTTGGAGGGCTGGTGGAACAACTTGCTGCCAAACTTTTCATGGTTTGCCACACTCTTTTGAAGTTGTGAAACTGTATCCCGCAATCTTATGGAATAGCGGACCTATAGTGTAGATACCTAGTAACTCGTCATGAGGTTGAAACTTAAGGTAAGGATATTCTACTAAAAACACCCAATCATTCAGTGTGTTTTCAAGGGCTTACATTAGAAAAATAGCATTGGTGGAGGCTCATCACGCTATTTTGGCTGGTAAGTCATATTTTAAAAATATAGAAGCAATTATAGCGATGAAAATATAAAAAACGATCATTGTCTGGGAAAAAAGTTTAGTCGAAAGTAGTAAATGCCGCTTTCTTAGCATAAAACCTAGGGTCGGCTTGTGCTTTTTTGTCAGTGGCCACGGGAGTTAGGTATACTTTGCACAGGTTATTTTTAATTGATTGGCCTGATTGGCCGCGCGGTTTGACGTGCGTCTAAGACTGTCACTAATCGGATGGAGTACGCGATGAAAAAACAAGTAATTTTGGCGGTAATGCTGTCGTTTGCGTTAGTGGGCTGTGGTCTAAGTCCGCAGCAGATTACTCCAGCGCCACGGATTCAGGCTGATTTTGCACGAGTAGCCCAAGGCCAAGCGGTACAGGTGCGGGTGGTGGATGGACGCTCAACTGATGTGGTTGGCTCACGCGGTGGTGCGTATCCAAATACCAGCTTGATTCGTGTTGATGGCCAGCGACTATTACCTCGTTTACAAGCTGAAACGGATGTTGCGTTACGCGCCCAAGGCTTTAATCCAGGCGTGCAAGTACATCAAGGCGCGCAGTTATTGCTGACCCTTAAAGAGTTGTCCTATAAGGTTCCTGCTAGCAGTGGCGTTGGCAGTAAGGCGAATGTGAGTGCAACCTTCCAAGTGGACGTAGAAAACCGTGGGCGTCGTTACAGCGGACGCTATGCTGCTAGCATGAGTCAAGGATTTGCTACCGCACCTAGTGCAGCTGCCAATGAAAAACTGCTCAGTGAAGTGCTAAGTGATGCGCTGCAGCGTGTGTTTAAAGATCAAGCGGTTAGCCGCTTGCTGGCCGAGTAGAGTTAAGCATGCCGCACTCCTTACCGCCGGCAGTATTTATTGCCGGCCCCACGGCCTCTGGTAAAACTGACTTGGCGATTGCTTTGGCCGAGTATTTGCCAGTTGAATTGATTAGTGTCGATTCGGCACTGATTTATCGAGGCATGGATATTGGTACAGCTAAGCCTGAGCCTAAGCTGTTGGCACGTTACCCCCATCAGCTGGTTGATATTCTTGATCCGCTAGAAAGTTACTCGGCGGCTCAGTTTTGTCAGGATGCGCTGCCTTTGATGCAGCAAGCAACCGAGCAGGGGCGCTTGCCGGTCTTGGTGGGTGGGACCATGCTTTACTTTAAGGCTTTACAAGAGGGCTTAGCCAATATGCCCCCAGCCGATGAGCCAACGCGTCAGCAATTAGAGCAAGAAATTGAGCAGGATGGGCTCGCTAAGTTATATCAGCAATTGTTAAGCATTGATCCGGCAGCGGCCGCAAGAATTGATGCGAACGATAAACAGCGTATTATGCGGGCTCTAGAGGTATGGCGAGTCAGCGGAAAAACCTTAACCGAGCATCATCAGCAACAAGCACACAGCCAGCGCCAATTACCGTATACTGTGTCCTGTATTGCATTAGCGCCTCAAGAACGAGCTGTGTTACATCAACGAATTGCCTTACGCTTTCAGTTGATGTTGGAACAAGGCTTTATTGAAGAGGTCGAAGCGCTCAGGCAGCGTTCAGATTTACATTTAGAGCTACCTTCTATGCGATCTGTGGGGTATCGACAGGTTTGGAAGTATTTAGAGGGCGAGTATGATTATTCTGAAATGGTAGAGCGCGGCATAATTGCCACTCGGCAGTTAGCAAAGCGTCAATTTACTTGGCTTAGAAGCTGGCCTGAAGTGAACTGGTTAGACAGTTTAGCTAAAGACAATTTATCTGCAGCCTTGAAAATCATCCAAGCTTCCACCATGTAAGCTGCAGGCTTGGATACAATAGTTTATTTGCCACTTATATAAATCATCCTTAGGAGTAACGCCTCATGTCAAAAGGGCACACCTTACAAGACCCTTACTTAAATACGCTGCGTAAAGAGCGTGTACCTGTTTCTATTTACTTGGTAAACGGAATTAAGCTACAGGGCCAAATTGAATCCTTTGATCAGTTTGTTATTTTGTTAAAAAATACTGTGAGCCAAATGGTTTACAAGCATGCTATTTCTACGGTGGTACCGAGCCGCCCAGTTCGCTTGCCATCTGCTGATGAAGAGCAAGTTGCTGAATAATTTTACCGAGGTGTCTCATTGAGTAACGCTGACGCTGCTGTTCGTGAAGCCGCATTATTAGTTCATTTAGATAATTACGATCCAGCAGCGCGTGAAGATCCAGATGAGTTTCAAGACTTAGTGAGATCAGCGGGCGCGCACATAGCACATTTTGTTACTGTGCATCGCCCGCAATTTACCGCGCGCTTTTTAATTGGTGCGGGTAAGGTTGATGAGATCGCGCAGTTAGTGCAGCTGTATGAGGCTGACTTAGTCATTTTTAACCATGCCCTAACGCCCAGCCAAGAGCGTAACCTAGAGCAGGCACTGGGCTGCCGCGTCATCGATCGCATTGGCTTAATTTTAGATATTTTTGCCCAGCGCGCTTACACCCATGAGGGTAAGTTGCAAGTTGAATTGGCTCAGCTAGAGCATATCAGCACCCGTTTAGTGCGTAGCCGTACAGATCTGAGTCGGCAGCAAGGGGGAATTGGGTTGCGTGGTCCTGGGGAAACCCAGCTGGAAACGGATCGTCGTCTGTTACGGATACGGGTTCGACAAATTAAAGCCCGTTTAGAAAAGGTGCGTAATCAGCGTGATTTGGCTCGGCGGGCGCGTAAACGAGCAGAAATGCCCGCTGTATCCTTGGTGGGCTATACCAACGCCGGTAAGTCAACGTTATTCAATCGTCTGACCGAGTCTGGGGTCTATGCTGCCGATCAGTTATTTGCCACCCTTGATCCTACGGTAAGGCGTGTTGAGTTGGCTGATGTAGGAGCGATTACTTTAGCTGACACCGTCGGTTTTATTCGCCATTTACCGCACAAGCTAGTCGAATCATTTCGTGCCACCCTTGAAGAGTCGGCTGCCGCTGACTTATTGTTGCATGTAATTGACGCTGGTGCTGAAGAGCGGCAAGAACAAATCGAACAGGTGCTAGAGGTGCTGCATGAGATTGACGCTGATCAGGTAACTCTGCTGGAGGTGTATAACAAAATTGACACCTTGACGCAGATCGAACCCCATATCCAGCGCAATGCCGAGGGGAAGCCTGAGCGGGTATGGTTGTCGGCGCAAAGTGGGCAGGGAATAGAGCTACTGATTCAGGCTATGCAAGAGTTGTTGGTCGATGACTTGGTGGTTACAACCTTAGTCTTGCCCCAACAGTTAAGTCGTTTGCGCGCTAAGCTGTTTGATCTGCAAGCCATTGTGCAGGAGCATTATGACGAGCAGGGCCAAAGCGTAGTTGATATACGAATTGCACGAGTGGAGCTGAATCGCTTATTAAGCCATGAAGGGCTAGCGGCCGAGACTTTTTTACAAGAATATACAAAGAGTCACTGAAAACGGGTGTGTAGCGAGATAAGTCTCTGTATCATTTAGAAAATTTTCTGGGTGTGGGTTAACCCTGCACTGAAATTACTTTTGTTAGGTGGAGAAGGCTATGGCCTGGAATGAGCCGGGTGGTAACTCGAACAAAAACGACCAAGATCCTTGGGGTAAACCAAGATCTGATAAAGATAAAAACAAGGATCGTCAAGGACCGCCAGACTTAGATGAGGCTTTCCGTAAGCTGCAAGATAATGTCACCAGTATTTTTGGTAAGAAAAAAACCGGCAACGGTGGTGGCGGTGGTCGTAAAGGCCCCGGCAGCAGCAAAACGGTATTTCTGCTAGGTGGTTTATTACTGGTCGGCTTTTGGTTAACTCAAGCGGTGTACTCGGTCGATGAGCAAGAACAAGCAGTGATTTTGCGTCTTGGTAAATACCATGAAACTGTCGGTGCGGGCTTGCATATTTATTTCCCACCGATTGATCGTAAGTACCAAACTAACGTAACCCGTGAGCGTGCCTACAGTAAGCAAGGGCAGATGCTAACGGAGGACGAAAACATTATTGAAGTGCCACTGACCGTACAGTACAAGATTTCTAATCTAGAAGATTTCGTATTGCGGGTGGATCAGCCAGAGATTAGTTTACAGCACGCTACCGATAGTGCATTGCGCCATGTGGTGGGTTCTACCGCGATGGATCAAGTGCTAACTGAAGGGCGTGAGGTGCTGGCAGAGGAAACTAAGGTGCGCTTACAGCGTTTCTTAGATCAATATCAGACGGGTATTACGGTTACCCAGGTTAACGTGCAGAATGCTCAGGCACCGCGTGAAGTGCAGGAAGCCTTTGACGATGTGATTCGTGCCCGAGAAGATGAACAGCGGGAGAAAAACCAAGCGGAAACCTATGCCAATGGCGTGGTGCCAGAAGCCCGTGGTCAAGCGCAGCGTATCCTAGAAGATGCCAATGGTTACCGCGATGAAGTGATTGCCCGTGCAGAAGGTGAGGCGCAGCGTTTTAATCAGTTGGTTGCTGAGTACCGTAAAGCACCTGAAGTTACCCGTCAGCGTTTGTATATTGAAACCATGCAAGACGTGTTAGGTAACACCAGTAAAGTACTGATGTCAGGTGATCAGGGTAAAAACAGCTTGCTGTACTTACCGCTGGATAAGATGTTACAGGAACAAAAAGCCGCACCACGTGATAGTTATTCAAGTGAGTCAGCGCCGCGTACCTCTAGCTCCAATGTAAGAGCTCCAGTTGAGGTGCCATCTTCTACGATTAATACACGCGTTAGGGAGCGTCGCTAATGAGCAATAAGAGCATTGCGGGCTTAGTAGTAGCCGCTATTTTACTGATCGTTGGGATGAATAGTTTTTATATCATCTCGCAAACTGAGCGCGGTGTATTACTGCAATTTGGACGGGTTGTAGAGCCGGATCTGAAACCGGGTTTGCATGTAAAAATTCCGATTATGAACCAAGTCCGTAAGTTTGATGGGCGTTTACTGACACTGGATTCTACGACTCAACGCTTTTTAACCTTAGAGAAAAAAGCGGTCATGGTGGATGCCTTTGCTAAATGGCGAGTGGCAGATGCAGAGCGGTTCTATACCGGTACTTCAGGTTCGAAACAGGTAGCTGATGAGCGTTTATCACGCCGATTAGAAGCCGGTTTGCGTGACCAGTTTGGTAAACGTACGCTGCATGAGGTGGTTTCAGGACAGCGGGATGAATTGATGGCAGATATCACTGCATCCTTAGATCGCATGGCGCGTAAAGAGCTCGGCATTGAAGTCATTGATGTGCGAGTCAAAGCAATTGACTTGCCGAAAGAAGTTAACCTGAGTGTATTCGAGCGGATGAGCACTGAGCGCGAGCGTGAGGCCCGTGAGCACCGTGCGAAAGGTCGTGAATTGGCTGAAGGTATCCGCGCTGACGCAGACCGTCAACGCCGCGTTATCTTGGCTGAAGCGTATCGTGAAGCCGAAGAGGTGCGCGGTGCTGGTGATGCAAAAGCGACTTCGATTTATGCCCAGTCGTTTAATCAAGATCCTGAGTTTTATGGCTTCATTCGTAGCTTGCAAGCCTATCGCGAGAGCTTTGGCGACAAGAGCGATATCTTGGTGTTAAGTCCTGATAGCGAGTTTTTTCAGTATTTAGATAAGGCTAAGCACTAAGCGCTACAAGGTTATGGGCTGAGTTGGCGTTGAATATTTTTTGACAGTCATCGAACAGCACTAAAAACCTAGAAAAAACATGCTATGATGCAGCAGCCGGGGAAAACCCCGGCTTTTTTGCGTGTGACGAGTTAACTTAAGTTAGCCAGAGCAGAAATTGTTGATTAAATGCAGCGTGAAAAATCCTGAATTCGATAGGCTAAATTGTTAGTCAAACAAGAGAGGAAGGTGGAATGGCAACCGTTGAGCGTTGGCTCTTGCCAGATGGCATTGAAGAGGTACTGCCTACAGAAGCAAGCTTAGTAGAAACAGCAAGGCGTCAAGTCTTAGACCTGTTTCGGGCTTGGGGGTATGAGTTTATTGTGACTCCGCATATTGAGTTTCTGGAGTCCTTATTAACTGGTGCAGGTCAAGATCTTGCGCTGCGTACCTTTAAAGTGACAGATCCTCACTCTGGCCGACAAATGGGTTTTCGCGCCGATATTACTCCACAGGTAGCGCGTCTTGATGCGCATAGTCTGCGTCAAGCAGGACCTGCCCGCTTTTGCTACGCTGGCAGTGTAGTGCATGCTAAACCACGGGCCATGACTACTTCACGTAGCCCCATTCAAATTGGTGCCGAGCTCTATGGCGATGCTAGCGTAGCGGCGGATATTGAAGTGATTAGCCTGATGCTAGAAACCTTAGACTCGGTCAAAGTGGCCGATGTCCATATGGATTTAGGGCATGTCGGTATTTATCGTGGATTAGTGCAGGCTGCACAGCTCTCAGCGATAACTGAAGAGCAATTATTTGATGCCTTGCAGCGTAAAGCCGTAAGTGAAGTGCGGGCCTTAACCGCTGACTTAGCGCCTGAATTAGCGGCAATGTTTAATGCCTTAGGTCAGCTCTGCGGTGGCCGTGAAGTTTTGAATGCTGCGCAAACTATCCTGCAATCGGCTTCTGCGGAAGTGCAGCAAGCGTTACGCGAGTTAATTGCGGTGGCTGATGCTTTAACCGAACGTTTTCCTGAGTTACCACTGTATTTTGATCTCAGTGAGTTACGGGGTTATCACTATCATACCGGCGTGGTATTTGCCGCCTTTGTACCGAGCGTTGGGCAATCAATCGCCCAAGGTGGACGCTACGATGATATTGGCGCGGTGTTTGGACGTGCCCGCCCGGCCACTGGATTTTCAACCGACTTAAAAACCTTGGTGAGCCTAGGTAATGGTGTGCAACCAAGTGCGCTAGAAGGCGTTTGGGCACCATTGGAAGCTGATCCGGCGCTTTGGCAAACCATTTTACGCTTGCGCCGAGAGGGCGTGCGTGTAGTGCAAGCCTTATCTGGACAGACGGTTGCCGATGCTGCAGCTGCACATTGCAAGCAGCAGCTAGTAAAGCAAGGCAGCGACTGGACGGTTCAACCGATTAATTAATGAGGTCTGTCGAGACAGACTGACTGTGTCGTTTCGACGACAGTTTATTTGCGCAAAGAGGCAAATTAATGGGCAAGAATGTTGTTATTTTAGGCACTCAATGGGGTGATGAAGGTAAAGGTAAAATCGTTGATTTACTCACCGATCAAGCCGAAGCCGTTGTACGCTTTCAGGGTGGCCACAACGCAGGTCATACGCTCGTCATTGATGGCGAAAAAACGGTTCTGCACTTAATTCCATCAGGTATTTTGCGAGATAACGTAGAGTGCATGATTGGTAATGGTGTAGTGGTTGCGCCAGATGCACTAATGCGTGAAATCACTAAACTAGAAGAGAAGGGCGTGCCGGTTCGTGAGCGGTTACGGATTAGCCCATCGTGCACCTTAATTTTGCCGTACCACGTGGCACTTGACCAGGCACGTGAAGCTGCGCGGGTTGAGGGTAAGATAGGAACGACCGGACGCGGTATTGGCCCAGCCTACGAAGATAAAGTAGCGCGTCGTGGCTTACGGATTGGTGACCTCTTTAATCCTGAGCGCTTTGCGCTAAAGCTTAAAGAAGTGATGGATCTGCACAACTTTACGCTAGAAAATTACTATAAGGTTGAGCCGGTTGACTATCAAACCACTTTGGATGAAGCCTTAGCCTATGCCGATATCCTTAAGCCGATGATGGCTGATATTGCGGCGCGCTTGCATCAATTGCGCAAGCAAGGTGCACGCATCATGTTTGAAGGTGCTCAAGGTTCATTGCTAGATATTGACCATGGTACTTATCCTTATGTAACCAGTTCGAGTACTACGGCTGGTGGTACCGCTACAGGTTCAGGTTTTGGCCCGCTGTACTTAGATTACATTCTAGGAATTACCAAGGCTTATACCACCCGAGTAGGTTCTGGTCCTTTCCCTACCGAGCTATTTTGTGAAACCGGCCATCGTTTAGCCACTAAAGGCCACGAGTTTGGTTCTACTACAGGACGTGCGCGTCGTTGCGGTTGGTTTGATGCGGTTATTTTACGTCGTACAGCTGAGATCAACAGTATTTCTGGTATTTGCTTAACTAAGCTAGACGTACTGGATGGTCTAGAGACTGTTAAGATTTGCGTGGCTTATAAAGATGCTCAAGGTAATGAAATTGAAGCGCCTACCGATGCTGACAGTTACGAAGGCTTAACTCCGGTATATGAGGAGTTGCCAGGATGGAGCGAGTCGACTATTGGTGCTACCTGCATGGAAGAGCTGCCAGAAAACGCTCGTGCTTATATCAAGCGTGTTGAAGAGTTGATCGGTACACCGATTGATATTGTTTCAACTGGCCCTGATCGTAACGAAACGATCGTGCTGCGCCATCCTTACGACGTTTAATAGTTAAATTAAACGCTGATCAAAAAACCGAGCCTTGTGCTCGGTTTTTTGATTGCTTATAGGCACTGATTAGATGCGCTGATGAATCGCTTCACCGCCTAAGCTTTGCATTAGCTGGGGTAAAAACTCTGCTAAGGTCAGCATCATTAAGTTAAAGCTAGCATCAAACTGTCCAGCGGCTTCATCGCCGCCATCTTGTTCAGCCTGCTCTTGCAATAGGTCTTCAAATTTTAAGCGTTTAATTGCCAGTTTGTCGTCTAGCACAAAACTCAGTTTCTCTTCCCAGTTGAGTGCTAGCTGAGTCACAATTTTACCGGCGGCCAGTAGATTCTGAATTTCTTCACTGCCCAGGTCTTCGCGTTTAATGCGAATAACGCCACCGTCTTCTGCGGTATCACGCAGCTCACACTCGTCTTTTAGGCTAAAACCATGCCCAATCTGCATGTTCTGTAGCCACTGAGTAAAGCTAGCAGTAGTGGCTTGCTGTGCCTCAAGGGGTTGAATGGGTAGGCTGCCTATAGCTTCACGCAAAGTGGACAATAGCTCTTCGGCTTTTTTAGCACTACTAGCATCTACATAAATTAAGCCGGCTTGGGTATCAATCGCCGCTAAAGTGCGGCTTCGACGAATAAAGGCGCGCGGAAGGAAGTTGAGGGTGACCTCATCTTTGATTTGATCGCGTTCTTTTTTATAGACCTTGCGGCCTTGAGCATTTTCAATTTCTTCCACTTTTTCATTAACTGCATCTTTAACTACGCTAGCGGGTAGTAAGCGCTCTTCTTTTTGTGCTGCTAGCAAGAAAAAATGCTGGCTAGCATAAATCAGTGGGGCATCTGCAGCTTTGCCGAAAGGGGCAGTAAAACCGTAAGTAGTCAGCACTTGGCTGCCACAGGCGAGGGCGGGTTTTTTTGCCAGGGCCTGCTCCCACTGCTCCAGATCAAAGTTAACTGATTGGGTGAAGCGATACACCAGCAAGTTACGAAACCACATAAGATAACTCCAAAATAACCAGTAGCTATTATCTATAACCTCGGCTCGAATCACCAACTAAAAGCGAAAAAATGCTTTTAAGTGAGTAAAAAACATAAAAAACCAATTAAAATGAATTTAGGGCTTGCCAAAAAGGATTTAGCAGACTAGTATACGCACCACTTCGAGAGACAAGGGTGATTAGCTCAGCCGGGAGAGCATCTGCCTTACAAGCAGAGGGTCGGCGGTTCGATCCCGTCATCACCCACCACTCTTGAGTACCAGCAGCGCAGTGGTAGTTCAGCTGGTTAGAATACCGGCCTGTCACGCCGGGGGTCGCGGGTTCGAGTCCCGTCCACTGCGCCATTTTAATTCAATACTGCTAGTGTTGAATAAATTGAAATTGGGTGATTAGCTCAGCCGGGAGAGCATCTGCCTTACAAGCAGAGGGTCGGCGGTTCGATCCCGTCATCACCCACCAATTTCAATATCAATTAAGTACACTTAATCTATCTGCCTTGTGCAGATTTTTTTGTTTTTAAGTCAGTAAATTTCCTGCGCATTAGCCTGCCATCGCCTAAACTATTCGTTTGCTTCAGTAAACCTCAGTGAACTTTCCTGCTAAGATCGCTTTCTATCCTGTGATTTTTAGTTAATGCCTAAATTGGAGTTAAGGAATATTTATGAAGTTTTCTCGCCTAGCGGTGGCCGTTGGTTTGTGTGCAGTGGCTTTAGTCGGTTGTGATCAGAAACAGTCAGCAACGACCAGCACCAGCACTAAATTAGATAGCAAAGCCCAGCAGGCTTCTTATGGCTTAGGCTTACAAATTGGTAGCAACCTATTAGCTACACCGATTGATGGCTTGAGTGTAGAAGCTATTGCTTTGGGGATTGATGATGCCTTAGCTGGTAAAGAGTCCCGTTTATCGCAAGAACAATTAGATGAGGCGCTACAATTTGCCTTGGACCGCGCTGCAGAAAAGCAAAATGCTCTCAATGATGCAGCAGCGAAAAAAGGCCAAGAATTCTTAGCTGAAAATGCAAAAAAAGATTCGGTTAAAACCACCGACAGTGGCTTGCAGTATGAAGTGCTAACCGCTAAAGACAGCGGTGCGAGCCCGAAAGCAACTGACAGTGTAACGGTACATTACACGGGCAAATTACTTGATGGCAGTGTATTTGATAGCTCTGTAGAGCGCGGCACGCCAGCGACTTTCTTTTTGCGCCAAGTTATTCCAGGTTGGACTGAAGGCTTGCAGTTAATGAAGGTGGGTGAGCGTTATCAGTTCTTTATTCCTGCCGATTTAGCCTACGGTGCTAGCAGTCCAACCCCGGCGATTCCAGCAAACTCTACTTTGATTTTTGAAGTGGAGTTATTAGATATTCCCTCACAAAAATCAGCCGCTGCCAAAGAGCAAGCACCGGCAGCTGAATAGTTAGCATCTAGTCAGTGTTGTGTGCCCATCTACACCGATGGTTAGTTAGGCACTCAGCCTGAATAGTGGGAGGTAATGATGAATAATATTCAAGTGATTATGCAAGAGGGGCAGCCACAGTACGCGGTTTTGCCTTGGGACGAATATCAAGCGCTATTAAAAGCGGCAGGGCAGCGTCAGAGCACGGTTGCGCCAGCTGCCATGGCTACACCAGCACCTAGTCAAGCAACAGCGCCACAAGAATCATTAACCCTTGCTCAGTTGCGCCACAAAACCGGGCTGACGCCAGAGTTACTCGCTCAAGCATTAGGTATTAGTCCTAGTTATTGGCAAATGATTGAAGCCGGTGAGCGTCAAGCCAGTGAAGTGGTGCTGCGTAATTTGCGGCGCTTAGCTAATGTCACTATCGAATAATCTTTTCGTGCAGCAAATGTCTGAATTGCTTGCATTATTGGCGCAGGCAGCGCAGCAAAAGCGTACCCTCACCTATCGCCAGCTAATCACTGAGCTGGCATTGCCAGTGCCTGCTATGCAGCGATTGACTTACTTGTTAGAGCATTTAACGCAGCGCGACTGGTTACAGCAACAGCCACTGCGCAGCGCGTTGGTGGTTAGTCAGCGTCCACCTTACTTGCCTAAGCAGGGTTGGTTTAGTTTCCTACAGCAACTCGATGCCGAGTTAACCTTCGTTGACTCTGTTGAGCAAGCTGCTTGGCATCAGACGCAGTTGCAGCAGGTCTATGCAGCATTTTCTAAAGCATGAGGCGAATTCTACGATGTGGCTAAAAGTTAAGGCGAGTGTTGGCTATTTTGTAGCACGACATTTATTTAAATACACATGGGCAGTAAAACAGCCTAAATTATGGCAGTGGATGCAAATGCAGTTTGCTCGACAAAGTCAGCTAGGTCACCCTGCAGCGACTGCTTTTTATGGGCACTTATTACTGTTTAAAGGGCAGGGCTTAGGAGCTAAGGAAGAAGGCTTGCGATTGCTAAAGATAGCAGCTGAGGCTGGCGATGCTAAGGCCGCTTATCAAGTTGCACAGAATGCTGCCCAAGGGACTGTGCAGAATGCTCCAGACCTTAATACTGCGGTGTATTGGTGGAAAATAGCAGCTAAAGCTGGGCATTATTTGGCTGCCCAAAAACTAGCGGATATTTATGCGACAGGCCAAGGCGACATTGCAGCCGATCAGGATGCTTGTTTGTTTTATCAGCAGCTGATGCAGCAATTAATTGACGCTTAATTACGTGTAATAAAAAACCCGCCGCTTGCCATCAAACGGCGGGTTTTTGCTAGCTATTACTTCGCCGAGTGTTTGGCGACTTGTTGTTGATGCAGGCTTAGCCAGTCGAGCAAGATATGTCCTGTCTCGACTAAGAACGCATCTTTTTCCGGCTTTTGCTTATTTTCCTTTTCTTTTTCAAGTTCTGCCGCTAAGTCTTCATCTTCTTTTTTCAGCTCTTTCAGTTGCATGGCTTTTTCGCCCTTGGCTAAGCGGCGCTTATTTTCCATAGCCAGTTGTTGCTGATCAATTTTGTCTTGTTCAGCGCGGCGTTTTTCCTCATTTAAGCTGACTACCGTGTCTTTCATTAGCGCTTTGCTGAGGGCTAAGCGTTCATGACTAAAGACAAAGTCAGGATTATGCTTGGTGCGCTGAGCATGGCGCTTTTCTAATGTCTTAAGGTATGGTTTAAACGGATCTGGGCCCGGGTTAATTGCAGGTTTAATACTGTCCCAAGGCATGGCTTCAGGCAGCGCACTTTCACCAATTTCTTTGGTGTTGTACTCGGCTGGGTAGCTAATATCGGGCAGTACTCCTTGGTGTTGAGTACTTTGTCCCGAGACACGGTAAAACTTAGCGATGGTAAATTTCAACTCACCATGATTGAGCGGCTGAATGGTTTGCACCGTGCCCTTACCAAAGGTTTGGCCGCCAATAATCAGTCCGCGATGGTAGTCTTGGATAGCCCCAGCGAAAATTTCTGAAGCTGAAGCAGATAAACGGTTAACTAAGACCGCCATAGGGCCTTGATAAAACACGCCTTTATTATCATCCTCAAGCACATCAACGCGACCATCGTTATTGCGCACTAGCACTGAAGGACCTTGTGGAATGAAAAGGCTGCTAAGTTCAGTGGCTTCTTGTAAAGAGCCACCGCCATTATTGCGTAGATCAATCACTAAGCCATCCACTTGTTCTTGTTGCAGCTCTGCCAGTAACTTACGTACATCACGGGTGGTGCTTTTGTAATTAGGGTCACCGGCGCGGTAGGCTTTAAAGTCAATGTAAAAGGCTGGAATTTCAATAATCCCAAGCTTGAAGGGTTTGCCTTCGTGTTCCAGATTTAAAATCGATTTTTGTGCTGCTTGCTCTTCAAGTTTGACTGACTCACGGACAATGGTCACCGTTTTTGAGGAAAGATCGTTTGGCGCATTACTGGCAGGAATCACCTCTAAACGTACGGTTGAGCCTTTTTTGCCACGAATTAACTTCACCACCTCATCTAGGCGCCAGCCGATCACGTCAACCATTTCTTTATTGCCTTGGGCAACGCCAACAATCTTGTCTGCAGGTGCTAACTGCTTGCTCTTATCGGCTGGTCCTGAGGGTACTAGGCGGACAATTTTAACGTGCTCGTTATCACCTTGCAGTACGGCTCCAATGCCTTCTAACGAGAGGCTCATATTGATGTCGAAGTTTTCTGCATTATCGGGTGAGAGGTAGTTGGTATGGGGGTCGTAGGTCTGTGAGAAAGAGTTAACATAGGCTTGAAACACATCTTCGCTACGGGTTTGCTGTAGGCGTTTTTGTTGGTTTTTAAAGCGTTTAGTTAACAGCTCTTCAATTGCTTTTGGCTCTTTTGAAGCGAGTTTTAAGCGGAGCACTTCATCTTTTAAGCGCTTACGCCATAGCTCTTGAAGCTCGGCTTCATTTTTTGCCCAAGGCGCTTTTTCCCGATCCGTTTCTAAGGACTCATCTAGCGTGAAGTCGATACTATCAACCCCTTTGGCTAATTTAGCTAAAGCAAAAGTTAAGTATTGATCTAAGCGAGTTAGCTGGCGTTTATACATAAAATAGCCAGGCTCTAAATCTCCCTCGCGAAGTTTATTGGCAAAGTTCTTTTTCCAAGGCTTAAACTCGCTCAGGTCTTCTTGGGTAAAGTACATGCGCGCTGGATCCAGCATTTTTAGATAGCCTTCATACATCTTGCTGGAGCGATCTTGATTGCCGACGTCTTTACTGTAGTGATGGCGTTTGAGCAGTTCAGTAATATTTAAACTAGCAATACGCTGAGTGCGATCGGGTGCTAAATAATCCCAGCTTTTACTGTTATTTAAGGCATAGGCGCTGGGCAGCAGGCTAAGGCTTAACAGCAAGGCGAGTGACGTTCGTGCAAGCGTATATTTCATACTTATATTTTTCTTTGCCAAATGTAGCATTGTTAGGTTACCTGAACTGCGTACAGTTCCTTTGTCGATAAATCTCAGGTACAACATCATACCGATCATTAAAAAGAATACAGACAATATGGAGTTAGAATGAAAGCATTGCAAGCAACTGATGGCCATCCTTGTCTTGTTAACTGTGAAAAACCAGTACTGCAAACAGGGCAGGTATTAATCAAAGTAGCGGCTGCCGGCTTAAATCGTGCCGATTTGCTCCAGGTCGCCGGCTTATATCCACCACCGCCCGGGGCTAGCGAAGTGCTGGGCTTAGAGTGTGCTGGAGTTATTGTGGATGCCGGTGATAGCAGCCGCTGGCAGCTGGGTGATGAAGTGTGTGCGCTCTTAACTGGTGGCGGCATGGCGGAGTATGTTGCAGTAGATGAGCGACTGGTATTGCCGGTGCCACAAGGGCTGAGTTTAATTGAGGCCGCAGCAGTGCCAGAGGTATACAGCACGGCTTGGTTAAATGTGTTTCAACTGGGGCAAGCCCGCGCGGGAGAGAAGGTGCTCTTGCATGCTGGTGCCAGTGGTGTAGGCTCAGCAGCCATTCAGCTGTGCCGTGCCTTTGGCTTACAGGTCTATGTGAGTGTAGGCTCGGCGGAACGTTTAGCTTACTGTAAAGATTTAGGCGCGGTAGACGGCGTGGTGCGCCATGATGGCGTCGAGGGCTTAGCTGAGTTTGCACCCTTTGATGTGATTTTAGATCCAGTAGGCGCCAGCTATGCTCAGCAAAATCTGAAGTGGTTAGCGCTTGATGGGCGCTGGGTCAATATTGGTTTAATGGGGGGACGTCGGGTTGAATTGGATTTGGCGCAGTTATTGGGTAAGCGCATTCAATTAATTGGCTCAACCTTAAGAACCCGGGATGATGCATTTAAAGCTAAACTGTTGGCAGAGTTAGAGCAGCAAGTCTGGCCTTTATTTGCTCAGCAGCAGTTAAATCCACAGCTGAGTCGGCAGTATTCAATCTGTGATGCGAAACAGGCATTTGCCGAATTAGCCGGTAATCAGGTGAATGGTAAGTTAGTTTTGGTGTTTGATTAATTCGCAGTGAGCCTGCTACTCGTTGCTGAGTAGTAGGCTCTAGCGTTTAGTCGTTACTGGGCGAAGTCTAGCTGGCGCCAAGCCTCATAGACGGCAATGGCTACACTGTTTGAGAGATTTAAACTGCGCGAATTAGCCAGCATGGGTAGACGCACTAATTGCTCGGGCGGCAGGCTATCGCGCACCTCTTGGGGGAGTCCACGGGTTTCAGGGCCAAAGATAAAACTATCACCTGCACGATAGCTGACCTCAGCATAAGAATGGTTAGCCTTAGTGCTAAAGGCAAACACCCGGGTTTCGCCTAAGCTCGCTAGACAAGCCGCTAAGTTAGGGTGAATTTGTACTGCTGCCACTTCACTGTAATCCATGCCTGCACGTCTTAATTGTTTGTCGTCAAAGTTAAAGCCCAAGGGTTCAATCAAGTGCAGTTGGCAGCCACTGTTAGCGGCTAGACGAATAATATTGCCAGTGTTGGGCGGAATTTCAGGCTCAAATAAAATAATGTTAAACATAAGAAGGCTAAAATGCTCAGCGCAAAACGGCAGATGTTAGCAGCTTTTGCGCGCCGCCCACTACATTAACTAACAGGATTACTTTAAAAGGATGATCCCTCTTCGGTTAAGAAGGCGAGTTCCTCATCGGTGGATAAGCGACCTAAGGTTTCATTGCGATGTGGGTAGCGGCCAAATCGATCAATGATTTCTTTATGACGAAGCTCGAAATCGAGCGTGTGCGGATCACCTAGTTCGGTAAATAGTTGCACTGCTTGTTGGTGAATCAGTGCTGACTCTGAATGCATAAAAGGCATGAGCGCAAAGCGTCTTAGCACTTGCGGTAGAGAGTTAAACTCTGGCTGAATGAGTAACTCTTGGGCTAAGGCAAGAGCCATCGCGTCTTGGCTAAAGGCTTGTGGACTGTTGCGATGTAAGTTACGGGAAAACTGATCCAGTACAATAATTTCTGCCACGCGACCTTCAGCGGTATTGCGCCAATGAGCCAGCTCACCGCTAGCGGCTTGCTTTAACGTGGCGGAAAAGTGTTGGGCGATGGTTTGATCGAAGGTTTCTGATTTGGCAAACCAAAATGGCTGGTGAGCAGGATCTAGCCAAAAAGATAACACAGCTTGTGCAGCAGGGTTCATAGGGCACTCCTAAGAAGTAGGAGAGCAAAGGGGATTAGCCGGCTTTCTTACTTCGTAAGTTAACGTTAATTTTTAAAGGTTCTAACACACGGCAACAGCAAGGTAAAATCTCATCCGCTTTAACAAAGGCTAAAGGAGGTTTTTCATAGGCCACACTGCCGGCCATTAGTTCGACCCGGCAGGCACCGCAGTAGCCACTACGGCATTGATATTCTACTTGGTGGCCGGTGCGCTCAAGGGCTTCAAGGAGGCTTTCTTCAGTTTGATCTAACTCTAAGATCATGTCTTGGGTAATAATTTGCATGCTTATCCTGTGCGTCTGAGCAGTATGCGCTTAACGCATACTGCATAAGTTAGGATCTATGCTCAACGCTTGGCTAGCGCTTATAACTCAAAATCGCCGAGATCTTCGACCGATACTTCAGAGTCAATCTGCCCCACAAGATAGGATGACACTTCAACCTCTTGCGGTGCTACCTGTACGTTGTCTGACACAAGCCAGGCATTAATCCAAGGGATGGGGTTTTGCGACTTGCCATCAAAAATTGGTTTAAGGCCGACCGCGTTCATGCGCAGGTTGGTGATGTATTCAACGTACTGACTCAAAATATCGTAGTTCAAGCCAATCATTGAGCCGTCTTTGAATAAGTATTTAGCCCAATTCTTTTCTTGCTCAGCGGCATGACGAAACATCTCAATGCATTCTGCTTCGCATTCTTTGGCGATCTCGGCAAATTCCGGATCGTCTTGCCCTGACTGCATAATATTAAGGATATGTTGCGTTCCGGTTAAATGCAGAGCTTCGTCACGGGCAATTAAACGAATAATCTTGGCATTGCCTTCCATCAGGCGGCGTTCGGCAAAGGCGAATGAGCAAGCAAAGGAAACATAAAAGCGAATCGCTTCTAAGATATTTACGCTCATCATGCACAGGTACAGTTTCTTTTTAATTTCGCGCAGCCCTGAGCGGTCGCCACGAATATAGTTCAGACTACTTTGAATTAAGTCATCATAGTATTTAGAAATATCGCCAGCGCGCTCAATGATATTTTCATTATTAACGATGTTGTCAAAAATCTCCGCCGGATCATTGACAATATTGCGGATAATGTGGGTATAGCTGCGTGAATGAATCGTTTCACTGAAGGACCAGGTTTCAATCCAGGTCTCTAGCTCAGGAATAGACACCAGCGGCAAGAACGCTACGTTTGGGCTGCGACCTTGAATTGAGTCCAGCAGCGTTTGGTATTTTAGGTTACTGATAAAAATGTGCTTTTCGTGCTCGGGTAGGTTGCGATAGTCCGAGCGGTCTTGAGACACGTCAACTTCTTCTGGGCGCCAGAAAAACGACAGCTGCTTTTCAATCAGCGCCTCAAAAATTGGGTAGCGCTGCTGGTCATAACGCGCCACGTTGACGTTGTCACCGAAAAACATCGGTTGCTCTAAGGGATTAGAGTCTTTTTGGCAAAAAGTACTGTAGGGCATAGTTTATGAGGGCAGGTTATTTGCCTGCCCAGACTCCTTAAATCTTGCACGCACCGCCTGCGCAGTTATCGTCTAAATCGCTTTGGTTATCTTCGGCACCATCTCGGGTGTTTTGGTAGTAAAGCGTTTTGAGGCCGTACTTGTAGGCGAGTAGTAAGTCTTTAAGCAGCTGATTCATGGGCACGCGACCACCATCAAAGCGCTTAGGGTCGTAGTTGGTGTTCGCTGAAATGGCTTGGTCGACAAACTTTTGCATGATCCCCACCAATTGCAGATAGCCGGTGTTATTAGGCATAGCCCAGAGGGTTTCGTAGCTGTTTTTCAGGGTTTCATACTCAGGCACCACTTGCTTTAGGATGCCGTCTTTTGATTGCTTGATTGTTACCAATCCACGCGGTGGCTCAATGCCGTTGGTGGCGTTACTGATTTGGCTCGAGGTCTCAGACGGCATCAGCGCGGTTAAAGTGGAGTTACGCAGGCCATGCTCAACGATCTCTTTACGCAGTCCTTCCCAATCAAGGTGCAGAGGCTCAGCACAGATTGCGTCCAAGTCTTTCTTGTAGGTATCAATCGGCAGAATGCCCTTGCTGTAAGTGGTTTCGTTAAACGCGGTGCAAGTGCCGAACTCTTTAGCCAGCTGATTAGATGCTTTTAATAAGTAGTACTGAATGGCCTCAAAGGTACGGTGGGTTAAAGCATTGGCCGAACCGTCGGAGTATTTCAGTCCATGCTTAGCCAAGTAGTAGGCAAAGTTAATCACGCCTACGCCTAAGGTACGGCGCTTCATAGTGGCATTGCGCGCGGCCTCAATTGGGTAGTCTTGATAGCTCAGCAGGCTGTCAAGCGCACGTACCGCAAGATCGGCAAGCTCTTCTAATTCATCAAGCGAATCAATCGCGCCCAAGTTAAACGCTGACAAGGTGCAGAGCGCAATTTCTTTATCGTCATCGTTAATGTTATCTAACGGACTGGTTGGCAGTGCGATTTCGAGGCATAAATTCGACTGACGAATTGGCGCAACCGCTGGATCAAATGGGCTATGGGTGTTGCAGTGGTCTACGTTCTGAATATAAATTCGACCCGTGCTGGCGCGCTCTTGCATCATTAAGCTAAATAGCTCAGTGGCGGCAATGGAGCGCTTACGGATCGACTCATCGGCCTCGTATTGCTCGTATAGGCGCTCAAACTCGTCTTGGTCAGCAAAGAACGCATCGTATAGGCCAGGCACATCATGCGGCGAGAACAGCGTAATGTGCTGCCCTTTGATTAAGCGCTGATACATGGTTTTGTTAATTTGCACACCATAATCCATGTGGCGCACGCGGTTTTCTTCGACGCCGCGGTTGTTTTTCAGAACCAATAGCGACTCAACCTCTAAGTGCCACATCGGATAGAACAAGGTGGCAGCACCGCCGCGCACACCGCCTTGGGAGCAGGATTTAACTGCAGCTTGGAATAATTTAAAAAATGGAATCATCCCGGTGTGCTCTGCTTCACCACCGCGAATTGGGCTACCAAGCGCACGGATGCGGCCCGCGTTAATTCCAATCCCGGCACGTTGTGATACATATTTCACAATCGCTGAAGTCGTGGCGTTAATACTGTCCAGTGAGTCGCCGCATTCAATCAATACGCATGAGCTGAATTGACGGCTAGGGGTACGCACGCCAGCCATAATCGGGGTTGGCAGTGAGATTTTGAAGGTGGAGATCGCATCATAAAAGCGCTGGATGTAATCCAGGCGCGTAGCCTCTGGGTAGTCCGCGAATAAGCACATCCCAATTAAGATATAAAGCATTTGCGGACTTTCAAAAACACGCTTAGAAACGCGATCTTGAACTAAGTATTTACCTTCTAATTGTTTAACCGCGGCATAAGAAAAGTTCATGTCGCGGTCATGCTTAATATAAGCGTTTAATTGATCAAACTCGGCCTTAGAGTAATCTTCTAATATGTGTTTATCGTATTTACCATCAGCGGTGAGTTTAGTTACATGATCAAATAAATGTGGCGGCGTAAAGCGGCCGTAGGCGATTTTGCGCAAGTGGAAAATTGCAAGGCGCGCAGCCATATATTGGTAGTCAGGTGATTCTTCACTGATTAAGTCGGCGGCTGCCTTGATGATGGTTTCATGAATATCCTTGGTGCGAATCCCGTCATAAAATTGGATATGTGACTTAAGTTCCACCTGCGATACAGAGACATGGTCTAGACCTAAAGCGGCCCAGTCGAGTACGCGGTGGATTTTGTCTAGATCGATCGCTTCTTTGCGACCGTCTCGCTTAGTAACCAAAATGGAATTCATGACGGGCTGCCTCAATGCGTAATTAGGGTATCTACTTCGATAAAATGCTGGCTGTAGGTGTTAACACGGACTTGTGTTTACCAGAAGAGGGAAACACAAGATGATGTGTCTTACTGCTGAATGGCACGCAATATAAGGGATATTAGTCAGGCTATCAACGCCTAAAAAGCGCGGTCTTTACTTGACTTTTGTGTAACCTAGGTCAGCTGTGGCTTAACGCTTGTCAAGCGACAAAGGTAATTTTCTTAGAGCGAAATTGTCGATGTAACAGTGCTCAAAAAATGAGCAGCTATTCTGCGTCCCGATTTTTTTGCAGCTGGCGTATAATCGCGGCAGTCTTTTTTAGGCGGTCTGATGGCAATGCAGCAGATTGAAATTTTTGAGATTCCTAGCCCCTGTATTGGGGTTTGTGCAGCAAACAATAAAGGCTACTGTCGTGGCTGCCTGCGTTCACGGGATGAGCGATTGTATTGGCTGCGCTTTTCGGATCAGCAAAAGCGAGACGTGCTGCGATTGTGTCAGGCGCGCAAAGAGCGTATCGAAAAAGCGCGCTTAGAATATAAACAACAAGCGATCAGCGATTTCTTTAGCGATCCCATAATAGAGCAGCAGGACTTATTTTAAAGGTGTAAACACTATGGCAAATATCGTATTAACTGAGCTTAAACAAGAAATAACCCATAATGTTCGCACTGCATTAATTGAAGATATAGGCAGCGGTGACATTACCGCTCAATTAATTCAGACCGATAAACAAGCCACCGCACGAGTAATTACCCGCGATGCAGCGGTGATCAGTGGTGTGGCTTGGGTGAATGAAGTGTTTGCACAAATTGATCCCACTGTTCGTGTGACCTGGCTAGTTGCCGATGGTGAAGCGGTGCAGCCGAATCAAACCTTATTTGAACTGGCCGGTAATGCACGGGCGTTATTAAGTGGTGAGCGAGCTGCGTTAAACTTTTTACAAACCTTATCGGCAGTGGCGACGCGGGCGGCTTATTTTGCTCAGTTGGTTGAAGGTACGGGCGTTAAGCTATTGGATACGCGTAAAACTCTGCCAGGCTTACGTTTAGCGCAAAAATATGCGGTGACCTGCGGTGGCTGCTACAACCATCGGATAGGTTTATATGATGCCTTCCTAATCAAAGAAAACCACATCATGGCGTGTGGTGGAATTGCCCAAGCGGTGGCGACGGCTCAACAGATAGCGCCAGGTAAACCAGTTGAAGTAGAGGTTGAAAACCTAGACGAGTTGCAGCAAGCCTTAGCTGCAGGGGCGGATATTGTGATGCTGGATGAGTTAAGTCTAGACGATATGCGTACAGCAGTGAGTTTGACCGCTGGGCGCGCCAAGTTAGAAGCTTCGGGCGGAATTAACGAGCAAAGCTTGCGGGCAGTGGCCGAAACGGGGGTGGATTATATTTCCCTTGGCACATTAACCAAAGATGTAACTGCGGTGGATTTATCCATGCGTTTAACTCTGTGAGTGTAACTAATCAAGAAGCCAATAATGGATCCAAGAAGCCAAGTTTTATTACGCCAAGGCCATTACTTTAGTGGTCAATTATTATTAGCAGGTGCTCCGGCTGATGGGTTGTTGCAGCAATTACCTAGCAGTGAGTTATGGTGTTGGAATTATGCGGACTACCAAGCATTAGCTGCACTTCAGTCCCGTGCTTACTTTTCAGTGACAGCGCCTGATCAATCATATGATGCTGTGGTGCTGTATTTGCCAAAATCCCGCGAGTTAACCGAGTATTTGCTGCAAGAAATTTGCGCTAAATACCCAGCCGCGGAGATTTTCTTAGTCGGTGAGAAGCGTGCTGGAATTGAGCGTGCGGCTAAACAACTAGCGCAATATGGCGAAGTGAGCAAACTCGATAGCGCGCGGCATTGTCAGCTATGGCGTTTAACCTCGCGTAAAGCACCTGTTGCGGTGCCTGACCTTGCCGCACTAGCCAACAGTTTTGAAGTAACTGTCGGGCAGCAGCAGTTGACCATTAAAACGGTGCCAGGGGTATTTAGTCATGGCCGTTTAGATCGTGGAACTGAGTTGCTGCTGGCGCATCTAGAAGGTTTATCCCAAGGCCACTATTTGGATTTTGGTTGTGGCGCGGGCGTGATTGGCTGTTATTTAGCTAAGCAGTATCCCAACAGTCAGGTGAGCTTGTTGGATGTTGATGCGTTTGCTCTTTTTAGTACCCAGCTAACCTTGCAGGCTAACCAAGTGCAGGCCGAGGTAATTGCGGGCACGGGAATTAATGAGGCGCCGCAGCACTTAGCTGCGATCATTAGCAATCCGCCGTTTCATCAAGGGGTACACACGGATTATGCGGCCAGCGAGCAAATGCTGACACAGGGTAAGGGTCATTTACGCGCCCAAGGTGAGCTACGGATTGTGGCGAATAGTTTTTTAAAGTATCCCCCGTTAATTAATCAGCATCTTGGACCTTGCCAGGTATTGGCTGAGGCTCAGGGGTTCAGCGTATATCGTGCGGTGGCTGGGCAGCGCAGCCAGCGTCAGTAGGAGATAAAGATGGCAACAAGTTTTAGTTTTGATGTATCAGGTGCAGATAGTTTTGATCAGTTGGTGCTTGAAAATTCTTTTCATAAGCCAGTGCTGGTCGACTTTTGGGCTGAGTGGTGTGCGCCTTGTAAGGCACTAATGCCGGTGTTAGAAAAAATCACTACCGATTATCAAGGCGAGTTATTGCTGGCCAAAGTGAATTGTGACCTAGAGCAAGAAATCGTAGCCCGCTTTGGGATTCGTAGTCTGCCTACAGTAGTGCTTTTCAAAGATGGTAAGCCAGTCGATGGTTTTCAAGGAGCTCAGCCAGAGTCAGCGATTCGTGAGTTGCTAGCAAAATATGTTACTGAGCCAGCGCCACAGGACGATGATCCTTGGTTGCAAGCGCAAGCACTGTTTGAGGCCGCTGAATTTGGTGCGGCTGAAACCTTATTGCAACAGCTGCTAAGTACCGATAACAGTAATGCTGAGGCACTGATTTTATATGCTCGCTGCTTAGCCGAGCGTAATGCTTTAACCGAAGCAGAACAGGTGTTGAATGCAGTACCAGGTGATGAGCATAAGCAGGCATTGGCCGCCGCTAAAGCGCAAATTACTTTTTTAAAACAGGCGGCGGACCTGCCAGAAACGGCTGATTTGAAAGCACGCCTAGCGCAGAATCCAGCGGATGATGAGGCGGTTTATCAGCTCAGTATTCAGCAGCTTGCCCGTCAGCAATATGAGCCAGCATTGGCCGCACTACTGCAGCTTTTTGTACGTAATCGCAGCTTTAGTGAAGGAGTGGCTCATAAAACCTTACTGCAAGTGTTTGATCTATTGGGAGCTGATCATCCGTTAGTAGTGCAGTACCGCCGCAAACTCTATCAGGCGCTGTATTAATCGGTTGCGCTGCCAATGATTAAGCGATGGCGCGCTTGGCTGCAGGATGCATGGCAACATGCCGACACCAAGCAAAAGATTTGGGCGCTGGCGATACCGATGATTCTTAGCAATCTATCAGTGCCTTTAGTAGCGCTGGTAGATAGTGCGGTGGTTGGACGCTTGCCCCATGCTTATCAATTGGGCGCGGTGGCCGTTGGTGGCACTATTTATACTTTGTTGGTGTGGGTGTTTGGTTTCTTGCGCATGGGCAGCACTGGCTTTGCTGCCCAAGCTGCAGGGCGTAAAGATCAGTGCGGATTACAGCAGGTACTGATTCAAGGCTTGCTATTGGCAGGATTACTGGCCGTGCTGTTGATTGCTTTAGCCGAGCCTATTTTTGCCCTAGCACTCACCTTGATGCAGCCTTCGGAAGAATTGCATCAGGTCGCGCAGCAGTATTTCTTTATCCGTTTATGGGGATTACCTGCAGCATTAGCGACCCATGCGTTGGCTGGCTGGTTTTTAGGCGCACAGAACGCACGGGCAGCGTTTTGGATGCTGGTGATCTGTAACCTGCTCAATATCGTCTTGGATGTTTGGTTTGTGTTTGGCTTGCACTGGCAAGTTGCTGGCGCGGCAAGGGCTTCGGTTATCGCTGAGTGGAGCGGTGTGGGCTTAGGCTTATTTCTAGCCGCGCGCGTTGCAGGAAAGATCAAGTGGCAACAGATTCTTCCACGGCTAAAAGTTTGGCAGAGTTGGCAGGCGCTACTCAGTGTAAATCGCGATATTTTAATTCGTAGCTTAGCCTTGCAAGGCGTGTTTTTTATGGTCACTGTGCAAGGAACCCGCTTGGGCGACGCGACAGTGGCAGCCAATGCGTTATTACTCAATGGCTTAATGATTTGCTCCTACGCGCTGGATGGATTAGCCCATGCACTAGAAGCCTTAACAGGGCATGCATTGGGTGCGAAAGATCGCATTGCCTTGCGCCGTGCTCTGTTATTAGTGCTGTTGTATTCGTTGGCAGCGAGTTTGATCTTTGCCGTGTTATTTAGCCTGTTTGGGCATTACTTTATTGCCTTACAAACCGATCAAACGGCGGTACAAGCTGCGGCTCAGCCTTATCTAATCTATTTAGCCGTGTTACCGTTGGTGGCCGTTTGGAGTTATGTATTAGATGGCTTGTTTATTGGCGCCACCCAAGCCCGAGCAATGCGTAATGCGATGTTGTTGGCAGTTTTAACCTGCTTGCCGGTCGCTTGGTTATTGCAGCGCTTTGAAAATCATGGGCTGTGGCTAGCTTTTTTATTGTTTATGTTATTGCGCTCGGTGTATTTGGTTGCGCCTGCACAGCAGTTATTTAGACGTATTTCAGACTGACTCGCGCTTGGTGAATGGGTCAATTATTTTTAGGATTACAGGTCAATGTCTCAGCACGCTTTATTGCTCGTTAACTTAGGTTCGCCCGAATCAACTTCGGTGACTGATGTACGTCGTTACTTAAATCAGTTTTTAATGGATCCCTACGTGATTGATCTGCCGTGGGCGGTACGTCGTTTGCTGGTGTCCTTAATTTTAATTGCACGCCCCAAACAGTCGGCAGCGGCTTATCAAGAAATTTGGTGGGATGAAGGCTCGCCGCTAGTAGTGATTAGCCAGCAACTCACTGAAGCCGTGCGCCCACTGTGGAAGCATGGCCCTGTGGCTTTGGCGATGCGTTATGGTGCCTCTGAGTTATCGATTGAGCAACAAGTACGGCAGTTACAGCAACAAGGGGTGAACGAAATTACCTTGGCGCCACTTTATCCACAGTTTGCTGATAGCACTACCACCACTGCAATTAAAGCTTTTGAGGACAGTGTAGCCAAACTGAAGCAGCCATTAACTACTCACATTGTGCCTGCGTTTTATCAGCATCCACTGTATATCCAGGCACTGGCTAATAGTGTGAAATCTGCGCTGGAGCAGCCGTTTGATCATTTGCTGCTTAGCTTCCATGGTTTACCAGAGCGGCATTTGACTAAGCTTGATCACAGTGGGCATTGTTTAAGCAATCCTAATTGCTGTCAAACCGCTAGTGACGCTGTGCTGGAACAATGCTATCGCGCGCAGTGCTATCGAACTGCTCAAGCCTTTGCTGAGGCAGCCGGTTTGTCGCCTGAGCAGTGGTCTGTTTCATTTCAGTCCCGCTTAGGACGTGCTAAATGGGTGGAGCCATACACTGAAGAGCGCTTTGCCGAGTTAGCACAGCAAGGGGTTAAAAAGTTATTGGTCATGTCGCCAGCATTTGTCGCCGATTGTATTGAAACCTTAGAAGAGTTGGGGTTGCGTGGGCGTGAGCAGTTTGTTGAGGCCGGAGGGGAAGAATTAGTCTTATTGCCCTGCTTAAACAGTCAGGCAGACTGGGCTGCAGCCTTAACCCAAATTTGTGAGCAAGCCACGCTAGCTAAAACTATTTAATGGCAAAGAGCTCAGTATTACCTATTGAATGTGTAAGGAGTGTAAATGATGCAAGTAACCGATTACTTAACCCGTCGTTATGCCACCAAAGCCTTTGATCCCAATAAAGTGATCCCTGAGCCTTTGGTTAAAGAGTTAATGGCTTCCTTACGTTACAGTGCCTCAAGCACTAATATTCAGCCGTGGCATTTTATTGTGGCAAGTACTGCAGAAGGAAAAGCACGCTTAGCAAAGGGCGCGCAGGGCAATTATAGCTATAACGAAGCTAAAATTTTAAATGCTTCGCATGTAGTGCTGTTTTGCGCACGCACTCAGATTGATGATGCGCACTTACAAAAGGTATTAGCAGCAGAGGCCGCCGCCGGTCGTTTCGATGCCGCACCAGAAGCTAAAGCCGCCTCCCATAATACGCGTCTGCTGTATTTAAATTTTCATAAATACGACAAAAAAGATGTGCCGCACTGGCTAGAAAAGCAGGTTTATTTAAACTTAGGCACTTTGTTGTACAGCGCTGCTGTTTTAGGTTTAGATGCGGTGCCATTAGAAGGTATTGATCAAGCAGTGTTGGATCAAGAGTTTGATCTTAATGCCAAAGATTTAACTGCAGTGGCAGCGGTGGCTTTGGGCTATCACGCCGACAGTGATTTTAACGCCAAATTGACTAAAGCCCGCTTAGCTGAAGAAGAGATTTTTACCCTCATTTAAAGGCTTTAATCCGTAAGCATAAAAAAGCTCAGCCAGTGATGGCTGAGCTTTTGTGGTTATAGGCGCAGCTTGGACTAAGCAGCCGTTAGACAATGCCTTGGGCTAGCATCGCATCGGCAACTTTGACAAAGCCGGCAATATTGGCGCCTTTCACATAGTTAATCCGGCCATCTTCCTCACCATAAAGCACGCAGGCTTGGTGAATGCTTTGCATAATGCTGTGCAGCTTGGCATCTACCTCACCATCGGTCCAGAGTAAACGCATGGCGTTTTGACTCATCTCTAAACCACTCACCGCAACCCCACCCGCGTTGGAAGCTTTGCCTGGTGCGTACAGAATGTTTTCGGCTAAAAACAGATCAATTGCCTCTAGGGTGGAAGGCATGTTGGCGCCTTCAGCCACACAGACGCAGCCATTATCAATCAGCGTACGAGCATCTTCTGCATTCAGCTCGTTTTGCGTGGCGCAAGGCAGGGCAATATCACACGCGAGGCTCCACGGACGCTGATCGGCTAAGAAAGGCACATTGAAGTGTTCGGCCATTTCTTGAATCCGTCCGCGACGCACGGTTTTAAGATCCATCAGGTATTTCCAGTGCTCGCCATCCATGCCCTCAGGAAAATGAATAGTACCACCAGAGTCAGACAGTGAAATCACTTTACCACCTAACTCAATCACTTTTTGTGCAGCGTACTGGGCGACATTACCTGAGCCGGAAATAGCGACCCGCTGATCTTGAAAACGGCGACGAATGCGTTTAAGCATTTCTTCGGCAAAGTACACGCAGCCATAACCGGTGGCTTCAGGGCGAATGAGGCTGCCGCCGTAGGTCATGCCTTTACCGGTCAGCACTGAAGTGAACTCATTAGCTAAGCGCTTGTATTGACCAAAGAAGTAACCGATTTCCCGCGCTCCCACACCGATATCACCGGCAGGCACGTCTAAATTATGACCAATATGGCGATGCAGTTCGGTCATGAAAGATTGGCAAAAGCGCATCACTTCGTTATCAGTTTTGCCTTTAGGGTCAAAATCTGAGCCACCTTTACCACCGCCCATCGGTAGAGAAGTGAGTGAGTTTTTAAACACCTGCTCAAAGGCTAAGAATTTTAATACCCCTAAGTTGACCGAGGGGTGAAAACGAATCCCGCCTTTATAAGGCCCAATCGCGCTATTCATCTGAATCCGAAAGCCGCGGTTAACGTGGACTTTGCCCGCATCATCAACCCAAGGTACACGGAACATAATCACTCGTTCAGGCTCAACAATGCGTTCTAAAATGCCGGCTTGCATGTATTTGGGGTTGTCTTCAAGAAAAGGCCATAACGTACGTAAGACCTCTTCTACAGCTTGATGAAATTCGGGTTGATCAGGATCACGTTGTTTAATGTGAGAGAGGAAGGATTCAAGCGATAAAGACATTTTTAAGAACCTCGAAGGCCAAGAGGATGACCGCAATTCAATACGTTTCGACTTTAGCAGCGGTTGAGTAATAACGGTAGAAAAAAATGCATAGCAGAAACATTTTTTTTAGCAACATAGCGCGTAACCCGTTGAAAGTCATTGCACTGGCTACAGAATCTAAGAAATTAACCAAGGTATAAAGTTGCCTAGACAATTTAAAAAAAGGCTGAAGTTGTTTGAAAATGTTTTGTTATAGTGTAACTATATAGCTGAATGTAATTGAGTGTCATTTACTGAGTGATTTATAGGGGGATAACAGCGTGTTCAGTTTGCCGCGTTTGGGTGCAGTGTCTTTTTACTCATTGGTTGTTTGCTTTAGTGCTTATAGCAGTCTAACTGCTGCTCAGCCGCAAAGCGCTTTAGCCGCTCATCAACATGGTGTGAGCCAGTTAAATATTGTGCTGGAACAAGAACAGTTGCATCTTGCTTGGCAAACGCCGGCGATGGATGTTTTGGGCTTTGAGTACTTGGCAAAAACCACGGCTGAGCAGCAACAGGTTCAGCAACTCAAACAGACCTTACAGCAGCTAGACAATCTCGTTACCTTACCTGCAGGGGCACAGTGTACTTTGCAACAGGTAGAGTTGCAGGGAGCGCAACTAAGCGCACACACTCTGCACGACCACGACCACGACCACGCAGAGATTAGCTGGCAAGCACAATTAAGTTGTGCCGCGCCTAAACAGCTCACGCAGTTATCCTTCGCCCCTTTGTTTGCTCACTTTCCCAGTATGCAGCAGGTGCAGGTACAGTTATTAACCAGTACTGAGCAACAGGCAGCAACCCTAACGGCAAAACAGAGCCAGTTACAGCTAATGCCTTAAGGTAAGCACTGAGATGAAGAGAGAAGCAATGATTGAAGTACAAGACTTAGCGTTTGCTTGGCCGAAGCAAGCGCCTTTATTGAAGATTCCGCAGCTGACGATAGCAGCCAGTGAGCGAGTGTTTTTAAAGGGCCCATCGGGCAGTGGTAAGAGTACTTTGCTTGGTCTGTTAGGCGGAGTTAACTTGCCCAGCTGCGGGCAGATTAAGCTATTAGGGCAAGATTTAACTCAGTTGTCTGCAGCACAGCGTGATCAGTTTCGGGCGGATCACTGTGGTTTTATTTTTCAGCAGTTTAACTTATTACCCTTTTTAACAGTGCTGCAAAATGTTCTGTTGGGCTGCCAGTTTTCTAAAACACGCCAACAAAAAGCGCGACAACGTTTTGGCAATGTGTTGGCTGCTGCCGAGCACTTGTTAAACCAGTTGGGATTGGCTAAAGCCTTATATGAGCAGCCAGCCAGTAGTTTATCGATTGGTCAGCAGCAGCGGGTGGCGGTCGCGCGAGGTTTAATTGGTGCACCGGAGTTATTAATTGCAGATGAGCCCACTTCAGCCCTCGATGCCGATACCCGTGGCCGATTTTTAGAATTGCTATTTAATGAAAGCCAGGCCAGTCAAACCAGTGTGCTGTTTGTAAGCCATGATCAAAGCTTAGCTCTGCAGTTTGATCGGCAACTGGATTTATTAGAGCTCAATCAAGTGCCTTGGATTCAGCAACAGGCAGAGGTCGTGTGATGAATTTATTGCATTTAGCATGGCGCAGTTTAAAAAGTCGCCGTTTTACTGCAGGGTTAACGGTATTTGCGATTGCTGTGTCGGTTTGTTTGCTACTGGCGGTGGAACGCGTTCGTACTGAGACTCGGGTGAGTTTTGCTAATACCATCAGTGGCACAGATTTAGTCGTCGGCGCACGTTCAGGCTCGATTAATTTATTACTGTACTCTGTGTTTCGTTTGGGCAATGCCACTAACAATATTCGCTGGTCAAGCTTTACCCAGTGGCAACAGCATCCACAGGTTAAGTGGGCAATTCCATTATCTTTGGGGGATTCGCACAAGGGCTATCGAGTGTTGGGCACCAGTGAAGACTATTTCACTCATTATCAATATGGGCGCAAACAACATTTAGCTTTACAAGCCGGCGACTTCTTTAGCGATCAACAACCCTTTCAGCTGGTGCTTGGGGCTGAGGTAGCCGAGCGGTTAGGTTACCAATTGGGCGATTCAGTGGTATTAGCCCATGGCATTTCTCGAGTCAGTTTAGTTCAGCACGATGATAAACCCTTTACCGTTACCGGCATTTTGCAGCGCACCGGGACACCGGTGGATCGTACTTTGCATATTTCCCTTGCTGGAATGGAAGCGATTCACTTGGATTGGCAGCATGGCATGCCAGCTCGTGGAGCAGCGCGCTTAACCGCAGAGCAAGTACAGCAAATGGATTTAACGCCACGCTCAATTACTGCAGCGTTACTTGGACTAAACAGTAAGGTGGCCAGCTTTAGTGTGCAGCGAGCTATTAATCAGTGGCCCGATGAACCCTTGCAAGCGATTATTCCAGGAGTTGCCTTGCAGGAGCTTTGGGGGTTGATGAGTAGTGCTGAGCAGGCGCTGTTTATTATTAGCTTACTGGTGGTCCTGACCGGCTTAATTGGTATGTTAACGGCAATTTTGGCCAGTTTAAATGAACGCCGAAGAGAGATGGCGGTGTTACGTTCAGTGGGCGCGCGGCCGTGGCATATTGCTAGTCTCTTGATGCTAGAGGCGCTGCTGTTAGCCGGCGCTGGAGTAATACTTGGCGTTGCGTTATTAATCATTGGGATTTTAGTGTTGCAACAGCCGATTCAAACTCATTACGGAATTTATTTGCCATTGTCTGGTTTGTCGCTACGCGAATGGCTGTTATTAGCGGGAATTATGCTAGCGGCCCTGCTGATGGCGTTATTACCAGCAGGGCGAGCTTATCGGTTATCGTTAAATGATGGTTTGGTGATGCATGTTTAAGGTCGAGCCACTAAGGTTCAGTCGGCTACTTGAGCAAGTTAAAAAAACTAGCTCTAGCTGTTTGTGGCTGCTACTGGTTTTAGCTTGCAGCGCGGCCAACCTAGGAGCAGCTAGCACAGTGCAAACCTTAAGTTGGGATGATTTGGTGCCGGAGGATTATGAGTTAAAACCACCGTTACCGATCCATGACTACAGCGATTTAGCATCGATCTTTAAGGCGGAAATGGATCGAGCAACGGGTTCTGCATTTGCTCAGCAAGAGCCCAATGCGCCAGTGGTGACCACCTTTGATCAGCAGCAGGTGAGGCTGGCAGGCTATGTGGTGCCGCTGACGATTGATGCCAACAGTCGGGTGATTGATTTTTTACTCGTGCCTTATCTTGGGGCCTGCATTCATGTGCCACCGCCACCGAGCAATCAAATTATCTATGTTGATGCAGAGCAAGGGCTGCCATTAGATGAGTTATGGGAGCCCTTTTGGGTGGAGGGGCAATTACAGGTAGCCGCTTTGGAAACTGCTGAAATTACCGCAGGTTACCAGCTGCAACTAGTGAATTATCAGCGTTATACTGAACCCAGTGACTAAATTAGGCTACCGACTAACCTTGCAACCTAGCGGGCGCACGTCCAAAATGCGCGGTTTTATTGATTAAAATTTTGCTAGGAAATTCTTTGTATGCCTGATTCTGTTGCCGCGCTCCGGCTACCTGCTGAACAATTAACACGCCAGTTTTCGCCCGAGCTGTTTGCTCAGGCGCATAGCCTTGGCATGAATCAGTCAGGGGTGCTAGGCCAGCAACGGGCAATTGATGCCTTAGCCTTTGGCGTAGGGATGCGGCAAAGAGGTTACAACGTGTTTGTTAAGGGCGAGCTAGGTACAGGACGCTTTTCTTACACCAAACGCTATTTGCAAGCACAGGCACGTCATCAAGCAGCGCCTTGCGATAGCCTGTATTTACCTAACTTTGATGATGCTCGGGCGCCGATTGCGGTGCAATTGCCCGCAGGTGTTGGTAAACAGCTAGCAGATGATTTTGCGCAGTTACTCGATCAGTTAGTAGCCACTTTCCCAGCCGTCTTTGAAACACCCCTATGGCAACAGCAAAAAACTGCGATTGAGCGTAACTTTAATCAGCGCTATGACGCCATTGTTGATGAGTTAGAGAAACAGGCACTGAAGGTTAGTATTGCGCTGTTTCGTGAGCCAGGCAATCTAGGTTTTGCCCCGATGCGCGACGGCAAAGTACTGGAAGATAATGAGTTTGCTCAGCTAGATGATGAAGTGCGTAGCCAGTACCAGCAAACCATTAGCCAGTTAGAAGAGCAATTGAATGATCAGTTAGCCAACTTGCCACAGTGGAAGCGCGAATCGAATAATCAGCTACGTGGTTTAAATGAGCAGACGATACAGACTGCATTGATACCATTACTTGAGCCATTACTGCAGACCTATGCCAATTATCCTGCGGTTCTTCAGTATGTTCAGGGCATCCAGCAGCATTTGTTGCGCCACGCTGTTGAGCAATTAGTTGTTGAGGAAACCAGTGACTCGTTACGGCGTCAGTGGTTGGCGCGGCACTACGCACCGAATCTGTTAGTGAGCCATGCCAGCACTCAAGGAGCGCCGGTGATTTATGAGGCTAATCCTAGCTATGAAAACCTGTTTGGACGCACAGAATATATTCAAGAACCTGCAGGGTTAACCACCGACTATCAGCAAATCAAAGCCGGTGCTTTGCATCGGGCGAATGGTGGTTATTTATTATTGCAAGCAGACAAAGTGTTGATGGAGCCTTTTGTCTGGGAAGCGCTAAAACGAGCACTAACCACTGAGCAGTTAAAAATTGAGTCACCTTTACTGGATACCGGTCGATTTGCCGCTATTACTTTGGATGCACAGCAGTTTGGGCTTCAGGTTAAGGTGATTTTAATTGGCACTGCAGAGTGGTATTACAACTTGCAAGACTACGATGAAGAGTTTGCCGAGTTATTTCGTGTGTTGGCGGACTTTGAGCAAGATGTGCCTTTACTCGATCAACACCTGTTGGCTTTTATTAACTTATTAAATAAACGGGTGGCTGAAGAGCAATTAGCGCCTTTAACTGCCTGTGGTATGCAGCGCTTGGCTTTACACAGTGTGCGTTTGGCTGAGCATCAGCAGCGTTTATCGGCAGCTATTAGCGAAGTATTTCAGGTGGTCAGTGAAGCTGATTACTGGCGTGCGCAACAGGGAGTTAGCGAAATCAGCGCGCAGCATATTGAGCAAGCAATTGGTGCTAAGCAGCAACGTAACGGCAAGGTAGCCGAGCATATTTTGCAGGATATGCTCGATGGCGTGATCTTGATCGAAACAGAGGGGACGGCGATTGGGCAATGTAATGGATTAACCGTGATGGATGTCGGCGACTTTGAGTTTGGCATTCCGGCGCGGATTTCTGCTGCAGTTTATACCGGTAGCGGTGGAGTGGTTGATATTGAGCGAGAAGTGAATTTAGGACAATCGATCCACTCCAAAGGCGTGCTGATTTTAAATGGTTTTTTAGGTAATCGTTATGCACAAAAGTATCCATTAGATATTTCTGCCAGTGTCGCCATGGAGCAATCCTATGGCTATATCGATGGTGACAGTGCCTCACTTGGTGAAACTTGTGCGTTAATCTCAGGTTTGGCTCGTGTTCCTTTGCGTCAAGATTTAGCTATTACGGGATCAATTAATCAGTTAGGCCAGGTGCAGGCGGTGGGCGGTTTAAATGAAAAAATTGAGGGCTTTTTTAAGCTCTGTCAAGCGCGTGGTCTAACCGGTACTCAAGGGGTGATTATTCCTGCCTGTAATCAAGTGAATTTAATTTTAGCGCCTGAAGTAATTCAGGCAGTAGCTGAGCAGAAGTTTGCAATTTATGCGGTAGAAACAGTGGATCAAGCGCTGACATTACTGACCACGCAAACGGTGGGAGTGGCCGATGAGCAGGGCGAGTATCCCCTTGACTCTGTCCATGGCAAGGTGATTGCGCGCTTGCAAGCGATTGCTGAAGCTGAGCGCGAGGACGAAGAAAAAGAAGACGAAAAGGAGCAAGCCGAGGCGCTTGAGTCAGACAACGCAACTCATAGTGGCAGCGCTGATAGTCCAGTGGCTACTCCAGCTGCTCTAGCCAACTAAAGCAACAAGGATGAGCTATTAGCTAGCTAATAGCTCATCCTTGTTAGTTATTGTGGCGTAACAAACGTAAGCTATTAAAGGTGACCAATAAGCTGGCACCCATATCAGCAAATACCGCCATCCACATGGTGGCATGCCCGGTTAACGCCAACAGCAAAAAAATTAGCTTTAAACCTAATGCTAGGCTAATGTTTTGCCATAAAATGGCAGAAGTAGCCTGTGAGAGCTTAATCAGCTGGGGAATTTTCTGTAAATCATCATCCAGCAGGGCAATATCTGCGGTTTCAATGGCGGTATCGGTACCTGCAGCCGCCATAGCGATGCCCATATTGGCTTTGGCTAAGGCTGGTGCATCATTAATCCCATCGCCCACCATGGCTACCTGATAACCTTGTGCCTGTAAGCGTTCAATTTCAGTTAACTTATCTTCGGGCAGTAAAGGGGCTAAGGCTTGTTCGATACCGGCCTGCTCAGCAATCACTTGTGCGGTGAGTTGATTATCACCACTTAGCATAAGGCTATGAATGCCTAGTTGTTTGAGTGCTTTGATACTGGCAGTGGTTTCTGCGCGTAGCTGATCACGTACGGCAAATAACGCCAGTACTTGCTGCTCAGTAGCCAGCAAACTTAAGCTGCAGCCTTGCTGCTCATAGCTTAAGACCTGTTGTTCAAGCTCTGGAGTGAGTAGTTTTAGTTGCTGTATTAAGCGCACATTACCTAGATACAACGTTTGTTGCTCAATGCGGGCTTGGGTGCCTAAACCTAACAGGGCGGTAAAGTTATCCACCGTTGGTTTTTCGACTGTGGCTGACTGTGAACTGAGCCCAGTAAAAATAGCTTGGGATACGGGGTGGTCAGAGCGTTCGGTGAGTGCTAAAGCGAGTGCTTGACTATGGGCTGTGTCAGCAAAATACTCAGCGCCGACTAAGCTCGGCTGTCCTTGGGTTAGGGTGCCGGTTTTATCAAAGGCGATATGAGTTAAGTCTTTGGCTTGTTCTAAATAGACACCTCCTTTGATTAAAATACCTAAACGCGCCGCACGGGTTAGGGCACTAACTACCGCCACAGGGGTAGAAATAACCAGTGCACAAGGGCAGGCAATCACCAGTAAGACCAAGGCATTGTAGACCCAATCGAGCCACAGACCAGCACCTAATAGCGGCGGTAAAATCGCTACCAACAGAGCAATGAGCACCACACTTGGGGTGTAAACTTGGGAGAACTTATCCACAAAGCGCTGCATGGGTGCTTGGCTGCTTTGCGCTTCTTGCACACGATGCATAATTTTCGCCAACAGAGAATCATCACTGCCAGCGCTGGTTTGATAAATCACTTCTTGACTCGTATTTAAGCTGCCGGCAAAGATGGTGTCGTGTGGTTTTTTCTCCACTGGCAGGCTTTCACCGGTGATTGCCGACTGGTCAAAGGCCGATTGCCCTTGGGTAATTATCCCGTCTAGGGCGACGCGCTCGCCCGGTTTAAGGCGAACTAAGCTACCTACGGCAATTTGCGCCACCGGGGTGGCTTGCCACTGACCATCGGCCTGTTGGCTAACGGCTAACTCTGGAGTCATGACTAATAAGCTTTTTACTGCATCGCGGGCACGACCTAAGGAGCGAGCTTCGATCATTTCGGCCAGAGCAAATAAAAAGGTGACCATTGCCGCTTCTGGCCAGTGGCCGATTAACAAGGCACCAGTAACGGCAATCGACATCAAGGCATTGATATTTAAATGACGGTTTAATAGGGCAATCCAGCCTTTTTTCACAATTGGCAAGCCAATCAATAAAATACTGGCTAGGGCGCTGGCAAAAACTAGCCAATTGGCATCAACTGCAAACCATTCCAGCAACTCGGCAAATAAAGCTAAGCCGCCTGCAGCAATTAATGTTTTAGTCGGCGTTGGACTGGGAGTGGCGGTACTGCTTGCGGCTGCGTGCTCGGTTAAGGGCTTGGCTTGCATCCCCAAGCGCTGAATAATTTGAATAATTGCTGGAAGCGCCTCGGCTTGGTGGTGGATTTGTAATTGGCGTTCGAGCAGATTGAAATAGAGTGCACTCACCTGTGGATGATTTTCAAGTTGCTCACGAATTAAGCGCTCTTCTGTTGGGCAATCCATGGCTTCAATCAACAAGATGCTTTTCACATGTTGTGGATCAGGTGCACCTTGGCGGTTAGCCGCTGGGGCAGCTAGCACTGGCGTGCAGCATGCTTGAGGTTGGCTCATGGGATTCTCCTTCGGGTTAAACTTTGATAGCCTGCATTAAAAACCCTGTAGTAGCTACAGAGTCAAGTAAAGATTAATCGCCAGGGTTAAAGCAAGGAGTTAACTGATGAAGTCGATGCGCATTGGCCTGCTAGCTCAGCAAACCGATACCCACATTGAAACTATTCGTTATTATGAAAAGCAAGGATTGTTGCCTGAACCGCAGCGGGATACGGCAAACTTTAGGGTGTACCAAGCGCAGCATGTTGAGCGTTTAAACTTTATTCGCCAGTGCCGTTTATTGGATTTATCCTTAGAGGAAATTCGCCAATTACTTGAGGTAAAAGATACGCCAGCGGCGAGTTGTGATGCGGTGAATCAGGTAGTGGATGAGCATATTCATCATGTCCAACAGCGAATACAAGAACTACAGGGCTTAGCCGAGAAGTTACAGCATATCCGGGGACAGTGCCAAACGGCACAAGCTGCTGCACGTTGCGGTATTTTACAAGAGCTGTCGCAGCCAGTAAGCGCTCAAGATAAAGCGGAGCTTAGTCGCGAGACACACTTAAAATAAGCGGGCCAATAACACCGGCACTGCGGTTTCAACCCGCAAAATACGCTCACCCAATTGCACCGGGCTAAAACCTGCTTGGGTGAGTAATTCCACTTCGTAGGGAATCCAGCCACCTTCTGGACCAATCGCCAAGGTGACCTGCTGCTCTAGCTGCCTAGGACAAGCAGGATACGCGCCAGGGTGGGCCACTAGCGCCAAGCTATCGGCTGTAAGTGCCGGTAAGCGATCTTCGACAAAGGGTTTAAAGCGTTTTTCTAGGATAACTTCAGGTAGCACAGTATCTCTGGCTTGCTCTAAACCTAAGAGTAATTGTTCCCGAATGGCTGCTGCTTGCAAAAAAGGACTCTGCCAAAAACTTTTTTCAACCCGATAGCTGTTAACTAAAATCAGCCGCTTAACCCCCATGCTAGCAATGGTTTGTAAGGTGCGTTTGAGCATTTTTGGTCGGGGTAATGCCAAGACTAAAGTGAGCGGCAAGGCTGTTGGTGGCGGTTCGCTGAGGGCGATCTGGAGTGTTACGCCGGTGGTATCTAGTGCAGTCACAGTGCCCAGCCCCATCAGTCCGTTAATCAAGCCTACTCGCAAAGACTCCCCTAGTTTAGCTTGATGCACTTGCTGAATGTGCTGCCAGCGGCGATCAGTTAAGCGCACCTGGTGTGGACCAATAAAATCACTGGGCTCCAGCAAAATAAGATTCATAGGCGTTGTACAGGTTCTTTTTTAGCCGCTGAAGCGCTGTCATCACTGCTGGAAGAACTAGACTCAGTAGTGCTTGGTTCAGAGTTTTCTGTTGCTTGTTTGGCTGAGCGAGGCTTAATGACTAAAATGCTGCCAAATACGATACCCATTTCAAATAACAACCACATCGGAATGGCGAGTAGGGTTTGGGAAAATACATCAGGCGGGGTCAGTAACATCCCGACCACAAAGCAGCCGAGAATGACGTAGGGGCGACTTTTACGGAGTTTTTCCAGATCAACAATGCCAATCCATAATAACAAGATAGTGGCAATAGGAATTTGAAAAGCTACGCCAAAGGCAAAAAATAGTGTCAAGACAAAGTCTAAATATTGGCCAATGTCGGTCATCATTTGCACCCCAGTTGGGGTCATGCTGGCAAAAAAGCCAAACATAATCGGAAATACGACAAAGTAGGCAAAGGCCATACCGGCATAAAACAGAGCAATGCTGGCGCTTAATAAAGGTACTGCAATACGTTTTTCGTGCTGATATAAGCCTGGGGCGATAAAACCCCATATTTGTTGCAAAATGATCGGCATCGCTAAAAACAGCGAGACCACCATGGTCAGCTTAAATGGCGTTAAAAAAGGAGAAGCGACACCGGTGGCAATCATGCTGGCGCCGGCTGGTAAGTACGCGCGCAGTGGTGCTGAAACGAGAGCGTAAATATCCTGCGCAAAATAGAATAAGCAGGCAAAAATTAATAATACCGCAATCACACAGCGTAATAAGCGGGAACGTAATTCCGTCAGATGAGCCACTAATGGCATGGCTTGATCGTTAGCTTGACTCATGAATCAGCGGTACTCGTAGGACGTTTAGGCTCAATTGCTGGCTCGGCCGTGGTGACTGCAGGTGGCACCGTTGAAGAATCAGGCAGGGGCTCGGCAGGTATTTGGGCCTGGGGCTCAAATTGTTCAGGCTCAACGCTCGGCACGGCGGATTTTAAGCCTAAGGGATCATTGAGTAAGTCAGTGGCGTCTTTAGCTGCCTGCTGTAATTGTTCGCGCTCTTTTTTTAGAATGCTTTCATTATGCAATTCACGGCGAATTTCATCGGCGCCAATTTCACGCTCGACGTCGGCTTTAATGGCTTGAAAACCAGATTTTAAACGGCCAATCCATAAACCTGCGGTACGCGCTGCGCCTGGCAGGCGTTCAGGGCCTAATACCAGTAGCGCAACTAAGCCAATCAGCAATAATTCAGAAAAGCCAACATCAAACATGCCGTATTATTCCTTGGTTGCAGGCTCTTCTACTTTTTTCGCCGTGCCATCAATGGTGGTGTTATGCATGGTGCTTTGGTTATCTACCGCGGTTTTTTCATCTTCACCGACGGCTTTGCGAAAACCTTTGATTGCTGAGCCTAGGTCAGAACCTACGCTTTTTAAGCGCTTAGTGCCAAATAGTAAAATCACGATCGCCAAAACGATCAAGAGTTGCCAAATGCTGATGCCACCTAACATAGGAAGTACTCCAGTAAAATCGATTGCCAGAACAAGATAGATTGCTGACTAGTATAAAAGATCTATCATCGGTCATGTATGTTACGACCCGATGAAATGAAATTAATTGTTACCGCGCGCTGCTTTTTCTTCTAAACCAGATAAGCCAAAACGCCGCTCCAACTCTTGTAGAACAGACTCAGGCTTTTCACCTAGAGCAGCCAGCATCACTAAGCTGTGAAACCAAAGATCTGCAGTTTCATAAATTAGCTCATCTTTACTTGCGCCATTAGCGCAGTCTTTGGCCGCAAGAATGGTTTCAACTGACTCTTCGCCGACTTTTTCTAAAATTTTATTAAGGCCTTTATGAAACAAACTGGCCACATAGGATTCGGTTGGATCTGCGGTTTTGCGTGCTTCGATGACTTGAGCTACGCGGCTTAGGGTATCAGTTGTCATTGCTTTCACCCACTGAAGGTTGATTAGAGTAAATATGTTCTGGTGCTTTAATTACGGGTTCGACAACTTGCCATTGTTGCTGTTGATCCAGAACCCGATAAAAGCAGCTGTGGCGTCCGGTATGACAGGCAATGCCACCGAGCTGCTCGACCATTAAAATGATCACATCGGCATCACAGTCTAAGCGCAGCTCGTGCAGTTTTTGAACGTGTCCTGACTCTTCACCTTTACGCCATAACTTACCACGCGAGCGCGACCAGTAAATGGCGCGTTGCTCTTGTACGGTTAGTGCCAATGATTCTTTGTTCATCCAAGCCATCATTAGAATTCGACCGCTTTGGTAATCTTGGGCGATGGCGGGTACTAAGCCATCGTCAGTCCACTTAATTGCATCAAGCCATTGGCTCATGGATTTTTCCTGTTGGTATTTAGCGATTAAAAAAGTTAGGCCCGCACAATCAGCCAGACGCCACTGAGTAGCATCAGCCATAGTGGCCAAGCAGCCCATTGCAAACTTAAGCCCGACAGCAGGCTGCCTACGATTAAACCAACACCCAGCACAATATTGATGTTGCGCAGCATTTTTTGTTGCAGCGGTGGTGGTTGGTTGGCCTGATTGATGCGCTCTAAACTGGTACGCGCCATACGGGCTAAGTGAGGAATTTGTTCAACCTGTTGACGGACATCATTGAGCACCCGTTTAGGGCTAATGCGTTTACGCATCCAGCGCTCTAAGTAGGGTTTTGCGGTCGCCCATAAATCTAAGTCTGGATAGAGTTGTCGACCTAAACCTTCAATATTGAGTAAGGTTTTTTGTAGTAATACTAATTGTGGTTGAACTTCCATATTAAAACGGCGCGCGGTTTGAAAGAGCCGCATTAGCAACTGACCAAAGGAAATATCTTTTAGTGGCCGCTCAAAAATAGGCTCGCACACCGTGCGAATTGCAGCTTCTAGTTCATTGACTCGGGTATCTGCAGGTACCCAGCCGGAGTCTATGTGGAGCTGAGCGACGCGGTGATAATCCCGCTTAAAAAACGCCAATAAATTACGCGCCAAATAGTCTTGATCTTCTGGGGTGAGTGTACCAATAATGCCGCAGTCGATAGCAATGTATTGCGGCTCAGATGGATTATTGGTGCTAACAAAAATATTGCCAGGGTGCATATCGGCATGGAAGAAACTGTCGCGAAAGACTTGGGTGAAAAAGATTTCTACTCCGCGTTCCGCCAGTCGTTTAAAGTCAGTGCCTTGGGCCTGTAAAGCCGCCATATCAGTAACGGGTATGCCATAGATGCGTTCCATCACTAAAACTTGTGGGCGGCAGTACTCCCAGTAAACCTGTGGCACATAGAGTAAATCTGAGCCAGTAAAGTTACGGCGCAGTTGACTGGTATTAGCGGCTTCACGTAATAAGTCTAGCTCGTCGTAAATGGTTTTCTCGTAATCTTCTACCACTTCACAGGGATGCAGGCGGCGAGCCTCTGGAGAAGCTTTTTCGGCAATCCGAGCCAGTAAGTGCAGCCACGCAATATCTTGGGCTATAACCTTCGCCAGTCCCGGACGAATGACTTTAACCACCACCTGCTCACCACTGTGTAGCTGTGCGGTATGTACTTGGGCAATTGAGGCTGAGGCTAATGGCTGGGGATTAAACTCTTTAAATGCACTGCTGACTGGCATGCCAAGTTGTTGTTCAATCAGGCGGGTAGCGGTGCTTGAATCAAAGGGCGGTACTTGGTCTTGTAAGCGACTTAGCTCATCAATAATGTCGGCTGGTAGTAGGTCGCGGCGGGTTGAGAGAATTTGTCCAAACTTAATAAAAATGGGCCCAAGATCTTCTAGCGCCAAGCGTAAAGCTGCGCCCCGGGTTAAGTTATGTTGTTTACGCGGCAGCCAACGCCAAGGCAGTAAATAACGTGTGCTAGCAGCGTACCAAGGCAAGGGTAGGTCATACAGCAAATCATCTAAGCGATAACGAATAATCACTTGCAGGATGCGAAACAAGCGGCGAATGGCAAGCAGTCTCATGCTGAGGGGTCCTTGGCGGTCAGTTGGGCAACGCGTGCGCTCAGGCGATCTAAGGATTGCGTTAGTTGATCAATTTCATTGAAGCGTACTTCCGCTTCGGCCGTGCCGACCAAGAAACGTGCTTCTTCGGTGGCATAGTCAATGGCGCTTTGCTCAAGGCTGTGCTGGCTGTGCTGTAACCAGCGCCATTGGCGTTTAATTGAGGAGCTGAGTAAGGCGCTGGGCACTGGGCCGAGTAATTGTTGCAGCAGGTATTCCCAGTCTAAGTCTAATTGCTGCAAAATTTCTGCTAGTTGCATCAATAGTCCGGTATTACCGCTCAGATCTAGTTTAGGGTGGTGCAGTAACGGCGTTTTATCCCTGGCGGTTGCCAGTAAGGCCAGCTGAGCTAAGGGCGCGCGTAGGAGACAGTCAACGGCGCCTAACCACTGATTGGCTAATTGCAGCCCATCGCTATGCAACACGAGGTAGCAGCGTAGCTGTAAGGGCGTACTGATTTCTACTTCAAGCACTTGTCCTGCCAGCTGCGCGAGCTGCTGCTGCGCCACTGGATCTAAGTGCAGCAGCTGATTGATACTTAACTCAAGGCTAGCTAGGAGTGCTTGACTGAACATTAGGGTTTAATTCCACGGTGTAAAGCAACAATGCCACCGGTCATATTATGGTAGGTAATGCGCTCAAAGCCGGCGTCTTGCATCATGCCTTTAAGGGTTTCTTGGTCAGGGTGCATGCGGATTGATTCGGCCAGATAGCGGTAGCTGTCGGCATCGTTAGTAATTAACTTGCCAGCTAGCGGCATAAAATTGAAGGAGTAGGTATCGTATAGTTTCGAAAGTAAGGGGTTTTTCGGTTTGGAAAACTCCAGAATCAGCAAGCGACCGCCAGGTTTGAGTACTCGCAGCATTGAGCGAATCGCTGCCTCTTTATGGGTGACGTTACGTAGGCCAAAGGCAATGGTCACCACATCAAAGTGGTTGTCAGGAAAGGGCAGTTGTTCCGCATCGGCTTGAACAAAACGCACATTACTTGAGACGCCTTTATCGAGTAAACGGTCGCGACCCACTTTTAGCATCGAGTCGTTAATATCGGCCAGTACCACTTCACCAGTACTTCCGACTAGGCTGGAGAATTTACGGGTAAGGTCACCGGTCCCACCGGCAATATCTAAGACCCTATTACCTGGACGCACACCTGATAACTCAATGGTGAAGCGTTTCCATAAACGGTGCATCCCGCCCGACAAGACGTCATTCATTAGATCGTAGCGTGCGGCTACCGAATGAAAGACTTCGGCAACTTTCTTGGCTTTTTGGCTTTCGGGAACATCTTGATAGCCAAAATGCGTAATGGCTTCTGGTTTGTTGGGCTGTTGTGGATCATTCATGGTCGTTCACCTAAATCAGATTCCGCTCCATTCTAATACCCTTGTGCCGATTTGTCTTGAGCGTGAGCAGGCTTTGTCAGGTTAGTCGATAGAACCTGAGAATGAGCGGAGATAATGGTTGGCTTTAGCCAAACAACTTAACGACCGATTCATTGGGGTCGCGTGATTTGCCGGCACGATTTAATTCGGCTAAATAGGTTTGCCAAAGCGTCTGTTGTTGGCTGCCTAATTGATAGAGGTACTGCCAAGTAAAGAGCCCTGAGTCATGGCCGTCATCAAAGCTTAGTTTCAGTGCATAGGTGCCGGCCGCCTCAGCATGTTGCAGCTTTACCTGCTGCTTACCAAACTGCAAAATCGGGTTGCCATGGTTTTGCACCTCGGCAGATGGAGAGTGCACCCGTAAAAACTCAGCGGGTAGGATAAACTGCTCGCCTGAAGCATAGCTAAGATTGAGCGTATTAGCGGTTAAGTCTAGTTTGACAGCGGTAGGAGTCATAAGGTTACCTTTGTACTTAAGTGACAAGAGCCCACTACGTGACCGCAGCAGGCTCTTGTGGGACCCAGAACGATAAGACTAAAACTACAAGATGTAGCGCGATAAGTCTTCGTCTTCGGCCAGCTCACCCAGATGCTTAGCCACATACGCGGCATCAATTTGCAGTGGCTCAGCCTGATGTTGGGCCGCTAGATCTGATGCAGAGAAAGAGACTTCTTCAAGTAGTCGCTCTAGCAAAGTATGTAAACGGCGAGCACCGATATTTTCGGTTTTTTCGTTTACCTGCCAAGCAATTTCTGCCAAGCGCTCAATACCATCGCTGGTGAACTCGATCTTTAATCCTTCCGTTTTTAGCAGCTCAACGTATTGCTCGGTGAGCGAAGCGTGGGGCTCGGTTAAAATCCGCTTAAAGTCTTCAGGGGTGAGGGCTTTAAGCTCAACCCGAATGGGTAAGCGTCCTTGTAACTCTGGCACCAGATCGCTGGGCTTGCTGAGGTGGAAGGCGCCTGAGGCAATAAACAGAATATGGTCAGTTTTCACCATGCCGAGTTTGGTATTGACCGTACAGCCTTCGATTAATGGCAGTAAGTCGCGTTGCACTCCTTCACGGGAGACATCGGCACCACTGGTGTTACCGCGTTTAGCAATCTTGTCGATTTCATCGATAAACACGATGCCATGTTGCTCAACTGCTTCAAGGGCGCTGGCTTTGATTTTATCTTCATTGACCAGACGTGCCGCTTCTTCATCGCGCACCATTTTGTAGGCATCGGCGATTTTTAGTTTGCGCGTTTTAGTTTTGCCCTTGTTCATGCCTGCAAACAAATTTTGCAGTTGGCTGGTCATTTCTTCCATACCAGGTGGCGTCATGATTTCTACGCCAACAGGGCTATCTGCCACTTCAATCTCGATTTCTTTGTCGTCCAGCTGACCTTCGCGTAAGCGCTTACGGAACAGTTGGCGCGTGCTGGAATCGGTACGTGCAGCAGCCATTTCTTCTTCGCTTGGCGAGCTGCCGCGAGCAGGTGTGAGCAGTGCATCTAAAATACGATCTTCGGCCGCATCTTCAGCGCGGTGCTGCATTTTTTGCATTTCTTGCTCACGCAGCATTTTTACTGCGGCATCGGCTAGATCACGAATAATTGATTCGACATCACGGCCAACATAACCCACTTCGGTAAATTTAGTGGCTTCCACTTTAATAAAGGGCGCGTTGGCTAAGCGAGCTAAGCGGCGGGCAATCTCAGTTTTACCAACCCCGGTTGGGCCGATCATTAAAATGTTTTTGGGTGTAACTTCAGGGCGTAGTTCAGCAGGTAACTGCATCCGGCGCCAGCGGTTACGCAGCGCAATTGCCACCGCGCGCTTGGCCTCATCTTGGCCAATGATATGGCGGTTCAGCTCGTGAACAATTTCGCGGGGAGTCATGGACATAAAAAACAGTCTCCAGAGCAGCGTTAAACAGCGCTATCTAGCTCTTCGATGGTTAAATTCTGGTTGGTAAACACACAAATAGAGCCGGCGATGGTCAAGGATTTTTCGGCGATCTCGCGGGCTGAAAGTTCGGTATTTTCTAACAGGGCTAAGGCCGCTGACTGGGCATAAGCACCGCCTGAACCCATGGCAATCAGCCCATGCTCAGGCTCCACTACATCGCCGTTGCCAGTAATAATGAGTGAAGCATCTTTGTTGGCTACAGCTAACATGGCCTCTAGCCGACTGAGAGAGCGATCGGTTCGCCAATCTTTAGCTAACTCAACAGCAGCTCTGACTAAATGGCCTTGGTGTTTTTCAAGTTGGCCTTCAAAACGCTCAAATAAAGTAAAGGCATCGGCGGTGGCACCGGCAAAGCCAGCAATGACTTCGCCACGGTATAAGCGGCGTACTTTTTTTGCGTTACCTTTCATTACGGTATTACCAAGCGATACTTGGCCGTCGCCGCCCATGACGACTTTTCCGTTACGACGGACTGAAACGATTGTGGTCAAGGGATATCTCCACATTTTGGCTGGGCGGGATTGCCCTAATTAACCTGATAGATGGGGGCGTTTTTTAAAAACACAATAGGTAGCGGCTAATTTTATATAGCTGCCGATTAAAATGCTGAGTAATGAAAGCTAGGTAATGTACCGTTTTACATGCTTAGATAAATAAAGTGTAGCTATGCACTTCAAGTTAAAAACTTGCATATGCTCAGTATATTGTCGAGTCACTGCAATAGCCGCTCCGTTATCATGTGTGCAGGCTTAACCAACTTAGGGTGCATGTGTTTAAGTCGGCGGCTTAATGCGCCTTTATTTACTAATACTAAGTGCGCTAAAGAAGCCATGGAGGAAAGTTGACTCAGATCTCACGCGCCAATGGCTAAAAATATTTTCAAGCAATTTTAGGTGTTGATTACTGAACACAGTACTCGGCATTTAGTAGCAACGATCAAGTAAGCATGGTATTCGAAAAAGCCAAGTCTTTAACCTCTTTTCGCGGAATTCCACTTCCAAGCAGCCATTGCGCAGCTTTGGACGTTTGGAGGTGGATAGCGAGCCGTCTGCTAGGACGGCTTTGCCTGATTTTGGATGTACTGCTTAATTACTTCGGCGCTCGCACCGTCACCAACTGAAAGTAGGCAGTAACTGCGTGACCAGAAGTGATCTTTCCATAGCATTTTCTTGATGTGTTCCCAATGATCCTTGCGGATCATACGGCTACTCACTGTCTTGATAGAATTCACCCGTTTGGAGAGCATGATATTCGGGTGCAGTTCCAACAAGATATGGGTGTGGTCAGGCTCCCCAGAGAACTCCAGGACACTCACATCTGACAACTCACATACTCGTCGGACGTGTTGTTCGAGGTCTTCCATGGTCTCTTTGGTGATGGCCTTGCGTCGATAGGCTAAAACTAAATGAGCCTTGATATTAAAACACAATGAGGATGAGACCTAAGAGAGCTGGTGATCCGTGAGGAAAGCTACACCTCCAAAGCAAGTTGTTTGGGCCTGGACTCGATACCTGATTATCAGGCCTGTAGTGGTCTAATGAAACCAGACATCTACTTAGGCGATAATGTTCGCCATAAAGAGGTGCTCTATGATAAACAAACAACGTACTTTTACTCCAGAATTCAAACAAGAAGCCGCTAGCTTGGTGCTTGATCAAGGCTACAGTCTTGCCCAAGCCTGCACATCATTAGGTGTGAGTAAGTCGGCCTTGCACCGATGGGTTAAACAGCTCTCAGAAGAGCGTCAAGGTATCACTCCAAAAGGTAAAGCAATAACCCAAGAACAACAGCGCATTCAAGAGCTTGAAGAGCGCTGCAGACGGCTTGAGATGGAGAAATCCATATTAAAAAAGGCTACAGCTCTCTTAATGTCGGACGATTGGAAACATACACGCTAATTGAGAAGTTAAGAGAGTATGCCCCTGTTGAAATCGTGTGTGCGACCTTTGAGGTTAATCGCTCTTGTTACTATGAGTATCGAAAAAGATCGCGACGAGTAGATGTCGAGCACATCAAGCTAAGAGCGCTGGTAAGTCAATTATTTAACAAGAGTCGCTACTCAGCGGGCAGTCGCACTTTGCAATGTATGCTGAGTAAACAAGGTGTCACTATAGGTCGTTTTAAGGTGCGTAAGATGATGAACGAACTCGGTCTATCATGTAAGCAGCCAGGCTCGCACGTGTACAAACAAGCCACGCTTGAACGACTTGATATACCGAACCGTTTAGACAGGAAGTTTGCTGTAACACGACCTAATCAAGTTTGGTGCGGGGATATTACTTACATCTGGACAGGTCAGCGCTGGAGTTACCTAGCAGTTGTTTTGGATCTTTATGCTCGACGGGTAGTTGGTTGGTCTATGTCTGAAACAGCTGATGCCAGCTTAATCGTAAAATCGTTAGAGCATGCATGGGAGCAGCGCGGTCGTCCGCAAGGTGTGTTATTTCACTCAGATCAAGGCTCACAGTACGCTAGCTATCAGTTTCGTCAGCGTCTATGGCAATATCGCATGGTTCAAAGTATGAGTCGCCGAGGTAACTGCTGGGATAATGCACCGGTGGAGCGACTATTTCGTAGCTTAAAAACAGAGTGGGTACCAATGTTTGGGTATAACAGTTTTATGGCTGCTCAAAAAGATATCAGTGGTTACCTGATGAAATATTATAATCAGCAACGACCACATACATTTAATCGTGGCTTGACTCCGCTAGCAGCGGAAGAAATTCTTAACAAAGTGTCTGGAATTATTTGACCACTACAGCCTTTAAAGAGGACAAGGTTGTGCCACTGTTCAGTGGTCGCCGCGTCAAGCGAGGCTTGTACAAGACTGGAAGTGGTGTGCTGCTCAACAGTGACGTGAACGGTGCAGCCAATATCCTCAGAACGAAGCAGGTAAGGGCGCTATGGGCACGCCCGTAGCAGTCAAACACATTGACCTGCTACTAGAAGCGGGGCTGCGGCCCCGCGAAACCCTGTCTAACCGCGAAGCGGCTTAGGCAGGGTAGTTCATGGCGGGGATATCAAGAGAGTCACTTAGCTATTTTTAAGAGAAGTCGCCAGTAATTGTCCCATTTCAACTGCGGTACCTTCATTTAGCTCGGTACTCCACTTAATCTGCTCTGGGCCAAATAGCACAATGGCCGTTGAGCCGAGTTTAAAACGGCCCATCTCAGCCCCTTTTTCTAGAGTGATAGGCTGAAAACTCGCCGCTTGGTAATCAAAGGTTTTTAGCGTGCGTTTGGGTGGAGTAACTAAACCAGCCCACACCGTTTCAATACTGGCAACAATCATCGCACCGACTAGCACCACGGCCATTGGCCCACGCTCAGTATCAAAGATACAGACAGCGCGCTCATTGCGGGCAAACAGCTCGGGCACATGTTCAGCGGTAGTTTGGTTCACTGAAAATAGTCGCCCTGGCACATAAATCATCTGCCGTAAGGTGCCGGTTAATGGCATATGCACGCGGTGATAGTCACGTGGAGATAAGTATACGGTGGCAAACTCACCGCCCATAAACTCAGCGGCTAAGTCTTTATCGCCACCTAGTAACTCTTGTAGGCCAAAACTATGGCCTTTGGCTTGGAAAATGCGACCATATTCAATGCTGCCCAGTTGGCTAATAGCGCCATCGGCAGGGCAGAGAATGGCTCCTTCCGTGGTGTCGAGTGGGCGTGCATCGGGTTTTAGCGCACGAGTGAAAAAATCATTGAAATGTTGATAACTATTGGGATCTTCATTCAACGCTTGGCTCATGTCTACGTTATATTTTTTGATGAACCAGTTAATGAAGCGGTGTTTGAACCAAGGCTTTTCGCATTCAGCAATGCAACCAGCAAGGCGCGAAAGGGTATGGTGGGGTAATAAATATTGCAGCAAAATAAAAAAACGTTGTTGCAAAGTCATGTGTCTGTCCGTTATGCGGGCGTTTTATCTGAGATAAAACGCGTTGTTAAGGTTAAGTACTTTAAGCGCGGTATCTTACGTTAACTCTAGGATTAATGCTGCTGCTCAGTCATCGCTAATACTGTTCAAGATATGTTTAAAGCTAGCGAGACGTGCGGGGTGAATGGCCCCTTGAGCTACTGCAGCTAATAATGCGCAATCAGGTTCATGCTCGTGGCTACAATTTCTAAAACGGCAACGGCCAAGGTAATCGGCAAACTCTAAAAAGCCTGCTTCTACATCTTGTTGGGTGACGTGGGTTAAGCCAAAATCACGAATTCCTGGCGAGTCAATCAGGTCGCCACCGAGGGGAAAGTGAAATAGATGCGCCGTTGTAGTGGTATGGGTACCTTTACCGGTGACCTCCGAGAGGGCGCCAACACGGGTGTTGAGATCAGGTAACAACTTGTTAACTAAAGAGGATTTACCGACTCCCGACTGGCCGACAAATACACTGATCCGATCTTTGAGTTGCTCAGTCAGTTGCTCCATGCCCGCTGAGTCATAGGTGGAAACCGCTAAAATGTTGTAGCCCAGTTGTCGGTAGGTATCAATCAGGCTTTGCGCGTGGCCTTCATCATTATGGGTAGCCAGTAAGTCTGATTTGTTTAATAGCAGTAAAGGTTCGATATTGGCATGCTTAGCGGCAATTAAATAACGATCAATTAAATTAGCGTGGGGTTCAGGTAAGGGAGCAAAAACGATAATAATTTGATCAACGTTTGCTGCCACGGCTTTGAGAAAACCTCGGCTATCGGGACGTGATAACTCGCTGTGGCGTGGAAGCTGCGCCACAATCACGCCAATGCCTTGATTGCCCGGACGCCAAATAACCTGATCCCCGGTCACTAAAGCGGGCAGGTTAGCCCGTAGATAGCAGCGAAAGGTTTGACCCTTCAGCTCGCCTTCGCAGGCCTCAATGGCCACTTGTACGCCAAAGTGCGCAATCACTAATCCTCGTTGTTCGGGACCAAGGTCACCGCCCTCAAGCTCTGCGGTTAAGCGTTCTTCACGTTTGAGCGCGCGCGCGGTGCGCTCTTCTTGAATCTTTTCAATGCGCCAGCTTTGGCGGCGATTTAATTGACGTTTTGCCATCCTAGGATTAACCCAATCATTTAAGAAGTATGCTGAGCATACTACGCTAAGCAAGCTCAACTACCTACCATAATGCAGTACACTAAACAGCAATTTATTGATCTAACCGAGTGGAAAAGAAAATGGACAGCCAAAACTTAATTTGGATTGACCTGGAAATGACCGGGCTAAATCCAGCAACTGACGTGATTATTGAAATGGCCACCATTGTGACCGATGCGCAATTAAATGTGTTGGCTGAAGGCCCCGTACTAGCAATTCATCAGCCAGATGAGGTGCTCGCGCAGATGGATGAATGGAATACTCGGCAACATGGCGGCAGTGGTTTAACTCAGCGAGTGCGTGAAAGTAAAATTACCCTAGCTGAAGCAGAAGCAGCAACCTTAGCGTTTTTAGCACAGTGGGTGCCGGCTAAAGCTTCGCCGATTTGTGGCAATAGTATTGGTCAGGATCGTCGGTTTTTACATAAATACATGCCAGAGTTAGAAGCCTACTTTCATTACCGCAACCTAGATGTCTCGACTTTAAAAGAGTTGGTGGCACGTTGGGCGCCTGAATTACAAGCCGGCTTTAAAAAAGGTGATACCCACTTAGCTTTAGCAGATATTCGTGAGTCAATTGCTGAGCTGCGTTATTACCGAGAGCACTTTATTCGTTACTAACGTTGCTTATGCTGCTGCAGCGCCCAGTTGACGTGTTCTTGCACCAATTCTGAGGGATAGTGGAGGCGTTGTTTTAGCGCTTCTAGGACTGGAATGGTGCTCGGCGCATTACCTAGACCCACTGCAAGATTGCGTAGCCAGCGCTCAAAACCAATGCGCCGAATGGGAGAGCCTTCGGTTTTACGCAAAAAAGTGGCTTCGTCCCATAAGAAAAGAGTGACTAAGTCCGCTGTAGCTAACTGGTGGCGGGGAGTAAAATCAGGCTCAGTAGACACCTTGGCAAAACGGTTCCATGGACAGACCAGTTGACAGTCATCGCAGCCGTACACGCGGTTACCAAGCAGAGGACGTAACTCTTCAGGAATGCTGCCTTTTAGCTCAATGGTTAGATAGGAAATGCACCGGCGCGCATCCAATACGCCCGGTGCGACAAAGGCATTGGTTGGGCACTGGTCTAAGCAAGATGAACACTTGCCACAGTGGTTTTTCTCGTTAGGGGCATCAATCGGTAAAGGAAGATCAATCAATAATTCGCCGAGGAAAAAGAAGCTGCCGGCTTGGCGGTTTAAAATTAAGGTGTTTTTTCCGGTCCAACCTAACCCAGCTTTTTCTGCTAGTTGTCGTTCCATGACCGGGGCGCTATCGACAAAGGCGCGATAACCAAAAGGACCGATGGCTTCGCTAATTTTGCTGGCAAGTTGCTGTAGGCGTTTGCGCAGCACCTTATGATAATCCCGGCCTAGGGCATAGCGCGAAATGTAGGCTGCTTCAGGATTTCTCAATTGCTCGGTAAGCTGGGTGTCAGCGGGTAAGTAATCCATACGCACTGAAATTACGCGCAAGGTGCCAGGTACCAGTTCAGCAGGGCGCAGGCGCTTAGTGCCGTGACTCCACATATACTCCATCTCGCCAGCGTAACCTGCATCAATCCATTGTTGATACTGTTCCTCAGTATGGCTTAAGTCAGTATCAGTGATGCCCACTTGCTGAAAGCCAAGGTCAAGCGCCCAGTGTTTAATCTGTAAGGCTAGTGCAGTTAATTGCTCAGGGGATAGGCTCATGAAGCGGCAAAAGCTCAAAAAAAGCGTTATGATAGACCGTGTTTTTGCGTCAGTTGATTTCGGGCATACTGTACGTTATTTACAGCAAGTGTTCACGAATAAATCGCTAGCGACTAGTGGGTGCACCGCGCGTGACGGAACTCCTAGGGGCTTTAGTTGTTTATTCTCCTACCCTTGAGTTTTTATCCCTGTCTGGCAGGCTGATCAGGGATTCTTTAACCATCATTTAGCGTTAATGAGGCGCCACCTGTGACAGAACTCAGCGTATATATGGCCAATGATGAAGCTATGGTGAGGTTTGGCAAGCAGCTTGCTGCCTGCTGTGCTGGCCACGGTGTGATTTTTTTACGCGGCGACTTAGGAGCCGGTAAAACCACTTTATCGCGAGGTATTATTCAGGGCTTAGGTCATCAGGGCGCAGTGAAAAGCCCGACCTTCACCTTGGTTGAGCCCTATCAGTTAGAAGGTGGTGCGGTTTGGCATTTTGATCTGTACCGTTTAGCCGATCCTGATGAGTTAGAGTTTTTAGGGATTCGCGACTACTTTGCCAATGATGAGTTATGTTTAATTGAGTGGCCAGAACGTGGTCAGGGTGTATTGCCTGTGCCTGATCTAGATATCGAAATTAGTCATGCTGGGGCAGGGCGCCAGATAGTTGGTCAGGCGCATAGCGCACGAGCCCAGCGTTGGTGTGAGCAGTTAGCAAAATACGCGCAAGAGGAGTGCAGTAAGTGATGATGCGCCAAAGGTTACAGGCTGTATGGTTAGTTGTTTTAGGTTTAATGCTGTTACTTGGCAGCTCATTACAGGCTTACGCTAATACACAAATTAATAGTGTGCGGTTATGGCGTGCCCCCGATAACACACGGCTAGTATTCGATATGACTGGCCCGGTGCGTCATGAGGTCTTTACTTTGAGTAATCCTGAGCGTGTGGTGATTGATGTCACCGGCGCTAAATTACAGTACCCGCTCAGTCAGGTGAACCTGTTGAAGAGCCCAATTAAAGGTATGCGCGCGGCTTATAAACCAAGCGGTGAGCTTCGTGTGGTTTTGGATGTAAGTGCCAAGGTAGACCCAAAAAGCTTCACCTTAGCGCCCAATCAGCAGTATGGGCATCGCTTAGTATTGGATTTATTTGATCGGATTCCAGGGCAAAAACACACGCCAGCGACTCAGCCACCGGTGGTGCATAATCCGGTAGTCAGTGCGCCACCTAAAAGCAGTGGTACGGTGGCGCCGATTATTCCACGCCAAGGACAAAGTATTCAGGGTAAGCGCGATATTGTGGTGGCGATTGATGCGGGCCATGGAGGTGAAGACCCCGGGGCGATTGGTCCTAAAGGCTTGCGTGAAAAAACCGTAGTATTAAGTATTGCCCAAGAACTGCAGCGGCAGATTAACAGTGAAAAAGGTTTTCGTGCTGAGTTAGTGCGCACCGGTGACTACTTTATTCCTCTGCGTAAGCGAACAGAAATTGCTCGGAAAAAAGGTGCAGATCTATTTGTCTCAATTCATGCGGACGCTGCGCCCCGCGCTTCTGCTTTTGGTGCCTCGGTGTATGCGTTATCCGATCGTGGGGCTACTTCGGAAACTGCCCGTTGGTTAGCTGACAGTGAAAACCAGTCGGACTTAATTGGTGGTACCGGTAACGTTAGCTTGAATGATAAGGATAAGGTGCTAGCTGGAGTGTTGTTAGATTTATCCATGACCGCTTCGATGTCAGCCAGTTTGGATGTGGGGCAAAAAATCCTAAACAGTATGGGACAAATTACGCCGTTACATAAAAAGCGGGTGGAGCAAGCGGGCTTTATGGTATTGAAGTCACCAGATATTCCGTCAGTGTTAGTCGAAACAGGTTTTATCTCTAACCCCAATGAGTCGCAAAAACTAGCTACGCGTGCGCATCAGCAGGCGCTAGCTCGGGCCATTCATACTGGAGTGCGTCAGTACTTCCAATTGCATCCACCGCCAGGTACCTATATGGCCTGGTTACGTGATTCAGGTAAAGTAAAAATTGGCCAGCGCGATCATGTGGTTAAACCAGGGGAGAGCGTATCCTTGATTGCATTGCGTTATCAAGTCTCAATTAATGAGCTGCGTCGTTTAAACAAGCTGTCTAGCGATGCGTTAAAAGTGGGGCAGGTATTAAAAATTCCAGCGACAACATTAGGCGCTAAATGAGTACTCAAATTCAGCGATTAAGTCCACGTTTAGCCAACCAAATTGCTGCCGGTGAGGTGGTCGAGCGCCCTTCATCGGTGGCCAAAGAGTTGCTTGAAAACTGCTTAGATGCGGGCGCTACGCGAATTGAAATTGAAGTTGAGCAGGGCGGGGTTAAGTTACTGCGAATTCGCGATAATGGCAGTGGCATTACAGAGGATCAGTTGCCGTTAGCCCTTGAGCGCCATGCTACTAGTAAAATTGCAGAGCTAGCTGATCTTGAAGGTGTGGTCAGTTTAGGCTTTCGGGGGGAAGCGTTAGCCTCGATTAGTTCGGTGTCACGCCTAACCTTAACCTCGCGGACTGCTGAGGCAGAACAAGCGTGGCAAGTGGAAGTGGAAGGGCGGGATATGCAGCCTCGGGTGCAGCCTGCTGCGCACCCAGTGGGGACTACGGTAGAGGTCTGCGATCTTTTTTTTAATACTCCGGCTCGGCGTAAGTTTTTGCGCACTGAAAAAACTGAGTTTGATCACTTACAAGATGTGGTGAAGCGCATGGCGCTAGCCCGTTTTGATGTGGGCTTTAGTTTGCGGCATAACGGTAAAACCGTATTTCAGTTGCAACCGGCCGCGACTGAGGCCGAGCAGGCCAGACGCGTTGCCCTGGTGTGTGGTAGCGAGTTTTTAGAGCAAGCGTTACCGATTAATCAAGAGCGTAATGGCTTGCGTTTGTGGGGCTGGGTGGGCTTGCCAACATTTTCACGTAGCCAAGCAGATTTGCAGCATTTTTATGTCAATCAGCGGATTGTTAAAGATCGCTTAGTTGGGCACGCAGTACGCCAAGCCTATCGCGATGTTATGTACGGTAACCGACATCCGGCTTTTGTGTTGTTCCTTGAGCTTGATCCGACCACCGTTGATGTGAACGTGCATCCAACCAAGCATGAAGTGCGTTTTCGCGAAAATCGTAGCGTACATGATTTTCTGTATAGCACCTTATACCGGAGTTTAGGTGATGTGCGTCCGGCTGATCAGTTGCCAGAGCAGCCCCAAGAGGCCAGCTCCGCAAGTGAGCCGCCAGCGGTTGAGGTGGAGCCCTTAGCCAAGACCTACGGCGCACAAACTGAAATGGGGCTGGCTAACCAGAGCAATTTGCAGCCTAGTTTTAATCCCCAAAGCAGTTGGCAGAGTCGTGAGCCGGCTAGAGGGCAATCGCCTGAAGCCTTTGCAAAAGCTTACCAAGCCTTTGTTGCTCCCTTTGAAGGTGAGGTGCAAGAAGATGATGCTAGCGCTGATATACCACCGCTAGGCTATGCCATTGCGCAGCTAAAAGGGGTGTTTATCTTGGCGGAAAATGCCCACGGTATGGTGGTGGTAGATATGCACGCTGCCCATGAGCGGATTATGTATGAGCGCCTGAAGCAGGCAATGGCAAGCGAAGGCTTACGTGCACAGCCGCTATTAGTGCCAGAGGTGGTGGCACTGAGTGAACGTGAGGTGGATTGTGCAGAAGAACATCATCTGTGGTTTGCCAAGCTAGGTTTTGAAGTGCAGCGTCTAGGTGCAGAGTCCCTAGCGATTCGCCAAATTCCAGCCTTGCTTAAGCAGGCCGATGCCCAAGATTTATTGCGGGATGTATTGGCCGACCTATTAGAATTTGGCACGAGTGATCGAATTCAAGCGCACTTAAATGAGCTGCTAGGGACTATGGCTTGTCATGGTGCTGTGCGGGCTAATCGGCGCTTAACCTTGCCAGAGATGAATGCCTTACTACGCGATATGGAGCGCACTGAGCGTAGCGGGCAATGTAATCATGGGCGTCCGACGTGGACTCAGATGACCATGGATGAGCTAGATAAGCTCTTTTTGCGGGGACGTTAAGCGCGCGGATTACCAACAAAAAAGGTCAGCAGTGCTGACCTTTTTTATGGCGCGCGGAGAGGTTACTTTTTATGAATACCAAGCATTTCTTCTAGATGGTGAATATTTACACCACCCTTACGAAAGCCTGGATCATTTAGTAAGTCTTTGTGCAAAGGCACGTTACTCTTAATGCCATCAATGATAATTTCATCTAAGGCATTACGCATCCGCGCCATCGCTTCATCACGATCAGCACCCCAGGTAATGATTTTACCAATCAATGAGTCGTAGTGCGGCGGTACGCTATAACCACTGTAAAGGTGTGAGTCAACTCGCACACCATTACCGCCAGGAGCGTGGAATAACTTAACCTTGCCAGGGCTTGGCATAAAGTTATCGGGATCTTCTGCGTTAATTCGACACTCAAGGGCATGGCCACTGAATTTTACGTCTTCTTGCTTAATCGAGAGCTTATTGCCTGCGGCAATATTGAGCATCTCTTTGACAATATCAACGCCAGTGATCATTTCAGTGATAGGGTGTTCTACCTGTACCCGAGTGTTCATTTCTATGAAGTAAAAACGACCATCTTCATAGAGGAACTCGAATGTACCGGCACCGCGATAGCCAATATCAATACAGGCATCTACGCAGCGTTTGTATACTTCTTGACGGGCTTTTTCGTCAATGAAAGGTGCAGGCGCTTCTTCGATAACCTTTTGGTGACGGCGTTGTAGTGAGCAGTCACGGTCACCTAAGTGAATGGCATTGCCTTGACCATCAGCCAGTACTTGAATTTCTACGTGGCGTGGATTGCCGAGGTATTTTTCTAGGTACACCACGGGGTTACCAAAAGCCGCCGCGGCTTCGTTGCGGGTTAGCTCAGCTGCACGGACCAGTTCTTCCTCTTTGTAAACAACGCGCATTCCGCGACCACCACCACCACCGGCAGCTTTAATGATCACGGGATAACCCACTTCACGGGCAATCGCAATGGCAGCTTGTGGATCATCAGGTAGAGGGCCATCCGAACCAGGCACCACCGGAACGCCAGCTTTTTGCATGGCTTCTTTGGCTGCGACCTTGTCGCCCATGGTGCGAATAACCTGAGCACTAGGACCTACAAAGGCAAACCCGGAATTTTCAACTTGCTCTGCAAAATCGGGGTTTTCTGCTAAGAAGCCGTAGCCAGGATGAATGGCTGTCGCCCCAGTGACTTCAGCCGCCGCAATGATTGCCGGAATCTGTAAGTAGGATTGGGCGCCAGGCGCAGGGCCAATACACACGGTTTCATCGGCTAGGGAAAGGTGCATCAACTCGCGGTCTGCGGTTGAGTAGACAGCTACCGTTTTGATGCCTAGCTCTTTACAGGCGCGCAAAATACGCAGCGCAATTTCACCACGGTTGGCAATAAGGACTTTTTCCAGCATTGTGGACTCCGAGTTGCTTAAACGATAGTGAACAGAGGCTGATCGTACTCAACCGCTTGACCATTCTCCACCAAGATTGACTCAATCACACCGCTGGCTTCTGCTTCAATGTGGTTCATCATTTTCATGGCTTCAACGATGCATAAAACATCGCCTTTTTTCACTGTTTGACCAACCTCAACAAAATTAGCTGAAGTAGGTGAAGCGGCACGGTAGAAGGTACCTACCATGGGTGAGCGAGCTACTGTGCCATTTAACTGTGGCGCTGCAGGCGCTGCCGCTTCTGCAAGGGGGGCAGCTGTGGGGGCAGCAACTGGCGCAGCTACCGGTGCAGGCGCTGCAGCGTAAGTAATGGGTTGTTGTGCGGCTAAATTGCTATGACGGCTGATCCGTACGGACTCTTCACCTTCATGTATCTCGAGCTCATCAATACCGGATTCTTCTAATAATTCGATGAGTTTTTTAACCTTACGAATATCCATAAGCAGTGACTCCAAGGGTCAGGAATGTTGTTCTAAGTAATGAATGGCTGAGGTCAGGGCATGGTTATAGCCCATAGCACCTAAGCCACAAATCACGCCTACTGCAATATCAGAAAAGTAGGAGTGACTACGAAATGGTTCACGTTTATAAACGTTCGACAAATGTACTTCAATAAATGGGATGCTCACTGCAAGCAATGCGTCACGTATTGCTACGCTGGTGTGAGTAAAGGCAGCAGGGTTAATGACTATAAAGTCAGTTTGGTCGCTCCGTGCTTGATGAATGCGCTCAATCAATTGATATTCGGCGTTACTTTGCAGGCACTCTAGGGTGTGTCCTGCTTTCTTAGCTTGCACTACCAGCGCCTGATTAATATCAGAGAGGGTAGTGGCTCCGTAAATCTCAGGCTCACGGGTGCCAAGTAAGTTTAAATTAGGGCCGTGCAAAACAAGAATTGATGCCATTACATTTCCAGTTATTCAAGATAAGTGGGTAAATATGCCTCGTTCTGCAGTGATTGTCAGCTAAAATATAGAAAATAAAACGATCGTTTAAGTTGCTTTAAGCGCGTTGAATCAGCCAGATTCCAGCCACAATCAGCAGTAACCCTGCGATTTTACTCAGGGACAGTGCGGCTTCCTTGTAACCGACTAAAGCAAAATGATCGAGGGTCATCGCGCTCATTAACTGACCGGCTAGTACTAAAGTCATAAACAACAGTGCCCCTAATTTGGGGCCAGCTAAGGCGGCCGTGGTAACAAAAAAGGCGCCCATTAGTCCCCCAGCCCAGTGCCACCAGTGCAAACTTTTGAGCGTTGTGATGCTTGGAACCTGTTTTTGCAACAACACGATAATGATTAAAGCGCAGGTGCCCACAATAAAAGAAATAGTGGCTGCCGGCAGCACGCCATGAACTTGCTTGGCTAATAAACCATTAATTCCTGCTTGTAGCGGCATCAGCGCGCCAGAGACTAGCGCCATTAACATTAAAATAAATTGCCAGTAATTCATGCAGGATCCTTGGTTCAACAGTGCTGTGGATAGTGGGTTATATTTTGCGTTAATTTACCCCAAGTAATACTCAACTTGAAATTAAGGCTTAATGCTAGAATAGCCGAGGAAATTATTTCATAAACAAAAAAGGTTAAATTCATGACAGAAGTAAGTTTAATTACTGACGGCGCACGTGTGAGTTATGGCGTAGGGCGTCAGATGGGTGATCAGCTGCGTCAAAATCCTATTCCAGATATGCAGCTAGATGCCGTGCTCAAAGGCTTAAGCGATGCGTTTCAAGGCGTAGCTAGCCCTGTGAGCGATGAAGTAATGCGTGCAAGCTTTGAGGCGATTAATGAGATTTTGCAAGCTAAAGCTAATGCAGCAGCCGAGCAAGCTGCCGCTGCTGGTCGTGAGTTTTTAGCGCAAAATGCTAATAAAGAAGGCGTAGTTACGCTAGCGTCTGGTTTGCAGTATGAGGTGTTAACCCAAGGTGAAGGCGAGCAGCCAACTGCTGACAGTACCGTACGCACCCATTACCACGGAACGCTGATTGATGGCACGACCTTTGATAGCTCTTACGATCGTGGTCAGCCTGCAGAGTTTCCAGTACGTGGCGTTATCGCTGGTTGGACTGAAGCCTTACAACTGATGAATACGGGTAGTAAGTGGCGTTTATATGTGCCCAGCGAGTTGGCCTATGGTGGTCAGTCGATTGGCAGTATCCCCGCTCACAGCACGTTGATTTTTGATGTTGAGCTGCTTGAAGTATTGAGCTAAGTGCTGCCGCCAGCACCTAGTGAGTGATAGGTGCTGGCAGATTTAGGTAGGGCTGCCTAGTCATGAGCAGTGCTGCTGAGCAAAACAAAACAAAAAGAGTCCATGTAACAGTTCTTTCAGTTGGCTTGATTCATTGGTTTCTAGAGCATGAAAGTCAACTTCCCCGCGTTGTTGTAGCAGTTGCAGTTGTTGTTCATCAAGTTCCACGCAGACATTCCCCGACTGTTTATCAATAATACGCAAGTAAGGGTTGCTGCGATCTAGCCAAGCATCAATAAAAAATGTCATAGCGATCCTCCGGTTATTTATGTAAGTAAGAATGATTATCATTTAGTGTGATGTCAAGTATAATTTCGCCTAGGCTTACTAGCGAGCGAAGAGGTAGGATCAGTACTGAAGTAATGGGAGGTTAGTAATGGCTAAAGCAAAACGCATCTATGGTTGTACTGAGTGTGGGGCAACCTTTCCTAAGTGGGCAGGTCAGTGTGGTGAATGCGGTCAGTGGAATACCTTAATTGAAACGGTCATCGAGAGTAGTCGCGCCACAGCCACTGGCCGTAGTGGGGGGTGGGCTGGGCAGCAGGCACAACTGAAGACCTTAGCTGAGGTCAGTATTGAGGAAATCCCACGTTTTAGTACCTGTTCCAGTGAGCTAGATCGCGTGCTTGGCGGTGGCCTAGTTGATGGTTCAGTGGTTCTTATTGGCGGTGACCCTGGCATTGGTAAATCAACAATCCTATTGCAAACCCTTTGTAAAATGGCGCAACAGGTTTCAGCATTGTATGTCACTGGGGAAGAATCGCAGCAGCAAGTGGCCATGCGCGGTCGGCGTTTAGACTTACCTTTAGATAGGTTGAAAGTGATGACCGAAACGTGTATTGAGAGCATCATCGAGGTGGCGCGCCGCGAGCAGCCACGGGTGATGGTGATTGACTCGATTCAAACAATTTTTACCGAAAACCTGCAATCGGCCCCAGGTGGGGTTTCTCAGGTGCGAGAAAGTGCAGCTTTATTGGTACGTTATGCCAAGCAAAATAATACTGCGATTTTTTTAGTTGGTCATGTCACTAAAGAAGGCTCGCTTGCAGGCCCGCGAGTGCTAGAGCATATGGTGGATACGGTGCTGTACTTTGAGGGTGAGTCTGATGGACGCTTGCGTATGTTGCGGGCGGTTAAAAATCGCTTTGGCGCAGTGAATGAGCTTGGCGTGTTTGGCATGACTGATAAAGGATTAAAAGAAGTCTCTAATCCTTCGGCTATTTTCCTTACGCGCGCCCAAGAAGAAGTCTCTGGTAGCGTAGTCATGGCAACTTGGGAAGGCTCAAGGCCGATGCTAGTTGAGGTGCAGGCTTTAGTGGATAGTAGTCACCTAGGTAATCCACGGCGGGTGAGTGTCGGCTTGGATCATAACCGCTTATCTATGTTGTTAGCCGTACTGCATCGACACGGTGGGATTCCAACCCATGATCAAGACGTATTTTTAAATGTGGTGGGTGGCGTTAAGGTGCTGGAAACAGCCTCAGATCTCGCATTAATGGCCGCTGTGATGTCGAGTTTACGCAACCGGCCGTTACCCCATGATTTGTTGGTCTTTGGTGAGATTGGCTTATCAGGTGAGATTCGCCCAGTGCCCAGCGGTCAAGAGCGTTTAAAAGAGGCAGCTAAACATGGTTTTAAGCGCGCCATAGTGCCTAAAGGCAATGCGCCCCGTGAAATGCCGAAGGGTTTGCAGGTCATTGCAGTCACTCGATTGGAGCAAGCATTAGATGCATTATTTGATCAATAAGTCCTGGTTAAAACGCTTGGTCGATCAATTAAATTGTTATATTGTAACAGGCTTTGATTTTACGCTAGCTAAAGCCGATTAGGGGTGTAAAATGCCTGCCTGTGTTGCATATCGCGATCCCTGATTACAGCCTTTGAGGAGTCACTCTGGTGTCAGTTGTTTACGTTTCATCTTGCAAACTGCCAACCGCTTATGCGGAATTTACCATGCATGGTTTTCTTGATGAGGAAACGGGAAAAGAGCATGTGGCGTTGACGCTAGGCGATGTGGCCGATGGCCGCCCAGTATTAGGGCGTTTGCACTCAGAGTGTTTGACGGGTGATGCCTTATTTAGTCTGCGCTGCGACTGTGGTCCACAATTAGCCGCTGCCTTGCAGGCGATTGCCCAAGAAGGACGGGGGATTTTATTGTATCTTCGGCAAGAAGGGCGTGGCATTGGTTTGCTTAATAAGATTCGCGCCTATGACTTGCAAGATCAGGGCGCAGACACTGTGGAGGCTAACGAGCGGTTAGGCTTTGCTGCTGATCAGCGCGATTACAGTATTTGCCAACCCATGTTGGAGCACCTTGGGGTGCATTCTTTGAAGTTAATGACTAATAACCCGCGCAAACTAAAAGCCGTTGAGGGCTTTGGAGTACGGATTGACTCTAGGGTGCCACACCAAGCGGGACTTAATCCTTTTAATGAAAAGTACTTAGCCACTAAAGCCAATAAGCTCGGACACATGCTTGGTCAGTTACATCAAGATGAGCAGCATGCCGACGACTGAGCAGGTGATTAATAAGTCAGTCATTATTACTGCCAGTCAGTGGTGGTTGAGTGTGCTGCTGGGTTGTTTACCTTTAGCCTTAGTCATGCGTTATCTGCAGCCGCTTGAGGTAGCCAGCGGTTGGTCAATGGCAGCCTTTTTTTTAGGGCTGTCCAGCGTGTTTTTACATCTAAAGATGTTTAATCGCTTTAAACATGCGGTGATTGCTACTGGCCAGCAGAAGCTGGTAGCCGCGCGCTGGCAGCATTTTATTCAAGTGCGCCGGCAGGCATTGTGGCTATCACTGGTGCCAGCATGGTTGGCAGTTCCAGCATGGTTAGTGGGTTTAGAGGCAATTCCTAGTGGTTTATTGGTACTAGAGAGCTGTGCTTTGCTGTGGTTGTATCGAGTACCACGACAGCTATGGTAATGGATTCGGGCCTGAGTGCTTTGGTTATAAGCGCTTTGGTTATAAGATAAGGCCTAATGATTAATTTATCTTAAGCCTTTTATTTTTATTGAGTTGGATAGCCTGTTATGTATAGCGCCCGCAGCCAAGAAATTGAACCTTTTCATGTCATGCAATTATTGCAGCGTGCCAAAGAGCTGGAGGCTGCCGGGGAAGATGTTATCCATTTAGAAGTCGGTGAACCTGACTTTGATACAGCAGAACCTATTATTGCCGCCGCACAACAAGCTTTAATCGATGGTCGCACGCGCTATACCGCGGCGTTAGGGATTCCTGAGTTACGCCAAGCCTTGGCTGAGTTTTACCAAAGCCGTTATCAGTTGACGATTGATCCCCGGCGAATTTTGATCACCCCTGGCGGTTCAGGGGCATTATTGATGGCCAGCTCGTTATTGGTGGAAGCCGGCAAGCACTGGTTGCTAGCTGATCCGGGGTATCCGTGTAATCGCCATTTTTTACGCTTAGTGGAAGCCGGTGCGCAGTTAGTCCCAGTCGGTCCTGAGCATAATTATCAGTTAACACCAGAGCTGGTTGAACAGTACTGGAACGAAAACACCGTTGGGGTGCTGGTAGCATCGCCGGCGAATCCGACCGGAACTGTGCTTAGTAAAGCCGAGCTTGCTGCATTGTCTGTCGCGGTGACTGCTAAAGGCGGGCATTTAGTGGTTGATGAAATTTATCATGGACTGACGTATGGCATGGATGCTAGCAGTGTCTTGGAAGTGGATAATGACGCTTTTGTGTTAAACAGTTTTTCTAAGTATTTTGGCATGACGGGCTGGCGCCTAGGCTGGTTGGTTGCCCCTGAGCAGGCTGTACCTGAGTTAGAAAAGCTGGCGCAGAATATTTATATCAGTGCGCCGACTTTGTCCCAGTACGCCGCTCTTACTTGTTTTGAGCCACAAAGTATCGAAATTTTTGAGCAACGTCGATCTGAGTTTGCTCAGCGTCGAGATTTTCTGTTGCCTGCGTTACGTAAGCTGGGCTTTAAAATTGAGGTTGAACCTGAAGGGGCATTTTATTTATACGCCGATGTGTCGGAGTTTACTGAAGATGCCCAAGCCTTTTGCTACCACTTTTTAGAAACTGAAAAAGTGGCCTTCACCCCAGGCATTGATTTTGGCAGTTACCGTGCGAATCAGCATGTGCGCTTTGCCTATGCGCAAAGTATGGAGCAGCTTCAAGAGGCGGTGCAACGTATTGAGCGCGGTTTAGCCAGTTGGAAGGCGCACCATGCAATTTGATCCAGTACTAGAAGAAGGACGCTTAATAAAGCGCTACAAACGGTTTTTTGCGGATGTTGAATGTGCTGATGGCAGTACACTGACAATCCATTGCCCTAATACGGGTTCGATGAAAAACTGCATGCAAGAGGGGGGGAAGGTTTGGTTTAGTCGTACCGATGACCCTAAACGTAAGCTGAAAGGCACCTGGGAGTTAGCACAAACGCCACAGGGACGCATTGCTTGCATTAATACGGGGCGTGCCAATCGCTTGATTGAAGAAGCGCTACAGGCTGGCATCATTACTGAGTTACAAGGCTTTGATCAGTTACAGCGCGAAGTGCGCTACGGCGAAGAAAATAGCCGGGCAGATTTTTGCTTAAGCTTTGGTCAACAAGCAGTGTTTGTAGAAGTTAAAAGCGTTACCTTGGGTTTTACTGATACGCCCATTGCTGCGTTTCCTGATGCGGTGACCGCGCGTGGAGCTAAGCATTTACGTGAGTTGAAAAGCTTAGCTGAGCAAGGCCAGCGTGCGGTCTTAATTTATTGCGTCAATCTGACTGAAATAACCGCAGTGCGGGTAGCCAGTGAGATTGACCCTGCTTATGCCACTGCCCTGCAAGAGGCCAAGCAGGCAGGCGTTGAAGTCTTAGCCTATGCTTGCGATATCAACACGCAGTCAATCAAGGTAACCAAAGCGGTGCAAGTGCTTGATGAGTGTTAGTTCATCAAGCGCGTTAAGAGACGATCTAGGCCGTTAGCAAATGCTTGTTTATCTTTTTCATTGTAAGGGCGCTGACCGCTGGTCATTTGCCCTTGCTCGCGCAGGTCAGTAAATAAATTACGTAGCGCTAGGCGATCGCCCATATTACGTTCATCGAACTCATTGCCCCGTGGATCAAGAGCCGCCACCTGCTTTTTGATTAATCGATCGGCCAACGGAATATCACTGCAAATGACTAAATCACCTGGTTGCGCCTGCTCGACAATATAGTCATCGGCAGCGTCAGGGCCGCTGGGTACTACCACCAGCTGAACGCAAGCAAAATTTGGTCGAGCCTGGGGCTGCCCTGCTACCAAGATCACGGTAAACTTGCGTTTTAAGGCAAACTTAATTACCTGATCCCGCGCTAGGCGAGGGCAGGCATCAGCATCAATCCAAACGATCATTGGCAGTGGTTACTCGCAACTTTCACTGTTGTAAAAAGCGGTTAGAGCCTTGACCAGATGTGCTAAGTCATCAGTGCCTGCTAACTCACGGATTGAGTGCATGGCAAAGGTTGGCACACCAATATCTAGGGTGTTAATGCCTAGTTTACTGGCCGTAATCGGGCCAATGGTAGAGCCGCAGCTCATATCACTACGGGTGACAAAGCTTTGTACTGGAATCATTTCCTGCTGGCAGAGCAGTCGAAAAAAACCAGCGGTATGGCTATTGGTGGCGTAACGCTGGTTGGCGTTAATTTTAATCACCGGGCCATGATTAAGCAGAGGCCCATGATTGGCATCGTGTTTTTCTGGATAGTTAGGATGAATACCGTGGGCATTATCGGCAGAAATTAATAGCGATTGCTGAATGGCAATAAAGCGTTGTTCAGCGTTAGGTAATAAGCGCTGAATTACCTGCTCTAAAAACGGGCCATCAGCACCGCAAGCAGAGCTAGAACCAACTTCTTCGTGGTCAGTACAAACTAAAATTGAAGTTTGGCTGTCATCACTTTCTAGCAGAGCATGTAATCCGGCATAACAAGACAATAAATTATCAAGTCGTGCACCAGCAATAAAGTCTTCTTCAAAGCCAATCATAGCGGCTGGTTGTGTATCGTAAAAATACAACTCAAAGTCTAAAATATCAGCATGTTCGATACCGTGCTCACGTTCAATTTGCAGGCTCAACATGGCATGTAAATCAGCCTGTTCGCCACTGTTGAGCTGGGCCACAATCGGGGGTAGCTCTTTTTGTGGATTCAGCTCCCAGCCGCGGTTGGCTTCACGGTTAAGGTGAATGGCTAAACTGGGGATCACGGCAATCGGGGTTTGAAAGTTAATCAGCTTGCTGTGTAGCTTGCCATGCACTGAAAAAGTGACTCGTCCAGCCAGCGATAAATCACGGTCAAACCAAGGCGAGAGTAAAGCACCGCCATATACCTCCACACCCAACTGCCAGTAGCCATGTTGGGTTAGATCAGCATTGGGCTTAACCTTTAAGCAGGGACTGTCGGTATGAGCGCCGACCACTCGAAAACCACTGTCTTCCAAGGCATTTAAGCCTAGCTTAAGTGCAATGATCGATGAGTTATTACGAGTAATGTAATACTGACCGCCCGGCACTAAATCCCATGGTTGCTTTTCATCGAGCGCTTGAAAACCGGCCGCTTCCAAGTTGCTGGCCATAGTTTCTGTGGCATGAAAAGGAGTAGGAGACAGGTGCAGGAAATCAATCAGTCCCTGACTTAAAGAAAGCTTCATAGAAACTCCAAATAGATTTATTAGCGCACTAATAAATTAATTCTGTAGCCACAGCTTGATGGGCTGACCGCTACTTGGCCATAACTCAAGCTGCTGTTGTTGGTTGAAACGCCAGGTGCGTACATCTTCTAAGGCTTTAAGGAACTTTTGTTCTTGTTCCATGAGGGCCGGCGCACACATTTTACGGGTAGTAAGGGGCGCATTGAAGCGAATCTTATCACCATCAACCTCAAAATTGCTGGACCAGTTATTACAGCCCGCTAAACCATTAGCTCGTTGGTCATTACCAAAATGAATAGTGAGCATGCTGCGATCAATCAACGGTTGCTCGCCAATCCACTCCACTTGATAGGTTTGTTCAAGGCTCAGCGGTTGTTGATCTTTGGTGTTAGAGGCGCAACCTGCGATCAAACCGATACCAGCTATAATCATAATTTTTTTAAACATAGTAATTCCTTGAGCTTTAAATAAGAGATTACGTATTAAGTACGTCCACTATAGAGTGATTAGTCGATGTCAAGTTTCGTTCAGTGGTAAGACTGTTAGTGAAGGAAGCTTAGTCTCTTGAAGAATGAAAAAGAATTGTACAGATTTTTTTGAGTACTTATAAATAATCATGCTAGTGGGCATGTATACAAGGTTGTCGTGACGGAGGTTACCAGAATCGCAAAACTCATATTTGGCTGCAGAGGTTGCTTAAATAGCATAATTGTTTTAGCTATTTAAGCATCATCAAACTTGAGAGTTTAAATTAGTGTGAGTAATGAGCGTCTTTATGGTTTCTGTTGCAAAACCATTCAGCTTGATAAGCTAATGCACTAGACTTTGCTAAATGCATACCGCAGTGTGCGCAGCGTACTGTTTGAATATTACGTACAGAGTAGTTAGGCTTTCGGTTAGTTGTGACTTTTTTCCAAGCTATGAATATAGCAAAAGCAATTGCAAATACTAAAATAGTACGAAATATACCCACAATCAGATTCCAGCTAATTTAAAAAGATAGTGTGTTTATATTCTGCCTCCTTTTTTTAAAAAGAGATACTTGTGACGCGGTTTATTTTGCAAACTAAGCTCTCTAGGCTAGCATGCACTCTTTTGTGAGTTGATGAGGAGATAAAAAACATGAGCTTTACTGTTTACTTGTCGGGTGAGATCCATAGCGATTGGCGTGAAGAAATTGCTCAAGGAGCTAAGCAGTTAGGATTAGATGTTATCTTTACTGCGCCAGTAACAGATCATGCTGCAAGTGATGCTGCGGGGGATCATTTAGGAGCGCAAACCGAGGCGTTTTGGCGTGACCATCAGTCGTCTAAGGTGAATGCGATTCGTACTAAAACCTTGATTGAGCAAAGTGACTTAGTGGTGGTGCGTTTTGGGGATAAGTATAAGCAGTGGAATGCTGCTTTTGACGCAGGGTATTGCGCAGCGTTAGGTAAGCCCTATATTACCTTGCATGGAGAAGATATTATTCATCCATTAAAAGAGGTGGATGCAGCAGCTATGGCATGGGCCACTACCTGCGAGCAAGTGGTGGAGATTTTACGTTACGTGACGCAAGCCTAGTGTAAAATTGAGTTAATAGCTGTTGGCGATTAGCTTTTGGCACTGTTTATTGTGTGGGTTAGGCGCTTCTGTAATAAGCTTAAGTGTTGATTAAATACTAGATGTTAAGTATGTCGAAATAACTATAACCCCCAAACAATGATTACTGTTTGGGGGTTATATGGTTGTGCTAGTTAAGTTCGTAGGTGAAAGGACTAGCACAAGGCTTGCTTAACGTTCGATAGCCAGCGCAACACCTTGTCCACCACCAATGCACAGTGTAGCCAGACCTTTTTTCGCATCTCGGCGTACCATTTCGTGAACTAAAGAAACCAGTACGCGGCAGCCTGAGGCACCAATTGGGTGTCCTAAAGCAATGGCGCCGCCATTGACGTTCACTTTACTGGTATCCCAGCCGAGTTCTTTATTGACTGATAGGGCTTGAGCAGCGAAGGCTTCGTTAGCTTCGACTAAGTCTAGGTCATTGAGCGCCCAGCCGGCTTTTGCTAAGCAGCGTTTGGTGGCATCAACAGGACCAATTCCCATGATTGCTGGATCAACACCTGCGTTGGCATAGGCTTTGATGGTTGCCAGTACTGGTAAGCCTAATTCTTGAGCTTTTTCTTTGCTCATTAGCATGACCGCAGCAGCGCCGTCGTTTAGGGTTGAGGCGTTACCTGCAGTGACGCTACCGTCTTTTTTAAAGGCAGGGCGTAACTTAGCTAATGATTCAGCGGTGGTGCCTGCACGTGGCTGCTCATCTTTTGCAAAGACGATCGGATCGCCTTTACGTTGTGGAATTTCAACTGGAGTGATTTCATCGGCAAATACGCCAGCTTCTACAGCAGCAGCTGCTTTTTGCTGGGAAGCAGCAGCAAAGGCATCTTGCTCTTCACGGGTTAGGCCGTACTTTTCTACTAGATTTTCCGCTGTAATGCCCATGTGGTAATTGTTGAATGCATCCCACAGGCCGTCTTCGATCATGCTATCAACCATTTGTGCATGACCCATGCGTAAGCCAGTCCGTGCTTTTGGCAGCACATAGGGAGATAGGCTCATATTTTCTTGGCCACCAGCAATAATAATCTCGGCGTCGCCACAACGAATTGCTTGGGTTGCTAAGTGCAGAGCTTTAAGACCTGAACCACACACCTTGTTTAAGGTAAAAGCAGGCACTTGAACGGGCATACCGGCTTTAATAACTGACTGACGCGCTGGGTTTTGTCCGCTGGCTGCAGTTAATACTTGGCCGAGAATGACTTCATCAACCTGTTCTGCGGCTACTTTGGTTTCTGCTAGTAAATCACGGATAACTGCAGCGCCTAAGTCAGGCGCTGAGACATTGGCTAGGCTGCCTTGGAAGGCACCAATAGCAGTACGTTTTGCTGCAACAATTACGACTTCACGCATAATTACACCTTTGCTGGTAAGATTTACTTAGATTTAGCTAGATAAAATACTAGATTACTCTAGATGAATCCTATATCAAATGTCCTGCAAGTTTAATAAGCCAAATGAATGATTTTAATTGTTATTCGTTTAGCTGATAGGGAGTTGCAGATCTTCCATACTCCAAAAAATGGGCTGCCGGCTTGTATGATCGGCAGATGCTAACCGCGGTGTCGCTGGCGGAAAAACTGAATTAAGCCTTGGGTAGAAGGATCAAGTTCGGCTGCTGCATGGCTTCCTATGAGTTGCTGATACACTTCATGGCCTAGGACTTTCCCAAGCTCAACACCCCATTGGTCAAAGGCATTGGTACCCCAGATAACACTTTGGACAAATACTTTGTGCTCATAGAGTGCAATTAATGCACCTAGATTACGCGGGCTAACCCGCTCAAGAACTAGGGTATTGCTGGGGCGGTTACCTGGAATAACTTTGTGTGGAGCAATAGCCGTGACGGCTGCTGTGCTATAGCCTGCAGCTTGTAGTTCAGCAGTAGCCTCTTCTAGAGTTTTGCCTTGCATTAGTGCCTGACTTTGCGATAAACAGTTGGCGTACAGCCATTGATGATGATCACCAATAGGATTGTAGCTCACAATGGGTACAATAAAGTCGGCAGGGATGAGCAGTGTGCCTTGGTGCAGTAATTGGTGATAGGCGTGCTGACCATTACAGCCTACGCCTCCCCAAATTACTGGACCGCTTTGATAATTCAGTTGCGCGCCATCTTGACGTACTTGTTTACCATTAGACTCCATATCCAGCTGTTGTAAATGCTGGGTGAAGTTTCTCAGGTAATGATCATAGGGCAAAATCGCCTGGCTTTGCGCGCCCCAAAAATTACCGTACCAAATCCCTAAAAGTGCCATTAGCATTGGCATATTTTGCTTAAATGGCGCGCTTTGAAAATGTTGGTCCATATCCCAAGCGCCAGCCAGTAGCTCTTTAAAATTGGCAATGCCAATCGACAGCGCAATAGGTAAGCCAATCGCTGACCATAAAGAGTAACGTCCGCCCACCCAGTCCCATACAGGAAATACGTTAGCTGAGGCGATGCCAAACTGTTCAGCGGCTTGGGTATTACTTGAGACGGCAATAAAGTGACGATCCAGCTTATCTGGGCAGCCACCCTGAGCAAAGTACCAGCTACGGGCAGTTTCAGCGTTTTTTAAGGTTTCTAGAGTGCTAAATGATTTGCTAGAAATAACAAACAGCGTAGTTTCGGCTTGGAGCTGCTGGCTCAGTTCGTGGAATTCACTGCCATCAATATTGGCTAAAAAATGACAGCGTACCCCTTGTTGGGCATAGGGTAATAAAGCTTCAGAAACTAACTGTGGACCTAAAAAAGAGCCGCCAATGCCAATATTAACCACATCGGTAATGGCTTTTTCTGTATAGCCTCGCCATAAGCCATTGTGGATTTTACCTACCAGCTCAGTAATACGCTGCAATACTTGATGAATCTCGGGAATGATGTCTTGGCCGTTAACTTCTAGCCGATCGCCTATCGGGCGTCGCAGCGCCGTATGTAAAGCAGGGCGCTGCTCTGAACCATTAATCGCCTCGCCACTAAACATTTGTTGAATCGCTGTTTTCACGCCAGTTTGCTGGGCTAGGTCTTGCAAGAGCTCAAGGGTTTGCTCGGTGATGAGGTTTTTAGAAAAATCCAGCAGTAAACCTTCATGCTGCAAGGAATACTTAGCAAAGCGCTGCGGGTCTTCGGCGAAAGCGTCGCGCATCGAGTAGGCCTGCATCGCCAACTGGTGCGTCTCTAACGCTTTCCAAGCAGGCAGTAAACTGGCATCAGTATGATTTAGCGTGGTCATAAGGCAGATCCAAAACTGCCCTTAATTAAGGGCAGGGTAAGTAACAACGATTAAGCCAGCTGTACAGGAATAGCGTGGCTGCTATGGCTTAAATCACCGTTGGCGTCCATGTATAAAATACGTGGTTGGTGCGCATCTAATTCGCTTTCATCGTAGATTGCGTAGGCACAAATAATTAGGCGATCGCCTACGGCTGCTTTATGGGCCGCTGCGCCATTGACCGAAATGATTTTGCTCCCAGCTTCACCACGAATTGCATAGGTAGTGAAACGTTCACCATTATCTACGTTATAAATTTGAATTTGTTCGTTATCGCGAATGCCGCTCATATCGAGCCAGTCACTATCAATCGCGCAAGAGCCTTCGTAATCAATCACTGCGTGAGTGGTCACGGCGCGATGCAGCTTAGCTTTCAACATGATGCTTTGCATAGTATTTTCCTCAACAGACGCTTAAAAGTAGTGCCAGGCTAAATGCAAGCCACCTCAAATGGCTTGCAGACAAAATTAAAGAGTAAAGCTTAGGTTATCGATTAAACGGGTAGTGCCGATGGTGGCAGCCACTAAGACAACCCCCGCGCGCGATTCCTCAGACCAAGGGGCCAGGGTGTCTGCATCACGCACTTCAAGATAGTCCGGGGTGAAGCCCGTGGCGCTTAATTGGGCCTTAGTGTGCTCCATAGCCGAAGCCATTTCGAGCGGATTTTGCACAATTTTCTCAACCAGCGCCTTTAAGCAGTGGAATAAAGCCGGAGCTTGTTGGCGCTCTTCATCACTGAGGTAGCCATTACGTGAAGACAGTGCAAGACCGTCAGCATCGCGTACAATTGGAGCACCAAGAATTTCAATGGGCAAGTTAAAGTCAGCCACTAATTTACGGATAACAGCCAACTGCTGGAAGTCTTTTTCACCAAAGACCGCCATATCGGGTTGGACGATATTAAATAACTTGCTCACTACTGTGGCAACACCATCGAAATGCCCAGGGCGACTACCACCGCACAAGCCCTCAGAGACTAAAGGCACACGGATTGTACTTTGTGCGTTTAAGCCAGCGGGGTACATTTCTTCAACGCTTGGGGTAAACAGCAAGTGGCAGCCTGCAGCGGCCAACTTTTCTTGGTCTTGCTGTAAGGTGCGTGGATAGGTCGCTAGGTCTTCGTTGGGGCCAAACTGAATGGGATTAACAAAGATACTGGCAATGACGACATCGGCGTGTGCTAGTGCGTGTTTAACTAGGGCAATATGGCCTGAGTGTAGATTGCCCATTGTAGGAACTAAAGCAATACGTAAACCCTGCTCACGGCAGTTTTTTACTGCTTCGCGAACTTGGGCAACAGTGGTTAAGGTGTTCATGCGGAAAATTCGTGTTCCTGAGCAGGGAAAGAGCCATCTTTAACTGCCTTAACATAGGCAGCGATAGCAGAGCTAATGGAAGGTTGGTCTTGCATAAAGTTTTTTACGAACTTAGGGACGCGGCCGGTTAAAGAGAGTCCCAGCATATCGTGTAGCACTAAGACTTGTCCGTCAGCCCCTGGTCCTGCACCAATGCCTATCACTGGAATTTCAACCGCTTGGCTGATACGGCTGGCTAGTTCGCTAGGCACACACTCCAGAAGTAGCATAGCAGCGCCTGCTGCGGCTAATTCGCAGCAGTCATCAAATAGTTTTTGGGCAGCATCACCACGACCTTGTACTTTATAGCCACCAAAAACATTGACCGATTGTGGGGTGAGTCCAAGGTGAATACAGCTTGGAATGCCGCGCTCATTAAGGCGTTGTACGGTGTCTGCTAACCAAGCGCCGCCTTCTAATTTAACTACGTGGGCACCTGCTTGCATCAGCTGGGCGCAACTGGCATAGGTTTGCTCAAGAGTCGCGGCTGCCATAAATGGTAGATCGCTAACAATTAATGCGCCCTGATTGCCGCGTTTAACTGCAGCAGTGTGGTAAGCCATATCAGCAATGGAAACCGGTAAGGTGCTGTCGTGACCTTGGAGTACCATGCCTAACGAATCGCCAACCAGAATGACTTCAACGCCATGGCTACTTGCTACATGGGAAAATGTGGCATCGTAACTGGTCAACATAGTGATTTTTTCACCCTGTTGTTTCAGTTTATTAAGTGTTGTCAGTGTAATGTTTGGCTTCATTGTTATTCCTCTTAGGTGCCGGCAAGGCACGCAATAGGGCTGTTATATTCTTGTTCTCAGTGGCTTAAGTCAACATGCCAAGCGCTTCTTGATTAATACTAAAGTATAGGCAGCTCAAGGGCAGTACGCGACTTAATGATATGTAAATCGGGGTCTGGCGGACATTCTTGAATCAGTTGTGCAAGTTGCTGACCGCTGGGCAGGCACAGTGCTGGTGTACTAATTTCCAGTAAAGGCTGTAATACAAAAGCCCGCAAATGCATTTGATAATGGGGCACGGTGAGTCTTTCTGAGCAAATACTGCGCTGATCAATCAGTAAAATATCCAGATCTAGGGTGCGCGGTCCCCAACGTTCGCCGTCACGGATGCGCCCTTGATTGAGTTCGATCGCTTGCAGTTGGTCAAGCAAGGCTAAAGGTGCTAAGTCGGTTTTAAGTTTTGCCACTGCATTAACGTAACGCGGTTGGCCAGGCACCCCAATCGGGGTGCTGGAATAAAGGGATGAATAATCCAATAACTGGCTATTAGGCAATTGCGCCAGTGCGCTTAATGCGTGTTGTAGTTGCAGTTCGGGTTGCTTGAGGTTACTGCCTAAACCCAGATAAACAATAGAAGAAGTCACGGCTTAACTTTAACTCTCATGGCGGGCGAAGTAGATTCAGTTAGTACGTTTGCGGTAGCGCCGCTTGGCTTTATTGGCACCATTCTTTGCTCGGCCTAGGGCTGCTTGCATCTGCTGGCGCTGTTCAGGCTCAGCCACTTGATAGTGGGTCCACCAATCACCTAAATCATCGGTGGCTTCGCCTGCGCTTTCCCGCAGCAGTAAAAAATCGTAGGCTGCACGAAAGCGTGGATGGGCCAATAAGGCTTCTGCACGTTTACCTTGGCGACGGCCTAAGCGCTGCTGTAAGGCCCATATTTCACGGGCGGGCAGGGTAAAGCGTTTCGGGATAGCAACTCGCTGCACCTGATTGTGCATCGCCCAGTGTGCCGCTTCTTGTAAGGCCTCAATGGAATGCATGCCTTGGGCTTCAAGGTTCTGGCTACGGGCCAGCACATCGGGCCAAATTAGCGCGGCAAATAAAAAGGCGGGGGTGACAGGTTTACCTGCATGAATCCGCTCATCGGTATTGCGTAGCGCATTTTCAACCAATAACTGCGCATGCTGCGAGCCTTGTTCTATCAGTAACTGGGTGGCCGGAAATAACTGACCAAATAAACCAAATTGTTGTAAGGCATGAAAGGTTTTCAGGGCATAGCCAGATAAAAATAACTTCAGGCTTTCATCATATAAACGCGCGGCGGGAATATCACGCAAGAGCGGCGCTAACTCAGGAATCGGTGCGGCGGTTTTTTCTTCAATCGCAAAGTTAAGTTTGGCCGCAAAGCGAATAGCACGCAGCATCCGAACGGGGTCTTCTAAATAGCGTTGGCGTGGATCGCCGATTAACTGAATTAAACGCTGTTGGATATCTCGTACGCCGTGGGCGTAGTCATAGATCTGTTGCGAGTTTGGATCAAAGTACAAGGCATTAATGGTAAAGTCGCGGCGCACTGCATCATCATCGCGGGTACCGTAGACGTTATCTCGCAGAATGCGGCCTTTTTCGTTATGCGCCGAGCGATCCGTGTTATGGCTAGGCTGTTCGGCGTGATCACTCCGAAAGGTGGCGATTTCAATGAGTTCGCGGCCGAAATAAACATGCACTAATTTAAAGCGTCGGCCAATAATTCGCGCGTTACGATTAAAAATGGCTTTGACTTGCTCAGGTGTGGCGTTGGTCGCTACATCGAAGTCTTTAGGGCGCATGCCGAGTAACGAATCACGTACACAGCCGCCGACTAAATAAGCCTCAAAGCCAGCCTGTTGAATGGTTAAAGCAACCTGAACCGCATTGTGAGAGAAGTTTTGGTTGGTTAATTGATGGTGTTTTGCAGCAATAATTTGCATGGATTCAGGGCTAAATTTCACACGAGTAGATTAATAAGTGCACTGCATCTAGTGACAAGATGGATTGAATACCAGTGCATGAACGCTCATCGGGTTAAATGCTGAAGCCTTTGCCGGAAAATTAGCGCTCTGCTGTGAATACTGACAGCAGATAAAACCCATGAGACGCAAAAGATGGGTCGGATTCTACCACTGTCTTAGTCGATGGTGAATGTGAATCTGTAAGCTATTGGCAAAAGGCTTGGTTTTCTTGACGTTCACTTAGGTTAGCAGTACGCAAACGGCCTTGACGATTAAGAATCAGTAATTGCTGTAATTGGTCTTGCGCGCACAGCAGTAAACGGCCGTTACTAGTTGGTGTTGTGCCATCGGCCAAGTAGTGAATCTGCGGGCGAAAGCCGCGCCATTGCAGTTGTAGCTGAGTTGATTCGAGGCGAACAAAGCGTAATGTTTGCTGATTATTGGGCTGATAAATTCGCCAGCCCGACTGCCAGCTAGCACTGCAGTCGCTGCCATTGCTGGAACCACACAGGCTAATTGGGGCATGTTGGGTAATGGCTTGGCTACGCGCATACGCCAAGCTGCGCGTTAGTTGCAGTGTGAGTACCTGGACTTGATTACGTTTGATCAACGGCTCGAATGCTGGCAGCGCTAAGCTGGCTAGGATCGCAACCAATGCCAGAGTAATCATCAGTTCAAATAATGTAATTCCCTGCTGGGTGTGGTAATTAAGCGCCATAGCTGACCTCCTATACTGTGTGCTAGGTATAGCGGTCTTCAGGCGGTTAGCAACTGAGTGGCTTGGCAGACGGTATCACTGATTGAAAATTGAATTTTTGTGCAATAGGGCTATGCTGACTAGAACTTCGTTTTTAATCGATAGAGGTGGTTATGTTAGTGACTCCTTGCGCGGCATGTGGCGCTTTAAATCGTGTACCTAAACAGCGTTTAGTCGATAATCCGCATTGTGGGCAATGTAAAGCTGAGGTGCTAGTAGATAGCCCGTTAACCCTCACTCAGCAAAACTTTGCCCAACAAATTAAGGGAGACTTGCCATTACTGATTGATGTGTGGGCCAGTTGGTGTGGTCCTTGTCGTCAGTTTGCTCCAACTTTTGAGGCCGCAGCAGAAGACTTTTTCGCCAAATGTCGGTTTGCCTCATTAAACAGTGAAGAGCAGCAGTCGTTAGCCGGTGAGCTTGGCATTCGTTCAATTCCAACGTTAATTTTGTATCAGGCTGGGCAAGAGATTGCTCGTATGAGTGGGGCGTTGTCGGCAGCTCAATTAGAACAGTGGCTGCAAGCTCAAGGAATCAGTTTATAAGTTAACTATTGCTCAATGAAGGCTAAGCCAAGCGCGGTGATACATGCCTTGGCTTAGCCTAGCTCTAGGCTAGAGCGTGAAGTCACCGGCTGCTTCGGGTTGATACTCGATTTGTTGCACTTTCAGCTGCAAGCTTTTAGTGGCACTGGTGGGCCAGTTAATTGATTGGCCGCAGCTCAGACCGAGTAGTGCTGACCCAATTGGCGCCAGCACGGATACAGTGCCAGGATTACCTGCATCCTGTGGATAGACCAGTGTCACCACATATTCTTTTTGACTGTTCTCTTCAATGCAGTGCACTTTGGAGTTCATGGTGACGATGTCATGGGCGATTTCTAAGTGACCAATTACCTGAGCACGGGCAATCTCTTGCTCTAAAGCTTCAGCCGCTGGCGTAAAGTCATCAAGGGAGTCTAATAAGCGTTCTAAACGCTGCATATCTAAACGCGTGAGAGTGATCGCTGGTTTAGTTGACATAGAGTTGCCTCCTTTTAGAGCGCAATAGAATGAAAAACCCCGCTAAGTTATCAGCGGGGTTTAAAAATATAAAAATGAGAATTTAAACGATTTGTAGCTATAAAAAATAAGCTAGAAAGGAAAGCAATAAGCTACCACAGCGCTTTAAATATGCAAGATTGCCCAGCACAAATAAATTTAGAGGCTGCTAAAGTCTAGGCTTTCACCGGCTTGCTCGCTAAACACCGCTTGTAAGCGCTCTGCCAGTGGTTGTGCGCTGCTGCTGTCGAGCCATTGCTGTTGCTCGTTGTCATAGTCAAAATGAAAGCCGCCGCTGCGTGCCGCGACCCATAACTGTTTAAGAGGCGCTTGGCGGCTAATAATTACTTGGCTTTGGTTCTCGCAGATAATAGTCAAAATACCGCCACTATTTTCTAAGTCAAAGTCTAGATCGGTGGCTTCAAGTAAGTCTTCAATTTGGCGCTGGGTTTGATCGACTAACTCATGGAACGTCGCTTCGCTGATACTCATCGGGGATTGGCCTCGTAGTCAGTAAAAAAATCAAGCTCTTAGAAAGCTTAGGTCACAAAATAATTACACTAATCCTACCTAGGCTTTGTCTCTGTGCATAGGCAAGTTTAGGCTGGGTCGGTATACTCGGAGCATTATTGAATTTTGAAAGGAAATGTCTAATGAAGCGTACTTGGCTTCCGTTGTTGATGGTTTCTCTACTCTTAGCTGGCGCTGTGGGCTGCGGACAAAAAGGGGCGTTATATCACCCTGATGATGAAAAAGCGGCGCAAGAGCATCGTAAAGATCGCTATGAACTGTAAGTGTGGAGTGATCAATGAGTAATGTTTTTACCTATCGTAATGGTCAGCTGTTTGCTGAAAACACTGCGCTCACAGCTATTGCTGAGCAGTATGGCACACCGACCTATGTGTATTCTAAAGCCCATTTAGAGGCGCAGTATCGCTCTTATGCTGATGCCTTAGACGGGCAGCCGTCGATGGTCTGTTTTGCAGTAAAAGCTAACTCTAACTTAGCGGTATTGAATGTTTTAGCTAAGTTGGGCGCCGGCTTTGATATTGTCTCAGTCGGCGAGTTAGAGCGGGTTTTAGCTGCAGGTGGAAAGCCTGAGCGGGTGGTGTTTTCTGGCGTCGGTAAAACCGCTGCGGAAATGCGCCGCGCGTTAGAAGTAGGCGTGTACTGCTTTAACGTGGAGTCTACAGAAGAGCTTGAGCGCTTACAGCAAGTGGCTGCCAGTATGAATGTGATTGCTCCGGTTTCACTGCGAGTGAATCCAGATGTGGATGCGGGGACTCACCCCTATATCTCTACCGGCTTAAAAGATAATAAGTTTGGGATTGATATTAATCTAGCCGAAGCCGTATACACCCGCGCGGCAGCCTTGAGTCATCTTAAAGTGGTGGGTGTTGATTGCCATATTGGCTCACAATTGACGACGCTGGCGCCTTTTTTAGATGCCTTAGATCGAGTGTTAGTGCTGGTTGATCGCTTAGCCGAGCAAGGCATTGTCATTGAACACTTAGACTTAGGCGGTGGGTTAGGAGTTAAGTATCGCGATGAGCAACCACCTTGTGCAGGTGAGTATATGGCTGCCGTTCGGCAAAAAATTGCCGGTCGCGCGCTTAAGCTGATTTTTGAGCCAGGCCGTTATATTGCTGCTAATGCAGGTGTTTTATTGACTCAAGTGGAGTATCTAAAACACACCGAGCATAAAAACTTTGCGGTGGTTGATGCGGCAATGAATGATCTGATTCGCCCGGCATTGTATGAGGCTTGGATGGATATTGTGCCAGTTAAGCCGCGCGACACTGCGGAGTATGAATACGATGTGGTTGGTCCTGTCTGCGAAACCGGAGACTTTTTAGGTAAAGAACGGCGCTTAGCCTTAGCCGAGGGTGATTTGCTGGCGGTTTGTTCTGCAGGAGCTTATGGCTTTGTTATGAGCTCGAATTACAATAGTCGTGGCCGTGCTGCTGAAGTATTAGTGGATGGTGATCGAGTGCATTTAGCCCGTCGCCGAGAAACCATTGCCGAGTTACTTGCCCACGAGCAAATCCCCACGGAGTAAGTCACATGCTGTTGCGTTTTACTAAGATGCACAGCCTTGGAGTTGACTTCATGGTGATTGACCTTGTTGGTCAGCATGCCTATGTGCAGCCGCGCTTAATTAAAGAGTGGAGCCAGCGCAAGACAGGAATTGGCTTTGAGCGCTTGATTACGGTGGAAGTACCGACTCGGCCTGATGTGGATTTTCGCTGTCGGGTATTTAATTCGGCAGGTGATGAAGTATTGCCAGCGGTAGCTGATTTGCGCTGCGTGGTGCGCTTTGCAATTGATAAACGCTTAACTTTAAAGCAGCGGCTGCAGTTAGAGACATCCCAGGATCGATTTACTGCGCAGTTGCGCAATGATGGCTTGATTGAAGTGGAGGTGGCTGCTATCCACATTAGCTCCAATGCACAGCAGCAGCGGATTATGCTGTTACAGCAGAATCATGCCATTTGGCTTAGCGAGCAGCAGTTAACGGTTGAGCAATTGCATCGTCAGTGGACTGACGTATTCCGTGAGCACGCGCTGAGAGTAAGCCTATTAACCTTGACCAGCCATAGTAGCGCCAGTCATAGCCGCTGGTGTTTACAACGGCTGCATCTGTGCGATCAGATTGAGGCTGCAAGTGCAGCGGCGTTATTTGCCATGAGTCAAGCTCGGCTCGGATCACCGGCGACCATTAGCACCGCGCATGGGCCATTGCTTGTTAGTTGGCCTGATGCCAACGCACCAGCAGTGATTTGCGCCAGTGCTGAGCGGGTGTATGAAGGAAAAATCAGGGTATGAAACACAGTATGACGGCAGAGCAAGTGGCGGAGTACCTCGCTCTGCATCCGGATTTTTTTCAAGAACATACGGAGTTATTGCTGCAGCTACGGATCCCGCATCATCATCCGGGTACTATTTCGCTGGTGGAAAAACAGCTGCAGCTACTTAGAGCTAAGTTGGCAGAGCAAACCAAGGCCAACCATGAGTTAATGGCTATTGCCCGAGATAATAGTCAGCTGTTTGAAAAAACTCGCTTGCTGACCTTGGCCCTGCTTGAGGCAGGCAGTTTAGATGAAGCCTTGAGTAGTTTAGACGAGCACCTGCGGCATGTGTTTCAGGTGCCGTTTTATAGCCTACTATTGTTTAGTGAACAGCCATTGATGGCAGGCAGGGTCATCCAACCTAGCGAAGCCCGACAGCGCTTGGGCCATTTACTCAATGTGCCGCAACCTATCAGTGGTCGTTTAGCCGCTGCTGACTTGGCTTATATCTTTACTGAGCAGCCCTTATCGCGGGTAGGCTCGTGTGCGGTTGCTGAGTTGTATTACCAAGAAACTAAAGGCTTGTTAGCCATTGGTCATCCAAGCTTGCATTATTATGATAGCCAGATGGATACCCTGTTTTTACGCTATTTGGCAGATGTCTTGGCACGCTTGCTGAGCACCTGGGAGATAGTTTAATGCTTGGCTTTACCGCAGCAATTGAGCAGTATTTAGCCCACTTGCAAACGGTTAAGCAGCTATCTGTGCATACTTTAATTGCCTACCGTAATGATTTATCTAAGGCAGCTCGGCTACTGTGCAAGCAGCACTTAACTGACTGGCAGCAGGTTGAGCCTAGTCATATCCGTTGGCTAGTGGGTGAGTTGCATAAGCAAAACTTAGCTAGCCGCAGCATTGCCCGTTTGCTGTCGGCGGTGCGCAGCTTATATGGCTATTTATTGCGTGAAGGGCACTGTCGACATGATCCGGCGAAGGGTATTCGGCCACCTAAACAAGCGAAAAAGCTACCGCGCTTACTCGATGTTGATCGGGCAACGCAACTCTTAGATGCGCCCCAAGGGAATGATTTTGTACAGCGGCGTGATCATGCGATGTTGGAATTATTTTACTCTTCAGGGCTGCGTTTATCTGAATTAACCGGACTGAATTTGCCCGATATTGATTTAGTCGCAGGGCAGGTGCGGGTTTTAGGTAAGGGCCGAAAAGAGCGATTTTTACCAGTGGGGCCGCAAGCCTGTGAGGCCATTAGGCAGTGGTTAACAGTTCGTGGCCAGGTAGCAGCGCAGGATGACGCTTTATTTTTAGGGGTGCGAGGTAAGCGGATTGCTGCTTCCACTGTCCGTGAGCGCGTGCGTTTAGCCGGAGCGCGGGAGCTAGGTCAGCATTTGCATCCACACATGTTACGTCATTCTTTTGCTAGCCATTTATTAGAGTCCTCGCAAGATTTACGGGCGGTTCAAGAATTGTTGGGCCACGCCGATATTAGTACCACGCAAATCTATACCCACTTGGATTTTCAGCATCTAGCCCAAGTCTATGATCAGGCACATCCACGGGCAAAACGTAAAGGGGAAGACTAGTTATGCACAAGCCGCCTTTATATTTAAGCTTTGATCTTGATGATACCCTCTGGCCGATTGCACCAACTATGGTCCATGCCGAGCAAGTGTTGGTGGACTGGCTGGTGCAATATGCTCCACGCTTAGGCGCAGATTTTGCACAGCTGCGGGTGCCATTACGGGCAAAGATTATTGAGCAAAATCCCGATTGGCACTTTCAAGTGAGCCGCGTGCGGCGGTTAATGATTCAGCAAGCTTTGCAGCAGGCGGGCTATAGCCTGAAACAGGCTGAAGTGTTAAGTCAGCAGGCTTTTGCCGCTTACTTACAGGCTAGGCAGCAAGTGACTTTTTTCCACGATACCTTGAGTACTTTACAACAGTTGGCTGAGCGCTATCCCTTGTTGGCCTTAACCAATGGCAACGCGGATATTCAGCAAGTAGGGCTGAGTGATTATTTTCAACATGCCTTGAATGCAGAGCAAATAGGTGTAGGCAAGCCTGATCCTCAAGCTTATCAGCGGCTATTAGCGGTAGCCGATATTACGCCAGCACAGTTGGTGCATATTGGTGATAATCCGCAGGATGATATTTTAGGTGCGCAGCAAATGGGAATTCGCACGGTATGGTTTAACCCTACCCAAGTGCCTTGGCAGCATGCAATTGAGCCAACTTATCAAATTCAGCGTTTGGCACAATTACTTGATATATTTTAAATCTCCGGCCCTTATCAGAGCAGCCCATGCTTGCGCTATTTTTTAACACCCTAAGCGTTACCGCACCGGTTTTTTCCTTGCTGTTGTTGGGTTGGTTGTTGCGCCGCGTGGCTTGGATTGATGATCATTTTATGGCGGTGGCCTCCAATCTAGTATTTAAGGCGGCGTTACCGGCGTTATTATTTGCAGCGATTGTGCAAGCAGATTTTGCTTATGCCTGGCAGCCAAAGCTGATGGGCTATTTTACCCTCGCCACCTTAGTGACCTTTGCCTTAGCTTGGCTTGTGTGTTTGCGTTATCCACGGCCGTTGCGTGGAGTTTTGGTGCAAGGGGCGTTTCGTGGCAATAATGGGATTGTTGGTTTAGCTCTAGCCGGCAGCTTATATGGGGATTATGGCTTGTCAGTGGGAGGCGTGCTGGCTGGCTTGGTGATCCTGTTGTATAACGTGTTAGCAGTGATTGTGCTAGAGGTGTATAGCCCACACAGTCAACATAGCTGGCGCCAGGTAATGTTAAGTATCATTAAAAATCCATTGATTATTAGTGTGTTGCTGGCGCTGCCGATTGCTTATTGGCAGCTGGCTTTGCCAGCATGGTTATTAGGATCAATCAAAACCTTTGGTTCACTCTCGTTGCCGCTCGCGCTACTTTGTATTGGTGCCACCTTAGCACTGCATCGCACCACTAAGCCGGCAGCGGGGGCACTGACTGCCAGTGTCTTGAAAGTGTTTAGTTTGCCTTTATTGGCAACCTTAGGCGCGGCTGGCGTAGGCTTTAGTGGTCAAGACTTAGGTATTTTATTTTTATATTTTGCCAGTCCTGCAGCGGCTGCCAGCTACGTCATGGCTAAAGCGGTAGGGGCGGATGAGCAATTAGCGGCGCGGATTATTGTACTGAGCACCTTATTGTCGATTGTGACTATCAATTTAGGTTTATATCTGTTGTATATCATTGAAGGATAAAGGGATCGTTATGCAAAAAACCACTACCGCGGTTTGGTCACGGCGTTGTTATGGATTAGCAATGCTGCTGTTAATAGCGGGATTCGCTTTATTTTATTGGCGTCATGCAACTATTTATCCAGTTGTTATTTATTTGCTGTTTAGTGTGGTGAGTTTTATTCAGTACTTTGTGGATAAGCAGCGTGCAGTTCAGCAGCGACCACGTATCGCTGAAAAAAACTTGCACTGGCTAGAGTTGTTAGGAGGCTGGCCAGGCGCTTACTTAGCTCAGCAATGGCTGCGTCATAAAACCCAAAAGACGGCTTTTCTGTGGGTATTTTGGGGTATTGTCAGCTTGCACTTACTGCTATGGGCAGGCTGGGCGCTTTACGTATTTAGAACTTAATCAACAGGAGCAACGCCATGAGTGACAAGTTGAATGAACAGGCATTAACCGCCTTAAAAATTGCTTTTAGCTATATGCCCAACGCGATTGAGGTGACCCAGTATGAGTACGGTGACAACTATCAGCAGGTGCTAGCGCATATTGAAGCGGTAAAAGAAGTTTTACTGCTAAATGATGTTGATCCTGAAGAGGTGTACGGTGATATTCATCCCCATGATTCACCTAACTCTAGCTATTGATCCTCAAATAAAGAACGGCGCTTCCAAAAGCCTAAAAATAAAAACAGGCTACTGAGCATGATTAATGGCCAAGAGCGCCATTGCAGATAAGGCGTCAGGCCTTGCATCGGTAGCACTTCACCGCTGAGAACCGCTTGCTCGAATTGTGGAATGCGCTCGGTGATTTTACCTTTAGGATCAATAATCACCGAAACCCCATTATTGGTGGCACGTACCATCCAGCGGCCTGCTTCAAGGGCACGCATTTGCGCCATTTGCAGGTGCTGGAGCGGGCCGAGTGAACGGCCAAACCAGGTATCATTACTGATCGTCAGTAACACATCGCTTTGCGCTGCTAACTCGGCAGCAAATTCTGGGTACACTACCTCATAGCAAATGTAGGGGGCAATTTGATATTCCCCAGCCTGAATTGGGCTTTGCTGAGTTGGACCTTTGGCAAAATCAGACATGGGCAAATCAAAAAACTCAATGAGGCCGCGCAAGGTTTCTTGAAGGGGGACGTACTCACCAAAAGGGACTAATTTTTGCTTAAGGTAATCACCTTGGGCTTGGCCACCTGTGGTCATCCCATTGTAGTAGCGCAGCTCTCCGTGTTCATTGTGTTGGCGAATGGGAATGCCAGTGATAAAACTACTGTGGTTAGCGCGTGCCCAGTCATCCATTAGGGCTAAATAATCAAACGCCAGATCTTTCATATAGGGCACCGCCGTTTCAGGCCAGATCACTAAATCAGCGCCACCGGCAGCTAGGGTCATTTGTCGGTAGAGTTGCAGCTGTTGATTGAGAGCAGCGGGGTCCCACTTGAGGTTTTGCTCGACATTGGCCTGAATAGCAATCACTGACAGCGGTTTGTTGGATTTAGGCTGAGTCCATAAATTATTATGTAGCGCTAAAGCACCTAAGAGTAGGGCGCTTAAACTGACCAGACTTTGCCAGATGGCCGATGCACGGTGGCGTTGGAGTAAAGCGTAACCGAGTAGTGCGCCACATAAGGCTAAGGCAAAGCTTGCAAGCCACACGCCGCCGACGGGTACTAAACCAGAAAATGGACCTTCGACTTGGCTGTAGCCTAAATAGAGCCAAGGAAAGCCCGTTAAAAACCAGCCGCGAAAGGCTTCAAAGGCTACCCAAAGCGCAGCAAAGGCAAAGGGTGCGCTAAAGCTGCTGGAGGCTGGTTTGAACCAGCGGCTCCAGGCCCACGCTTGGATGGCATGCAGCAAGCCTAGTCCGCCGACAAAACCTAAGGTGAGTAAGCCTGCTAGCCAAGACGGCGCATTACCAAAGTTGTGGATGCTGACATACACCCAACTGGTGCCACTTAAGAATGCACCAAAACCAAACCACCAGCCACGGGCAAAGCTTTGCTTGGGCGAAAGCTCATTAACTGCAAGATACAACCAAGCCACAGCAACCAGTGCCAGTGGCCAGAAGTTAAAAGGAGCGAGCGATAGAGTAATGAGTCCACCCATCAACAGACTGATAAAGTGGCCGCTCCAGCCTGGTTGAAGTATCCGCTGCATGGCGTGTTGTATCCCTATCACTGGATTCAAGAGTAGGGCTAGCTTAGCTAGCCCTTATTAGCTTGAGATTAAGGTGTATTGGTGCGTGTCACCCGTAGTAGGTGTAAACGGCGACTATCGGCATTAATCACACGAAAGCGCAGGCCGTCAATTTCAATGGTTTCATTGCGTTTAGGCAGGTGACCAAAGGCGCTCATCACAACTCCACCGATGGTATCAAACTCATCTTCAGAAAAGCCGCTGGCAAAGAACTCATTAAAGTCATCGATGTGGGTGAGCGCTTTGACAATATAGTCGCCACCTGGCACCCGCTGAATGTGCATATCTTCTTCAACGTCATGCTCATCTTCAATGTCGCCTACGATTTGCTCTAGCACGTCCTCAATGGTGACCAATCCAGCCACGCCGCCATATTCATCAATGACCACGGCCATATGGTTATGGTTGGCCCGAAACTCTTTGAGTAATACGTTTAGGCGTTTGGATTCAGGCACAAAATTACACGGCCGCATAAGAATCTTGAGATCAAAGTTTTCCCGGAGTTCTTGGTTAAGAATTAAGGGGAGCAAATCCTTGGCCAGCAAAATTCCCAGTACTTCATCGGTTGTTTCACCCGTTACAGGGTAACGAGAATGTGCCGCTTCCATAATGGCAGGCAAAAACTCTTCAGGAGTTTGGGTTGCCTTAATGCTGACCATTTTTGAGCGCGGAATCATAATGTCTCGCACTTGCTGGTCAGCCACTTCTATTGCTCCCTCGATAATGGCGAGGGCATCGTTGTCGAGTAGTTTGTTGCGATTTGCTTCCCGCAGTAAATCAAAGAGTTCTTGGCGGGTTTTGGGTTCTTGGGCAAAAGCTTGGGCGATACGATCTAGCCAAGACTTATGCCCGTTACTCGAGTGTTCGTCGCTCATGAGTGTGTGTAATCCGTTAGTTCGTCGTCACGATAGGGGTCGGGGTGACCCAGTTCTGCCATCATCTGTTGCTCTAAACTTTCCATTTCTTCAGCTTCATCATCTTCAATATGATCAAAGCCCAGTAAGTGCAAGCAGCCATGGAGCACTAAATGTGCCCAGTGGGCTTCTAGGGATTTATGCTGCTCGTTGGCTTCTTGGGCCACTACCGGTGCACAAATCACTAAATCTCCCAGTAAAGGAATATCTAATAAACCCTCTGGAATGTCAGCCGGAAAAGACAAGACATTGGTGGCATAGTCTTTTCCGCGCCACTGCGAATTTAGAGCTAAACCTTCAGCTAAGTCAACAATTCGAATAGTCAGCTCAGAGGCCGCAGTGCGCTGTTGGAGTGCGGTTTGGCACCAAGTTAAAAGCTGCTCATAGCTAGGTAAGTGCGGAGCCGTGCTGGCAATTTGTAAATCAAGCGTGACCATTTTGTGCCTCGTGGCGCTGTTCAAATTTAGCGTAGGCTTCCACAATTCGTTGCACCAACGGATGGCGCACTACATCACTGGATTTAAAGTGAGTAAAGCCGATGCCAGGCACATCTTTTAAGACTTCCGTGACATGGCGTAAACCAGAGCGTGTACCGCGCGGCAAGTCGACTTGGGTAATGTCACCGGTAATAACTGCTGTTGAACCAAAACCAATACGGGTTAAGAACATTTTCATTTGTTCAACAGTGGTGTTTTGGCTCTCATCTAAAATAATAAAGCTATTGTTGAGAGTACGACCGCGCATATAGGCTAAGGGCGCCACTTCAATGACTTGCCGTTCAATCAGGCGATTGACATGTTCAAAACCAAGCATTTCGTAGAGTGCGTCATATAAAGGACGCAGGTAAGGGTCGATTTTTTGCGATAAGTCACCGGGTAAAAAACCCAGCTTTTCACCCGCCTCTACCGCAGGACGAACTAATAAAATGCGCTGAATCTGCTCTTTTTCTAGGGCATCAACCGCACAGGCAACCGCCAGATAGGTTTTTCCGGTGCCAGCAGGACCAATGCCAAAGTTAATATCATGCTCTAAAATCGATTGCACATACCCTTGCTGATTAGCGCCGCGTGGCTTAATAAAGCCTTTACGAGTTTTTAGGGCAATGTTACTGACTGGATTCGCCACTAAGTCGTCCATGGCTGATTCTTGTAGGAACAGATGGACCATATCTGGGGTGAGTTCAGAGGTTTTAGTTTCACGGTACAGGCGGCGCAATAAGCGCTCAACGGCTTGGGTTTTTTCACTGCTGCCGATTAACTCAAAGTGTTCGGCACGATTACGAATCTCAATCCCTGTGCGTTGTTCAATTAAGCGCAGGTGTTCATCGTATTGGCCACAAAGATTAGCGAAGCGCGCGGCTTCAAAAGAGTCTAGCGAGAAGCGAAGAGGTTTGATTGATGCGTTCAAGAGTTTTTCAGTTAGCCTTTATTAATCAAAGAAAGTTTGCTGTGATTAAGCTCGTAATCACAGGCAGGTCTAGCATACCTTTGCCACAAAAAATGGCAAAGGTTTATTGCTTGGCGGTCGATGAAAAGTAGCTAGGCAGTAATCGATTAGCGACGGCGTAAATTGGCCTCAATTTCTGCCTCTAAGTTAGGCGGTAGAAAGTCAGCATCGGGATCATAGTTAGGGTTTAAATACAGGCCTAAATCTTGCAGTGCAGCAGGGCTTAAAGTCCCTACTGCTTGTTGTAAGCGTAGATTATTTAAGATGTAGTCATAGCGAGCATTATTGTAGTTGCGCACTGCGGCATAGAGCTGGCGCTGGGCATCTAGCACATCAATAATATTGCGGGTGCCTACGTCGTAACCAATTTGTGTGGCTTCCACTGCACTTAAGCCAGAAATAATGGCTTGGCGGCGTGCTTGCACAGTGTCTACATCGGTATTCACCGCGCGGTGATAGTTACGGGTATCTTGCACCACCTGGCGTCGTAAACTTTCGCGCATTTGTTCGGCTTGATCTAAACGGTAGACCCCTTCACGCACTTGCGAGCTGAGCATGCCACCGGTATAGAGCGGAATAGTGAGCTGAATGCCAATACTGCGCTGGCTGGCATTGCCGTTATAACGCGGAACTACACCAGCTAAGTCGGGTAAATCAGGCAGGCTGTTGACCATGCCGAGCGCATCGTTATCGCCCCGTTGGTATTGGGCAACTGCATCGACTGAAGGGGCAAACGCTGATTTGCGTTGCTTAACCCCTTGTTCAGCGGCGTTAACGGCATGGTGAATGGCTTGCAGTTGTAAGTTTTGCTCCGCGGCTGTATTAACCCAGGAAGTAGCATCGTTAGGGCTGGGGGCAACAATCGGTAAGTTATGCTTAACCCCTTTAAGCCCAGTGTAGTGTTGGTTGGTTAGGGTGGTTAAGGCTTGGTAGGCCTCATCGACCATGCGCTGGGCCACTATGCGGTTAGCTCGCGCCGCATCAAAGGCTGCTTGTGCTTGAAGAACGTCGGTTTTATCCGACAGCCCTACATCAAAGCGCTCATTGGCGAGTTCAAATTGGCGATTAAAAGCTGCTTCTTCAGCTCGGGTAGCAGCGAGGTTATCTTGGGCACGTAACACTGCAAAATACACTTCAGCAGATTGTAAAATTAGGCCTTGCTCAACCGCAGAATACTCTAAGGTGGCTTGCTCACTGGCTGACTCGGCTGATTTTAGCTGGTACCAGCGATCTAAGCGAAATAAAGGTTGAGAGAGTGAGGCTTGGTAGGAGTGGCCACTACGATTTTTACGGATAGTGCCTAAGGTGGTATCGACCGAGGTGCGATTATGGCTAGTACCTGCAGCAGCTGAGAGCTGAGGCAGTAAGCCAGCCTTGGCTTGTGGTGTGAGCTCTTGTTTAGCTTTTAAATCTGCATGGGCCGCGGCTAAATCAGGATTATTGGTCAGCGCTTGTTGGTAAATATCCATGACCGAGGGCTTGCTTAACGCGGGGTTGGCATAGGCGAAACTGCTAATGGTAAAGCTAACGGCTAACGCAAGTGACAGGCGTGGCAATAACATAAATCGCTTCCTTGAAAGTACAGATCAATGCGTTAAGGCTAAAGGGGCGTGCACGTTTGGTCAATCATCAATCACTTGGAGTCTATGCTGATTTATAAGAAATATAAGGCTAACTGGTAGTGACTAAGCAGTCGCTTGACTTAAGTCTACAGAAGTGAAGAACAAAACAGGCTTGCTCATTGAGGTACAGAGTGCGTAGACTGGCCCTTGTTCTTGTCGGGGGGCCCTTGAGGCTGAGATTGGTATTTGCCAGATCCCGTTGAACCTGATCGGGGTAATCCCCGCGTAGGGAACAAGACATGCTTACCTTCATTTAGGTAGGCTAGCCCTTGCCCTCAGGTTCGCCCATTTCTAATAAAAAGTGTACTAGTGGAGAACCGTGAAGATGAGTCAAAACCTGTCCCAGCATTTGAGCCAAACCGCTCAGGTTGACGAGCAGTCTGTGCAGCCCTTTCCTAACTCACGTAAAATTTATGTGCAGGGTTCGCGTCCAGATATTTTAGTGCCGATGCGCGAAATTAGCCTAACGCCTACCGTGACCGATGAGGGGGTTGAAGAAAACGCCCCAGTTTTTGTCTACGATACTTCAGGTCCTTATACCGATCCTAACGTCACCATTGACGTGCGTAAGGGATTAGCTGATGTACGTAGCGCGTGGATCGAAGAGCGAGGTGATACCGAAATTCTACCTGGTCTAAGCTCTGAGTACGGTCGTGAGCGGCTCAATGATGCTGAGTTGAGCAAAATGCGTTTTGCTGCCATTCGTAATCCGCGTCGCGCCAAGCCGGGTAAAAACGTGACACAAATGCACTATGCACGCCAAGGCATTATTACGCCGGAAATGGAGTTCGTAGCGATTCGTGAAAACATGAAGCTGGAAAAAGCGCGGGAAGCCGGTTTGTTAGATAGCCAGCATCCAGGACATAGCTTTGGTGCGAGCATTCCAAAAGAAATTACCCCAGAGTTTGTACGTTCTGAAATTGCTCGTGGTCGGGCGATTATTCCGGCGAACATCAACCATACTGAACTTGAACCAATGATTTTGGGCCGCAACTTCTTAGTGAAGATTAACGGCAATATTGGTAACAGTGCGCTGGGCTCTTCTATTGAAGAAGAAGTGGCTAAACTGACCTGGGGTATTCGCTGGGGTTCAGACACCATTATGGATCTGTCTACCGGTAAAAATATTCACGAAACCCGTGAGTGGATTATCCGCAACTCACCGGTACCCGTAGGTACGGTGCCAATTTACCAAGCGCTGGAAAAAGTGAATGGTATTGCCGAAGACTTAACCTGGGAGTTGTTCCGTGACACCCTGATTGAGCAAGCCGAGCAGGGCGTTGACTACTTTACGATTCACGCTGGGGTGTTGTTACGCTATGTGCCGCTAACCGCTAAGCGTGTCACAGGAATTGTGTCCCGTGGCGGCTCGATTATGGCCAAATGGTGCTTAGCGCACCACAAAGAAAACTTCTTGTACACGCACTTTGAAGAAATTTGCGAAATCATGAAGGCTTATGATGTGAGTTTCTCGCTTGGTGATGGTTTGCGTCCTGGCTCGGTAGCTGATGCGAACGATGCAGCGCAGTTTGCTGAGTTAGAAACACTGGGCGAACTGACCAAAATTGCTTGGAAGCATGATGTGCAGTGCTTTATTGAAGGCCCTGGTCACGTGCCGATGCATATGATTAAAGAAAACATGGACAAGCAACTCGAGTGCTGTGACGAAGCGCCATTCTATACGCTTGGCCCTTTAACCACCGATATTGCGCCGGGTTACGATCATATTACCTCAGGTATTGGTGCAGCGATGATTGGTTGGTATGGTTGCGCGATGTTGTGCTACGTCACGCCTAAAGAGCACCTTGGTTTACCCAATAAAGATGACGTAAAAACCGGAATTATTACCTACAAAATTGCTGCCCATGCTGCAGACTTGGCTAAAGGCCATCCGGGCGCGCAAGTGCGTGATGATGCGTTGAGTAAAGCGCGTTTTGAGTTCCGTTGGGAAGATCAGTTTAACTTAGGGTTGGATCCAGATACGGCGCGTTCTTTCCATGATGAGACGCTGCCGAAAGAGTCTGCAAAGGTGGCGCATTTCTGCTCCATGTGTGGCCCTAAGTTCTGTTCGATGAAAATCACCCAAGAGGTGCGAGAGTACGCCAAAGAAAATGGCTTAACCGATGAGCAAAAAGCGATTGAGGCAGGCTTTAAAGAGCAGTCCAATCGTTTCCGTGAAGAGGGCTCCATCATCTACAAGCAGGTGTAACATTGACGCAGGTTTAATGTAAGCGATAAAAAACGCGCCGCTGAGTTCATTATCTCAGCGGCGCGTTTTTGTAGGTGGCAACTTAAATATCTAAGCTAGGTGGTGACTTACGCCACGCATTGCCGCCCGGTAAAACTAAATTGAGCAGCATGGCCACTAAGGCACATAACGAGATGCCAGATAGCGCAAACTCACCATTGCCAAGCACCATGCCGCCAATGCCAAACACTAAGGTAACGGACACAATGATTAAGCTGCGGGCTTCAGATAAGTCCACTTGATTGCGAATCAAGGTATTGAGGCCAACCACTGCAATGGAGCCAAAAAGTAGGCATAAAATGCCGCCCATCACTGGAACCGGAATACTCTGCAAGGCTGCACCAAACTTACCAATAAAGGCCAGCACCACAGCAAAAACTGCTGCCCAGGTCATCACTTTAGGATTGAAGTTACGGGTGAGCATCACTGCACCAGTCACTTCAGAATAGGTGGTATTTGGCGGCCCGCCCAGCATGCCCGCAGCAGAAGTGGCTATGCCATCACCCAGTAAAGTGCGGTGTAAACCCGGGCGTTTAATGTAGTTTTGCCCTGTCACGTTACCTACTGCGACAACGCCGCCAATGTGTTCAATGGCTGGCGCTAGTGCAACCGGCAACATATAAAGAATCGCTCCCCAGTGAAACTCGGGCGCCATAAATTGCGGTAGAGCGACCCAAGGTGCTGCATTAATTGCGGCAGTATCGACAATGCCAAAGCCGAGCGATAGCCCATAACCGACGATGATTCCGACCAGAATGGGTACTAAGCGAAACAGGCCTTTACCTAAAGCAGCCACTAACACGGTGCTGACTAGGGCGCTCATCGAGATGATCATGGCGGTGTTATAAGGCACCAGTTGCGCGCTGGCATCGCCGGCTTTGCCCATGGCCATATTCACCGCAGTGGGTGATAGGGCTAAACCGATACAGATAATCACTGGAGCAATCACTACAGGCGGTAGCAGGCGGTCAATAAAACCACTGCCTTTTAGATGCACAGCGGCGCTGAGCAGCATATACACCACGCCAGCTGCTACGATTCCGCCTAAGACAGCTGGCATGCCAAAGCTACTTTTAGCAGCCAGAATGGGGGCGATAAAAGCAAAGCTGGAGGCTAAAAAAACCGGTACTTGGCGGCCAGTGACTAATTGAAATAGTAAAGTGCCAAGGCCAGCGGTGAAAAGTGCTACGTTAGGGTCCATCCCAGTAATTAAGGGCATTAGCACCAAGGCACCAAAGGCCACAAACAGCATCTGGGCGCCAGCTAGCGCTTGTTTCCAGAGAGGCTCAGTAACGACAGGGGACTGCATGGCTTAGCTATCCTTTTGCTTAGTACCAAAAATTTTATCGCCAGCATCGCCAAGGCCGGGAATGATATAGCTCTTTTCATTGAGCCCTTGATCAATTGATGCCGTAAAGATTTTTACATCGGGATGTGCATCGTTGACGGTTTTAATGCCCTCGGGAGCGGCCACAAGAACCATGGCGCGAATCTCCTTACAGCCGGCGCGCTTTAGCAGGTCAATGGTAGCAACCATGGAGTTCCCAGTGGCAAGCATAGGATCAATAATCAGCGACATTCGCTCGTTAATTTCTGGAGCGAGTTTTTCTAGATAAGTGTGTGCCTCAAGGGTGTCCTCGTTGCGGGCAACGCCCACGGCACTGACTTTGGCGCTAGGAATTAAAGTGAGCACGCCATCTAGCATGCCAATTCCTGCACGTAAAATAGGCACGACGGTGATTTTTTTGCCAACAATCCGCTCAACCGCAACGGGGCCATTCCAGCCTTCAATTTCATGCAGCTCGAGGGGGAGATCTTTGGTGGCTTCGTAGGTGAGTAGGGCGCCTAATTCTTGGGATAACTCACGGAAGTTTTTAGTGCTAATGTCGGCGCGGCGCATTAGACCGAGTTTGTGGCGCACTAAAGGGTGTTGGATTTCGTACACAGGCATGCTGACAGCTCTCATAAAACAGATGGACGGGCTAAGATTAAACTAAAATTGCGCTAACTCTAAGTTTTAATCTTGCGCTTCATCAATCTAAGCAGTACCTTTTCCGCTTTATTTTTTGGAGTACGGTTGTGTCTACTGATATTGAGCAAATTAAACAGGTAATGGCTGAGGCGGATGTGCTTTACACCGAACAGCAGGTTGAGGCGTCGATTAGCAAGGTGGCAGCAGAAATTACTGCGCAACTAGCTGACGCTAACCCGATTGTTTTTTGCGTAATGAATGGCGGTTTAATTTTTGCAGGCAAGCTCTTGTCGCAGCTGAATTTTCCGCTGGAGTATTCCTATTTGCATGCTAGCCGTTACCGCAATGAGATCAGTGGTGGTGAGCTGTTTTGGAAGGCTAAGCCTGAAATTTCACTGCGTGGGCGCAATGTGATTATTGTCGATGATATCTTAGATGAAGGACACACTTTGTCAGCGATCGCTGAGTTTTGCCGTAAGGAAGAGGCTGCCAATGTCTATACCGCGGTGTTAATTGATAAAGATCACGATCGTAAAGCGCGCCCCGGGCTCAAGGCTGACTTTACTGGACTGAGCTGTGTTGACCGTTATATTTTTGGTTATGGCATGGATTACATTGGTTACTGGCGTAATGCGCCGGGCATTTTTGCGGTAAAAGGGTTGTAAGTCATCCGCCGGAGCGACCACAGGTAAGTGGTCGCTGGCGCTAGACTTAAGCTGTTAGCCAGCTTTCAGCCCGAGCTCGAGCTTGCTCAAAATCACGCACATAAGACAATTGTTTAGGGCTGAGTCGAATATTGGCGCGGCGCATCTTTAAACGTAAACGACTGGTAGTCCCTACTAAAATCACACCAATATCTCGCTGACGATAATCCTCGAGTACCTTAGTTAGCCCTGCAATTGCTGTCATATCCAACACCGGAACTGCACTCATATCAATGATCACGACCTTAATGCTTGGTTGGACTTGGCGTAGTACGCTGAGCGCTTTCTCTGCTGCGCCAAAAAATAAGGGGCCGCGGATACTGTAGCTGCAAATACTATCGGGAAGATCTTGTAAAGCTTTGATATGTGGCGCATGACTAGGGCGAGTGTCAGTCGTTTCACTGATGTGCTTAATAAATAAACCAGCCGCTAGGATTAAACCGACGCCAACGGCTAAGACCATGTCGAACAGCACAGTCAAAATTAAGCAGGTAAGTAGCACTAAAATATCATTACGTGGAGCTATCTTTAAGGTATGGATCACATGCTTGGGCTCGCTCATATTCCAGGCCACCATCAATAGTAGCGCTGCCAAAGCGGACATTGGCAATAGGCTAAAGAGCGGTGCTAGAAACAGCATTGCCAGTAATACGACTAACGCATGAGTCATCGCAGCCATTGGTGAGTAAGCGCCTGCTCGCACGTTAGCAGCGCTGCGGGCTATCGCAGCGGTGGCGGTAATGCCGCCAAACAAGGGGGCGACGAGGTTGCCTATGCCCTGGGCAAAGAGTTCGCCGTTGGAGTCATGCTTAGTGCCTGCCATGCCATCAGCGACGACCGCACAGAGCAATGACTCAATGGCGCCTAGCATGGCAATGGCAAATGCGGGAGCCAGTAGTTGTCTAAATAGCTCAAAAGAGAGCACCAGCGGTTCGCCACTGGGTCCAGGCAGTGTCCATGGCCAGGCAAAGGAGGGTAAGAAAGGTGGAATACCGGGGTACTCAACGCCCTCAACAAAGTAACTAAAGCGCTCGCCCAAGGTGGCAACTGGCCAATCAAAATGCTTAAAAGTGATGGCCAATAAAGTGCCTATGACTAAGGCAGGTAAATGCCCTGGAACACGAGGGAAGAAGCGCGGCCAAGCAATCAAAATAGTTAAGGTGATCGCTGCGATTAAGCTGTCTCCCAGTTGGATACTTGGTAGGGCTAGAACTAGTTGCTGTACCTGTTCTAAAAAATTACTGCTCGGGCCAATATTGCTCAGGCCTAGGGCATCTTTCATTTGTAAGGTGGCCAGTACAATGCCGATTCCAGCGGTAAAGCCCAAGGTGACCGGGTAGGGAATAAATTGCAGTAACGAGCCAGCACGCAGTAGTGCCATGCCGATTAAAATAGCGCCTGCCATCAGGGTGCAAATTAATAGCCCTGCTAAGCCAAATTGCTGGGTAATGGGTAGCAAAATGACTACAAAGGCAGCGGTTGGCCCTGATACGTTGAGTCGTGAGCCGCCCAGTAAGGCAATTAAAAAACCTGCAACCAGTACGGTGTATAAGCCATGTTGTGGTGGCAAGCCAATGGCAATTGAGAGAGCCATGGCCAAAGGGATGGCAATAATCCCGACAGTAATTCCAGCGATAATATCGCTGCGTAAGCGTTGCGCGTTATAGCCCGCGCTTAAGGTGTGTTTCCAAGCCGAAAACAGTGGGGGAAAATACATGCGTACTCCTAACATGCAAAGCAATCAAGCGCTGACTTAGTGTGCAGGCAGCTGCTTGATACTACGCCTCTGCTCGAAAAAAGTGTACTTCTGCGGAAAATGGCAACTTTCTTAGGTATTGAGTTGCAATTTTTCACTCGTTTGGCATAATAGCGCGGCTCTTTTCTTGATAAAGCCTAATCAATTGAGAAGGGAAGGCGGGAGATGCAGACCTGCCGAACATATACATAACTGCCGCAAATATGACCACGCTAAGACCCGAGCCCCCGTAAATAGCGTCGATTATTCGGCACCTTTGACTTGTCAAAGTAAGCACTATTCAGTAGGATTCGCCGTCTTTTAATTGATGAGACGGCCTTGAGGCCAATTGCTAATGAAAACATTTACAGCAAAACCGGAAACAGTTAAGCGCGACTGGTATGTTGTCGACGCTGCAGGTCAGACCCTGGGTCGTCTGGCTACAGAAATCGCTAGCCGTTTACGTGGTAAGCACAAGCCTGAATACACTCCACACGTTGACGCGGGTGACTACATCGTAGTTATCAACGCAGAACAAGTGCGTGTTACCGGCAAGAAAACATCAGACAAAATCTACTACTCTCACACTGGTTTCCCAGGCGGTATCAAAGAAATCAGCTTCGAGAAGTTAATTGCTAAGGCACCTGAGCGCGTGATTGAAAACGCAGTTAAGGGTATGTTGCCTAACAATCCACTGGGTCGTGCGATGTATCGCAAGCTGAAAGTGTATGCAGGTGCTGAGCATCCGCACACTGCACAGCAGCCCCAAGAACTTAAGATTTAACGGGAATAGTAGACTATGTCGGCGAATCAAAATTACGGCACAGGCCGTCGCAAGGCTGCAACTGCACGCGTATTCTTACGTCCAGGTACAGGCAGCATTTCTATTAACAATCGCAGCTTAGAAGTTTTCTTCGGCCGTGAAACCTCGCGTATGATGGTACGTCAGCCTTTAGAGTTAACTGAGACTCTAGAGAAGTTTGATGTATACGTGACTGTTGCTGGTGGTGGTGCGAGTGGTCAAGCGGGTGCGATCCGTCACGGTATTACCCGTGCGCTGATCGAATACGACGAAACCCTACGTGGTGCTTTACGTAAGGCGGGCTTTGTTACCCGTGATGCGCGTGAAGTGGAGCGTAAGAAAATCGGTCTGCGTAAAGCACGTAAGCGTCCTCAGTTCTCCAAGCGCTGATACGCTCTACCGTATATCAAAACGCCCGTTTCCGAGAGGATTCTGGGCGTTTTTTATATAAAATTAGTGCAAAAGCTAGGTTTAGAAAATGCTTCGTTGTTAGGTCAACGAATCGCACTTTAGTGGCGGGGGCATGCCTCATTCCCTTGTCTTAAGTGTGTCTTTTCTTTAACATCTGTGCACTTTGATAATGCTGCTAGCTTTTAATAGAAAAGAAAGCCTGTAACACAGGCAAAACTGTTGATGGGAGACGACTTGATGAGCAAAGACGGCGTGAATGCAGGCCGACGTCGCTTTCTGGTGGCCGCTACTTCGGTAGTAGGTGCTGCTGGAGCGGTTGGTGCTGCTATCCCGTTTCTGGGTTCTTGGCAACCCAGTGCGAAGGCTAAGGCCGCGGGAGCACCGGTGCGCGTTAACATTAGTAAGGTGGAACCAGGCCAGCAGGTAGTTGCTGAGTGGCGTGGTAAGCCGGTCTTTATTGTAAACCGTACCGATGAGGTGATGAGTAATCTGGCTAAGCTCGATAGCGTAGTATCAGACCCAAGCTCTGAGCACTCTGAGCAACCGACTTATGTGGATCCAAAAAACCGTGCAATTAAGCCTAACCTGCTAATTGTTGAAGGTTTATGCACTCACTTAGGTTGTGCTCCTACCTACCGTCCTGAAGTTGCTCCTGCAGATTTAGGGCCAGACTGGGTTGGCGGTTATTTTTGTGCATGCCACGGTTCTAAATATGACCTCGCTGGCCGCGTATTCAAGGGGCAGCCTGCACCTTTAAACTTGCCAGTACCTCCGCATTCTTACGAAACTGATGAAATTGTGATCATCGGTATAGATCAGGAGACCGCGTAATGAGTAAGTTCATGGAGTGGGTCGACGCCCGTTTTCCCGCAACTAAAATGTGGGAAGATCATCTCTCTAAATACTACGCACCAAAGAACTTTAACTTTTACTACTTCTTTGGTTCCTTAGCCCTCTTAGTGTTAGTTAACCAGATCCTCACCGGTATTTGGCTAACCATGAGCTATGAGCCCTCTGCTGAAGGTGCGTTTGCTTCCGTTGAATACATCATGCGTGATGTTGAGTATGGTTGGATTCTGCGCTATCTGCACTCCACAGGCGCTTCAGCGTTCTTCGTGGTGGTGTATTTGCACATGTTCCGTGGATTGTTGTATGGCTCTTACCAGAAGCCGCGGGAGCTGGTGTGGATCTTCGGGATGTTAATTTACTTAGCCTTAATGGCTGAGGCGTTCATGGGTTATCTGCTGCCTTGGGGACAAATGTCCTACTGGGGTGCCCAGGTAATTATCTCCCTATTTGGTGCGATTCCAGTTATTGGTGCTGACTTAACTGAGTGGATTCGTGGTGACTACCTGATTTCAGGTATTACCCTAAACCGCTTCTTTGCATTGCATGTCATTGCAGTGCCGATCGTATTGTTAGGTCTAGTGGTGGTGCATATTATTGCGCTGCACGAGGTGGGTTCGAACAACCCAGACGGTATCGATATCAAAAAACACAAAGACGAGAACGGCGTACCTTTAGATGGTATTCCATTCCACCCGTACTACACGGTTAAAGATATCGTGGGTGTGGTGGTGTTCTTATTTGTGTTCTGCTTTGTTGTGTTCTTCTTCCCAGAAATGGGTGGTTTCTTCTTAGAAAAACCGAACTTTGAACAAGCTAACGCCTTTAAAACCCCAGAGCACATTGCCCCAGTTTGGTACTTCACCCCGTTCTATGCGATTTTGCGTGCAGTTCCTGACAAGTTAATGGGTGTGGTTGCCATGGGCGCCTCTATTGCGCTGCTGTTTGTGTTGCCATGGTTAGATCGTAGCCCAGTGCGCTCTATGCGTTACAAAGGCTGGATGAGCAAACTTTGGTTATGGATTTTCTGTATTTCATTCGTGATTTTAGGTTACATGGGTGTACAACAGCCAACGCCTACTTTCACCTTGATCTCACAGATTTGTACAGTGCTGTACTTCCTGTACTTTATCCTCATGCCGTTCTATACCAGCATGGAAAAAACCAAACCGGTTCCAGAAAGGGTGACTGGCTAATGAAAAAGCGAATTATTGCATTACTATTTGCTGCATTGCCGACATTAGGCTTTGCAGAGGTGCCAAACTACGAATGGCAATCAATTAAGGTAGACCTAACCGATAAAGCAGCCTTGCAAGATGGTGCGCGCACTTTTGCTAACTACTGCATGGGCTGTCACGGGGCTAAATTCCAGCGTTATGAGCGTGTAGCTGATGACTTAGGAATTAGCGAAGAGTTAATGATGGAAAACTTGGTGTTTCCAAGTGACGCTAAATATGGCGATCACATGAAAGCCAGTATGACGCCAGATCAAGCCAAAAAATGGTTTGGTGTTGCGCCACCTGATTTAACCTTAGTTGCCCGCGTGCGTGGTAATGATTGGGTATATAACTATATGCGCTCATTCTATGTGGACGAAAGCCGTCCATTTGGGGTGAACAACGTAGTATTCCCGAACGTTGGTATGCCTAACGTTTTAGTACACCTACAAGGTGTACAAACAGTGGGTACTGCTCAAGTTCAAGCCGTCGATGAAAAAGGTAAAAAGGTGTTTGACCCCTTAACTGGCACACCTTTAACTAAAGAGTCTGACAACGAACTTACAGTGCTGCCGAAAACTGGTACTCTAACTGAAGCTGAATTTGACCAGAAAATTCAAAACCTTGTCACGTTCTTAGCTTATTCTGCTAACCCAGTGAAGCTTCAGAGTCAGCGTATTGGTACTTATGTGCTGTTATTCTTAGCATTTTTCTTTGTCTTCGCTTACTTCTTGAAGCGTGAGTACTGGAAAGATGTTCATTAAGAGCAGTTCAGCAGTATAAGTAAAAACCACACACGCGCCCCTCGAGGCGCGTGTGTTTTTATGCGATAAGCGTAATTATTTTTTAAGGAGGAAAGCCATGGCCGTTCCAAATAAATTGGGCTGCTACTCGGATCCAGTTGATCAGTATTCACATCGTGTGCGTCTGGTGCTGGCAGAGAAGGCAGTAACAGCGGAGATGTTTGATGTGGTGGCGGGTGAGTGTCCTGCTTCTCTAACTGATGTTAATCCTTATGGGACTGTTCCAACTTTAGTCGATCGTGATCTTGCGTTATATGAGTCTACGGTGATTATGGAATACCTCGATGAGCGTTATCCTCATCCTCCTTTATTACCTGTGTATCCTGTAGCTCGGGCTAATAGTCGTATGCTGATGCATCGCATCGAGCGTGACTGGTGCCAGTTAGCTGAACTTATTTTAGATAAAAACACCAAAGAAACGCCGCGCAACAAAGCCCGTAAAGAGCTGCGAGAAAGCTTAATAGGGGTGGCTCCAGTATTTGCCAGCATGCCTTACTTTATGAGTGAAGAGTACAGCTTGGTTGATTGCTGTTTGTTGCCATTGTTGTGGCGTTTGCCAGCTTTAGGCATTGAGCTGCCGAAAGCTGCCGCACCCTTAATTGAATATATGGAGCGCAATTTTGAGCGTGAAGCTTTTCGGGAAAGTTTAACCGAAGCTGAGCTATTGATGCGTCCTTAATTAGGAGAGCCTATGAACTCCAGTCGTCCATATCTGATTCGTGCGTTACATGAGTGGTTGGTGGATAACCAGTGCACTCCGCACTTGTTGGTAATCAGTGAATATCCAGGGGCAAACTTGCCCGAAGGATTTGCCCAAGATGGACAGATCGTGCTCAATGTTTCACCTGCAGCAGTGCGTTACTTGCAGATGGATAATGAGGCCGTTAGTTTTGAAGCGCGCTTTGGTGGCGTGCCATTTCAAGTGTATATCCCTATTGCTGCCGTCTTAGCCATTTATGCCAGAGAGAATGGGCAAGGCATGTTCTTTGAGCCAGAAGAATTAGCGCTGCCCGCAAGCGATGAAGCAGAGCCGACCTTAGCTGTGGTTGATAGTGCTGCAGATGATATGCCACCAGAGACTAGCGAAGCTTCCGCTGTCAAACCGGCTAAAGGGCGACCTACGCTAACCGTGGTTAAGTAACCACCCATTAAAGACAAACAAGAGGATGAGTGATCGCAGCTGGTATGAAAAATACTAGGGGCTTAAGGCTTAGGAAAGGTCACTCAAAAGGTTGAGAAGAAGCGCTGCAAAAGGTATAATGTCGCGCTTCCATTTTCCCGTCGGGGAGCATTCGCTATGCTGCGTATTAGTCAAGAAGCACTGACTTTTGATGATGTTTTATTAATTCCAGGTTATTCCGAAGTTCTGCCAAAAGACGTTAGTTTGAAAACTCGACTGACGCGTGGCATTGAGCTGAATATTCCGCTGCTGTCTGCAGCTATGGATACTGTTACTGAAGCCCGTTTAGCCATTGCCATGGCGCAAGAGGGCGGTATCGGTATTATTCACAAGAACATGACGATTGAGCAACAAGCCGTTCAGGTGCGTAAAGTAAAGCGCTATGAAACGGCGATTGTGCACGATCCGGTGACCGTCTCACCTTACACCAAAATTACTGAAGTCTTGGCACAAGCTGAAGAACTAGGTTTTTCTGGTTTTCCAGTATTGTCTGATAGCAAAGAGTTAGTCGGTATTGTGACGGGTCGTGACTTACGGTTTACCCCGAAAGCGGGCGAAACCGTTGAAGCCATCATGACGCCTAAAGATCAGTTAGTGACTGTCTTAGAAGGCACCGGTCTTGAAGAGATTAAAGCTAAGCTGTATGAGCACCGCATTGAAAAAATGCTGGTGGTAAACGAGCAGTTTCAACTGCGCGGCATGGTGACTTTCCGTGATATCGAAAAAGCTAAAAGCTATCCGTTAGCCTCTAAAGATGAGCAGGGCCGTTTACGTGTAGGCGCTGCGGTAGGTACCGGTGCTGATACCGGTGAGCGGATCGAAGCGTTAGTGGCAGCTGGAGTGGACGTGGTAGTGGTAGACACGGCCCATGGTCACTCGCGCGGAGTCATTGAGCGTGTACGCTGGGTGAAAGAGCATTTCCCACAGGTACAGGTAATTGGCGGTAACATTGCTACTGCTGAAGCTGCGTTAGCATTAGTTGAAGCTGGTGCCGATGCGGTAAAAGTGGGGATTGGTCCAGGCTCAATCTGTACTACCCGTATTGTTGCAGGGGTGGGCGTGCCACAAATTTCGGCGATTGCTAACGTATCAGCAGCGCTGAAAGATACCGGTGTGCCAATGATTGCCGATGGCGGTATTCGCTTCTCAGGCGACTTAGCTAAAGCGATTGTGGCCGGTGCCGATACAGTGATGCTGGGTTCGATGTTTGCTGGTACTGAAGAGTCACCGGGTGAAATTGAGCTGTTCCAAGGTCGCTCGTATAAGTCCTACCGTGGTATGGGCTCACTGGGTGCTATGGCTCAGTCTCAAGGCTCATCTGACCGTTACTTCCAAGACAGTAACGCCGGCGCTGAAAAACTGGTACCAGAAGGTATTGAAGGCCGCGTACCTTATAAAGGCGCGATGTCAGCCATTGTGCACCAGTTAATGGGTGGCTTACGTGCCTCCATGGGTTATACCGGATCTGCCACCATTGAGGATATGCGTACTAAGCCACAGTTTGTACGTATCACCGGTGCGGGTATGGCTGAGTCTCACGTGCATGATGTACAAATTACCAAAGAAGCACCTAACTACCGCGTTAGTTAAGTGTGAGTAACACCCCGACAAACCGCCAATTTTAGGCGGTTTGTCTTTTAGACTTTTATTTATTTTTGAGATAACTCCGATGACTGCTCAAGATATCCACGCCCATCGCATCCTCGTGCTGGACTTTGGTTCCCAATACACTCAATTGATTGCTCGTCGCATTCGCAGCTTAGGCGTGTTTTGCGAAATTCATCCGTTTGATATCGAAGAGCAGGTAATCCGTGAGTTTGATCCACGCGGTATTATTCTGTCCGGTGGCCCTGAGTCAGTGCACCAAATGGGCAGCCCGCGAGCGCCTGAGTATGTGTTTGAGCTAGGCTTACCGCTATTGGGCGTGTGCTACGGTATGCAAACCATGGCTGAGCAGTTAGGTGGCAAGGTAGAAAGCTCTGCTGCCAGTGAGTTTGGTTCGGCGCAAGTAACAGTTACCGCCAATAGTCCGTTGTTAGACGGCATTCGCGATGACGGTGCTAACTTGGACGTGTGGATGAGTCATGGCGATAAGGTTACGGTGTTGCCAGAAGGTTTTGTCACCTTAGCCAGCACGCCTAGCTGCCCGATTGCGGCCATGGCTAACGAAGAGCGTCAATTCTACGCCGTGCAATTCCATCCAGAAGTCACTCACACCACCCAAGGCAATGAAATTTTAGCTCGCTTTGTGCAGCGCATTTGTGGTTGTGAGGCGTTATGGACGCCAAGCAATATTATTGATGATGCCATTGCTACCGTCCGCTCTCAGGTCGGTGATAAGCAGGTGTTGTTAGGTTTATCGGGCGGGGTAGATTCATCCGTAGTAGCGGCGTTATTACACCGTGCGATTGGCGATCAATTAACCTGTGTGTTTGTGGATCATGGTTTGCTGCGCTTAGGCGAGGGCGATCAGGTGATGCAGATGTTTGCCGAGAATATGGGCGTAAAGGTAATCCGAGTAGATGCTGAAGAGCGCTTTTTAGGGCTGCTTGCAGGTGTTACTGATCCTGAAGAAAAACGCAAAATTATTGGTCGCACCTTTATTGAGGTTTTTGATGAAGAAGCGAGCAAACTTGAAGGCATCGACTTCTTAGCGCAGGGTACGATTTATCCGGATGTGATTGAATCGGCGGCGGTTAAGCACGGTAAAGCTAAGGTAATTAAATCGCACCACAACGTCGGCGGTTTACCTGAAGATATGAAGTTTGAACTGGTTGAGCCACTACGCGAATTGTTCAAAGATGAAGTGCGCAAACTGGGTGTAGAGCTTGGCCTCCCTGAAAGCATGGTGTATCGCCACCCATTCCCAGGGCCTGGCCTAGGCGTGCGGATTTTAGGTGAGATTAAGAAAGAATACGCCGACTTGCTACGCCAAGCAGACCATATTTTTATTGAAGAGTTACGCAATGCCGGTTGGTACGATAAAACCAGTCAAGCTTTTGTGGTCTTTGTGCCGGTTAAATCTGTGGGTGTAGTAGGCGATGCGCGCCGTTATGCGTGGGTGGTTTCGCTACGTGCAGTAGAGACCATCGACTTTATGACCGCCCGTTGGGCGCACTTACCCTATGATTTATTGGAGAAAGTCTCTGGCAGAATCATTAATGAAATCGAGGGTATTTCCCGCGTGGTTTATGATGTGTCAAGTAAACCACCAGCGACTATCGAGTGGGAATGATTACACGTCTGGCATGACCAGGCATCTAAAAGCATTAAGCGACTCTAAGCCCGTGATTTTACGGGCTTTTTTTGATTTTGTTTGGCACTATCTGGCAATAGAGGGAAGCGGTAAGCACTGTTTTAGCATGGTATTAAAACTGGTACTATCGCCGAACGATGCCATGAGCAGTTTTAGTACCATGCAGCACTTTCTTGTATGAGCATGGTATTGGATTTCTATAAGTTACTGTTTTATATAGATAAAATATGCAATAACTTTCAAGTTTTCAGCATGGTATCGATAACGGAAGAAGGACAAGGCATATGCTGACCGATACCAAGCTGCGAAATCTAAAACCTAAAGACAAACTCTACAAAGTGAATGACCGGGATGGGCTCTATGCAGCCGTTACACCCGCAGGAACTGTTTCGTTTCGTTATAACTACTCGATCAATGGCAGGCAGGAAACCATCACCTTCGGTCGCTATGGCTCTGGTGGCATTACTTTGGCTGAAGCTCGTGAAAAGCTAGGCGACGCCAAAAAGATGATCGCTGAAGGAAAGTCTCCGGCCAGAGAAAAAGCTCGAGACAAGGCACGAGTCAAGGATGCGGAAACATTTGGTGCCTGGGCTGAAAAATGGCTAAGGGGATACCAGATGGCAGACTCGACTCGCGATATGCGTCGAGGAGTTTATGAGCGTGAGCTGAAGCCGAAATTCTCCAATCAAAAGCTGAGCGAAATTACTCATGAAGACTTGCGGGCATTGACTGACAGCATAGTCGAGCGAGGTGCACCTGCGACAGCAGTTCATGCGCGTGAAGTAGTGCTTCATGTTTTCCGCTGGGCAATCGAGCGCGGACAGAAGATTGAAAACCCGGCTGAATTGGTGCGACCAAGCAGTATTGCCCGTTTTGAGCCGCGTGACCGAGCGTTGACGCCAGAAGAAATTGGTTTGATGTACCACTACCTGGAGCGGGTGGGTACAAGCCCAACAAATCGCGCCGCCGCCAAGCTGCTGTTGCTGACTATGGTGCGCAAGGGCGAGTTGAATAACGCAACCTGGGATGAAGTCAATTTTACTGAAGCGCTTTGGACGATCCCAAAGGAAAGGATGAAACGCCGCAAGCCACATTTAGTGTTTCTCTCACGGCAGGCACTGGATATTTTTATTGCTCTAAAAACTTTTGCTGGTGGTTCTGATTTTGTGTTGCCATCTAGGTACAACACTGAGCAGCCGACGGCTTCCAGCACCATCAACAGGGTGCTCGACTGGACTTACAAAGCAGCGCAAAAAGATGGTAAATCGCTTGCCAAGTTCGGACCGCATGATCTGCGTCGTACTGCCAGTACCTTGTTGCATGAGGCTGGTTACAACACTGACTGGATTGAGAAGTGTCTGGCGCATGAACAAAAGGGCGTGAGAGCTGTTTACAACAAGGCCGAGTACCGGGAGCAGCGAGCGGCTATGTTGCAGGATTGGGCAGATATGATTGATGAGTGGACTAGCGGAAGTGTTCGTTGAGATTGCCACTGAATACGAAGGGAATCGGTAAATCTTGTCGGGTGAGATAGAGCCGAACTCACAACTACTGTATGCGGCCAGTCGTCTGTCGATACGTTTTTTGTTCGAGCACTTTAGGCTGAGTGGGAACAATGTGAGCAGATGAGTGAGTACAAACATAATCGCCCATTTAGGGGCTCCATATCGAAAAATAGCGAGAGATAACATATGTCAGATGATCAAAATTGGCCCTTGGTGGTTAATATCGATTTGGTAGGACAAGCGCCTAGTCAGGGTGTTATTGAGGTTCAACCTGGCTTGACGATACTGGTAGGCCCGAACGGAACAGGCAAAACACGTGCATTGCGTGCGATCAAAAATGCTGTGGCATCATCAGGGATTCTTGGGGCGACGCGCAAAGTGCATTTTCTCTCGGCAGGGCGAACTAGCCCGATGGAGCGATACCGGTCAGCGGTCGACCATCCAAACTCGATAGAATCAGAGAATGCCGCTGTGGGCCAAACTTACTTTCAAAGTCAGTGGTGGGATCTAGAGTCGATTACGGGAGTTTTGCTAGCACTAAATCAAAGAGCAGATCTACGCCTGAAGGTTGAGGCACGACTACAACAGCTGTTTGATCGAAGTGTTGAGTTGAGTTGGTCGCAGTCAGGATTAACTGTTGAAATTGCTTCATTGCTAGGTGGCAGTACGTATGCGGCAAACCATGAGGCTAGTGGTATCATCCAATTAATTGCCCTGCTAGCAGCCATCCATAATGATGAAATTGGTGCGCTATTGATAGACGAGCCTGAAATCTCATTGCATCCTCAGCATCAGGCCTTCATTCTTGAGGAGATGCGGAGCGTTGCTGGAGATCCTTGCGACACGAACAAGAAGCTTATTGTTATTGCAACTCATTCGACGACTATGGTGTCTCTGCAGTCATTGCGCGAGTTGCCGTCGATCGCATTCTTCAGCTCTGCGTTTAGAGCTCCTGCACAAGTCAAAACAAATGACGATATTCTAAAGCGCACCAAGCTTTCGGCATTGATAGCTCGACTCAGTGCTACTCATCGTATGGCGATGTTTGCTGAGCGCGTGCTATTGGTAGAAGGGCCTAGCGACGAAATCATTGCTACCCAGCTCGCTAGTCGATTGGATCAACGTCTGTTGGCTCGCAACGCTCAGATTTTACCGGTGACAGGTAAAGGCGAGTTCGTGGAGGCGGCAAAACTGTTTCGCTTGATGGGTAAGCATGTTGCTGTACTCGCAGATTTGGATGCTTTAGCGGATGATAATACGCTGGTTCGAGACTTCAGTAACCAGCCTGCAGCATCATCAGTTGCTGAGAGCATCGGGCAGAGGTCTATCATAGACTTAGATAGGAACTTGCGTACCGATCTGTCGGAGTTCATCAAGAATCACAATGTTGCTGTATCAGCGGCTGCGGAGACGTATGAAGACTGGTCAAGTGGTGATTCTAAATCGAAAAGCCTTCAGCGTGTAACTCTTGCGCGTCTGCTAACTGAACCAGAAACTTTCGATGCATCAGCGGGTGAAGCTGCTTCAGGTCTTGCTACCCGTTTCCAAGTGTTAATTGACGCGCTTGCTCAACTTGGATGTTTTTTTTTGCGGCGTGGAGCAATCGAAAATTATTTTGATGATAAGTCAAAAGACAAGAGCAAACCTGAGCTAGCTGCAGCTGTTGCGGCAACGTTCAGCCAGTCATGCGTAAGTAGTATAGAAAGCAACTACGCTGATGTTATTTCAGCACTGAAGCAAATTGCTCCGAATCATCGTGTCGATGAGGATCTTTTACTTCGGCCTAAGCTTGGGGCTGCTTTAACCGCAGTTTTTCTCTCGATGGAAAATACGTCGACTGATGACCAGCTGAACGCGATTGCAAGAACGACCGTTGGCTCGTATGCGGGGGTGTTTCATCTAAGTAATTGCAGTGATAGCAGGAGTCTTCGAATCGAGGTTGAAATCCACAGCTCTCTCTTTAAACGTGATTCTTTTCCTTTCAAAATCGGTATCGATGAAAACGTTAATACAGTCGTTCTCAAGAAGCTTCCAGGTATACAAGCTGAGTAGAATCGATAAGGATTTCTTCGTGCATCGTTACTTTGCATTGGGTCGTGCCCTTTCAGTATCAACCGAGTGGCTGCGACTCAATGTATATGAGTAAATCGAACATCTGCCTTGGTTGTTTTCTGTCTGATAGAGTTTGGGCTAAATCCGAGTCAGGAAATTTTAGCCGCTAAAATTTCCCTTGGTGTTTTACCTTTTCAGTTGGAGTAGCAAGGGTATCGAGGCCAACGACTTCAGCGCCTTTGACACCGTCTGTCGTTCGATGCCCAGTTGTCGAGCGATCTCCGACTGATTGAGCCCATCCCATTGAAGTATCAGAATTTGTTTTTTGCGATCTGATAGCTTCAGGTCCACCATTAGCCGCGCCTGGTTGCGCAGTTCTCCTTTGTCGGCTGGTTGTAAGGTCTGAGCCAAGATGTACTGATGGAAATAACGATCCACCAGAGGGTCGCCTGAGGCTGCTTGCGGGGTGGTGCGCTTTACGCACTGACGACTAAGCCGATCAAGCTCGAGGTTGAATTGCTTGAGAGATCGCTTTGCTTGCCGATAGGCAGGGTTCCGACTGCCGTCAGACAGGATAGGTTTGTGCTCGGCACAGTATTGATGGCTGAGTTCGAGTTTCTTGCGTTCTTGCAGCTCTACGTCATTGATTTGATCATCAGCGGCCGTTGCCATGAAGCTGGCGAACTCGGTCAGTTCTCCACATAGATCACAAAAGCCATGCTGACGTTGCGCGTTTAAATTGACACCTGTTTTGACAGTAGATTTTTTAGGACGTTTGCATGCGCAGTCCCAAACCAGGCCGGTTAGTGTTTCTATGGTTGCAACAAAGCGTTGATCCCTTGAGTCCTGCCTGTCTTCTGTCTTGATGAATTGGCGTAGCAACTGTCGCTGCAGTTGAACCATCGAATCAAATCCGACTAATCGGATAATCTCACTGAAGGCTATTCCTGTCCCGGCACCAGCTACGAAGCCTGAGTAGTGCGCTGGCAGAGTTTTCATGTAGCTGGCTACAGCAGGATCAATGATTTCTTTTATTAACCGTCTGATGTGGTAGCGTCGGGAAGCGATGGAGTAGGGGCGCCAACGCCCCTGAAAGCGTTTGATGGCTTTTGAGATGTTGGGGTCGCATCCTTCACAAATAGTAATAGTTTGTTCTTTTTTCATAGTGTCAACCTTTTTGGGTAAGTATAAGGCTGTCTCTATATGAATTGCTAGGCAGGATAGGGCATCCGTAAGCAACAGGAGGTCGGATCATGCAATCTATAACTAGCAAAACACTCATCAACAGAAAAAAGCTCCTAGAGATCATTCCGCTCTCGTCGAGGACCATCTACAACTTGGAGCAGCGTGGAGAGTTTCCACGCCGTATCGCGCTCACTTCCAGAAACGTTGCATGGGATTTGTCGGAAGTCGAAGAGTGGATTGATGCACGTAAGTCGTCAGGTATCCAGGCAGCCCGCCCTGGCGATGCGAGGGGCTGATATGGCACTTGACCTTATGGCTGCTTTTACTGAGCAGCCGCCACCCCTGGATTACGTTTTGCCAAATATGGTGGCTGGTACTGTAGGTGCGATTGTATCGCCAGGAGGTGCGGGTAAATCCATGCTTGCCTTGCAGTTGGCAGCCCAGATTGCCGGTGGCCCCGATCTATTGGGTATAGGCGAACTGCCTACTGGTTTGGTGATTTACTTGCCCGCCGAAGATCCGCCCACAGCCATCCACCATCGCCTGCATGCTCTTGGTGCATACCTAACAACCGAGCAAAGGCAGATCGTGGCCGATGGCTTGTTGATTGAGCCGTTAATTGGAAAATGCCCCAATATCTTGGCTGCGAACTGGTTTGATGCTCTAAAACGCTCTGCAAGGGGTCGTCGCTTGATGATCCTCGATACCCTTAGGCGTTTCCATATCGAAGAGGAAAACGCCAGTGGAGCGATGTCCCAGGTCGTTGGACGCATGGAGGCGATAGCCGCTGAGACCGGCTGCGCTATTGTGTTTTTACATCATGCCAACAAAAGTGCATCCGCCTCGGGCTCTGGCGACCAGCAACAGGCCAGTCGGGGATCGTCGGTTCTGGTAGATAACATCCGCTGGCAGTCATATCTGTCAGGTATGACCCAGTCAGAAGCCGAGACATGGGGTGTTGAAGATAGCCAGAGAGGGTATTTCGTCCGATACGGTGTCAGCAAAGCAAATTACGGTGCACCTTTTAAGGAATGCTGGCTTAGACGCCACGAAGGCGGTGTGCTCAAGCCAGCTGTGCTTGAGCGTCAGAGATACCAACCGTCTGCGAAACTAAAGTCTGTCGCGAGGAGCGGCAATGACAACTGGTAACCAGGTTGTTCCAACCAGTACCGCATTGCAGGCCCGATTGATGATCTATCAGCCCAGCCAACGCCCGCGAGAGCGAGCAGGCCAGTGGATGGAGACTGGATTTGGAAGATGCCGCGTAACTGGCAGGCTAGGCCAGCGTCACGCAGATGTTGTGGAGTCCATGTTGTATGTAGCTGAACGGCGTCGAGAAATATCAGATGGTGGTATCGAGCTGCTAGTTGACCCAGCGAAACTGCGTCGAACACTATCTGATCACCAGTACAGCCATGGTCGTATCCAGAAACTACTGGCTGATCTGCGGGCTGCTACGGTAGAAATTGTAACACCGGAGCTGGAACGGTCTGGCAGCAGCATCATTGGAGGATTGATAGACCACGTTATTCCGTCACCCATGTCTCGCCATGATCCTCTTACCGGTGGTGAGCGTAATTTATGGCGTGTGCGGCTGGGCGTAGCCTTGGTCATCTTGCTGGAAAGGGACTTGTCTCTGTATTACTCGCCGGGGCCTATTGCCAGACTGCAGCATGGAATCAGCCAAGCGGTTGCTCGCCATGTATTTACGCATAGAAGCGTTCCAGTTGGTGGATGGCATCTGGACACACTGCTTTGCGCTGTAGGTGGTAAAAAAATCGATAGCATGACCCTGCGTAATTATCGGCGGCGGATAAGAGAGGATGCTAACGGTTTGGCTGAGGTCGGTATCGAAGTAGACGTTGAGAACAGGGTAAAGCGTGTCACAGGGGCCCGATAGCGTGTCACAGGGGCCCGAAGGCGTGTCACAGCGGCCCGATTTTTTGAGGGTTTAGCAGTATATTCAGGATACTTCAGGGTATCCAGAAGGAGTTATCCCTCGCTGGATGCGAGTGACCACTCCTTTTATGGATAAAGCCCGTTTGGGCTTTATCAATCGGCCATAGGCCGATGGTTGAACGCCAAGAGAAGGGACGCAAGGTCGCCTGCAGTGCTGTGCCCCTCAAGTGTCAATAGTGCGCCTGATCCATGCCCCTCAAGTGTCAATAGGCTGCCTGTATGAAAAATGCAATTGGGCTGAGCGGGAGGTGGCATGCAGATAATCACCAGCAGATAGGCGACAGGCCATGACGGATTTTTTCTTGGCGTATAACCTTGCTTTTCTCGTTCTTTTCATATTTTTCTGATCAGCTCGAGAACGCTATAAGTGCGCTATTTCAGCGCTATTGGGCCACTACTACAGCGCTGCTAGTGCTCATTGGAGCGCGTTATAACGCTGTTATAGCCTTGGCAACGGCAAATGAAAGGTAAAAGTGCAAAGGTAGTGAGAGATTGAATAATGGGGTTGCGAGGAAACAACAGCTGAGCAGCGGGCAGGATGTGTGAAGTAGGCCCACCATGCAAGCATGGTGGTCTCTTCACTTACACTTATTCGCACCTTCGGCGCTCAACGTGAATCCTGCTCTGCGAGGCTATCGGCTACCGCCTGGCAAAAATACAAAGGCGCTTGCTACCTTTGAAAGCGTTTCATATAATTGAAAGCATAGACTACATTAGGAGGGTTTGATTATGGGAGTGCGAGCAGTAACAGTTCGGGACGTTCCCGAAGAGGTACACAGAGCGATTCGAGTCCGAGCAGCACAACACGGCAGATCACTCCAGGCGGAAATGCTGGCCATTTTTGAGCAGGCAGTAAAACCTGAAGGGCGCGTCAAGTTGGGCAATTTGTTGGGCGAAATCGGGCGTGAAGTAAAACTGACTGATGAAGAAGCAGCAGGTTTTGAACGCGACCACTCACCGGCACGGGCTGTGAGTTTTTAATGATTTTGCTTGATACAAATGTTCTATCTGAACAGTTCCGGGCAAAGGCTGATGAGCGTGTTTTGGCCTGGCTGAATGACCAGCCACTTGAGACGCTGTATTTGTCTGCAATGACCGTTGCGGAGATTCGCGCAGGTGCTGCGCTGATGCCGGATGGCAAGCGTAAAAAACTGCTTAGTTCAAGGATTGAAGAAAGGCTGTTGCCGTTGTTTGCAGGGCGTGTGTTGTCGTTTGATATGTCATGCACAAGAGCTTATGCAGAGGTGCTTGCAACTGCTAAAAAGTCCGGTAGCGGCATTGCAGCTGCAGATGCAGTAATAGCAGCAACAGCGCACGAAGGCGGTTTTATTGTTGCAACAAGAGATACAAGCCCGTTTGAAGCAGCGGGATTGAAAGTGATTAACCCTTGGAGTGAGAGCGAGTAACAACTAGCAGTACATACACCGAAGCTAAATAAATAAGGCCGGGCGTAACGGTGTCGCTAAGGTCAGGGTGCCATGACAGTCAAAGGCGAACTGTCACAGTAAAGACCCAACCCACAGCAGATGTGGGGCAGATTAGCCAACAAGTCTAATTACTTTACTGTAGGTACTCGGTATGAATCGTGTTCGTATTTTAGCGGCTAAAACCGCACTTGCCGTTGCGCTCGCAACTGGCATCACTACCCCAATTTATGCGGGTATTCCAACTATTGATGCTGCAAACATTATTCAAACAACAGTGACTGCTTTTGAGTCTGTTGCACAGACGTTGAAGCAAGTTGAGCAGTATCAAAAGCAGATTGAGCAATACGCTACGCAGCTGCAGCAGTATGAAAACATGCTGCAAAACACTATGGCCCCGGCTGCATATATCTGGGACCAGGCGCAAGCGACCATGAACAAGCTGATCGAGGCTCAAAACACTTTAGCGTTTTACCAGAATCGACTGGGCAGCCTTGACAACTATCTAGCCAAGTTCCAGGACGTTGCTTACTACCGCAGCAGCCCGTGTTTCAACGGCAGCGGCGGCTGTACAGAAGCAGAATGGAACGCCATGAATGAAAATCGGCAGCTGGCGAGCGAGAGCAGAAAAAAGGCAAATGATGATTTGCTGAAAACCGTTCGTAATCAGCAAGAAGCATTGCAGAAAGATGCCGGGCAGCTTCAGCGTTTGCAGGGTGCAGCGCAGAGTGCAGAAGGACAGATGCAAGCCCTTGGCTTCGCTAATCAGCTTGCCAGCCAGCAGGCAAACCAGCTCCTGCAAATTCGCGGCATTTTACTTGCCCAGCAAACAGCCGTGGGCGCAAAAATGCAGGCGGATGCAGACCGTGAGGCAATCGAGCGAGCAGCGCATGAGCATCTGTACAAAGGGTTGCAAGAGCCAGTGAATCGCTCGAAAAGTAAGGAGTACTGATATGAAAAAAATCATGTGCATATTCGTCCTTGTTTTTTCTTCAACCCTAGCAGGGTGTGGGAAGCCTGAACCAGAGCAGCCGAAAGAAGGTATTCCCGATATTTATAAGGGGTTAGAAACGCCTGTTGATCGCTCTAAGAGCAAGGAGTACTGATATGAAAACTGTATTACGTTTGGTTTTTGGGTCGGTGCTGGTATTCCTTTCTCAGTCTGCAGCTGCAGCGATTGAAAGAGGCGGGGTTTTGAATGAGGTATCAGATAGATTTCTTAATGCAAGTTCAAGTTGGTCGGGAACGATTTCCGGGCATGCTACCTGGTTGTTTTGGACGTTGGTTGTGATTTCTATGGTTTGGACGTTCGGCATGATGGCCTTGCGCAAGGCCGACATTGGCGAGTTCTTTGCGGAGTTTGTGAGGTTTACGGTGTTCACTGGATTCTTCTGGTGGCTGCTGATGAACGGACCAAGCTTCGCTATGGATATTATCAATTCGTTGAGAACGATAGGCTCGGAAGCGTCCGGGCTGGGCCGTGGACTGAACCCGTCAACGCCCATTGATATTGCGTTTGACATTATTGGAAAAGCGGCGAAGTCGTACAGCGTAACAAGTCCAATTGATAACTTGTCGATATTTCTGACTACCCTGGCAATTCTTGCTTGCATGGCAGTGGTCGCTGCTAACGTGCTCCTAGCCCTTGTAACAGCCTGGGTGCTTGCCTATGCCGGTGTGTTTGTCCTGGGCTTCGGTGGTGCGCGGTGGACTTCGGATATTGCGCTGAACTACTTTAGAAGCGTGGCAGGTATTGCATTGAAGCTAATGACAATGACGCTGCTAGTCGGTATCGCTGTATCCATTATTGACGGTTATCACACAAGTCTTGCTGCTAAAGCTTCAATGGATGAGCTGCTGGTGATTTTTGTTGTTTCGCTTGTCTTGGTGATTCTTGTCAATACGATTCCGAATGTCATGGCGGGCTTGATTCCTGGCGGTGGCGCGGCGGCTTCGGCGGGTAGTTCATTTGGGGCTGGGGCGGTGATGGGTGCAGGTATGGCAGCAGCAGGCATGGCTATGGGTGGTGTTGCCATGGCAGGGAAGGCTGCAATGGGAGTGGTAACATCAAGTGCAGGCGGTGCTTCAGCAATTAAAGCTGCTTTCGAAAAAGCCGGTGCTGCAGCTGCTGAAAGTGGTAGTGGTTCAAGTGGTTCAGGCGCAATGGTCAGCATTGAAACTGTCGGAGCGGGCAGCGGTGCTAGTGAAAACGTATCGCCCTTTGCTGAAGCAGCTGGCTTTAATGGTTCAAGTGGTGACTCCGGTGGCTCAGGTGGCGGCTCAGCCAGCACTCAACCAGACCAAGGCGCAGACACAATGAAAGGACAGCAAGCTGCTGGCAGTTCTGATTCCATGAAAGAAAGCGGCAAAAGCGGCAGCGGTGATGGCGGCGGTTTCGGTCATGCTGCAAAAATGGCTGTTGGCACTGCTAGCGAGCTGGCAAAAGGCATAGGTGGCCAAGTGTCGGAAGGCTTCAAAGAGCGTGTAGCGGATACAGCAGGTGGCAAGCTAGCGGCATCAATTCGCGCAAGCATCGACGAGCCAGTAGAGGCCGAAACCAGTCATGAATTCAGCGGCAACAGCATCAGCGGCGTATCTGATGAGTATTCAGATGAAGTAGCAGCGTTTGTGAACAAAAAGGACTAAGTGATGAAAGCTAAAGACCTGGCCGCACTTGCGGCCCTTGTTGAAACGCCAGGAGAAGAAACGGTCGATTATGAGGCGGAGGTTGCGGCCTTTGTGAATCGGGAAGACCCAGTCCCGGAGCGGCCTGTATCTATCAAGCGACAACCGGACTTTAAGACTGAGCAATCACCCTTCGCAGAAGCTGCTGGTCTTAATCAGTAATGACGCACCGGGCTGGTGGCACCCAGCCCGGCACTTTCAATCAACACCCCATGAGGTGAATCATGACAGTACAACAGTTTAACGAAGCGAGCCGAGCAGTACAGCAAGCAGCTGATATTCTTTCTTCCTTGGAGTTCATAGACCAGGCAGATGCACAGCGGATTTGCCAACTGTCGGAAGCGGTGATGAATATGTTCACAATTGTGTATTACCAAGCGGAAACCGGCCGAGCGACGCAGGAGGATTTCAAGACAGCGGTCGGGATGCTGCGGCAAGCGTGCGGCTGATGCTTTGAGTTTGAATAAAGGCGGTCCGGTGACCGCCTTTTTGTTTGTGCCGACAGGTTCGCATAAGAGTCCGAGGCAAAACCTAGGAGTATAGATAATGCTTTGTTTGATATGCTGGTAGGTTTAACATAGGCCCTTTGAGGCAGCATGAGCACGGCAAGGCTGTATCAGGGGTGACCTACTGCCTTCACCATTTATCTACGAAGGGGCGGCGAGTATAAGCCGAGGCGAGTGAGTTGGCTGTGCTGCAATGTGCCTAACGTAGATTGACCATATTTTTCTCTTTTAAACTGAAAATGGTACTATTCATGGCATTGCTTCTGCTTTGCTTTGTAACTTGTTGTAATTTAACGGGTTTTTTCTACCATTTACAATAGAGTGGGAGTGATTCCACGTCTGCATGGCTAGGCATTAAATAGCTAAAACATCCTAAAGCCCGCTTAATTGCGGGCTTTTATATTGCAAATTCTAATATTTAATAGCCACAAAGAATAACCCCATCCTAACTTCTGCCCTAAACCACACTCTAATCTCCGTCTAACCCATGACGGAGAATGAAGATGGTGCATATCGTAGGTGTGGTAGGAAGTTTACGCAAAGGGTCTTATAACCATCATTTGCTGCAAGCGGCGCTAGAACTGATGCCGGAAGGAGCAACCCTTGAGCTCAGAACCATTGAAAATATTCCTTTATATAATGCTGATCTAGAAGCAGAGTTGGGATTGCCTGAGGCGGTGATTAGCTTAAAACAGGCTTTTGCTACGGCTGATGGGGTTATTTTGGCAACCCCTGAATATAACAACGGCATCCCGGGTGTATTTAAAAATGCGATTGACTGGGCTTCGCGGCCGCCAGCGGATGTGCCACAGGTATTTGCGGGCAAGCCTTTTGGCGTTATTGGGGCTTCTACTGGTGGCTTTGGCACCATCTTGGCGCAAGATGCTTGGCTTTCAGTTTTACGTTTTTTAGGCGCAATCCCTTGGTGTGGCAAGCGAGTGCTGGTTTCTTTAGCAGAGCAAGAATTTGATGCGGATGGGCGCCTTATTAATGACGTATTACGGCAGCGCTTAAAAGAGTATTTAGCAGAGTTTGTAACCTTTGTGCAGCAGCAACAACGCGAGAACTGACACTCTCAGCGGATTAATCGCTCAATAAAAAAGCCAACCCTAGGGTTGGCTTTTTCGGTAACGGCGTTAGGCCATTACATGTTGGGATAGTTAGGACCGCCGCCACCTTCTGGAGTAACCCAGGTGATGTTCTGTGATGGGTCTTTAATATCACAGGTTTTACAGTGTACGCAGTTTTCAGCGTTGATCTGGAAGCGCTTATCGCCATCATCGCTAGTTACCACTTCATATACGCCAGCCGGGCAGTAACGCTGTGCTGGCTCATCATATAAAGGTAGGTTTTTGTCTAACGGAATGCTGGGGTCAGCCAGTTTTAAGTGCACGGGCTGGTTGGCTTCATGGCTCGTATTGGACAAGAACACTGAGCTGAGCTTATCAAAGCTGAGCTTGCCATCTGGTTTTGGATAGTCAATCTTCTTCGCTTCAGAGGCTTTTTTCAGCTGAGCATAGTCTGGCTTGGTGTCACGCAGGGTAACAGGGATTTTACCGCCAAAAATATTTTGATCGATAAAGTTAAAGGCACCACCAACAAAGGCACCAAACTTGTGAATAGCTGCACCAAAGTTACGGCTGCGGTACAGGTCATCGTATAACCAGCTGTTTTTGTAGCCTTCTACATAACCCGTTAACTCGTTACCACCTTCGCTGCCGCCAAGTAAGGCTTCAGCTGCAGCTTCGGCAGCTAACATGCCGGACTTCATGGCGGTGTGGTTACCCTTAATTTTGGCAAAGTTAAGCGTACCTAAATCACAACCAATGAGTGCGCCACCTGGGAAGACCATTTTAGGTAAGGAGTTAAAGCCACCTTTAGTGATTGCACGCGCACCATAGGCAACACGGCTACCGCCTTCTAAGTACTGACTTACCACCGGGTGATGTTTGTAGCGTTGGAACTCATCAAATGGCGATAAGTGTGGGTTGCTGTAAGACAGGTCAACAATTAAACCCACTACTACTTGGTTGTTTTCAATGTGATAGAGGAAAGAACCACCTGGGTTTTCATCATCCAATGGCCAGCCAGCAGTGTGCACCACTAAACCTGGCTCGTGTTTGCTTGGATCAATATCCCAAATTTCTTTGATTCCGATACCGTAATGCTGAGGATCAGATTCGCTATCTAAGCCATAATGCTTGATTAACTGCTTACCGATGTGGCCACGGCAACCTTCAGCAAAGAACGTGTATTTAGCACGTAATTCCATGCCGGGTACGTAATCGGCTTTGTGGTTACCGTCGCGATCAACCCCCATGTCACCGGTGAGAATTCCGCGTACTACGTTATTTTCATCGATTAAGGCTTCGTAAGCTGGGAAGCCTGGGTATACTTCAACCCCAAGGTTTTCAGCCTGTTGCGCTAACCAGCGGCACAGGTTACCGGCTGAGATAATGTAGTTGCCTTCGTTGTGCATGGTTTTTGGCACAAACATGTTCGGCACTTTTTGCGCTTTTTCAGCGTTTTTCAGTAGATAAATATCGTCACGGGTGACGGGAGTGTTTAACGGTGCGCCCAGTTCTTTCCAGTCAGGAAAGAGCTCATCTAACGCGCGAGTTTCAAACACGGCACCTGATAAAATATGGCCACCGACTTCTGCGCCTTTCTCTACCACACAGACGCTAAGCTCTTGCCCAGCTTCGTTGGCTTTCTGTTTTAGTCGGCAAGCTGCGGAAAGCCCAGCAGGGCCAGCACCAACAATAACCACGTCGAATTCCATGTATTCGCGTTCCACAAGCGTCTCCTCGTCACAATGATTTAGAATTATAAGTAATTTTAATCTGTAGCCAGCATCTAGTAAAAGTCTTTAGTCTAATAGGTAAATATACTATAAGTTTTGACGTAAACTAAAGAAAAACCTGGTTTCAAAGCCTTGTTCTGCATTATAGCTAGGCTGTAGAGTGTATCCAATATAAACGATCGTTTGAATTTTTGTGAGAAACTCATTAATAATAGTCGTTGTACAGGGTCTTTTAGCGTGTTCTGTGTTGACCCCGTAAGCGGTTACGTTCAAGATAACTCAAATTTTTTAGATTTTTGCATGTATTACTCTATTTCGGAGTAGCTTGCACTGAATATCAGGCCAATAGCATGTGTGCTTGGCTATTTCTTTACTCACCGGAGATAACGAGGAATCCATGAAGGTTCTTGTAGCTGTCAAACGAGTGGTAGATTACAACGTTAAAGTACGTGTTAAAGCGGACAATACGGGTGTTGATCTAGCCAACGTCAAGATGTCAATGAATCCATTCTGTGAAATCGGCGTAGAGGAAGCCGTCCGCTTGAAAGAGCAGGGCGTAGCTACGGAGATTGTTGCAGTTTCTATTGGCCCAAGTACTGCCCAAGAGCAGTTACGCACGGCATTAGCTTTAGGTGTTGACCGCGCGATTTTAGTTGAAACTGAAGAAGAGCTAGGCTCTTTAGCAGTGGCTAAAATCTTAAAAGCAGTGGTTGATAAAGAGCAGCCGCAAATCATCATGCTAGGTAAGCAGGCGATTGATAGCGATAACAACCAAACAGGTCAAATGCTGGGTGCATTAACTGGTTATGCGCAAGGTACTTTTGCTTCTAAAGTAGAAGTTGCTGGCGATAAAGTGAATGTTACACGTGAGATCGACGGTGGTTTAGAGACTGTTGCGCTAAATCTGCCAGCAATCGTAACCACTGACTTACGTCTAAATGAGCCACGTTACGCTTCTTTGCCGAACATTATGAAAGCGAAGAAAAAACCGTTAGAAACCCTCAGCGTAGCTGACCTAGGTGTTTCTACTGCATCAACAGTGAAAACCTTAAAGGTTGAAGCACCAGCAGCGCGTAGCGCGGGCATCAAAGTGAAAGATGTTGCTGAGTTAGTTGATAAATTAAAAAATGAGGCGAAAGTAATCTAATGGCTATTTTGGTTATTGCAGATCACACTAACGCTGCTCTGGGTGCCGCTACCCTGAACACTGTATCGGCAGCCAAAGCTATTGGTGGTGATGTTGATGTTTTAGTAGCGGGTGCAGGTTGTGCCGAGGTAGCTGCTGCAGCTGCGAAAATTGAAGGTGTTAACAAAGTGCTGGTAGCAGATAACGCTGCTTTCGGTCATCAGTTACCTGAAAACGTTGCGCCACTGATTGCTGACTTAGGTAAGGCTTACAGCCACATCTTGGCTCCGGCAACCACCACCGGTAAAAACGTACTGCCACGTGTTGCTGCGTTATTAGACGTTGATCAAATCTCTGAGATCATTGCAGTAGAAAGCGCTGATACGTTCAAGCGTCCTATCTATGCAGGTAACGCTATTGCTACCGTTCAATCTTCAGCACCAATTAAAGTGATCACTGTACGTGCAACAGGTTTTGATGCAGCGCCTGCTGAAGGTGGTTCTGCTGCTGTTGAGGAAGTGACCAATGCTGCTGATGCAGGCATCTCTAGCTTTGTAAGTGAAGAGCTAGCTAAATCAGATCGTCCAGAGCTCACTTCAGCTAAAGTAGTTATTTCAGGTGGTCGTGGTTTACAAAACGGCGAAAACTTCGAAATGCTGTATAAGCTGGCTGACAAAATCGGTGCCGCTGTGGGTGCTTCACGTGCCGCAGTTGACGCAGGCTTTGTACCTAACGATATGCAAGTGGGTCAAACCGGTAAAATCGTTGCACCACAACTATACATCGCAGTAGGTATCTCTGGAGCGATTCAACACCTTGCAGGTATGAAAGACTCTAAAGTTATCGTCGCCATTAACAAAGACGAAGATGCGCCTATTTTCCAGGTAGCAGACTACGGCTTAGTGGCTGACTTATTTGACGTGGTCCCAGAGCTAGAAGCAGCGCTATAAGTTGCTTTGTTGCTGGATTACGCCAGTCTAAGAAAAAACCCATAACTGCAAAGTTATGGGTTTTTTTATCGCACTAAATAAGCAACGGCTAGAAGTTGACTGGGGTTACCAGCCAACCCCAACCCCGATCAGGTAACGGCGATCATTTAAGTTGCCGTGTTTGCTAGCGATTTTATCCCACTCGGTTTTTAAGGTCAGAGAAGCCCAGCTATTCACCTTGTAACGGGCACCTGCCTCAAGATCTAGAATGTAATCCACCTCACTAATAAAGGGCTTACCGACTTCGCCAGTGCTGTAAAGCTCAAGGGTTTTGGCTAAAAAATAACGGTTGTAGTTCCAGCTTAGGGTGCCAGAGTTAAATTTTTTCAGAGTGCGATCGGCGTATTTATAATGATGGTGATTAAATAATGTAGTGAGAGAAAAGGCGCCCAGCTCATTATCCCAAAACTGATAACCAGGGCCGGTACCTAGGGTTTCTTGTTTGCGCAAATCCTCTAGTTTGTCGTTGACGTATTTCGCCTTGCCTTTCCAGAACCATTGCTCGCTTATAAAACGGTCAAGATCGTATTGTAAGTCGAGCGTATCAGTCTTTTTACTGTCATTTTTAATTTCATGGTCATATTCTAGTGCCATAAGGTGCCGCCAGCGTCCATGACGAAGCTCGTTATTCACCGCAACACTGTAATCTTTTACGTCACTTTCTTTCTTTTTATAGTCAGCCGACAGGTGCACATTGCCCTTGAGATAAAAATCTTCAACTAAGGGTTTAGGTGGCATCATTTGATAGATGTTTTCCAGAGCTAAGGTGATGGGTTGTTCACCGTTAACTAGCTGTACGCTACCTTCTGGCCCGCGCTTAAGGGATTTAGCTTGTTGTGAGGCGTTAACTGATGGTTTGACCAAGAGTGGACGATCACTTTCAAGAGTTGAGATTTTGGCCACATCTAAGGTAATGGTGCCAGCGTAATCGGTTTTAAGTAAAAGCTTGCCACGATCTAACACAACAATAGTACCGGTCAGGCGATCATCGTTTTTTAACCAGACAGTGTCAGCATGACTTAACTGGCTAAGCAGTGTGGCGCAGAATAACAAACCATATTTAAGGTAAGACAAAGGGTAATAACTAAGCATAAGGGAGTGGTTTTAGGGTATAAATTTAAGACTAAGAGTAATGGAGGCGAATGAGGTTCAATGCCACGACAAAAACTGACGACAGAGCAAAAGCAGTTTATGCTATTTGCCAGTTTACAGGCTATCCCTCCTGGCAAAGTGATGACTTATGGTAAGTTAGCCCAGTTGGCAGGCTTAGGGCGTGCCGCGCGCTGGGTGGGAACTACTTTAAGTCAATTACCCTCTGATAGCTCTTTACCTTGGCACCGGGTAGTGGCAGCAGGCGGTAAGCTTAGCTTATCGAGTGCAACTGAGCCGGGGCGGATACAGCGGCAAAGGTTGCAGCAAGAAGGTGTAGTAATAACCCAAGACCGCGTATGTTTAGCGCATGTTGAGTGGTGCGCCGGTCGCCTTGAGTAAGGGCAATACAATGATGGATCTAAGTTTAATGAAGCAAATCAATGTCGAGTAAGGCCTGGCGTGGAGCGCTAGAAGCTTATGCTAACCCAGCGGCTCTGGCCTTATTATTTTTAGGCTTTTCCGCCGGCCTACCTTATATGCTGGTATTTTCCACTCTGTCGGTGTGGTTACGTGAGGCGGGGGTAGCGCGTGAAACCATTGGTTATGCCAGCTTAATTGGTTTGGCTTACGCCTTTAAGTGGGTGTGGTCACCGATGCTGGATCAGTGGCGTTTGCCGATTATTGGGCGCTTGGGACGCCGTCGATCGTGGTTGGTCTTTTCTCAATTGGTGATCGCCATTAGTTTAGCCGGGATGGCCTTAAGTGATCCCAAAACTCACTTGGCCGAACTGATTGCGTTGGCAGTTGCAGTGGCTTTTGCTTCCGCTACCCAGGATATTGCGGTAGATGCCTATCGACTAGAAATTGCGGATGAATCACGTCAGGCGGCAATGGCGGCTAGTTATATGGCGGGTTATCGGATTGCGATTTTACTAGCTACTGCAGGACCTTTGTATTTGGCGGAATGGTTTGGTTCAACGGGGCTAGATTATCGTCATGCGGCTTGGGCGAGCACCTATTTAATTTTTGCCTTGCTAATGCTGCCAGGATTGCTGACCACGCTGTGGATGAAAGAACCCGCATTAAGTGCCGAGCTGGGTTACACCCAATCGGTGTATGGCTTAGGGCATCAGTTACTTTCGGTATTGGTATTAGTGGTGTTACTGGTTTCATTGCCGGCACTAGCAACCCAGCTCTTTAATACTGATTTTATGCGAGTGATTAATGGTGAGCTAAGTTGGCTGGGCTTGATCAAAGAAGACCGCGCATTACTCCGCGCACTGTTGTACCTGATCTTAAGTGGGTTGTGCTTATCGAGAATGGGCCGTACAGGCTTGCAGCCAGTGCTGACTCCAATTACTGATTTTGTGTTGCGTTACCGTTGGCAAGCACTGTTGCTGATAGGGCTGGTATCGACTTACCGGATGTCAGATACCGTAACCATGGTGATGGCCAACGTATTTTATCTGGATCAAGGCTTTAGTAAGGATCAGATCGCGGGCGTAACAAAAGTTTTTGGCTTGATTATGACTTTACTCGGCGCAGGCTTGGGCGGCGTGCTGATTTTTCGCTTTGGGGTGATGCCGATTCTATTTATTGGTGGAATTACCTCAGCCATCACCAATTTATTTTATGCCGCATTGGTTAGCGCTGGCACTAATTTACATTTACTGATGTTAATTGTCAGTTTAGATAGCTTCAGTATGGGCTTGGCTACTTCAGCCTTTGTTGCTTTCTTGTCAAGCCTAACTAACCTTAAATTCTCGGCTACCCAATATGCATTGCTAAGTTCACTGATGCTGTTTTTACCTCGTTTAGTCGGCGGTTATTCAGGAGTGTTAGTTGAGCATTTCGGCTACCAGCAATTTTTTATGATCAGCGCCAGTTTGGGCGTGCCAACCTTAATTTTGATTCTGTGGTATTGGCAGATACAAAAAAATGGTTGATGGTGCTTGAATAAGCCTGTGCTTGGCTCCATTAACCACTATGACTTAACGCTAAAGCAGGATGTAACTGAATGCGCTTGTTTTCTTTTTTGTTTGTATTGTTTCCGATTTTAGAGCTGGTGGTGTTGATCCAAGTGGGCAGCAAGATTGGCGTGCTGGCGACGATATTGTTGATTATTTTATCAGCCATTGCAGGGATTACTCTGATTCGTGTGGCTGGCGTAGCGACTGCATTACGGGCCCGTGAACGGTTAATGCAAGGGTTGCCACCTGAGCGTGAAATGCTTAATGGCTTATTAATGGCTGTCGGTGGCGTATTGCTCTTGATCCCTGGCTTTATCAGTGATTTTTTGGGAGTGCTGTGTTTGCTACCCTTTATGCGTGGCTTGGTCATGGACTGGGTGGTGCAGCGCAGCGAGCAGCAGCTTGATGAACAACGTTTTGCGCGGGCACAAGATGCCAATGATCGCCAACGACAACAATCCCATAGAGCCGCAGAAACAGAGCCAGCGGTGCTAGAAGGTGAGTTTCAGCGAGCCGATGAGCCATTTACAAAAAAAGATGAATTGAACCCTTGAAATTAAAAAAGTGGCCCCCATCTTATAGACCAAGTTCTAAACAATAGTGAAGAACGCCGTTTTCAGCTCGCTTAGCGAGCGCTCTATTAGCATCTAAGTGCTGATAGATTTTTAACTAAACCAATTGATGATAACCATCAATTTAGTGTGTAAATAAATCTGTTGGGAGAGATCGACAATGAAGCTTCGTCCTCTGCATGACCGTGTGGTAATCCGCCGTAGTGAAGAAGAAACTAAAACCGCTGGTGGTATCGTGCTGCCAGGTTCTGCGGCTGAAAAACCCAACCAAGGCGAAATCGTAGCCGTGGGTACCGGTCGCGTTCTGGAGAATGGCGATATTCGCGAGTTAGCGGTAAAAGTAGGCGATAAGGTAGTCTTTGGCCCTTATTCAGGCAGCAACACCGTAAAAGTAGACGGTGAAGACTTATTGGTAATGAGCGAGAGCGAAATTCTCGCAGTAATCGAAGCCTAAGTTTACAGACCACTACGTTTAGTTTATTTGCAAACTTTTGAGGAAATAGATTCATGGCTGCTAAAGAAGTGAAATTTGGCGACGCTGGCCGCATTAAAATGCTAGCAGGTGTTAACGTACTGGCAGATGCCGTTAAAGCAACGCTTGGCCCTAAGGGTCGTAACGTGGTTTTAGAGCGCAGTTTTGGTGCTCCGTTAATCACTAAAGATGGTGTTTCAGTAGCGAAAGAAATCGAACTGAAAGATCGCTTTGAAAACATGGGTGCGCAACTGGTTAAAGACGTTGCTTCTAAAGCGAACGATGAAGCGGGTGACGGTACCACTACTGCTACAGTACTGGCTCAAGCCATTGTTAACGAAGGCTTAAAAGCAGTTGCAGCGGGTATGAACCCAATGGACTTAAAGCGCGGTATTGATAAAGCAACCGTTGCTATTGTTGAGCAAATTAAAAGCTTAGCTAAGCCTTGCGCTGACTCTAAAGCCATTGCTCAAGTCGGTACTATCTCTGCAAACTCTGACTCCTCAATCGGTGACATTATTGCCGAAGCGATGGAAAAAGTAGGCAAAGAAGGTGTTATTACTGTTGAAGAAGGTTCCGGTTTAGAGAACGAACTGTCTGTGGTTGAAGGTATGCAGTTTGATCGTGGCTACCTGTCGCCTTACTTCATCAACAAACCTGACACCATGGTGGCAGAGTTAGAAGATCCTTTACTGTTATTAGTGGATAAGAAGATCTCTAACATCCGTGAGTTACTGCCAGTACTTGAAGCTGTAGCGAAAGCAGGTCGTCCACTGTTAATTATTGCTGAAGATGTTGAAGGTGAAGCCTTAGCGACTTTAGTAGTGAACAACATGCGCGGCATTGTTAAGGTGGCAGCGGTTAAAGCGCCTGGCTTCGGTGATCGCCGTAAAGCTATGCTGCAAGACATTGCTATCTTAACTGGCGGTACCGTAGTTTCTGAAGAAGTGGGTCTAAGCTTAGACACCACAACATTAGAGCACTTAGGTCAAGCTAAGCGTGTTGTGATCAACAAAGACGACACCACTGTGATTGATGGCTCAGGTGCACAAGCGGATATCGAAGCCCGTGTGGCACAGATTCGTAAGCAAATCGATGAAACTTCATCTGACTACGACAAAGAGAAACTGCAAGAGCGTCTCGCTAAATTAGCCGGCGGTGTGGCAGTGATCAAAGTGGGTGCAGCAACTGAAGTTGAAATGAAAGAGAAAAAAGCCCGCGTTGAAGATGCGTTACACGCTACTCGCGCTGCGGTTGAAGAAGGTGTAGTGCCTGGTGGTGGTGTGGCTTTAGTACGCGCACTGTTAGCCATTGAAGGCCTAACTGGCGACAACGAAGATCAGAACGTAGGAATTGCTTTACTGCGCCGTGCAGTTGAAGCACCGTTACGTCAGATCGTTTCTAACGCCGGTGACGAGCCAAGCGTGGTAGTTGATAAAGTTAAAAACGGCGAAGGTAACTTCGGCTTTAACGCTGCCAGCGGTGAGTACGGCGATATGATCGCTATGGGTATCCTTGACCCAGCTAAAGTAACTCGCTCTGCGCTGCAAGCAGCCGCTTCTATCGGTGGTTTAATGATCACTACTGAAGCTATGATTGCCGACATTAAAGAAGAAGGCGCAATGCCAGCTATGCCTGATATGGGCGGCATGGGTGGTATGGGCGGAATGATGTAATTCTTTCTACCTCGCGTAGCGTTAGAAAAGGCCATCCATGCGGATGGCCTTTTTTATTGGTTAAATAAATCCATGTGAGTTTATTTTAGAGATGCGAGTTAAAGAGCAGGAGAATTAATCAGCGTCAGTTGCTGATAAGGCGAGTGCTTAGGCAAGAAACGAAAAAACCACCAATTGCTTGGTGGTTTTTTCGTGGGATGATACTAAAGTGTAACGGTGTTGCAGTTACTACAAAGGATAGTCAGCCAGCTGTCTGGCAATCAGCATGCGCTGCACCTCGCTGGTTCCTTCATAGATCTGGGTGATGCGGGCATCGCGATAGTGACGCTCCACAGCATAATCTTCTAAATAGCCATAGCCGCCATGGACTTGAATGGCCATGGAGCAGACGCGCTCGGCCATCTCAGAGGCAAATAATTTTGCCTGTGACGCTTCACTTAAGCAGGGCAGGCCAGCAGTACGTAATTTAGCGGCATGTAAAACCATGAGGCGGGCGGCATTAATTTGGGTGTGCATATCTGCCAGCATATTGGCAATGCTTTGGTGCTCAGCAATCGGTTTTCCAAACTGCACGCGATCGCGCGAATATACTAAAGCTGCTTCAAAAGCTGCGCGGGCAATGCCCAGCGCTTGTGCGGCAATGCCTAAACGACCACCTTCTAAGCCTGATAAAGCCAAAGCTAAGCCTTTGCCCCGTGGTCCGAGCATATTCTCTTTAGGGATACGGCAGTTAATTAAGCTAACGGCGCAGGTGTCTGAGGCTTTAAGGCCCATCTTGTGCTCCATACGCTCAACTTCAAAACCTGGTGTATCTGTAGGCACTAAAAAAGCCGATAAGCCTTTTTTGCCTAAATCAGGATCGGTGACGGCAAACACAATAGCCAGTCCCGCGCGTTTGGCGTTACTAACAAACTGCTTACTGCCATTAACTACCCAATAATCACCCTCTTCGACGGCTTTGGTGCGTAAGTTATTCGCTTCAGAGCCCGCTTGTGGTTCGGTTAAACAAAAGCAGCTGATAATTTCGCCTGTGGCTAAACTGGGTAACCATTGCTGTTTTTGCTCTTCAGTGCCCCAGCGCAAAAGAGGCGCGCAGCCTACGGAGTTATGAATACTCATTACAGCGCCCGTAGCTGCGCAGCCGCGGGCGATTTCTTCAACTGCTAGGGCGTAGCAGGTGTAGTCAATGTAGGAACCACTCCACTCTTCAGGTACCATCATGCCTAAAAAGCCTAGCTCTCCCATTTGCTTGAGGACTTGCTGATCCAGCCAACCTTCTTTTTCCCATTGTTCTGCATTTGGAATCAGTTCCGATTTGGCAAAATCACGTGCCATATCCCGAATCATGCGTTGTTCTTCTGTGAGATCAAGGTCTTGCATTGTTTAACTCCTACGCGCTTTATTCCTCGGAGCTTGGTCTAAAGCCGGCAAATAAAGCGTCTGTTTGTTCTTGTTGTAATTCTTCGATGCAGCTTGGGTTCCACTGTGGATTTTTATCTTTATCGATAATTAATGCGCGCACCCCTTCCATAAAGTCACCTTTATCAAACCATTGACAATCAAGGTGAAACTCTAAGCGAAAGCAGTCCGCTAAGCTGAGCTGTCTACCGCGACGTAATAATTCAAGTGTGCCGGCCATGGCCATCGGTGAGCGAGATCTTAGTGTGTCAAGTGTGGCGTTGGCCCAGCCTTGGTGCTCAGGATTTGGCTCTTTACTCAGTGAATCAACAATTTCAGCCAAGCTATTAAAGCTGAAGTGCTGTTGAATCAAAGAGCGCAAAGGTTGCAGGGTCGAGCCAGTGAGTTGTTTAGAGGCGAGGGTCTCTAGCAGGCTACGAATTGACTCGTTGGCTGATTGCCCCCATTGCATAGTGTCTAAGCAGCGATCAAATTCAGCGATTTGCTCTTGAGCAAGGTACCAGTCAGCCAGTCCTAGAGCTAAGGCATCAGCTGCTGACACACTATTACCGGTGACGCCCATATAAGTACCGGTTTCATCGGGTAGGCGAGACAAGAAGTAACTACCGCCGACATCTGGAAAATAACCAATCGCCACTTCTGGCATACCCAGTTTGGCTTTTTCGGTGACTAAACGGTATTTAGCACCTTGCACCAAGCCCATACCGCCACCTAGCACTAGGCCATCGACCAAGGCAATAAAAGGCTTGGGATAGGTGTGGATAAAGTAATCAAGGGCATATTCCTCACTGAAAAAAGTTTCATTCAGTTGGCTGTCAGATAAGTGATTATCGTAGAGTTCGCGAATATCCCCGCCGGCGCAAAATGCTTTCTCACCTGTGGCGCGTAACACTACCGCGCGTACGGCCGAGTCATTGGCCCAAGCCTTGAGTTGCTGTTGCAATAAACGCACCATGGCTAAATTCAGTGCGTTATAAGCTTGGGGACGATTGAGAGTTAAATGCCCAACGCCATTACGTACTTCCGCTAAAATTAATGCGTTTAAATCACTCACAGCCTTACTCCTTTAGATATAGCTTGATAATGGCAGAGAAATCGAGCCCACCGTGGCCTTGTAAACTGAAGGCTTGATACAGTTGTTGTGCTGCAGCACCTAGCATGACCGGTTGCTTACTTAAGCGTGCGGCTTCAGTGGCAAGGCCTAAGTCTTTAAGCATGAGATCACTGCCAAAGCCGCCACTATAACCGCGACTGGCAGGGGCGTTCTCTAAGACGTCTGGGTAAGGGTTGTTAATTTCAGAGCTCCAGCAGCGACCGCTAGAGGTATTAATAATGCCAGCCAGAACCTTAGCATCCATACCTAGGGCAGTTCCTAATGCCATGGCCTCTGCCACGCCAATCATAGAAATACCCAGCAGCATATTATTGGCGACTTTAGCCACCTGACCGTTACCACTGTCACCACAGTGCACAATGTTTTTGCCTATGGCGTTTAGAATTGGCTGCACGAAATCAAACTCGGCTTGGCTGCCACCGACCATAAAAGTCAGAGTGCCAGCTGCAGCTCCAGTAGTTCCACCGGAAACAGGTGCATCAATCATTGAGTGACCAGCCGCTTGCGCAGCTTTGGCTACCTCACGGGCGCTGTGGGGATCAATGGTTGAGCAGTCAATTAGGTGCGTGGCTTTAGGCAGTTGAGCCAATAGCCCATCGTCACCTAAGTACACACTCTTTACATGGGCCGCCGCCGGTAGCATTGTGATCAATACCTCAGGAGCCGCTTGGGCTAAGGCTTGAGGTGAGGTAAAGGCTGTAGCGCCTAGCGCTACCACCGAATCAATCGCGGCTTGGGATAAATCGAAAACAGATAATTGATGACCGGCTTTAATTAGGTTAGCCGCCATTGGGCCGCCCATGTTGCCAAGTCCTAAAAATCCAATATGCATGATGAGCTCCGCTGTTATTTATTATTGTTGAATCAGTAAACGAACTTCAGTAGCGGTCGCTCTGTTGGGTAGTGATAGACACAACAGAGCGAGTTAAGCGGTATTACTTAAGACTAATGGTGGTATTGAGTGCACCGGCTTCTGCATCTTCATCAAACCAGCGGGCCGTTACTGTTTTGGTCTGGGTGTAAAACTGCACCACCTGTTTGCCGTAAGGGCCTAAGTCACCGAGTTTGGATGCGCGTGAACCGGTGAATGAGAAAATTGGCACCGGAACAGGGATAGGCACGTTAATCCCTACTTGACCGACATCGATATCTTCTTGGAAGCGACGTGCAGCAGCGCCTGAGCGAGTAAAGATAGCGGTACCATTACCGTTAGGGTTTTGGTTAATAATTTCGATTGCTTGATCCATGGTGTCAGCGTTGAGTACGCATAGCACTGGGCCGAAAATCTCTTCGTTATAGATGCGCATCTTAGTGCTCACATCAGAGAAGATGGTAGGACCAATAAAGTTACCTTGCTCAAAGCCTGGGACGCTTGGGTTACGGCCATCGAGATCAAGGGTCGCGCCTTCTGTAACGCCGCTCTCAACCAAATCGGTAATTCGCGCTAAAGCGGCAGGAGAGATAACCGGCCCCACATCAGTGCCAGCTTGGCAGCCTGCATTGACTTTTAAGGTTTTGGCTTTGGCCACTAATTCTGGCAACCACTCTTTACTCTCACCGACTAAAACAATGACTGGCAAGGCCATGCAGCGCTGACCTGCTGCACCAAAGGCTGCGCCAGCAATAGCGTTTAAGGTTTGCTCTTTATTGGCATCGGGCATCACGATGGCATGGTTTTTTGCCCCCATCATGCACTGCACGCGTTTGCCATTGAGTGAGGCACGATTATATACATGGGTGCCAACATGGGTTGAGCCAACAAAAGACACTGCTTTAATATCCGGATGGTCACAGATGCCATTTACCGCATCAGGGCCACCATGAATCACGTTTAATACCCCTTTTGGAATTCCTGCTTCTAGTGCCATTTCAACTAAGCGCATAGTCACCATAGGGTCTTGCTCAGAGGGTTTGAGGACAAAGGTGTTACCGGTAACAATGGCCATGGGAAACATCCACAGCGGAATCATGGCGGGAAAGTTAAATGGAGTGATCCCTGCACATACGCCTAAAGGCTGCAGTAGGGTGTAGGTGTCTACGCCGCCAGCCACGTTATTGGCCAGTTCGCCCAACTGCAAATTACCAATGCCAGCAGCATGCTCTACCACTTCTAGGCCACGGAAAACATCACCTTCAGCATCGGCTAGGGTTTTGCCTTGTTCAGCGGTTAGCAGCGCTGCCAGTTCAGCCATATTTTCACGAATCAGCTGCTGATATTTTAGAAAGATACGAGCACGGGTACCAATCGCGGTTTTACGCCAGCTGCTAAATGCTTGTTTGGCGCTAGCCACGGCAGCATTGATTTCATCGGCGGTAGCAAAAGGTACTTTGGCTAACACTTCTTGGGTGGCAGGGTTAACGACATCGCGCCATTGGTCAGTTTTTGACTCAATAAACTCGCCATTAATTAATAGTTTAACCGTTGGAATCTGTGAATTGCTCATGCGCTACCTCGGCATAAAATTATTTTTGTGATTTAGCAACTAGGTGTGGTTTGATGCTAGCAGTGCAATTTTATTAACAGCAACCCCTATGACTGCAGATTCACTCTGCAAAAATGCACATAGGGTTGGGGGCAAGATGGATTGGGATCAGCTGCGTTATTTTTTAGAACTCGCCCGTGCTGGGCGTTTAGTGATTGCCGCGCGCCGCATGGGGGTCGATCACACCACGGTGTCACGGAAGGTACAAAGCTTAGAAAAAAGTTTAGGGCAGAGCTTATTTTTACGAGAGCCCGATGGCTATAAATTAACTGAAGCTGGGCGCGAGCTATTGCCGCAAGTTGAGGCGATGGAGAGTGCCTTTGTTGGCATTTCCCAAGGCTTACCCTTGTTAGGCGAGCAGCTTTCCGGTCAGGTCAGAATTGGTGCCACTGAAGGCTATAGTACGGTATTACTAGCCGCACAATTGTCTGCATTTAGTCAGCGCTATCCGCACTTAAAAATAGATTTGCTGGCGCTTCCCCGTGCTGTGCAGTTGTCACGTAATGAAGCGGATATTGTGATTACGTTGGAGCGTCCCGAGCGAGGGCCTTTTATCATTACTCGACTAACGGACTATGTATTACATCTGTATGCGGCCAAAGACTATTTAGCTAAGCACCCACCGATCACTCAGCGTGAGCAGTTAAAAAATCATGCGTTTGTGACCTATGTGGACGACTTGTTATTTAGTAAAGAGTTAGTGTTTTTAGATGAGTTAGTGAAGCCCTTAACTTCTAGCCTGCGCAGTACCAGTGTGTTAGCTCAGCAGCAAGCGGTGGCGGCGGGGGCGGGATTGGCGATTTTGCCAGCCTTTGCCGCCAATCAAGACCCGCGTTTAGTACGCGTTCTCGCCGATGAAGTGACCTTTACCCGAACCTTCTGGATGCTGATGCCAATTGAGCTAAAAGATATTGCTCGCATGCGCGCTACGTGGAATTTCTTACGTGAGCAAGCGGCTGAGCAACAGTCGATATTAATGGGCAAAGTTTAGGCCTCGCGTTTTGGAGTCAGTGATGAGTCAGGCACAAAGCAGCACCGTAAGTTATGAGTTTATTCAGCAGGCACTGCATACTGCGGTAAAGCAGCAGCGAGTGCTAGAGCCGCTACTGAGCAGTTGCCAGTTACCACTAGATATCCTGCAGCAAGACAGCCAGCAACGGGTGCCGGTGGCTGTATTTGCTAAATTTTGGCGACATCTGAGTCGTTTTCTGCAAGATGAATTTTGCGGCATGGATCAGCGGCAGATGCGTCCTGGTAGTTTTGCATTTTTATGTAAAATCGCCGCGCAGCAACCCACCGTGGCTGCAGGCATTGAAGTCGGCTTACAGTTTTTGGCGCTAATTTTTGCCGATAAGCGCGCAGTACTGCGGCGTGAACAGAATATGGCGGTGATTATTTTACGTGAAGAAGCCAGCACACCCGCTCGCACCTTTACTTATTTTACCTTTTGGATGTATGTGCATGGCTTAACTTGTTGGTTGGCTAATCAGCGGATTCCAATTCTATCGATTGATTCTCGCAGCGCGCGTCCAGATAACTTAGATGATTACCGTTTAATGTTTTCTGAGAACTTACGCTTTGATTGTCGACAATCTCGGCTTTTATTTGCCTCCGATGCCTTGGATAGTCCAATTCGCCGAACCGAGCAGGATCTTAAGCGTTTTTTGCTGCAAGCGCCGAATAACATCATGGTTAAGTACCGTGATCCTTTAAGTTTGACCAGTCAAATACGTCAGCGTTTGCTGCAGCAGACGCCAAAACACTGGCCAGATCTGGTGCAGTTGGCAGAACAACTCTGCATGTCAGTTTCCACATTACGTCGGCGTTTATTAGATGAGGGGCAAACCTATCAGCAGCTCAAAGACAGCGTGCGAAAATCATTAGCGTTGCAGTTTCTAGCAGAAGAGGCTTATACCTTTGTCGAGATTGCTGGTGCTTTAGGCTTTGCTGACGTTAGCTCATTTTATAAGGCCTTTCGCAAGTGGACAGGCGTGCAGCCTGGTCATTACCGCAATTTATTACTGGGTGAGGGGGAGTGATTGTCCAAAGAGTCCAAATAAAATGATGGCTTTGGCTATTGTCTCTTGGCGCAACTCCGGCTGACTATCAAGGCATATCTCTTACATTGTCAACAATAATAAAAAGTGAGGAGTTAGCCATGAATCAGTCGACTCAGGACTACGCCAGCGCCGTAAAAAATTTTGATTTTGCGCAAACGGTACAAAACGCATTGAGTGGTACTTTTGAGGCAATGAATGCCTGTTATGAGTGCTGTGATCGCCATGCTCTGCCAGGACGCATTGCGCTCTTTCAGGAAAATGCCGATGGCAGCTCCAGTGTGCATACCTATGCTGAGCTGAAACAGCAAGCTGCGCAGTTTGCTAACTATCTTCAAGCCCAAGGCGTTAAGCAAGGTGACGTGGTGGCGGGTTTATTACCTCGTAGTCATGAGTTATTGGTGACCATCTTTGGTACCTGGCGTATTGGTGCAATTTATCAGCCCTTATTTACTGCTTTTGGCCCTAAAGCCATTGAGCACCGCTTGCAAACCTCACAAGCTAAATTGGTAGTCAGTGATGCTAATAACCGCAGTAAGCTCAGCGAGGTTGAGGATTGTCCGCCAATTTTAACGGTTACAGCGGCTAAGGGCACTGGCTTGGTAAAAGGTGATGCAAGCTTTTGGGCCGAAGTGACGCAGCAAAGTACAGAGTTTGAGCCTGTACTGTTAACCGCTAAAGATCCATTTTTATTAATGTTTACTTCAGGCACGACCGGCTTAGCTAAGCCATTGGAGGTTCCACTCAAGGCGATTGTGGCTTTTCAGCGCTATATGATTGATGCCGTCGGGTTACGTCCTGAAGACTCGTTTTGGAACGTCGCCGACCCAGGTTGGGCCTATGGTCTGTATTTTGGTATTACCGGTCCAATGTCGATGGGGTTACCCATTTTATCGGTTGATGGCATTTTTAATTTAGATCGCAGTTTAGCCATCGCCAAAAAGTACAAAGTGAATAATCTGGCTGGTGCGCCTACTGTGTTCCGGATGATGATTGCCGCCGGTGAAAAAGTAGCACACCAATGGCAAGGTCAGTTGCGGGTTGTCAGTAGTGCGGGCGAGCCGCTAAACCCTGAAGTGATCCGTTGGTTTGCAGATAATTTAAACGTAAAAATTAATGATCACTATGGGCAAACTGAATTGGGGATGGTGCTGTGTAATCACCACAATTTAGATCACCCAGTACATATGGGAGCGGCAGGTTACGCTTCGCCTGGACATCGTGTGGTGGTGGTGGATGATGAGTTAAATGAGCTGCCGGTCGGAGTACCGGGAACACTTGCGGTGGATTTAGAACAGTCACCCATGTGCTGGTTCCAAGGCTATAAAGACATGGAAACCAAAGCATTCCAAGGTAAGTACTATCTAACGGGGGATACCACCGAGCTCAATGAAGATGGCAGTATTAGTTTTGTTGGTCGTTCGGATGATGTGATTACCACTTCAGGCTATCGGGTTGGCCCATTTGATGTGGAAAGCGCCTTGCTTGAGCATCCGGCGGTAGTTGAAGCAGCAGTAGTAGGTAAGCCTGACGCACAGCGTACAGAAATCATTAAGGCTTTTGTGATGCTGCAAGAGGGCTACAAAGGCACGCCGGAGCTGGCTGAAGAATTACGGGTGCATGTACGTAATCGCTTGGCCGCCCATGCGTATCCACGGGAAATAGAGTTTCCTGAAGAATTGCCAAAAACGCCAAGTGGCAAGGTGCAGCGCTTTATTTTAAGGCACCAAGAAGTGGTTAAATATAACGAACAACAAGCCGCACAACAGGCATCAGCAAGCTAATTAAGGGCAGTTTTATGCAACTAGCAGACCATACATTTATTATCACTGGCGGCGCTTCAGGGTTGGGCGCTGCCACTGCCGAGCAATTAATTGCTGGCGGAGCCCAGGTAGTTTTACTGGATATTAATCAGCCGGCGGTAGAAGACAAGGCTCAGCAGTTAGGTGCCCGCGCGCTGGGTATTGGTTGTGATATCTGTAGTTCAGAGCAAGTGACAGCGGCCCTAGCTCAAGCTAAGCAAGCATTTGGCAAGATTCATGGCTTAATCAACTGCGCGGGAATTGTTGGTGCACAACGGATTTTGGGGCGTAAAGGCCCCCATGATCTAGAGGCTTTTAGCCGCGTGATTGAGATAAACCTAATAGGTAGTTTTAACATGCTGCGCTTAACCGCTGAGGTGATGGCGGCAAACGAAGTCAATGCTCAAGGCGAGCGAGGTGTGGTGATTAATACGGCTTCGATTGCGGCCTATGACGGCCAGTTGGGGCAAGCAGCCTACGCCGCTTCTAAGGGCGCGATTGCTAGCTTAACGTTGCCCGCTGCTCGTGAATTAGCCAGCAGTGGTATTCGAGTGATGACTATTGCCCCTGGCATATTTGAAACCCCGATGATGGCCGGAATGACCGAAGAGGTGCGAGCGTCATTATCGGCGGATGTCCCTTTTCCACCCCGTTTAGGTAAGCCAAAAGAGTATGCTGCTTTAGCCCAGCACATTATTGAAAACACCATGCTAAATGGTGAGGTCATCCGGTTAGATGGCGCTTTGCGTATGGGAATAAAATAACATGATGCATGATGATCCAGTGGTTATTGTCAGTATGGCCCGTACTCCTATGGGTGGCTTTCAAGGTGAACTAAAAGATAAAACAGCTCCCGAGTTAGGAGCTGCAGCCATTAAGGGCGCAGTCGAGCGGGCGCAACTTGATCCGAATGCGATTGAGGAAGTTATGTTTGGTTGTGTGTTGCCCGCTGGTTTAGGTCAAGCACCCGCACGTCAGGCCGCACTAGGAGCAGGTTTAAATAAACATACGGTGTGTACCACGGTAAATAAAATGTGTGGTTCCGGTATGCAAACCGTCATCATGGCCCATGATGCGTTATTGGCGGGTTCAGTGAAGGTGATTGTCGCAGGTGGAATGGAGAGCATGTCGAATGCGCCATATCTTTTAGACAAAGCACGTGCTGGCTATCGCATGGGGCACGGTAAAGTGATTGATCATATGTTCTTTGATGGTTTGGAAGATGCGTATGATAAAGGCCGCCTAATGGGCACCTTTGCTGAAGACAGTGCCCAAGCCTATGGTTTTTCTCGTCAAGAACAAGATGATTTTGCTATTCAGTCATTAGAACGCGCACAGCAAGCGATGCAGCAGGGTGTGTTTAGTGATGAAATTGTAGCGGTAGAAGTGGCGCAGCGTAAACAAACAGTCACTATCAGCGAAGATGAGCAACCGCCAAAGGCTGATGTCAGCAAGATTCGTCAGTTGCGTCCAGCCTTTAGTAAGGACGGTACCGTCACTGCGGCTAATTCCAGTTCAATTTCTGATGGAGCCGCGGCGTTAGTTTTAATGCGTGAAAGTGAAGCCAAGCAGCGTGGTTTAACGCCTATGGCAGCGATTCGTGGGCACAGCGCTTATGCCGCAGAACCTCATCTTTTTACCACCGCGCCAGTGGGAGCAATTAACAAGCTGATGCAGCGCACAGGCTGGTCGTTGGATCAAGTGGACTTGTTTGAAATCAACGAAGCCTTTGCGGTGGTCACTATGATCGCTATGCGTGAGCTAGATTTGGCGGCAGATAAAGTGAATATACGCGGTGGTGCTTGTGCTTTAGGGCATCCAATAGGTGCATCTGGCGCGCGAATTATTGTCACTTTGTTATCGGCACTGAAGCAACAAAATAAACGTTATGGAGTGGCTTCGTTATGCATTGGTGGTGGTGAAGCTACCGCCCTTGCCGTGGAGTTGCTAAATTAATTTAGTGATTAGCTCAATGAGCTTTATCTTTATTCGCTTAAAGAGGATCAATCCATGTCGCACCAAGTAGAGACCTATCATCAAGCTCAGCACTTAGAGTTAACCGATAAGCTGGTGGTAGAAAAACGCGGACATATTGCGTTACTGACCTTAAATAACCCCTCGGCTAATACCTGGAATGCCGATATGTTGCTAGGTGTTAAGCAGCTGGTAGAGCATCTAAATCATGATCCGGAAATTTATGCTCTCGTAGTGACGGGAGCCGGTGATAAGTTCTTTAGTGCTGGCGCTGACCTTAATCTATTTGCCAGCGGCGATAAAGCTATGGCACGTAAGATGGCACGGCGCTTTGGTGAAGCATTTGAGGCACTCAGTAATTACCGTGGCGTTACCATTGCCGCAATTAATGGGTATGCCATGGGGGGCGGATTAGAGTGCGCTCTGGCTTGCGATATTCGAATTGCTGAAGAACAAGCACAAATGGCTTTGCCGGAGGCCACTGTTGGTTTATTGCCTTGCGCTGGCGGTACGCAAAAGCTGTCTTGGCTGGTGGGCGAAGGTTGGGCAAAACGAATGATGCTATGTGGTGAGCGCATTAATGCACAAACTGCTGAGCGTATTGGTTTAGTCGAAGAGGTAGTCGCTCAAGGTCAGGCGCTGACTAAAGCGTTAGAGTTAGCTGAAAAAGTAGCCAATCAAAGCCCTGTTTCAGTGCGTACGATTAAACCCCTAATTCAAGGCGCACGTACTCAAGCCCCCGATTATTGGCTACCGGCTGAGCGTGAAGCCTTTGTGGACTTATTTGATGCTGCAGATACTACTGAAGGGGTGAGTGCTTTCTTAGAAAAGCGTAAAGCGCAGTGGAAAAATTGCTAAGCACTTAAATTATCTAGTGTTCATACAACTCAGCCCATCATTTGATGGGCTGAGTTGTTTTGCGGTGGTTAAAAACAATATTCAGGTTTAAGTAAGCCAACAATAAAAAACAAGGTAGAGAACAGCCAAATAATTAATCCATATAAACGTAATTGTTCGGCCGTCCAATGGGCAGTAAACCAGCCTAATAGAGCATGGCTTAGCCAGCCTTGAATAACTTGAGCGCTACCCCAGCTGATGATCCACTTAAAGAAAAGGCAGTTAACTAAGTAAAGACCAACAAAGGCTGGCGTGCTCAAGGGCGAGTTCCTTATTGCAGAAAAGGCAGGGAGGTGATGATAGATAAAATCCCCGCATTTAATAGATCGACAAAGAAAGCCCCGACCATTGGCACGATTAAAAACGCTTTATAGGACGGACCAAAACGCTGGGTAATGGCTTGCATATTAGCTACTGCGGTGGGGGTGGCGCCCATCCCAAAACCACAGAACCCACCAGCGAGTACCGCAGCATCGTAATCTGAGCCCATTACTTTAAAGGTGACAAAGTAGGCATAGGTCACCATCACTAGGGCTTGTACCGCTAAGATAATGACTAAGGGAACGGCTAAATCTTTAATAGTCCATAACTCTAAGCTGAGTAAGGCCATAGCTAAAAATAGCGACAGCGAGACGTTGCCGTATACATCGACACAGCGATCAAATACGCTAACACGAAACACCTTAGCTAGGGTGTTGCGCACAATCACACCGCTAGCTAGTGCCCAGACAAAGGTCGGAATTTTAAAGTTGGAGTCTGGAAAATGAGTGGCCATGAGATCGGTCAGATAAGAAGCCGCTGAAAGACAAACCGCAAACATGGCGAGGGTTTCAATCGCTGATTTGGGAGTAATCAGGCGGGTTTGTTTGGGGCGATCAAAGGTGGTGTGCAGGTTGGTTAGGGTGGTCGCTTCAGGGGCTTTTACTTTGCGCATTAAGCGGTGAGCTACTGGGCCACCGAGTAGTCCACCACAGACTAAGCCAAAGGTGGCGCTGGCCAAACCTAGGGCAATGGCGCCTTGCACTGCAAAGTCTTTTTCAAAGGTGGCACCCCAGCCAGTGGCAGTGCCATGGCCACCGACTAAGGTGACTGAGCCGGTGATTAATCCAGTAATGGGTTTGAGCCCTAAGAGGCTAGCTAGACTAATGCCCACCACATTTTGCAGGACGATAAAGACTCCGACCACCAGCGTAAATAAAACCAGCGGCTTACCACCTGCTCGTAGTCTAGAAAAGTCAGCACTGAGGCCGATTGAGGCAAAAAACATCAGCATAAAGCCATCTTGCATGCTTTTATCAATCGCTAAGGAAAATCCATTCCATGAGTGCAGTACTAGCACCAAAAATGAGGCCAGTAACCCGCCTGCGACTGGTTCTGGAATATTAAACTCATTCAGAAAACGAATGCGCTGGACAATTTTGCGTCCGATCAGTAGCACAATGGTGGCGGCAATTAAGGTGTAGTAACCGTTTAGCACCATAGGGGTTGATTCAGTCATAGCAGATTCCAATTAATCATTCGCAGTTAACACGAGTGCGTTAGCTGCACAAATTTTTAAAGGGGCGCAGGTTAACATAAAAAAAACTGCGGCCTGAACAGAATCAGACCGCAGTTTTTAGTTTTTCGCGAAGTTAAAGCGTTTTAAATACGTTGCTTTAATTGCGCAATGATATCCGCTAGCTCAAGTGCTTCAGCTTGTTCGGCCGTACGCGCTTTATACTCAACTTGTTGTTCAGCGAGCAGTTTTTCATTGATCACTAAGCGGTGGGGAATGCCCATGAGCTCCATATCGGCAAACTTAACTCCAGGACTGGTTTTTTTGTCGCGATCATCCAGTAATACTTCAAAGCCGGCGGCAGTTAATTGCTGATAGAGAGCATCAGTTGCTGCTTGAATTTCTGGCTTTTCATATTTCATTGGAATCAGTGCAATTTGGAATGGCGCCAGTGCCTTTGGCCAAATAATACCGCGTGCATCGTGATTTTGCTCAATAGCCGCTGCAACTACACGGGATACACCAATGCCATAGCAGCCCATAGTCAGAACTGTTGGTTTACCATTTTCGCCCATTACGGTGCAGTTTAAGGCTTGGCTGTATTTGGTGCCGAGCTGGAAAATATGTCCCACTTCGATGCCACGTTTAATTTCTAGTAAGCCTTGGCCGTCTGGGCTTGGATCGCCAGCTACCACATTTCGCAGATCAGCCACTTCAGCCAGTGGTAAGTCACGCTCCCAGTTTAGGCCAAACCAATGCTTACCATCTTGGTTAGCGCCTGCGGCAAAGTCGCTGATCATGGCCACTGAGCGATCAATTAAGCAAGGAATAGCCAAGTCTTTTGGGCCTAAGGAGCCAGGGTGAGCACCGGTTGCAGCGTGAATTTCAGCATCGCTAGCAAAGGTGAGCGGGCTGGCGACTTGCGGCAGGTTTTCGGCTTTAATTTCATTGAGGGTATGGTCGCCCCGGACGACTAAGGCAATCAATTGGCCTTCTTCGGCGGCGTGAACGACTAAGGTTTTTACTGTTTTTTCAATAGCTAGACCAAACTGCTGAACTAAATCATCAATGGTTTTAGTCTCTGGCGTATCGACTAAGCGTAATTCTTCGCTGGGTGCTGGGCGTTTAGTTTCACGAGGAATAGCTTCGGCCTTTTCAATGTTAGCAGCGTAGTTTGAAGTGTCGCTAAAGGCGATATCATCTTCGCCTGAATCGGCCAGCACATGAAACTCATGGGAGCCGGTGCCGCCAATTGAGCCGGTATCAGCTTGTACTGGGCGGAAATGTAAGCCTAGACGGGTAAAAATATTGGTATAGGCTTGATGCATACGATCATAGGTTTGCTGGAGAGATGCTTGATCAAGGTGGAACGAGTAGGCATCTTTCATAATAAATTCGCGGCCACGCATTAAGCCAAAGCGTGGGCGAATTTCATCGCGGAACTTGGTTTGGATCTGATAAAAATTAATCGGTAATTGCTTATAGCTGCTTAGCTCATTACGGGCTAAATCGGTAATTACCTCTTCATGCGTAGGGCCCACACAGAACTCACGTTGATGGCGATCTTTTAAACGTAGCAACTCGGGGCCATACTCTTCCCAGCGGCCTGATTCTTGCCAAAGTTCAGCCGGCTGAATGGCTGGCATTAATACCTCTAAGGCACCTGCAGCGTTCATTTCTTCACGGACAATGGCTTCGGCCTTACGCAGTACCCGTAGACCTAAGGGCAGCCAAGTGTAAAGGCCAGAGGCTAGGCGGCGGATTAAACCAGCGCGCAGCATCAGTTGATGGCTAATGACCACTGCATCAGCCGGTGTTTCTTTCAGAGTTGCAATTAAATACTGGGTCGTACGCATAGTAGAAAGTCTTCAACAAGAATGGGAAAAGGCAGGGCCTATAAACGCGGCTAATTGTACCCCATAGAATGGCTTAGCGGAAAAAAGGCAAAAAGAAACCCAGCCGAAGCTGGGTTTCTTGGTGTTGCTACGCTACTAGCGACTGAGATTATAGAATGCTCAGAGGGTAGTTAACGATTACACGTACTTCGTCGATGTCTTTATTGCCTAAGTGGCTAGCACGGTAGGTAGCTTGACGAACGCGTAGATTTAAGTCTTTAGCAGCACCTTGTTGGAAGGTGTAGCCAGCTTCAACGTTGCGTTCCCAGTTTTTACCGTTGTGATTGCCTTCAGCAGTTTTAACGTTGCTACCACGTACGTAACGGGTCATTAAGTTCAGGCCTTCAACGCCGAACTTACCCATGTCGAGGTCGTAACGGGCTTGCCATGAGTTTTCATCTTCACCAATGAAGCTGTTAACTTGAACGTCGTTCAGCAGGTAGATTGAACCACCGCCATCGTAGCCGTACTCGTAGCCAGTGTCACCACTAATGCGTTGGTGGCCAACGGTGAATTTGTGTGCGTCGATGGTGTAAGCAGCTGCCAAGCTCCACGCCTTGTTGCGGTCGTTCGACTCGTTGCGGTTGCCAAGCTTAGTGCGGTAGAAGTTGAAGTCAAAATCTAACGCTTGATCTGCAGAGAGATCGTAGTGGTAATCAGCACCTAAGTAATGCTTTTTAGATGACTTATAACCAAATGTATCTTCATCTAAGTCAGCATCTGCATAGTAGTAAGCAACGTTTAGATCGTCATTGATTGCGTAGTTACCACCGACAACATCAATTTTCTTTAATGGTGAGCTGTCAGCACGCACTTGGTTTAAGTCACTTAACTGAGTGAAGTGACCAGCGTTTAACTGTAGGCCATCAAATTCTTCGCTGGTGACTAAGAAACCAGTAGTGGTTTCTGGTAGTAGGCGGCTGTCATCCATAGAGAATACAGGCATATCTACGTCAGTTTGGTTACCGTACTTTAAGGTGGTGCTAGAAATACGCGCTTTAACTGCCGCGCCGGCTTGGCTGGCGTTGTTGCGTGCTTTACCGTTGGATTTCTCACCAAAGAAAGCAGCACCGTCGAAGTGACGACCACCACCACTGTCTAGTTTAATGCTTTGTAGACCGAAAGCATCAACACCTACACCGACAGTGCCTTGAGTGAAACCTGACTGGTAACGAGCTTTAAAGCCTAAGCCTAGCTCTTCGCCATAGCCGTTTTTCTTACCTTTAGGGCTAATATTAGTGCCGCCGTTACGGAAGTCACGGTTGAAGTAGAACATGCGGCTGTCGAGCTGCAGTTTGCTATCTTCGATAAAACCTTGTGCGTTGTCTTGTTGGCTAGCTACTGCCATTTGCGTGCTTGCTGCAGCAACTGCAAACGCGATAGCGCTCCATTTCATGATTTGCATAGTATGCTCCTACTAGTCAGAGTCGGCTATGCCTGCAAGTAGCTTGCTGGCATTAGATAGTTATAAATTATATGTAGTAAAAATTAACGATCGCTACTTTAATCGAACTTGTGATGAATTGCGAGGTGCACTACTAAATAAACTGCTTTATTCAGCCAGTGTTCAGAGAGCTAAAAGCATTAAATGAGATTAAAAGATTGCAATGCCTTAGTGGAAACTATATATCCTGTGTGACTTATTATTCAGATCAGGAGTGCCCGATGTTTGCCTTAGATCAACGCTTAGAAAACGATACATTATTGGTCGGTGACTTTGAGCTGTGCCGTTTATTACTTATGAATGACAGCCGTTATCCGTGGTTTATCTTGGTGCCTAAACGTGAAGATATCACTGAAGTATTTCAACTAAGTGACCAAGAGCAGCTGTTAATGTGGCAGGAAGCCACACGCTTAGCTGAGGTACTTAAAGACACCTTCAAGGGCGATAAGGTGAATATTGCAAGCTTAGGGAATGTGGTCAGTCAGCTACATGTGCACGTTATTGTGCGTAAAAAAACTGATGCAGCCTGGCCATCACCGGTGTGGGGACAGGGCAGCGCAGTGCCTTATAACGCTGAGCAAATTACCTCAGTCTGTGAAAAACTACGCATGGTGCTTACTGATAGCTTTTTATTTTTGAATCGAGTAGCTAAATGAGTATTGAGCAACGCCTAGCTGAACTAGAAATCCGTCAAGCATTTCAGGACGATACCATTCAGGCTTTAAATGATGTGATTGCTAGTCAGCAAATAGCACTAGAAAAAATGCAGCGTCAGGTACAGTTATTGGCCCAGCGGCAGGCTGAAATGAAACCGGCGTTTGAATTAGCAGATAATGAACCACCGCCACCGCACTACTAGAATGAACTTATACAGTCACAATAAAAACAGCAGCTAACACGCTGCTGTTTTTATTTAAAGGCGGAACGATTAGAGCTTAGGCTGCATCACGCTGGGCAATGGCACGGTTCAGAGCACTAAATAAAGCTTTAATGCTGGCGGTAGTAATATTGGAGTCAATCGCACAGCCAAACACTGCTTTTTGCTCGCCTAAGCGAAGTTCAATATAAGAGACTGCTTTAGCGTCACTGCCGGCGCCGATGGCATGTTCGTTATAATCCATAATCTCCACCGACTCGGGTAAGCAGGCAGTTAAGGCTTCCAATGGGCCATTGCCAGTGCCTTTCCAAGTTAAGCTATTGCCTTGATGATTCACCTCTAACTCTAAGCAGCTGATCCCTTGCTCTTCTTTTAAACGATGGCTACTTAAGCTGTAGGGAGTGACAGCATTTAAATATTCTTGTTCTAACAGTTGGTAGATTTGTGGTGCTGTAATCTCTAAGCCTTGGCGATCAGTTTCGTGCTTAACCACTTGGCTAAACTCAATTTGCATCCGCCGCGGTAAGCTAATCCCGAACTCTTGTTCTAATAAATAAGTCACGCCACCTTTGCCTGATTGGCTATTGACTCGAATCACTGCTTCATAGTCGCGGCCAATATCGGCAGGGTCAATCGGTAAGTAAGGCACTTCCCAAATATCACCCTCTTTACGCTGGGCAAAACCTTTACGGATTGCATCTTGGTGGGAGCCAGAAAATGCGGTGTGAACTAAGTCTCCGGCATAGGGGTGACGTGGGTGTACTGGAATTTGGTTGCACTCTTCCACTACTTTACGGACGGCATCAATATCGGAAAAATCTAACTCTGGATCAATACCATGGGTGTACATATTCAAAGCCAGGGTCACTAAGTCAACGTTACCGGTCCGCTCGCCATTGCCAAACAAACAGCCTTCAACACGGTCTGCGCCAGCTAGTAAGCCTAACTCACTGGCAGCCACACCCGTGCCGCGATCATTGTGGGTATGGAGGCTAATAATCACATGCTCGCGATGATTAATCATTCGGCCAAACCATTCAATTTGATCGGCATAGACGTTAGGCATGGCAACTTCAACAGTGGCCGGTAAGTTTAAAATGACCTTGTTATCGGCACTTGGCTGCCATACTTCTAATACCGCATTACAGACTTCTACGGCAAAAGGAAGCTCGGTGGCGCTAAAGGTTTCTGGGGAATATTGGAAAGTCCACTCGGTTTCTGGCTGCTGGGCAGCATATTTTTTGAACAATTCAGCAGCTTTTACCGCAATAGCTTTTACGCCCTCTTGGTCTTGATTAAACACCACCCGTCTAAAGGTTGGAGAGGTCGCGTTATACATATGCACAATGGCTTTTTTGGCTCCACGTAAGGACTCAAAGGTACGGGCAATTAAGTCTTCGCGGGCTTGGGTCAATACTTGAATGGTGGTGTCATCTGGAATATGGCCGTCTTCAATTAAGGTGCGCACAAAGTCAAAATCAGTTTGCGAAGCGGAGGGAAAAGACACCTCAATTTCTTTAACGCCTACGGCCACCAAGGTTTTGAAAAACTTTAGCTTTTTTACCGCATCCATTGGCTCAATCAGCGATTGATTGCCATCACGTAGGTCTGAGCTGCACCAGATGGGTGCTTTGGTTAGCGTTTTGCTTGGCCAGGTACGATCAGGTAAATCAATTGCTGGGTAAGCGCGGTATTTTTGGCTAGGGTTTTTCAACATTGTCATGGCTTAGACCTTACAGAAGCATTTGGGTAAAACGCATAAGCAAATGAGCACAAAAAGTTTAAGTTTTTGATAAAAACCATAAACCCCTACATTTGCATGGCGGATAGCGCTTAACTTAATAAGGTTGGTTTTTTATTGCAACAAGTTATTTTTAAATAAAATAAAAAGTCTTTATTTTGTTTTTTTGTGCAATTTAATTTTATTTTTTTGTGTTTGTTGGTGTTTGATGCTTGCGTGACAGCATGTCGCAGCGGAAATTCTTAGCAGGTATGACATTATGCTGCCCAACTCAAGTAGGCATAGCGTGAGATGAATAACCGATTGCACAGGCTAGCGTTTTGGCTAGGTTTAATTGCAGTAGTGTTAATGCATGTCGGCCCGGTAATTTCAGGCGCCCTGGCAGGTACTGTCACGTCTGCCAACTTAAGTTACGTACAATTGGTACAAACATTAGAGCAAGATTTACATTGCACCGAGGTAGTACCAGGAACCGGTAGTAGTCTTAGCAGTGAAGTAGATTATCACGCCCTAATGGGGCATAACACAGCACAGACGGGCTTAGAGTGGTTAGATGAACTGCTATTGCTGTGCGGTTATTGTGAGCTGTTGACCTTAAGTCCTCTACTGATCATAGCGCTCTGTATTGTGTTGGCTACCGCTTTTCGCGCAAAAAATCCGATTCCTTATCAAGCATTATTTATTCCCTCCATGCCGGATGCTGGCATTCGTTTATCACGGGCGCCGCCAGTTCTCTTTGCTTAATTTTTAATCAATCAAGCCTAGGTTAATCGCTAGGTAAATTAAGTATCTGTCTTAAAAATAAGAGAGCTTCGTGTTATGCGTTTAATGTTTTCACCAACTCCGGTGTTGGCCAGTAGTGCCGTGGTCTTAGTGTTTGCGTGCTTTAATTCATCCGTTTGGGCTGAAACAGTAAGTCCTACTGTAACCTTTGCCCCTAGCGTAGTGACTGGGGTTGCACAGTCTTCACCGATTACTGTAGTGACTGATCCTAAGCAACCACGTCAGCCAGTACCCGCCAGTGATGCAGCTGATTATCTAAAAACTATTCCAGGGTTTTCCGCTATTCGCAGCGGTGGTGTGAATAGTGATCCGGTGTTTCGCGGTATGTTTGGCTCACGCCTTAAACTGTTAACTAATGGCGGCGAGATGATTGGTGCTTGTCCAAGCCGAATGGACTCTCCTAGTTCTTACATTAGTCCTGAAAACTATGACCAGCTCACGGTTATTAAAGGCCCGCAAACTGTGCAGTGGGGGCCGGGTAACTCGGCGGCAACCATTTTATTTGAACGTGGCCCTGAGCAGTTAGATGGCGATTATCGCTTAGATGCCAGTGCAGTAGTGGGATCACATCGCCGTTTTGACCGTAACTTAGATGCTGCCGTGGGCAATCAAACAGGTTATTTACGTTTTACCGGCAATAAATCCAAAGCCCATGATTACAATGACGGGAATGGTGACCGCGTACCTTCACGGTGGAATAAATGGAACTCGGATTTAGCCCTAGGTTGGACGCCAACTGCAGATAGTTTACTGGAGTTAACACTGGGCAAAGGCGATGGTGAGTCACGTTACGCCGGGCGTGGCATGGATGGCACCATGTTTAAGCGAGAAAGTGCAGGCCTACGTTTTAAGCAAAGCAATTTGAGCGACAACTGGCAAACCCTCGAAGCTCAGGTGTATTACAACTATGCTGATCACCTAATGGATAACTTTAGATTACGCCCCTTTAAGCCTATGGGGATGGGCATGATGAAACACCCGATGTCGAGTAATGTGGATCGTCGTACTTTAGGCGGGCGAGTAAAAAGTACTTGGCAATGGGAGCAAACTGAGCTTATTGCTGGAGTAGATGCGCAGCGCAGCGAGCATCGGAAGCGTATGGGGATGGGGTTCAATAGTTCTTATAAAAATCAGCGTTGGAATAAAGATGCTGATTTCCATCAGTATGGCGTATTCTCAGAGCTAACTTGGTACATGAATGATCAGCAACGCACTATTGGTGGTATTCGTGTTGATCGCTCTGAAGCGCAAGATTTTCGTGCTGCTAAAACAGAGAAGCGGACTAAAACTTTACCTAGTGCCTTTGCCCGCTACGAGCATGATTTAGTATCAGTGCCGGCTACCAGCTATATCGGTTTAGGCCATGTGCAGCGTTTTCCTGATTACTGGGAATTATTTTCCGGTGGTGATAAGGCGTTCAGCGAGTTAAACCCTGAAAAAACCACTCAGCTAGATTTTGGTATTCAGTATGCTGAAGGACCTTATGAATTATGGGCTGCAGGTTATCTCGGACATGTAGACGACTATATTATTTTCGATTACGGCAGTAATGGTAAAAAAGATAAGTCACGTAACGTCAATGCCCGTATTTGGGGCGGTGAGGTGGGTGGCTCGCATCGCTTTGCACCAGGCTGGAAGGGGGACGTTAGTTTGGCTTATGCCTACGGTAAAAACACTAGCGATGGTCGTGCTTTGCCGCAAATTCCACCCTTGGAAGCTAAGCTAGGCGTAGCTTATGAGCAAGAGCGTTGGAGTGCAGGTGGTTTATGGCGAGTAGTAGCTAAACAAACGCGCACCGATGCCACCCGAGGCAACGTGGTGGGGCGTGATTATGGAGATAGCGCCGGCTTTGCTGTGCTGTCATTCAATGGTGCCTACCAATTAGCGGAGCATTGGAAGATCAGTGCCGGCTTAGATAATGTGCTGAATAAAAACTACAGTGAACACCTTAACTTGCAAGGTAACTCGGGCTTTGGTTACCCCGATCATCCGGTACGGGTAAATGAAGCTGGGCGGACCTGGTGGACGCGGCTGGATATGAAGTTTTAAAGCCAAGAATAAGATGGTGCAGCCCCGCTAAGGCGGCATCGTTTTGGGGTGAAAGGTGGGTGTTTGAGTCTAGGTGCAAGGAAGCGCGGGCTATAGATTTAAACACTCACCTTTCTTTAGTTATAGGGGCTTAACTATTGAGCAACTGCTCAATTTTCGGGTGTTTAGCTAGGCCATTGGCCATGCTGCGCATATCTAACCCCGTAGGATTTTGGAATACCCGTAAGCCAAACTCGGGAGCAATGGCGTAGAGATGGTCAAAAATATCCGATTGAATATTTTCATAGGCCGCCCATGCAGTAGTATTGGTAAAACAGTAAATTTCTAAAGGCAAACCATTAGGGGTAGGATCAAGTTGGCGTACCAACAGGGTCATATGCTGATGAATCCCCGGATGGTTCTCTAAGTAGCGCTGCACATAGGCGCGGAAGGTTCCAATATTGGTTAGACGGCGCGAGTCAATTTCGGTTTTTACATGCTGCTTATTCCACTGGGTGAGTTCTTGTTTCTTTTCGCCTAGGTAGTTTTCCAGCAAGGTAAAGCGTTCTAAATGGGTGCGCTCGTCTTCAGATAAAAAGTGAATGCTTTGTTGGTCAAGATACAGGCTGCGCTTAATGCGGCGACCACCACTTTCTTGCATACCTCGCCAGTTTTTAAACGAATCACTAATAAAACGCTTAGTGGGTACCGTGGTTACGGTTTTATCAAAATTCTGAATTTTGACTGTATGCAGTGCAATATCAATCACATCACCATCAGCATTTTGCTGGGGCATTTCAATCCAGTCACCGACTCGAATCATATCACCGCTAGAAATCTGCACACTGGCTACTAACGATAAGAGCGTGTCTTGGAAAATTAACATTAAGACTGCGGCCATGGCTCCCAGTCCTGAGAGCAGAATGAGCGGCGAGCGATCAATTAAAGTAGCGATAATTAAAATGGTGGCAATCGCATACACCACAATTTTAACTACTTGTAAGTAGCCCTTAATTGGCTTTAGATGGGCATCCTTACGGCGGTTATACAACATGTTGACGATTTCCAGCGCCGCGCCGATGGCTAAGGCAATGGTCAGGATAATAAAGCCATTCGCCACATTTTCGACAACCGCAATAGCGGCTTTGGGTAAGCCAGGGATAAGGTGCACCCCTGAGCTAATAATCAGAGCAGGAACAATATTAGAGAGGCGCTGTACAATGCCAAAATCCTGAGGATTAGGGCCAGAAACATGCTTTAGCAGTTTATATAAGCCACGGACAAGAATGCGCTTAACTAAAAAATTGGCGATAAAGGCCAATAGTGCAAGACCTAAGCAATACACAATTGTTTCTAGGTAGGGATAGGTTTCAAGCCATCCCAGTGAAATATCTAAATGCTCTTGCATAGTTACTCCTATCAATCAGCCACACAAATCAGATAAATAAAGTTGAGTCAGAACCAGTGACAGAGCAATAAGTTCAGTTATTGCTGTCGTCAAATCAGTTATGGGGTGAATTTACCAATAAAAATAGCTGGATCAACCCGTACTGCATTCAGGCTGACATTCCAGTGTAAATGCGGTCCAGTGGCACGTCCTGTAGCACCCACTTTACCCAAGGGTTGTTGGCGTGCAAGCTCATCACCGACTTTGACGTCAATACTCGAGAGGTGGCAAAACATACTGATTAAACCTTGACCATGGTCGACAAAAACGGTTTTACCATTAAAGAAATAGTCACCGGTTAAAATTACTTTGCCGGCAGCTGGCGCTTTAATGGGAGTGCCTGCAGGTGCTGCTAAGTCTAAGCCTGAATGCGGGTTGCGTTCTTCACCGTTAAAAAAACGGCGTAGGCCGAAGGGGCTGGAAAGACGTGCATTAACTGGCATATCAAAATACACATTACTCGGTTGTCGCCCAGAAAATTGATCATAGGCGGCTAGTTGCTCTTTAAGCTCCCGCTGAATGCGTTGTTGATTTTGTGCATTAGGGTTCACTTGCTGCTGGTTTTTTAAAGTGATGCGTTGCTCAGTGTAGTGCTTGGGGTTAACCCTAAAACGGGTGTTTTGGCCATTAACCACTGCTGTTTGTTGACCTGCTTTAACTGTCAGTGGAATGCCAATAATCGCAATCCATTGCCCATCCTCTTGCAGGGTGAGTACGGGTTTGCCTTGATAACTGACTTTAGGGGCTGTGTTACTAGCACCAAGCGGTAACACAGCAACACCGCCAGGTACGGGCTTATTGAGTAGTCGCGTTATAAAACCTTCGGCCATGCTATTAAAGCTAAGGAGCAGGGCACTAAGGGCAATCACAAATCGCATAAAAATTCCTCATGGTAAAGAGACCGCTAGACTAGAGTAGTGGCGTATTTTTGTGGGTAGATAAAACCTTTAGTTCAAGGTAACCATCGGTCACTTGAGCCGTCAGTTGGCGGTGCTTTTGCACCTGCTCAATACTGCTCACCACTTGCTGTTGATCACGCAAAATACTGTAGCCACGTTTTAAGGTATTCAGGGGACTAATGGCATGCAAGGCCTGCATTTGATAGTTCAGTCGTTGCTGGCCTTGATTAAGTTGGCGTTGGATCACTGAAGTTAAACGCTGTTGTAAGGTATCTAGTTGCGTTTTTTGCTGAGTGATGAGGCGCTGCGGATGTTGCATATGTAAGCGCTGCTGCAGGCTACGCAGCTGTTGTTTATAGGCGCTTAAGTTTTGATTGAATGCTCGTTGTAAACGCCACTCTAACTCATCCATACGTTGCTGTTGTTGTTGGATACGTTCGCTGGGGTGGCGTAGACGGGCGCGCAGCAAGTTAAGTTGTAGTTGTTGACGTTGTAGATAGCTGTGAATTTGTTGGCTTAGACGTTGCTGTAATTGTTGCAAATGCTGCAACAAGTGCGAAGTATCGGGCGCCAATAATTCAGCTGCTGCCGAGGGAGTGGGAGCGCGCACATCAGCGACAAAGTCACTAATCGAAATATCTGTTTCGTGGCCAATGGCACTGACGATCGGCGTTTGGCAGGCGGCGATCGCTAAGGCGACCGCCTCTTCGTTAAAGCACCATAAATCTTCTAGGGAACCACCACCACGAGCTAAAATAATGGCATCGAACTGCTGCTGATCGGCTAAGGCTAAGGCTGTAACTATTTGCTGGGTGGCCTCTTTACCTTGTACGGCAGTGGGCACCAGCATTAGCTCAACCTGGGGGGCGCGGCGCTTAAACACACTGATGATGTCACGGATGACAGCCCCTGTAGGCGAAGTGACAATGCCTATGCGTTTGGCGTGGCGCGGCAAGGCTTGTTTATTTTCGTTGGCAAACAAGCCTTGTTCAAATAGCCGTTTTTTTAACGCTTCAAACGCTAGTTGTAATGCACCTTCGCCAGCAGGTTCAAGGGTCGACACAATTAGTTGGTAATCGCCACGGCCTTCGTAAATAGAGACCTTAGCCATCACACGCACTGCAGCACCTTCTTTCAGCAGGTGGCGAACGGGCAATGCTTGTTGTTTAAAAAAAGCGCAGCGAATTTGCGCCTTAGAATCTTTTAAGGTGAAGTACACATGCCCAGAAGCAGGCATGGCAAGATTGGAGATTTCACCGCTGACCCAGACAGCATTAAACACATCTTCAAGTAAGTGGCGGGCGCGCTGATTGAGTTGCGATACACTTAAAATATCGCGCTCTAAACCAAGGCGCTGAAAGGGGTTGCTATACATAAACGCACGTCAATTCGGTTGAGTGGTAAGATGCTGCTTACCATAGCAGAAACTCTGATTCAGCGTTATTGCATGTTCGCCGATCAGATATTTTGGTTTACAGAGGAAGCTCCATGCTACAGATTGTTGCCGATGAAAATATTCCCGGACTTGATGAGTTATTTGCTGCCCATGGGCGTATTACAAAAGTGCCTGGGCGGGGAATGCAGGCCGCTCTGGTGCAAAACGCCGATGCCTTGATTGTGCGTTCGGTTACTCAGGTTTCAGCAGAGTTACTTGCAGGCAGTGCCGTGAGCTTTGTGGGCACCTGTACCATTGGTACTGACCATTTAGATACAGCTTATTTACAGCAGCAAGGCATTCGGTGGACGTCTGCACCTGGTTGTAATGCACGAGGTGTAGTGGATTATGTATTAAGTGCCTTGCTGAGTTTAAGTGAGCGTAGCGGACGCTCGTTATTAGAGTTGTCAGTGGCGGTGATTGGCGTGGGGCAGGTAGGGCAACGTTTAGTTAATCTCCTGCAAGGATTAGGCATTAACGTGCGGCTGTGTGATCCGCCACGGGCAGCATTAGAGAAAGACTTTCAGTCAGAACCATTGACAAAGTTATTGGCCGAATGCGATGTCATTACCTTGCATACACCGCTTACTGAGCAGGGCGATTTCTCTACTCAGCATTTGTTAAATCAAGATAACTTACCCTTATTAAAACCAGGTGCTTGGTTAATTAATGCTAGCCGAGGCGGGGTTGTGGATAACCAAGCATTAGCGAAGTTTTTATTACAAAGACCGGATGTACTAACAGCTTTTGATGTATGGGAGCATGAGCCAGCGGTAAATGCCGAGCTGGTTCAGTTATGTAATTTAGCCACCCCGCATATTGCTGGCTACAGTTTGGATGGTAAGTTACGTGGCACTGAAATGGTATATCAAGCGTTTTGCCAGCATTTTAAGATTTTGCAGCCGCAACAGTTAACTTATCCGCCGCAACCGATTGCGGGGCTTAATTTGGGCGCTGTGGATAATCCGTGGCAGATGTTTAAACAGGTTTGTCGTGTGGTATATGACATTCGGAATGATGATGCAGCTTTCCGTTTATCATTGCAGGCTGCGCAACCCGAGCTGGCATTTGATCAGCTGCGTAAGCACTATGCCGAGCGTCGAGAGCTGACAGGATTGCAGGTAATCAATTCACACAAAACGAAAGAGTTGGCTGCTTATTTAGCCGCCGCTGGTGTACAAGTTTAAGAAGCTCCATAGAGACGATTAATCTCTATGGAGCGTTCCTTAGATTAATGGGCCGTGTTGGCGCTGGCACCTACCCCGGTTTGGGCGCGTACATACTGATCAGCAAAGGCTGCACGCTCGCGTTGTGCAGCGCTACTGTGATCGGTGATCGATACCAGGTACGCCATGGCAAAAGCTATCGGCATTGAGAACAGTGCTGGCTGGGTGTAAGGGAAAACAGCTTCAGCAAAGCCAAACACATCGACCCACACTGATTTAGATAGCACGACGAAAATCACCGAGCTAAATAAGCCGCTATAACCACCGGCCATGGCGCCGCGGGTGGTTAAGTTATTCCAGTACATAGATAAAATTAATACTGGGAAGTTAGCCGATGCAGCGACGCCAAAAGCTAGGGCGGCCATAAAGGCCACGTTCATATTTTCAAAGGCGATGCCAAGAATAATGGCGACCACTCCTAGGCTAATGGTAGCTAAGCGGGTCATTTTTAATTCTTGCTGTTCGCTGACTTGGCCCTTTTTCAGCACTTGGGCATAAAGGTCGTGGGCAATCGCTGAGGCGCCGGCTAAGGCTAAGCCTGCCACTACAGCCAAAATAGTGGCAAAAGCGACCGCAGATAAAAAGCCGAGTAGCATATTGCCACCAACGGCTTGGGCTAGGTGCATGGCCACCATGTTACCACCGCCGATAATTTTGCCAGCAATGTCGCCGCCTTCAAAGAAGTCAGGGTTTTGACCGACAATCACAATGGCAGCAACGCCCATCAGCGCAATCACGTTAAAAAAGTAAGCGACACAAGCTGATGCCCAAAGAACCGACTTACGTGCTTCTTTTGCATTACCTACGGTGAAAAAGCGCATTAAAATGTGTGGTAAGCCTGCGGTACCAAACATAAGACCTAAACCAAGTGAGATGGCGGTCACTGGATCAGCCAATAAACTGCCAGGATAGACCAACCGCTCTTTTAAGCTGTGTAGGCTGATGGCTTCATCCATCACACGTTCAAAGCTAAAGTCAAAGTAAGCCATGGATAGCAGCATGACTAAGGTGCCGCCAGCCAATAGCATGCAGGCCTTAATAATCTGTACCCAGGTGGTGGCAGTCATACCGCCAAAAGTAACGTAGACCATCATTAAAATACCGACAATAAACAGGGCGATATTGTAATCAAGGCCAAACAGTAGCTTAATCAACTGACCGGCACCGACCATTTGTGCTACTAAATAAAAGCACACCACAATTAACGAGCTGATTGCAGCCATGGTTCTGATTTTGCTTTGATTTAAGCGGTAAGAGGTAATGTCTACAAAGGTAAAGCGCCCTAGATTACGTAAGCGTTCGGCCATTAGAAATAAAATAATTGGCCAACCGACAAAGAATGCAATCATATAAATATAGGCGTCGACTCCTGAGGTGTAGAGCATAGCCGTGAGTCCCAGTAAGGTGGCTGCTGACATATAGTCTCCGGCAATGGCTAAGCCATTTTGCCAGCCGGTAATACCGCCACCCGCAGTATAGAAATCCGAGGTGGACTGGGTGCGTTTAGCGGCCCAATAAGTGATACCTAAGGTCATGACGACAAAGGCAAAAAACATGCTAATAGCAGGCATATTCATTGAGTTATCGGCGGCTAAGGCCAGTGGGGCACTTAGGGTCAACCCTGCGATTAGTAGGCCTTGGGTTAAACGCTGCACGAGTTGTGAATTGAGTTTCATTGGCCGCACTCCTGCTCAGCTTCGGTAATAATTTGCTCATTTAAACGATCAAACTCGCCATTGGCGCGGCGGACGTACCACCAGATTAGTAGCCAAAAAAAGCTAAACTGAAATAATCCAGCGGCAATGCCTAACGTGAGATGGCCGCGGCCTAAGGGCAAACCAATGACTTCGGGTTTAAAAGCAACGAGTAGAATAAAACCGTAGAAAATCGCCCAAACGATTAGGCTTAAGCTGAGAGCGAAGCGAGTTCTGGTTTTAACCAGCTGTTGAAATTTTGGATTATTACGAATATGCGCATATAAGTGATTAGACATAGCACTTCCTTTGTCGTGTTCAACACGTTTTTGTTGTTGTCAGTCGTGGCTAATGTGTAACTAAATGAGGGCTCCTATTGATGGCTTGTGAGAGAGGTTCTTTTTGAGTATAGGTATGCAGAGTTACCAAAAGAACAGATAAAAAAGCAGGATGGATATGCAAAAAAACACTAAAAGCCTGTCAGAGTTGAACTGGAATGATGTTAAGTTTTTCTTAGAGGTATCGCGGGTGCGTAAGGCGACCTTAGCCGCTAAGCGCTTAGGGGTAGACTACACCACGGTTTCAAGGCGAGTGCAGGCACTTGAGCGTAGCTTAAATACCTTGCTGTTTGAAAAATCTAAGCATGCGGGATTTGTCTTAACAGAAGAGGGGCAAACCTTACTGAGTCACGCCGAAGCTATCGAAAGTATGATGCTCAGCGCGCAGGAGCAAGTCAGTGGTGGAACCACTGAGCTATCGGGACGAATTCGAATTGGTTGTACTGAAGGCTTTGGTAACTTCTTTCTAGCTCCAAAGCTTAGCGAGTTTCAGGCCCGCTATCCGATGATTGGAATTGATATCTTAGCGGTGCCGCATTTTGTGAGTTTATCTAAGCGTGAAGCTGATCTTGCCATTACTCTTGAACGCCCAACCAGTGGCCCTTATGTGAGTAGTCGTCTGTGTGATTACCGATTAAAGCTGTATGCCACACAAGATTATTTAAATGCACATGGGCCGATTCGCTGTGTAAATGACTTACACCAGCATGCATTTATTACCTATGTTGAAGATCTAGTATTTAGCGATCAACTGCATTACTTACAGCATTATTTATCTAGCCCGAGCAGTCCTTTATGTTTTACTGGTGTGCTCGGTCAGTATTATTCGGCACTGGCCGGCCATCATTTAGCTATTTTGCCTTGCTTTATTGCCGGGAAGGACCCTCGCTTGATTGAGGTGTTACCCCAAGAGGTGGTAGTGACTAATAGTTTTTGGATTTCTTGCCGTCAAGAGCTACGCCAGTTAAAGCGGATTCGGGTACTGTGGGATTATTTACGAGAATTAACAGAGCAGCAGCAAGCGCTATTAATGGGGAGATAAAGCTGATTTGTATGTTAGATGATAAAACGCCCAGGATTAATCCTGGGCGTTTTCGATTGAGCCAGTGATTACTGGTCTTGCTCGCTAGGTGCATCAAAGTCATGGATGCTTTCTAGCCAGATCGCATTAATAATCGCGATACTGCAGGCCAGTAGTACACCTAGAATCCACGTGAAATACCACATATCTTTCTCCTTTGCATTGCCTAGTGCTGACCACTAGGCAATGGGTTGCTGGGTTTAGTACAGGCTATGTTGATTTTCTTCAATGTGTTCCGGTGTGACCTTGCCCCACATCTTGTAGTAGCTCCACAGGGTATACAGCAAGATAATAGGTACGAAGATACCCGCTGCAATCATCATAATCCCGAGAGTTTTATGGCTAGATACGGCGTCCCACATCAGCAAGCTAGAGCTAAAGTCAGTGCTTGATGGCATTAAGAAGGGGAACATGGCAAAGCCTGCGGTACATAGCGTACCGGTAATTGCTAAGCTAGAACCCAGGAAGGCTAAGCCGCCTTTGCGACCGCTAACTAAGGCCAGTAAGCCACCGGCAATTGCAATAACTGGTGCTGCAATGGTGATGGGGTACAGACTGTAGTTTGCTAACCAACCGGCATTGGTGCGCTCAACTGTTTTGCTCAGTGGATCAATAGCACCATTAAAGTTGATCTCGGAGGTAACGGTATAGCCTTTAATGCCTAACCAGAGGTAAACACCCGCACCAATAAAGGTGACTAAGTAAGCAAGCGCTGTGTAACGAGCCGCTTTAACTGAGCGATCCTGCATTGCGCCACTGGTACGCATGGTTAGCCAGGTAGCACCGTGCATCACCAGCATGCTTAAGCTCACGATCCCAGCCAGTAACCCTAGAGGATTAAGTAGGCCCCAGAAACTACCGGTGTAGAAGATTCGCATGCTGTCATCCATGTGGAAAGGCACGCCTTGCAGCAAGTTACCAAAGGCCACACCAAAAATAACTGATGGAATAATTCCGCCAATGCATAGTCCCCAGTCCCAGCTACTACGCCAGCGTTGGTTTTCCACTTTACTACGGTAATCAAACCCGACAGGGCGGACAAACAGCGAGAACAGCACCAGCAGCATCGCCCAGTAAAAGCCCGAGAACGACGCGGCATACACCACCGGCCATGCTGCAAATAGCGCACCAGCTGCGGTAATTAACCAAACTTGGTTACCGTCCCAGTGCGGGGCAATGGTATTAATCACTGCACGGCGCTCATTATCTGTTTTACCAACCACAGGAATGAGAATGGCAGCGCCTAAGTCAAAGCCATCGGTTAAAGCAAAACCAATTAAGAGGACACCGACGAGCACCCACCAAATCAGTTTGAGTGTTTCATAATCAAACATTGTGATACTCCTTAAGCGTTCTTTTGATTGTCAGCTTGCTCGAAATGGTAGCGCCCAGTATGCAGGCTGCTTGGACCTAAGCGAGCAAAGCGGATCATCAGGTACATTTCGATAATAATCAGCACACTGTAGATCGCAACCAAAGTGAGGAAGGATCCCATCACACTGGCATTGGAGATACTTGAGACTGAGAAATGCGTCGGTAGTACTTCACCGATTGACCAAGGTTGACGTCCCACTTCGGCAACATACCAGCCTGTTTGCGCAGCAATCCATGGCAGTGGCAGTGAGAAGAAGGCCATGCGCAATAACCAAGGCTTACTTTCTTGGTTACGACGGGTAGAGGCCCAGAAGGCTAGACCAAACACTAGCAACATAAAGAAGCCTGCCGCCACCATGATTCGGAAAGCCCAGAACAAGCTTGGAACATGGGGAATGGTATCGAGTGCCGCTAGTTTAATTTGCGACTCTGTTGCCTCTGCTGGGTTATCCACATATTTCTTCAGCAGCAAGCCATAACCAAGGTCGGCTTTAACTTCTTCAAATGCGGCGACATTTTCTGCACTGCGATCACCTTGACGCAATACTTGTAAGCGCTCATAGGCTACTGCACCGTTACGAATACGCTCTTCGTGCTCAACAATTAAGTCTTTAATGCCTTTGACTTCAGTGTCTAGCGAGCGAGTAGCGATAATCCCCATGGCATACGGGATTTTTACCGCGTAATCAGTTTCATGGGTTTCCATATTAGGTAAACCAAATAGGGTAAAGGCAGCAGGCGCTGGTTCTGTTTCCCATTCCGCTTCAATCGCCGCGAGTTTAACTTTTTGCACATCGCCTACTTCATAGCCTGACTCATCACCTAATACGATGACTGATAGGATCGATGCCAAACCAAAAGCTGAGGCAATGGCGAATGAGCGACGGGCAAAACCCATGTCGCGTTTTTTCAAGAGGTACCAGCTAGAAATAGCCAGAACGAACATTGCGCCAGTGACATAACCTGCAGCAACGGTATGTACAAACTTCACCTGCGCGACTGGGTTAAACAGCAGGGCTGCAAAGTCGGTGACTTCCATGCGCATGGTTTCATAGTTGAACTCTGCGCCTACTGGGTTTTGCATCCAGCCGTTGGCAATCAGAATCCACAGTGCGGATAAGTTAGAGCCCAGTGCTACCAGCCAAGTGACCGCTAAGTGCTGGCGCTTACTTAAACGATCCCAGCCAAAGAAGAATAAACCAATAAAGGTGGATTCTAAGAAGAATGCCATCAGGCCTTCAATGGCCAGTGGTGCACCAAAAATATCACCTACATAGTGGCTGTAGTAGGCCCAGTTGGTACCAAACTGGAACTCCATGGTGAGCCCTGTGGCTACCCCTAGAGCAAAGTTAATACCAAACAGCTTACCCCAGAACTTAACCATGTCTTTGTAGACTTCTTTGCCGGTCATAACATAGACCGACTCCATAATGGCAAGTAAAAAGGCAAGACCTAACGTAAGTGGAACGAATATAAAGTGATACATAGCCGTCATTGCAAATTGCAGACGGGACAGATCAACTAATTCTTCCGAGATCATTTAATGCTCTCCTCGGCTAGTGGATAAAGGCAGCAAGCTGTTGAAGTCTTATCAATACCAGATAAAGCCCCAGATGTTTACTAAATATTTCATGGCAAGATGAAATATTCATGAAGCACTCGACAGCTGCTTATTTTAATCAAACAGAAAATAATGACAGATCAAGTAAAATCCGTCTTTTTTGAGCTGTTTTGCTGCGCTTTCCTAGAGAATCTCCCTAAGTAAAGTAAGCGTATTATGGCACTTTAGTCGAATCAAAGCTTGATTTCGCTCAGTGACTTGTTGTCGCAGTAATACGTCTGGCCGCCAGTTGGTGGACGTAGGTGCTTAAGCCACTACAGATAAGAAGCAACTGACTTAAAGTTGTCATGTCAAAAAGGTGTAATCAAGCTGAACTGTTCTTGGCTGCACTAGGAGTGTCTTATGATTAAGAAAACCATGGCTTCAGGCTTAAAACTGTATGTACTGGACACCAATGTGCTCATTCATGATCCCACAGCGCTGCTGAACTTTCAGGAGCATCATGTGGTAATCCCCATGACTGTGTTGGAGGAGCTAGATCATTTAAAGTCAGGCAAGCCTGCGGTGGCTGTAGAGTGTCGGCAAGCGATTCGCTTAATTGATCAGTTGCTGGGGGCGGCCACTACCGAGCAAGTTGAGCAGGGGGTGCCGATTATGCGAGTAGATGGCGTGGCCAAAGGTTACTTGTCGATTGCTATGCGCTTTATTGAGGATTCCAGCACCCATCTGCCAGAAAGTATCAATGATAATCGTATTATTAACCTATTAGATGTACTGCAGACTGAGCATCCTGAGTTATCTGTGGTGTTAGTTAGTAAAGACATCAATATGCGCTTGAAGGCGCGAGCGTGCGGCATTGCGGCTGAAGACTACGAAAGTGGCAAGGTGATCGATGATATTGGTTTGTTGCCGCAGGGCTTTATCGAGATAGAGCAGTCATTTTGGGATAATGTGACTAAGGTCGAAACCACGCAGCAGCTAGGCTCAACTTGGCATGAAGTGGTTTTGCCGACAGAGTTTCCTGCTTTGCACCTCAATCAGTTTATTTTGGATCAGCAAGGGTTTGTTGGTTGGGTGAAAGAGATTATTGGTACTAACACCGTGCGCTTATTAGATTTGCCGCGCCAAGCATTGATGGAGCAGCAAGCTTGGGGGTTAAAACCGCGAGATATTTATCAGGCCTTAGCCTTGTTTGCCTTATTAGAGCCTGATATTGATTTGGTTAATTTAACTGGAGCGGCGGGATCGGGTAAGACCATCTTGGCGTTAGCCGCAGCGATTGAGCAAACGATGGCCGAAAAGCGTTATCGGCGAATTATTGCCACGCGCAGTGTGCAGGGTTTAGATGAAGATATAGGTTTTTTGCCTGGTACCGAAACAGAGAAAATGGAGCCTTGGCTCGGCGCGATCACCGATAACCTAGAAGCTTTGCATATGGATGATGAAAGTCCTAAGGGTAGTGTGGAATATATTCTGGAGCGGATTCCACTGCATTTTAAATCGTTAAACTATATTCGTGGGCGTAGTTTTCAACAGGCATTTTTGCTAATCGATGAGTGCCAAAATTTAACACCACATCAAGTTAAAACCATCATTACTCGTGCTGGAAAAGGCACCAAGGTGGTGTGTTTGGGTAACTTGGCGCAGATAGATACGCCTTACTTGTCGGCGACTAGTTCAGGGCTAACTTATTTAACGGAGCGGTTAAAAAATTACATGGGGAATGTGCATATTACCTTGCAAGGGGTGCCGCGCTCAGATTTAGCTGAATACGCAGAAGCTCACTTATAGTGCAAACTGGCTAAGCAGGCTGTTTTGTGTTGGCCTGCTTAGCTATTGAATGAAGAGATAGAGGTTAGAGACCTTTAACTGCAATCACGATGGTTTTAACGAGAAAACCTAGCACGCCTAGTCCTAAAGCAAAAAATAAAATACCAGTGCCGTATTTTCCTGCTTTAGACTTTTTCGCTAGATCCCAAACAATAAAGCCCATGAATAAAATTAGTCCACCCACGAGTAGGGTCATCATGAGTTCTTCGAAAATTTCTGGATCCATAGTGCCCTCGTTGATTGTTTAGCGTTGTGAGTGATAAAGCTGGCTACTCTATCTGGCATTAAAACTTACGTAAATGATCTAAAGGTAAGCTTGTGCTGAGTGAGACATGATTAAGCACAAAGCTAGAGCGTACACTGGTGACACCTTCAATGCGCGTTAGTTTATTAAGCAAAAATAACTGGTAGTGTTCCATATCAGGTACTACCACCTTCAATTGATAGTCTGCATCCATGCCAGTAATTAAGCTGCATTCTTGGACTTCTGACCACTGCAAAATATTATTTTGAAAGTTTTCAAAGCGTTCAGGGGTATGACGATCCATTCCAATCAAAATATAGGCTGTTAGCGTAAGGCCTAGGCGCTTACGATCGAGTAAAGCGACTTGTTTAGTAATATAGCCTTCATCTTCTAGTTGTTTGACGCGGCGTGAGCAAGGGGAGGGTGATAAGCCAATGCGCTCAGCGAGTTCTTGGTTGGAGATCCGCGAGTCTTTTTGCAGTTCGGCAAGAATGCGTAAGTCAAAGCGATCAAGATTTTCCATATTGAGGATGCCTAAGCAAATAAATTGCGTTAAGAGTGTAAAAGTAGAAATATTTTGCGTAAATATGTCCTTTTTTATCTCTTTTTGCAAGTATTCTTGCGTGATCTGTTTGTCGATATGAAGGTTTTGATACTGGTTAATGTATCTAGGCAGAAAAAAGGAGCACTGAGTGCTCCTTGGGATTAGTTAGGGGGCAGAGTTAGGCTTGTGGGCTTACATTGAGCAGAGCCAGCATTTCAGGTGAGCCTTGCTCTTGAATTAAGTTAGGGTGATTAAAGGGAATGCTATGGCCGGTGCGAGCGTGAATAATTTGTTCAAGTGTTACGGTATCAATTTCACCGTTGGCTTTAATTGCTGGCTTGAGTTCCTCAGGTGCAATGGCATATTTGCCGGAGGGAAGATAGATCGTGCCATTGGCAAAATCGATGGCGTAAGCCACCAAGCCTGGGATTACCCAAAACAGCAAACCTATACCATCTAAGATTGCAACGGCTGGATCAATTCGTCCGCCTGACTTACCTTTACGTTCGGGGTAAAGCAAGGTGCCACAGCCGGCTAGCTGTAGTAGCAAAGCGCCAGTTAGTCCTGCTGCGATTACTCGAGTAAAAGGCTGCTGGGTAAAGCGAGAATAGGTGGTTAGCCTATATAAAGAGGCATTGGGCATGTTATTTCTCCTTCTTTTTGTGAAGCTTTACTCATTGCAAAGCGTTATCGATAAGGCTAGTTTTACTTTTAATAGTTCCGCTACAGTATGGTTAGAAAAAGGCGGGCGAACGAGCAAGAAGCTCATACTTAGAAATGAAAACTGGAGCGAGTGCTATGGAGCTGACTTTATATGGTGCGATTATTTCGCCCTTTGTACGTAAAGTGCGGTTGTTTATGTTGGAAAAAGGTTTTGAGTATCAGTTTGAGCAGGTATTGCCTCGTCAAGTGCCCGAGTGGTATTGGAAGATTAGTCCTTTAGGTCGTATTCCTGGCCTAAAAGACGGCGAGCAGAGCTTTGCTGACTCATCAGTAATTTGTCATTACCTAGAGGATAAATATCCCTCTAAAAGTAATCTCTGTGGTGAAACACCTTTGGAACGAGCGCGTATCAGTTGGTTTGAAAAGTATGCCGATTATGAAATAGCGCCGTTAGCAACTTTTACGGTGTTCTTTAATCGGGTTTTAGCTAGACCTATGGGTTTGGAGGTGAACCAAGCAGCTATCGACTCAGCTCTGAATAAACTCCCTAAGCATTGGGATTATCTAGAGCAGCAGTTGGAAGGTAAACAGTACTTAGTAGCTAATCGATTAACCTTGGCAGATTTGGCGCTGGTGACCCATTGGGTTAACTTTGCCTATGGTGGTGAGCAGCTCGATGCAGAGCGCTGGCCAAACTTGGTTGCACATAAAGAACGAGTGCTAGGCCGTGATAGTGCTAAAGCACTGTTAGTAGAAGAAGCCGCCTTTATGCAGAAAATTGCCGCCAGCAACTAATTCAAACTATTTTCATTTTAGGGCTTTACAAGGGAAATAATTGCTGTAATATACGCCACCTGTCGACGGGGCATCGCTTCAGCGGCAGGTGGTAAAGAGTTGTTTTGATTGGGTTTCTTCTGAGTTTCGGTTGAAAAAGAATTTAAAATAACGCTTGACACAGTTCAGGTTTAGCGTAGAATGCGCGGCCTTGGTTGAGATTGCTGAGTTGCTTAGGCGGCTTTATTGGATCTCCCAAATCGTTCTTTAACATAGTTAATCAAGCAATTCGTGTGGGTGCTTGTGATGAATGACTGATAGTCGCCAAGATTATCAGCAACACAAGTTACTCTGTGAATTCATAGAGTTATTTTTGTCTTTTTTTATAAAAGATATTTGCGATTGCTGAGCCAAGTTTAGGGTTTTCTCAAAACCCGATCAGAATATAACTGAAGAGTTTGATCATGGCTCAGATTGAACGCTGGCGGCAGGCCTAACACATGCAAGTCGAGCGGTAACAGAGAGAAGCTTGCTTCTCTGCTGACGAGCGGCGGACGGGTGAGTAAAGCCTAGGAATCTGCCTAGTAGTGGGGGATAACTTGCCGAAAGGTAAGCTAATACCGCGTACGTCCTACGGGAGAAAGCAGGGGCCTCTTCGGAGCCTTGCGCTATTAGATGAGCCTAGGTCAGATTAGCTAGTTGGTGAGGTAAAGGCTCACCAAGGCGACGATCTGTAACTGGTCTGAGAGGATGATCAGTCACACTGGAACTGAGACACGGTCCAGACTCCTACGGGAGGCAGCAGTGGGGAATATTGGACAATGGGGGAAACCCTGATCCAGCCATGCCGCGTGTGTGAAGAAGGTCTTCGGATTGTAAAGCACTTTAAGTTGGGAGGAAGGGCTTACGGTTAATACCCGCTAAGTTTTGACGTTACCAACAGAATAAGCACCGGCTAACTTCGTGCCAGCAGCCGCGGTAATACGAAGGGTGCAAGCGTTAATCGGAATTACTGGGCGTAAAGCGCGCGTAGGTGGTTTGTTAAGTTGGAAGTGAAAGCCCCGGGCTCAACCTGGGAATTGCTTTCAAAACTAGCAGGCTAGAGTACAGTAGAGGGTAGTGGAATTTCCTGTGTAGCGGTGAAATGCGTAGATATAGGAAGGAACATCAGTGGCGAAGGCGACTACCTGGACTGATACTGACACTGAGGTGCGAAAGCGTGGGGAGCAAACAGGATTAGATACCCTGGTAGTCCACGCCGTAAACGATGTCAACTAGTTGTTGGGTTCCTTGAGAACTTAGTAACGCAGCTAACGCATTAAGTTGACCGCCTGGGGAGTACGGCCGCAAGGTTAAAACTCAAATGAATTGACGGGGGCCCGCACAAGCGGTGGAGCATGTGGTTTAATTCGAAGCAACGCGAAGAACCTTACCTGGCCTTGACATGTAGCGAACTTTCTAGAGATAGATGGGTGCCTTCGGGAACGCTAACACAGGTGCTGCATGGCTGTCGTCAGCTCGTGTCGTGAGATGTTGGGTTAAGTCCCGTAACGAGCGCAACCCTTGTCCTTAGTTACCAGCACGTTATGGTGGGCACTCTAAGGAGACTGCCGGTGACAAACCGGAGGAAGGTGGGGATGACGTCAAGTCATCATGGCCCTTACGGCCAGGGCTACACACGTGCTACAATGGTCGGTACAACGGGTTGCCAAGCCGCGAGGTGGAGCTAATCTCATAAAGCCGATCGTAGTCCGGATCGCAGTCTGCAACTCGACTGCGTGAAGTCGGAATCGCTAGTAATCGCGGATCAGAATGCCGCGGTGAATACGTTCCCGGGCCTTGTACACACCGCCCGTCACACCATGGGAGTGGGTTGCACCAGAAGTAGCTAGTCTAACTTTCGAGAGGACGGTTACCACGGTGTGATTCATGACTGGGGTGAAGTCGTAACAAGGTAGCCGTAGGGGAACCTGCGGCTGGATCACCTCCTTAATCGAAGACATCAGCGTCTTCATGAGCATCCACACGAATTGCTTGATTTATATATGTAATGCGATTGGGTCTACACCCAAGTGATAATTGGGTCTGTAGCTCAGTTGGTTAGAGCGCACCCCTGATAAGGGTGAGGTCGGCAGTTCAACTCTGCCCAGACCCACCAATTTTATCTTACCCTGCGTTATTTAAAGCCTCGTTTAGTTTGACTAAACTTCGCCTTTAAATGCCTTGGTTAACATAAAATTCAGTGTATAAACACTGTCAGTTATCAGATGGGGTAACGGTTCTTCAATACGTTGTATTGGGGCCATAGCTCAGCTGGGAGAGCGCCTGCCTTGCACGCAGGAGGTCTGCGGTTCGATCCCGCATGGCTCCACCAATACATTACATGTAACTGTGACGAGAGATCAGAAATGAGTATTTCTTTGCTTGATTGAAATATTGATTTCTGATTTTTTAATCAGAACTGTTCTTTAAAAATTTAGGTATGTGATAGAAGTAAAAAAGACTAATTCATTACTTTCACTGGTAATGATTAGGCTAAGGTAAAATTTGCGAGTTCAAGCGAATTTTCGGCGAAAGTATCAAACCATTCACGACTGACTTTGAATAATCGCTGTGAAGCAGATTGTTTGGGGTTATATGGTCAAGTGAATAAGCGCATACGGCGGATGCCTTGGCAGTCAGAGGCGATGAAAGACGTGATAGCCTGCGATAAGCTTCGGGGAGGTGGCAAATAACCTTTGATCCGGAGATCTCTGAATGGGGAAACCCACCTAACATAAGTTAGGTATCTTGTACTGAATACATAGGTGCAAGAGGCGAACCCGGGGAACTGAAACATCTAAGTACCCGGAGGAAAAGAAATCAATTGAGATTCCCTTAGTAGTGGCGAGCGAACGGGGACCAGCCCTTAAGCTTCTTTAACGTTAGTAAAACACGGTGGGAAACGTGACCATAGTAGGTGATAGTCCTGTATACGAAAACGTTATAGAAGTGAAATCGAGTAGGACGGAGCACGAGAAACTTTGTCTGAATATGGGGGGACCATCCTCCAAGGCTAAATACTACTGACTGACCGATAGTGAACCAGTACCGTGAGGGAAAGGCGAAAAGAACCCCGGAGAGGGGAGTGAAATAGAACCTGAAACCGTATGCGTACAAGCAGTAGGAGCAGACTTTGTTCTGTGACTGCGTACCTTTTGTATAATGGGTCAGCGACTTATATTCAGTGGCAAGCTTAACCGAATAGGGAAGGCGTAGCGAAAGCGAGTCTTAATAGGGCGAATAGTCGCTGGGTATAGACCCGAAACCGGACGATCTATCCATGGGCAGGTTGAAGGTTGGGTAACACTAACTGGAGGACCGAACCCACTAATGTTGAAAAATTAGGGGATGACCTGTGGATCGGAGTGAAAGGCTAATCAAGTCCGGAGATAGCTGGTTCTCCTCGAAAGCTATTTAGGTAGCGCCTCATGTATCACTGCTGGGGGTAGAGCACTGTTTCGGCTAGGGGGTCATCTCGACTTACCAACCCGATGCAAACTCCGAATACCAGCAAGTGCGAGCATGGGAGACACACGGCGGGTGCTAACGTCCGTCGTGGAAAGGGAAACAACCCAGACCGTCAGCTAAGGTCCCAAAGTTATGGTTAAGTGGGAAACGATGTGGGAAGGCTTAGACAGCTAGGAGGTTGGCTTAGAAGCAGCCACCCTTTAAAGAAAGCGTAATAGCTCACTAGTCGAGTCGGCCTGCGCGGAAGATGTAACGGGGCTCAAACCATACACCGAAGCTACGGGTGCACTCTTTTGAGTGTGCGGTAGAGGAGCGTTCTGTAAGCCTGTGAAGGTGAGTTGAGAAGCTTGCTGGAGGTATCAGAAGTGCGAATGCTGACATGAGTAACGATAATGGGAGTGAAAAACTTCCACGCCGAAAGACCAAGGTTTCCTGCGCCACGTTAATCGACGCAGGGTGAGTCGGCCCCTAAGGTGAGACTGAGAAGTGTAATCGATGGGAAACAGGTTAATATTCCTGTACTTCTAACTATTGCGATGGAGAGACGGAGAAGGCTAGGCCAGCGCGGCGTTGGTTGTCCGTGTTTAAGGCAGTAGGCTGAGATCTTAGGCAAATCCGGGATCTTAAGGCCGAGAGCTGATGACGAGTCCTCTTATGAGGATGAAGTGGTTGATGCCATGCTTCCAAGAAAATCTTCTAAGCTTCAGATAGTTAGGAACCGTACCCCAAACCGACACAGGTGGTCGGGTAGAGAATACCAAGGCGCTTGAGAGAACTCGGGTGAAGGAACTAGGCAAAATGGCACCGTAACTTCGGGAGAAGGTGCGCCGGCTAGGGTGAAGGACTTGCTCCGTAAGCTCTGGCTGGTCGAAGATACCAGGCCGCTGCGACTGTTTATTAAAAACACAGGACTCTGCAAACACGAAAGTGGACGTATAGGGTCTGACGCCTGCCCGGTGCCGGAAGGTTAATTGATGGGGTTAGCGCAAGCGAAGCTCTTGATCGAAGCCCCGGTAAACGGCGGCCGTAACTATAACGGTCCTAAGGTAGCGAAATTCCTTGTCGGGTAAGTTCCGACCTGCACGAATGGCGTAACGATGGCGGCGCTGTCTCCACCCGAGACTCAGTGAAATTGAAATCGCTGTGAAGATGCAGTGTATCCGCGGCAAGACGGAAAGACCCCGTGAACCTTTACTATAGCTTTGCACTGGACTTTGAAGTTGTTTGTGTAGGATAGGTGGGAGGCTTTGAAACTGTGACGCCAGTTGCAGTGGAGCCAACCTTGAAATACCACCCTGGCAACTTTGAGGTTCTAACTCAGGTCCGTAAGCCGGATCGAAGACAGTGTATGGTGGGTAGTTTGACTGGGGCGGTCTCCTCCTAAAGAGTAACGGAGGAGTACGAAGGTGCGCTCGGGCCGGTCGGAAATCGGTCTAAGAGTATAAAGGCAAAAGCGCGCTTAACTGCGAGACCAACAAGTCGAGCAGGTACGAAAGTAGGTCTTAGTGATCCGGTGGTTCTGTATGGAAGGGCCATCGCTCAACGGATAAAAGGTACTCCGGGGATAACAGGCTGATACCGCCCAAGAGTTCATATCGACGGCGGTGTTTGGCACCTCGATGTCGGCTCATCACATCCTGGGGCTGAAGCCGGTCCCAAGGGTATGGCTGTTCGCCATTTAAAGTGGTACGCGAGCTGGGTTTAGAACGTCGTGAGACAGTTCGGTCCCTATCTGCCGTGGACGTTTGAGATTTGAGAGGGGCTGCTCCTAGTACGAGAGGACCGGAGTGGACGAACCTCTGGTGTTCCGGTTGTCACGCCAGTGGCATTGCCGGGTAGCTATGTTCGGAAACGATAACCGCTGAAAGCATCTAAGCGGGAAGCGTGCCTCAAGATGAGATCTCACTGGGATCTTGAATCCCCTAAAGGGCCGTCGAAGACTACGACGTTGATAGGTTGGGTGTGTAAGCGCTGTGAGGCGTTGAGCTAACCAATACTAATTGCCCGTGAGGCTTGACCATATAACACCCAAACAATTTGGGTCTGGTTGATACCAAACAAACGAAAATTTAGTTGAACTCAAAACACCGAATCAACTACTATTACATACCTAATTCGAAGGCACGACAAAGCCGAGGCACACCTGCCCAGCCCACAACGGACCTTCTAAAGAATTGCTTGACGACCATAGAGCGTTGGAACCACCTGATCCCTTCCCGAACTCAGTAGTGAAACGATGTATCGCCGATGGTAGTGTGGGGTTTCCCCATGTGAGAGTAGGTCATCGTCAAGCGCCAAACAAAAAATCCCCTGTACGCACATCGCGACAGGGGATTTTTTTTGCTTAGGATTTATTAGTTTTTAAGGTTAACTTTTCATTTTCTCATGGATTAAGCGCACATCCTTGCTTGAGTGATACGTCTCCTGCGTTGTGCTACTCCTACTTTCCTTAGCCTGATCAAAGCTTAGGTTGAGTGAGCTAAAAAGCAAATTTATAGCAGCAGAGACTGCCTCTAACTGTTAAAATATTTAGCCTGTCCCCGTAGCTCAGTCGGATAGAGCAAGTGCCTCCTAAGCGCTAGGTCGGAGGTTCAATTCCTCTCGGGGACGCCATTTTCTACACTATCTGCTTTTCTGGCAGTTAGATCACCTTCCTGACTATCGATAACTCAACATTTTGCCCTTTAAGCTGATCTAAAGTTTAAGCTATTTATGCAACCGATTCTCTTTAAGGTTGGTAAGATAAGGCATAAGCACTCAGTAGTAGCTGGTTAAAAATATGACAATAAAAGATATTGATGCTGGGCAGGGGTATACCGCCTCGATGATGAACACTATGTGGTCGCGTTTAAGTTACCCACAAATTATTAAAGCTGCGCGAGCACGAAGTACGGCGTATGGGGTAAATGCCAGTGCCGATTCGTGTCTAAAACAGCAAATTAGCTTGGCTGAGTTGAGAAAAAATAATGGATTATTATTAGATGCAGCAGAGCCTGTTTTAGAGCGACTTACCGAGCAGTTCGCTAGCTTTCAAAGTGATGCGTTATTTATTTTAGCGAACCGCGAAGCGACTATTTTAAGTGTGGAAGGGCGTTCGGAGCAGCAGCAAGAAATCAGTGATGTAGCACCAGGGGTATGTTGGAGTGAAAGTATCCGTGGGACTAATGCTTTAGGAACTGCGCTAGTCGAAGCGCAGCCTATGCTGATTAATTGTGGTGAACACTTTCTGGAGCGTTTAGAGCGTTATTCATGCTCTTCGGTATTGCTCAATGATGCCGACGGCGCAGTAACAGGTGTTTTGAGCTTGGCGCGTAAAGGGGCTTTACCTGAGACTCAAGACAGCTTACTTATGCTGACTTTAACCGCTAGCTATATTGACCGACGTTTGTTTATCAGTAGCCAAAGCGAGCATATACGTTTGGCTTTTCATTGCAGTCCTAATTATTTGGATTCACCCTGGCAGGGTTTACTCTCAGTTAGTTTAGATGGCCATATTATGGCCGTGAATGATGCAGCCTGCGAGCTCTTAGGCCAGCCAAGGGAGTTATTGTTAGGGCAATCCTGCGAGACATTTTTAGGTGGACGAGTCCCCGCGCTGAAGCGGATTACTAAAGGTTTGTCTGGTAGCTTGAAAACCAAACGTGGCAAGTTGTTTTATAAAATTTTGCAAATGCCAGAAACCGATGCTTTAGCCAGTTATGCGCCGGCTAAAGTGAAAAAACAGCCGAGCTATCTGACTTCAGCCAACCCAAAGTTTGAAAAAAATCTAGGACTAGCTCAGCGTGGTTTTGCCAAAGATTTACCTATCTTATTATTAGGTGAGACCGGTACAGGTAAAGAGGTAATTGCCCGTCATCTGCATAATCAAAGTAGTCGTGCAGGGCAGCCTTTTGTTGCGGTTAACTGTGCAGCTATACCTGAAGGTTTAATCGAGTCTGAGCTATTTGGTTATAAAGAGGGGGCATTTACTGGTGCGCGTCGTGGCGGAATGGCTGGTCGCCTGCAGCAGGCGCAGGGTGGCACATTATTCCTAGATGAGGTCGGAGATATGCCTGTTGAGCTACAGGCGCGTTTATTACGTGTACTGCAAGAGCGTCATTTTACTCCTTTAGGCGGGGCTCAAGAGCAGCCGTTAAATATTGGTTTAATCTGTGCGACTCACCGTGATTTGCGGCAACATGTTGCGGATAAATCGTTTCGGGAAGATTTGTACTATCGAATTAACGGCATGAGCATGCAGCTGCCAGCACTCAGACAGCGGAATGATTTATCTCAGTTATGCGAGTTGTTTTTAGCCAGAGAAGGTTTTACTAAGGTGACCTTAAGTGCTGATTTGCAGCGCTTATTTGCAGATTATCATTGGCCAGGAAATATTCGCCAGCTAGAAATGGTGATGCGCACTTTGGCTGCTCTAGCTGAGCCTGAACAGCAGTATTTTAATTTAGATGATTTACCCGATACTTTGTTAGAAGAATTACAAGAAGCCTTACCGCAAGATGCTGGTACCTGCATTCGTAGTAATGAAAACGAATTAATTCGCCAAGCTCTAATGAATCATGAAGGCAATGTTAGTGCGGCAGCGCGTGAGCTAGGCATTAGCCGAGCCACTTTATATCGTAAATTAAAGCAGTTGGACAACATATGACGCGCTGGCTAGCAAAGCTGATTAGTAGCCAAGAACAGGCACGATTAGCGGATGCCTTGCACTGGCTGTACCAGTTTGTAAAACCACATCGAACTGCTGTTTATGGGTTATTACTGCTGTCATTAATCGCCTCTGGCATTACTTTGTTGCAGCCGTGGCTCACTAAGATGCTGATTGATGATGGCCTGGTAGCGGGCAACTTTAATGCCTTGTTGGCAGTGGCTTTAGCGATGGTTAGTGTAGGGATATTAGGCACTGTGCTATCAGGTGTAAGTCGTTACCTGCATACCCGATTATCTGGACAGATTTTATTTTCGTTGCGTGATGCGCTCTATCAACACTTACAAAAACTGTCGCCTAGTTTTTATAGTCAATGGCGAATGGGCGATTTGTTTACACGCTTAGATGGCGATGTGGCAGAGATTCAGCGTTTTGCTGTGGATGCGTTATTTTCGGCAATTTCCAATCTATTAGGATTATTAGGCGCGCTTATTTTGTTGGTAAGCCTATCTTGGAAGTTGGCTTTATTAGTTTTAGTGCTAGTGCCGCTTGAGTTGCTGTGGCTGCGTTGGATGCGACGTAAAGTTGAAAGCAATAGTCGAGCGCTACGTGAAAAGGCCAGTGATATTTCTTCGTTCATGGTGGAAACGTTGCCAGCGATGAAATTTATTCAAGCCGCAGTGCAAGAAGAGCGTGAAGCTAGGCGTTTGCGTGAGTTATCAGGTAATTATTTGCAGCAATTGCTGCGTTTACAGTTAACTGAGTTTTTTACGCAGGCGGTACCCAATCTTTTGACCTCCATTACTCGGGCAACGGCCTTTATTATTGGCGGCTATTGGGTGATTCAAGGGACTTGGCAGCTTGGAGCTTTAATCGCTTTTTCGACCTATTTGGGTATGGTGATTGGACCGGCACAAAGCTTGTTAGGGTTATATGTTTCCATTCAGCGAATGAGTGTCAGCCTGACTAGGGTGCAAGAGTTACAAGCAGCACCAATTGCTGTAACGAGTGAACAAGCGCGTCCGTTGCCAATTGAGTCACCAGGCAGGATTGAATTGCAGGGCGTGAGCTTTACTCATCAAGGGCGTGCTGAGCCGACCTTGTCTCAGGTAAACGCGCAATTTCAAGCGGGGCAAAAAATTTCCTTGGTTGGTGGTTCAGGGGCTGGAAAAAGCACCTTGATTGATTTATTGCAGCGCTTTTATTTGCCGCAAGAAGGGGTTATTTTACTGGATGGACAGGATATTCAGCAGTTTGATTTAGCCGCGTTTCGGCGCAAAGTCGCGGTGGTTAGCCAAGACATTGTATTGTTTCGTGGCAGCTTAGCGGACAACTTACGCTATGTGGCGCCTGCAGCGACCGATGCAGAAATTTTAGCGGTGTTGCAGCAGGTGCAGTTGCAAGGACTGCTTGATCAGCTACCGCAAGGCATTGATACTCCACTTGCCGAGCGCGGGCAGCAGTTGTCAGGTGGGCAGAAACAGCGTATTGCAATTGCGCGGGCATTATTACAGCAACCAATATTACTGATTCTAGACGAAGCCACTTCAGCGGTGGATGAAGCAACAGAGCTGCGTATCATGCAAGAAGTCGATCGCTTATTTGCCCGCTGCACACGGATTGTTATTAGTCATCGCAGTCATACCTGGCAGCAAGCTGATGCTTGCTGGCTCTTGCGTGATGGCCAATTGACACAGAAAAATTTAGCTAAGGTGATGAGTCATGTTTAAGCGCATTGGCATCGTCGATAGTGGCTATAGCCTAGAGCAAGCGTCTTATGTATTTGCCAGTCAACGTCTTATGCTGACCGCTAAAGGAGTAGAGCAAACCCCTGTGCAGCCTGATGTTACCGGCCATGGCAGTGCAGTCATCGAGATTATTCGCATGCATCAGCCCAGGACGCAGTTTGCGGTAGCACAGGTATTTGATCAGGATCATCGTACCTCGGTTGAGCAGGTGGTGGCAGGGATTGATTGGTTGTTAGAGCAGCAGGTAGAGCTAATTAACTTAAGTCTTGGTTTAAGGGAGCCGCAGCCTAGCTTGCATGCGGCCTTGCAAAGAGCA